>JAFRFJ010000031.1:0-84057 GCA_017434385.1 Eubacterium sp.
AAAAACCTAAAACAAAAGTCTCACCTATATCAGAGGGTGCTGTTTGAGTAAAGAGGCTACTGCTAACAACGAATAGAATCTGTCGTGGAATCAACAAGCTTGTCCGAGCGCACGCGAGTTTGCGCAGTTGATTCCCGTAGAGACAGATTCTATGAGTGTTTTAGCAGTCTCTTTACTCTACCTGCACCTTTCGATATAGGTGAGACTCTTTGTTATTATTTCTTTTTTATCCTCTGCCGGAAACAGAAGCTGTTAATTATTCTCTTTTACCCAGTTCCGTACGTTTTCTTCTTCATCTGATACGCTGCTTCCGCTGATTGCCAGTGCCTCGTTGAATTTCGCTTCCGGCTCCAGCTTCCTGACGGTATCTACTATTCCTGAAAATCCGCTTCCTTCATGGGTTACAAATACGTTGACGGTCTTGCCGGTCAGATCGTATTGGTCCAGGAAGCTGTATACAGGCATGGGGAGGTCTCCCCACCAGTTGGGCATTACCAGATATATGGTGTCATAGATGTCAAGGTTTTCAAGAGTATTCTTCAGTTCCGGTCTTTTCTCTTCTGACTGTTCGTCTCTGGCCTGGTCTACTGTTTCGTTATAGTCTACGGGATAGGGATCCCTGGTCACGATCTCAAAGGTGTCGCATCCTGCTTCCTCGGCGATGTATTCCGCGATCAGCTGGGCGTTTCCTTTCAGTGTCGCGGCCTCTGTGTTCAGGCTTGCGCTCGAAATAACATCGATATCTTCCGGAAATTCCGTGTTTCCGACTCTGCTGAAATAGACTGCAAGAGCTTTCGATTCTGCAGTTTCTTCTTTTCCCTGTTTTTCTACCTCTTCTGTTCCTTCTTGTGCCTGCCTTGTTTCTGTCTGTTCCTGCTGTGGTTCCGGGGCTTTCTGTGTAGCCTTTTCCTGCTTCTTTTCGTTTCCGCAGGCTGTCGCAAGGAGTATGATCAGGCAGGTCAGTATGATCGTAAGTGTTTTTCTTCTCATTTTTGCACTCCTTTTTCTTTTTTACCTTCCGGGATTTTCCGGCTTTCTGTGTGTCAATATGGTGTCAATAATACAGCCGACTGTGGCAAAGAGGATCATCATTGCCAGATATTCGAAAAAAAAGACTGCTTTTGACTGGGACGGATCGATAAATACAAATTTCTGCCGCAGGAACATATATGCAGCAATCCCTCTTTTAAGGAACACATGAATGCCCCAGACTGATATGACAGCGGCAGCGTCTTTTATAAGGGCTGCCAATCCGGCCTTTTTCTTCCTCAGCCGGGCTATAGGTGTCCGCAAATGTATCCCGGCATGGGCACACATCAGAACCAGTCCCCAGTAAGCACCTGCCAGGTGGATTTCCCTTGCCCGGGCAGTCAGTTCCCTGACATGGACAAATGTATAAAGATGCTTTGATATGAGGATGCCGCTTAGTGGCTGCAAAATCATGAATATCAGCAGCAGAATTTTAATAACCGTCCGGAAGACTCTGGCAGGACTGTATCTGCCTTTGAAAAGACTTGTCCACCATCTTCTGTTAATCAGGTGGTGGACAATGAAAAGAAGGAACATGAGAGTTCCCGCGATTTCATGGAATTTTTCTCCGACCAGAGAGTAGGCCATAAGAAGGGGAAGCAGGGCTGTCATTGCAAGGTCAATCCCCATCCGCAGGCCCTTCTGCCGGGATCTCTTCTTCTGTGGCAATTCCTTTTTTGTATTTTGTAATGTGTTTTCGGTCATTTATAATCAGATTTCCTTTTTTCTGTCAGGCTTCTGCCAGTTCAAATCCTCTCATTTTCAGGCTCACTTCCACTTCATAGGGATCATCGCAGTGGAGAACCATGATCGGTTTTCCGCTGACCCGGTTAAAGGACAGGTAAAGGTAATTTACATTGATATAGGATTCCTCCAGGGCTGTCAGAAGCTTATTAAGGTTTCCCGGTTCATCTGTAACTTCTACACCGATGACGTCTGTGATCCGGCAGAGATAGCTGCCTTTTTTCAGGAGTTCTACCGCCTCTTCCGGCTCGTCAACAACCATGCGGATGATTCCGTATTCCGCACTGTCGTTGGTTACAGATCCGAGTATGTTGATGTCGGCGTCTGCGAGGATCTGTGTGACCTTTCTCATGGTTCCTTTTTTGTTCTCAGCGAATACTGATACCTGCTTTAACATTTTTCAAGTTCCTTTCCGGGCGGAAGCCCATGGTCTGGTATGGTTTCTTTTCTATGATTTTGTCTCTTCTTTTTTTGATTCTGTTGTAAAGAGCCTGACGAAGTTCTTTCTTTCCATAGCTGTATTCTTGATTTTTTCTATTGAAGCCTGGAAGTCTCTGTGGGTCATGTGAGGAAATGCGAATATGAAACGGCCGGCGCCGAATACTCTGTGGTTAAGCAGGGAGTCGGTCAGTTCCTTTAATCGCTGTTCTATCTCCTGTCTGTTCCTGGTCTGCTGCAGCGCTATCTCCTTTCTGGTATTCTCGTAGGCATCACGCATTTCCGCCCTGGCCAGTGCTGCCTGCACCTGGGTTTCACCTAATTTGACAGAGGCGTTGATGGCGTTTTCGGCCAGACTTCTTGATACGGCATCCGAGGGCATCCGCATAATGGCGCTCAACTCATCGATTTCGCGCAGCTTCTTGTTGAGGCCCCTTACAGTTGCCACTGTGATGATGCAATCTGCCAGGAGTGTGGCATATACCATGCCAAGGAAAGGCATCCCGTACTGAGCGGGTATGGTATCTGCCGTCAGATGTTCGATCAGGGGATGAACCAGCTTGATAACGAATACACATCCGAGGCCCCAGATGATACTGAATTCCAGGCAGATGTAACCGTTCAGGTTAAATGGCATGTCGCTGTAGTCCCACCATCTGGCATGAAATGCCAGATCCAGGATCCTTCCTGCTACCAGTTCTATGGTTGTTGTCAGCGCTGTCCCTACGAGGAAAAGGATGAAAAGGTTAAGTTCCTTTCCTCCGCTTACAGCGCCGATTGCCAGGAGAATCGAGCACATACCGAATCCGTAGACCGGACAGACCGGCCCGTTAAGGAAACCTCTGTTTACGATTATGCCTTTTTTCACGGCCTGGTAAACCACTTCCACACCCCATCCGATCATGGCATATATGAGAAAAAACCAGATCAGCATATAGTAGGTCAGTCCAAATATCATGTCTAATTCCTCTTTCTGTCTTCTCAGTCGTCCGGATTATATGTCATATACTGAATTCCGTCACATCAGGATGCTCCTCCATAAAGGCGATCACTTCGTCTGCTGTGAGTATCCGTTCCAGAACAGCTGTCATTCTCATTTCGAGCATTTCACCGGTTCTCTCTACTTTAATATCTTCGATTTTTCCGCCATGCTTTTCAATCAGGGTATGAAAAGCTTCCAGTGAACCGCTCTTTTCTTTCATGTTAATGATGATCTCCTGCTCGCCGGAATTATCTTCTCCTACTGAGTTTTTGTGAAGCATATACTGGGCGCAGAGGATGACCGCTGTCTGCATGATTCCTACCCAGTAGAGGCCGGATCCGATAGCTAAGCCGATGGCACCGGTTGCCCAGATGCCGGCTGCGGTGGTCAAACCTTTTACACCTGCTCTGCCCTGTTTGAAGATTATGCCGGCTCCTATGAATGATATACCGCTGACTACCTGGGCTGCGATTCTGGCCGAGTCTGCGCCGCGGCTTCCGGGAATGTCGCCAATATCCAGAAATGCATATTTGGAAACAATCATAAATGCCGCGGATGTGATGGCTACGATACAGTGGGTCCTGATTCCCGCTTCCTTTGATCTTTTTGACCTCTCATAACCAATCAGTCCCCCATCAGCGCCGCCAGGGCTATCCTTATAAAAAACTCCAGATTGTCATAGGCGGTAATGAAGGATTCCGGGGTAAATTGTGATAAACCCTTTAACATGCTATCCCCTCTTTTCATTATAAAATTAAAGCCGGGGGATCCTGCCGGAACCCCCTTTTACTGTCTTATTACATTTTACCGTATTTAGCTTTTTACCGCAATGTAAAACATGCTTCTTCTTTTTTAAGTAATGGTTACTAACTTGTTAAAAATAATTGTAATTTGGTAAAATAACAATATTATTATTGATATTTGCTATTTATGTTGCTATGATATGGAGGAACAATTGTCTTTTATAACTACACTGGATATATAACTAAAAGGAGCTTATGACATGTCGAGAGTTGCAAAGCGGAACGAGAAGAAAAAGGATTATAAGAAGAAAGCCATGATCGGTGCAGGCTCTCTTGTAGCACTGTATCTTTCCGGGGCGCTTTTCTTCAGCACACATTATTTCCCCAACACAAAAATGGGGGACATAGATATCGGTATGAAGAGTAATGCCGAGGCAAAAACATATCTGGAAACCAATCTTGCGGATTTCTCCCTGACGATCCAGGAACCGGAGGGCAAGGAAGTCCTTACCGCTGAGGATGCAGGTCTCTCCTACACTGATCTTGACAGTATCGATGCGGTGCTGGAAGAGCAGAAATTCATGACATGGTTTGCCCGTCTTAATACCAAGTATCCTCACAAGGGCCTCAAGGTCCAGGTGGATTCGGATAAGCTCTCCGCATCCATTGATGAACTTTCATGTATGAGCCCGGCGGATCCGATTGAATCCAAATCCGCAAAGATCGAGTATGACAAAGACGACAAGACCTACAAGATCAAAGATGAGGTCATCGGAAATATCGTTGACAAAGATCACTTCCTTGAAGGTACCTCCGAGGCCTTCTGCAATCTGAATAAAAACATCTCTCTGGTTGAGAAGACTTACTATAAGCAGCCCAAGTACAAGGCAGATTCCAAAGAGGTTATCAAAGCCCGTGATACCATGAACAAGTACCTCAAGGGAACCATCACCTACAAAGACGGCAAATATAAGCAGAAGCTTACCAAAGGGGATATTTCCAAGTTTGTAAAATGCTCCAAGGATTTCGAGGTTTCCGTGGACAAGGGCAAAGTTAAGAGTTATGTAAAGAAAAAAGTGTCCAAGACATTTAATTCTCTTGACGGCGAGATTCCTTCCGGCCTGACCGCATGGAAAGTCGATGTCGGCAGAGAGTCCAGGAAGATCATCAAGACAGTCAAGGCCGGTAAAAAGCTCAATAACAGAAAGCCTATATATGCCAATAAAGGACTTGACCGTGATGACGGCAACTTAGGACGTACTTTCATTGATATCAATATCAGCAACCAGCAGCTCTGGTATGTGGAAAACGGCAGCGTAGCACTTTCCAGTGATATTGTAACAGGTAATGTTTCGGCAGGCCGTTCTACTCCCACAGGTATCTACAGTATTGCATACAAACAGAGAGATCATCTGATGGTTAAGTACAATGCTTTCGTACACTACTGGATGCCTTTCATCACTTCCACAGGTATCGGATTACACGATGCCAACTGGAGAAGCCAGTTCGGCGGAAATATCTATCAGTATGACGGGTCGCACGGCTGTATCAATATGCCGCCTTCCAAGGCTGCTGCCCTCTACAGTATGGTATCCGCAGGAACCACTGTTTATGTTCACTATTAATTTGAGACATCATTCGATCTGATATAATCATAAGCCCGCTTTCACAGCAAAAGGGAGATCCGACGGATCTCCCTTTTGCTATGTCATTTATTTCATTTTCGCTATACTCAGATCTTCTTCTACTGATCCTAGTCCAGAAAATATCCGGGCAGGGAACAGAGTCTGCCGAACTTCTCGTTATTGATTTCCCGCATGACATTTGTCACTGTTCTCTTTTCATGCTTGATCTTAAGGAAATCAATAATGTCATCGACTCCTTCCCCGGTGTAGGAACTGACGCAGAATATCTTCTTGCAGCCGGTAAGCTCCAGCCAGCGGACCGCCTGGTCCACATCTGCCGCCCAGTGATCGATCTTGGTGACAATACCGAAGATGTCTCTGTTGGCGTAGGGTGTGACATTCGGCGGATACAGGGAATAGGGTTCTGTAGCGCTGATGCAGACTCCGACTACGTCCGACTCGGATGTGTAGAGGGCGATAGCATGAGCCAGGTCCAGATTCTCCGCATACTCTCCGGGCATGTCGATCAGTACGTCATACTGGCTGACATACTGGGTCTTCACATAAGTGATCTTCTCGCCCCTAAGTACCTGCTTTAAAGTGGTCTTGCCGCATTCGCTTCTTCCGACAAGAACCAGCCGGCGCATGTCCAGATCCTGATTGGTGTCAGTCAATGTGGTATAGTCAATGCTGATGCTGTCCTTCATCAAATCCCCCCTGCGGTCTCCTACAGACGATCAGGGCTGCGGAAGCACTGATCCATAGCCCTTGCAAAGGCATCCAGAGAATTCTTGCAGGCTGCCTCTGTACCGGAAAGGATTGCCGTAGCGCAGTTATCGGAATGAGGCGGTGCATAAAGCTTGGCAACTTCTACATTGCCGCCCTTCAGAGCCTGATCGATGGCAAACATTGCATCAACCGGTGCGCCTGAAAGATAAGCAAGGCAGGTATCTCTTGTAACGCCCAGTGTATTCTGGAAGTATCTTCCCGCGCCACTGATCAGGCCGGCAAAGTAAAGTCCGCTGCCGTCTCCTGCCAGGTCATAGAGGAAGGGCTGTCTCTTTACGTAGTCGTCAATGCTCTGCATAGCGCTTCTTACGTCTGCCACATTGGGGCCGGAGATCATAGCAAATACAGCGCCGCTGTCCTTGCTCCATTTCACACTGGAACCGCCATAATATGTTCCGCATGATACAACTTCAATCTGTGTTTTCTTTGAAGCATCGTCGATCGCGCAGTATAAAATATCCTGATAATCTGTGGAGATGATTCCCACACTCTCGTGTCCCTCGGGAATGTCATAGCATTTCCGCAGGCCTTCATTCAGATTAGCAATGATTTTCTGGCTGACTATGCTCTGTCTTACAACTTTTCCTGGATATCCCATTCTTTACCTCCCGTTTCATGAACCATGTGCATGTAATCAGTGACTGTGTATCCCCGGATGGCATCAGGGATCTATCAGAACAAGCAGTCCGATAAGACCCGGTCCGGTATTGATCGCCATGGATGCCACGATCTGGTGGCGGAAAAGGAACTCTGCCTGAGGGATTCTCTCTTTCACCTTCTCAAGAAACGCCTCCGACTCCTTATCCGCATCGCCATGGCCGACAACAATCCAGCACTCATGCCCTTCCGCCTCCCTGGCCAAAAGGTCAAGCAGCTTTTTCTGACCGTTTTTCTTTCCGCGTATCTTGGATACAGTATAATACACGCCCTCTTTATCACAGGAAATGATAGGCTTAAGCTTCAGTGCCTCTCCCAGCATACCGGCAACCCGTCCGATCCGGCCTCCGGCAATCAGATATTTGAGAGTATCCATGAAAAACATCAGATGAGAATCATACCGCTTCTCCTCCAGCTTTTCACAGATTTCCTCAAACGTCATGCCTTCTTCCAGCTTGCGCGCGGTCCAGTAGGCAAAAATGCCGCTGCCGATATCAATGTTCTTCGTATCGAATACGAAAGCTCTAAGCCCTTCTACCTCCTCAGAGGCGATCCGGATCGTGTTGACCGTACTGCTGAGCCGGCTGGAAATACATATACAAACCACATTTTCATATCCGTCTTCCCGGATACGCTCAAAAAGGTCTATGGCTTCCTGAGGCGATGGAGTGGATGTCTTGGGAATTTCCTCCGGAAATCTGTCATAGACGACTCTGGGATCGATGTCTATTCCATCCAGATAGTCTCCTTCCGGATAAATGACATGAACCGGCAGTGTATAAATATTGTACTGCCTGCGGATATCTATGGGGAGATCTCCGCATGAATCCATCATAACAGCTGTCTTCTGCGCGTTCATAGTTTACTCCTTATAATCAGACTTATATGTAGTTTCGATTACTACATCCCGATGATATCATGAGCACTATTAATTGTCAACACAACCACTTTTCCCTGTTGAAGAGAAAAAGTCAGAAAACTCTTTACTGTATTTTACCATATTTTTTTTAAAATGTATCTTCCAAATGGTTTAAATCCACAATTATCATTGACAAATATCCGCCCCTGCGGATACTATAGTTGCAGGCAGTTTTCTGCCCTTTATTACAAGACAGTTAAGGGGAAACATATGAGCAGCAATCATTACAGAATCGTAGTCAAAGTAGGAACATCCACTCTGACACATGAGACAGGAAAAAGTGATCTTTATCAGATCGACAAGCTGGCACTGGTCTTATCCGATATCCAGAACATGGGGCATGAGGTGATCCTGGTATCCTCCGGCGCCATAGCGGTGGGCTCCAACAAGATGCGTCTTGCTTCCAGGCCGGATACCATCCGTATGAAGCAGGCTGCAGCAGCCGTGGGACAGTGTAAGCTTATGTTTTTATACGATAAGTTTTTCAGTTATTATAATAAAACCGTGGCTCAGATCCTTCTGAATGCCGAGGATATAGAGCAGGAGGAGAAGAAGTATAATCTTACCAATACCTTCGATGCCCTGCTTGAACAGGGTGTGATCCCCATTGTTAATGAGAACGATTCCGTCAGTTATACCGAGATTGAATCCGAGGAGCGTCTTTTCAGTGACAATGACATGCTTTCCGCTGTAGTTGCAGTCCTCTGCCAGGCGGACAAGCTGGTCATTCTCTCCGATATTGACGGTTTCTTTGACAAAGATCCCCGTTTCTACCGGGATGCCAGACTGATAGAGCGTATCGATACCATCGATGAAAGTGTCTACAAGCTGGCAGGCGGAGCCGGATCCCGCAGAGGAACCGGCGGCATGCGGACAAAGTTACAGGCGGCAGGATTAGCTACCGCCCAGGGGATCGACACGATCATCACCAACGGCAAAAGGCCGGAGGTTCTCTATGATATTATTGACGGACAATCCGCCGGCACTCTCTTTTCAGGCCATTGATCATTATCTGATCGTGTAGACATTACATTTCTGATCGAAAAGGGTTCCCGAGATGAACATCATCTCTCTGTTTCCGTCTTTATAGAGCTTGATTCCTTCCGGTTCGCGGAAGGTCAGTGCTGCCGCGCCGGCGATCGTCTCGGTATTAAGGCGTTTTGTCCTAATATTGTAGGTGACGACCCTGGTCGGACGATATCTCCGCCCGCGGCCCAGAGTACGGAGCAGAGAGGCCCTGGCACTTCCTTCGATCGTGGCCAGCTGGTCTCCCTGGATATCAAAGCCCTGGAAGGGGCCATCCGTGCGGGTCAGGGAGAATGATTCGACAGGCTTTGCCGGATTAATGTCTGTCCCGTTGACCAGGGAAAAGATCTGGAAATGCTGAATCCGGCTGCTGGTATAGCGGATGGCCATCCATTTCCCGTCGTCGCTTACCGCCGGAAAGATATTGCTGGCACGTCTTCCGGTCAGCTTTCCGCCCCTGCCGTTTTTGCAGAAATAATAGACTTTCTCTCCGTGCCCGTCAAGGGTACGTCCCGGGCAATACCTGAAGCAGGTGACTGCCTGGGTTCTTCCGGTGGTTCTGTCCGCCTCACATCCGATCCACAGCCAGGTACTTCCCATATATACGGAACAGTCCAGATTGGTACCGTGTCCGAAATGATTCAGGCGCATATAGTCTTTATGGACTCCCATCTCATCATATCTGACCCGTGTCAGCATAAGATTACCCTGGGAGGGGTCTGTCATCTGGACATAATAGTAGCAGTTTCCGTCAAAGGCAAAAGACTGAATCCACCGCGCGGACATGGGCCTGGTATCACCCCGGACCAGTGTAAGATCCCGGTATCCTGTCTGTGCCGCCTTCAACGGGGCGGCTGCAATCAGCAAAAGAAGGACCGGTATTATAATCCGCACTGCCTTTGAAATACTGTAATGGTTTTTTCTGTCTCTTATTTCACTAAGGGTCATCCTGGCACATCTCCTTTCTGTTATTCTTTTTACAGTCTTTTTTAATTCCCGATTTCTTTAGGAAATTACAGGAAGTTCTCCTTTTTTCATGGCTTCCATGACATCCAGAAGGCTGTCGTAGATACCTGCGCAGGCCTCCCTGACATCGGCCGCGGGATTCTCCACGTCCGGCACCATGACGGGCAGGCAGCCGGCCCGGACAGCACCCCGGATTCCGTTGGAGCTGTCTTCCAGCACGCAGCAATCCTCCGGCTTCATCTGAAGTCTTCTGGACGCCTCCAGATAAATATCCGGCGCAGGCTTGGACTGGGGCACATCCTCCGCTGTCACCACATCTTCAAAATAAGTGTCCAGATGGAGGTTCTTCAGATTACGGACCACAAGCTTTTTCAGGCTGCCCGATGCTATGATCATACGGACATTTTTCTCTTTCAGATAATCAAGTATCTCATAAAGGCCGGGTTTGACATCAATACCCTCTTCCGTTATTTTCTCAACCCTCTCCATGGTAGTCTTCACAAACTTTTTGACATCCAGGCCGGGATACATTTCAAGAAGAAGGCCTTCCATCAGGGTTCCGTTGGTACCGCGGAGCTTTTCAGCCATCCTGGGATCGGCCTCATATCCAAACTCCACAATCAGCCTTTCCCATTCTTCATCATAGTATTTTTCCGTGTCGAACATAAGTCCGTCCATATCAAATATCGCTGCCCTGATCATACGGTCTTTTCCCTTCCTTTTTGGATTTGTATATATTATATCACATAATCTTATCTTTCTGGAATCCTGCAGATGAACAATTTCCGCCTTTCCGGGATATTTTACGGGCGGTCAGGAAAAGAATTCCTCTTGTCAATGATTTAAGGGTGTTTTATACTTTGATATGATGTTTGATCAGTTAAATGCGATTAGAATTGTTTGAGGATAATTGGCAGAAATGAATGACAGAAGTGATTTTACACAGGGGAAAATAGCGCCTAAGCTGCTCCGTTTTATGATTCCCATCCTGGGAGCCCTGATTCTGCAGGGTATGTATGGAGCCGCTGATATTCTGGTAGTGGGAAGATTCGGTACGACCTCGGGCATTGCCGCTGTGTCTACAGGCAGCAATGTAGTCAATCTGGTCATATTTACCGTGACCGCCCTGTCCATGGGTGTCACGGTCATGATCGGCCGTTATCTGGGCGAGAGAAGGCCGGAGCGGATCGGCTATGTGATCGGGGGCGCCGTCTTTTTCTTCGCGGTATCCTCCCTTGTGATTTCTCTTATAATGCTGGTTTTTGCGAGGCAGCTTGCTCTTCTCATGCAGGTTCCCCCTGAGGCTCTTTCCCTTACCATACTCTACATCAGGATCTGCGGAGGCGGTATCTTTTTCATTATAGCCTATAACGTGATCAGCGCAATTTTCCGGGGTCTGGGAGATTCCCGCATGCCTCTGCTTTTTGTGGCAATCGCATGCGTGGTCAATATCATCGGAGATCTCTTCTTTGTGGCAGCCCTTCACATGAATGTGGCGGGGGCTGCTCTGGCTACCGTGATGGCACAGGCTGTCAGTGTGATCCTGTCCCTCCTGATCATCCGCCGCAGAGATCTGCCTTTTTCTCTGTCTGCAGACCAGATCCGGCCAAATCCGGAAGTTGTCCGTTTCATAAAAATCGGCACACCGATCGCCTTCCAGGAGATCCTTACACAGCTCTCCTTCCTGGCTCTGTGTGCCTTTATCAACCGACTTGGCCTGGATGCCTCTTCAGGCTATGGAATCGCCAGTAAAATCGTAAGCTTCGTTATGCTGATCCCGGGCTCCCTGCTCCAGTCCATGGCCGCTTTCGTATCCCAGAATGTCGGCGCAGGCCGGGAAGACCGGGCAGCCAGAGCCCTGTTTACAGGTATCTGTATCGGCGCGGGACTGGGTGTATTCGTGACGATATTTACCTACCTGCACGGAGACATTCCTGCGGCATTTTTCTCCCATGACGCGGCAGTCATCAAAAGAGCTTTTGAATACCTGCGGGGATTCGCTCCCGAGGCTATCGTTACGCCCATTATGTTCAGTTTCATCGGATATTATAACGGACACGAGAAGACCGTATTTGTATTCCTCCAGGGATTCATACAAACCGTACTTGTCCGTCTTCCCGTGTCCTGGTATATGAGTATTCAGCCGGGCGCCAGCCTGCAGATGATCGGATCTGCCGCGCCTTTAGCCACCTGCTGCGGTATACTCATGAATCTTATATATTTCTTTGTTCTGAGAAAGGAGATAAAGAAGCGGTCAGCTTCTGATCTTTCTGGTAACCACTAAGATTACGGCAAAGATGATTCCGCCTGTCACAAGGAAAGGAAGAAGATAAAGCAGTACATACACCAGATTTCTGCCGATGGCCGTAAGCATGCCGAAGCCTTCTTTCAGCTGTCTTCCTGCTTTTTCTCCAAATCCGGCCTCAGGAGACTCGGAATACTCTTTTACCTCTCTTAAACTTACAGTGACTGTGGCGTAATCCACCTGATTGTCCATGCCTGTAAGGGACTCTTCATACCATGCCAGTTCTGACTGCACCTCTGTCAGGCGTTCTTCCACTGCGATCATGTCCTGGATTGATTCCGCCTTTTCCATCATCTTCAGCAGTCTCTCCTCCTGGATTCTGAGAGCCTTAATCTTCACCTCGGTATTACCGTATGTATTGGAGATATTCTCTGTCTCCACATTTCTGGAAAGCACTGTTCCGTAGTCGGACATTTTTTCCACAAAATCGTCATAATCGGCAGCCGGCACACGGATCACCAGGGTACAGCTTTTTCCTGTTCTCTCCTCTTCTGCCCCGATCGTTTCCGTGCCGCCTGCATTTTCATCTTCGGATTCAATATAGCCTTTCATGCGGCCAACCTCATCCAGAAGAGCCCTGCGGCTTTTCTCATAATCTTTTGTCTCCAGGCTTACCCTGCAGGTATAGACCAGCTTGTCCTTTGCCACAGTGTCGGGAAGATCGGCTCCTTTAGCGCCTTTGCTGTTCTGGGAGCCACCTGTCTGGGCAGGTTCTTCCTCGCCGGCCCAGTCTTTGTCACCGCTTTCCACGGATTCATCATAATATTCATCCGTGCCGGCATATCCGTCTTCACTTTCTGTGTAAGCGCTTTCATCAGCGTAATAATTTCTTCCTGAATATAAGAGCGAATTGCCAAAGTAGCTGCCCAGAAGGAATACCAAACAGGCCGCAGCCGCAAGTCCTCCGGCCCTCTTCCAGGGTCTTCTCTTTTTCTTTTCTTTAAACTGAATAGGCTCCCGGTCTTTTTTCCTGTCCACGGCTGTGTCTTTTCCTGCAGTTTCCTGCTTTTTCTCCGCTGTCTGTCCCTCCTCTTCAGCCATGGCTTTCTCCACGCCGGCGAGGACCCGGTCAGCCATTTCATCTGTCACGTGAATCTCTGACATGAGTTCCTGATATTTATTATCCTTCAAAGTCATACGCCTCCCTCAATACATTTTTCAGCCTTTTCCTGCCCCGGTTCAGACGTACTCTGACCGTGGATTCCGCCATATCCAGAATGGCGGCAATCTGTGCGGTACTGTATCCCTCCTGGTAATACAGATGGATCACTTCGGCATATTTTACCGGCAGTGCCTTTACTGCTTCCCACACAAAGGTCAGGTCCTCCCGCTCGGGGGCAGGCCTCTCTTCCAGTTCGGTGCCTGTGCGGATCCTGTTGTACTTCAATCTGTTCTTTGACAGATTGGCAGTCACCCGCAAAAGCCATGCTTTCTCATGGTCCCGGTCCCGGAAAACCGGCGCGGCCTTCATATACTGAATCAGCGTATCCTGCAGGATATCCTCCGCATCCTCCATGTGATGCAGATAGGAAAAGGCAAGTCTCAGTATATGATCGCCGTATGCCGCCAGGATTTCTTCAACCGGTTTATTCATACTACTGGTCATATTCCACCTCCATCTTTTTCCTTCTATCCTGTACACAACTGAAACAATGAAAATGTTTCACTTTTTCTTGTTTTTCTTTATAAAATAAATGATCAGCCTGACTTAACTGAGACAGGGGATCAGCCCGTCTTCCGTAATAATGGCGTCCACCCTTTTATCATAGGCCATGGCAGGAAGACTCTCGGAAAGGAGGGCCTTTCTGCACAGACAGATGGCCGGGAATGCAGCCCCCATAAGATAACGGTCATAATATCCGCCGCCGTAACCCAGTCGGACACCCGTCCTGTCGGCAGAAAGACATGGTATAAGAGCCAGGTCAATCTCCTCCTTCTCCACCTGCCTGCAATAGTCTTTCGGCTCAAGAATGCCGTAGAAGCCTTTTTCAACATCTTCAGGTCCTGTGATTTCATAAGCCTGCATAATGCCTTTTCCCCGGCATCGCGGAACAAAGAGACGCTTTCCGTCCCTTAAAACGCGTTCAAGCAGAGGGACCGTATTGATCTCTCTGCTTGTTCCTATATAGCAAAAGACAGTATGGCTGTCTCTGTATTGACTGAGGCCAGTCACGTGGCCGATAATCCGGCGATCCGCCGACTTACAGTAGTCCGCAGGCAGTTCCGACACCTTTTTAAGCAGCAGGCTCCGCAGTTCTTTTTTCTCACGCTCCATTTTGCCAAATGCTCCTTTCAGGGCAGAATAAGCTTCTTTTAATTCGAAAGGTCAACCTCGTTTCCCATGATGATGTCGGTTCCCTTTCCGTATTTGTCCACCTCATACCAGGCGGATGTAGCCGTGTGCGTCGTCCCGTCTCCATTGTCCACAACCTCATAAAGGTGTATGGTATAGAGACCGTTCTCCTCTGTCCAGTCTGCTTCGGGAGGATAATAACCGTTATGCCGGTTGTAATAGTCCTGTGCCATGTCGCAGAGCTCCTCCGGCGTATAACCTTCATCAGAGGACTCCTTCTGCGGACCTTCAGATTTGGGGATCATCCAGTATTTTCCTGCCAGCAGGTTATCACCGCTTCCTCCTGCCAGAGTGGATTCATCCCGCTCCACATCCATACGGACAGTATCATCCCCGAAAGTGAAGCTGATAAGCTCAAACCAAGATGTAATGTCTGTTCCCTGGCCGGTCTCGATCACTTTTTTAGCAGTCAGGGTATTTCCATTCAGTATCTCATCTGAAAACTCTATTTTGTAGACTACTTCATAGGGCTCCGGATCTCCGGATACAAACATGCAGTGAAGAGTGAATTCGCCGTCCGTTCCCAGGAAATACTTTACGTTTCCGTCATCATCAAAATATGTATATCCGTCGTAAGGTCCGTAAATGTCTTCAAAACTACTTCCCGCTTCCGGCTTTTCTTCGTTCTTTTTCTCTTCAGCTTCTGTTTTCTTGCCGGCCTTGTCTTTATCTTTTATATCTTCTTTTTCTGACGGACTCTTTTTCCCGTTTCCGGGTCCTGTCCCGGATCCGGCAGCACAGCCACACGCCATGACCAGGCAGAAAACACATAAAAAGCATATGATTCTTTTTCGCATCATCAGGGTTCCTCCTTAACAAAAAGCTTTCAACGCTCTGCCAGGCCGTTGCTGACTACCCAGGCATCAATGACGGCCTTGCCCTCCGGCATTTCGAACTCATAGACGCCCTCCCGGATAAATTCGCCGAAAGAAGCATCTTTATTCACAGACATATGAAGTTCTCCGTCGGTGACCGATACCGTCTTTACAGTGACTATATCGCCCGGCGATGCATAGAGGGGACATTCCGTGATCAGATTCTGTCCGGAATCAATCGATATACTGTAGCGCTTTTTTTCGCATCCGCCAAGGCAGATGACTGTGACAATGATAAAGAGTATCATGACCGGGAGGCAGGCTTTTTTCCCTACTGTAAACAACTTACACATTCCTGATCACCACTTTCACCGGCTCTTTTACCAGACCGGCGAAGGTCTGCGCATCTTCTTTTTTTCCGACTATACTGCCGTAGTGGGTCGGAATGGCAACTTTGGGACGGATGACATTAATCAGACCGGCTGCCTTTGACGCATTCATGGTATAGGTTCCGCCGACAGGCACCAGAGCGATGTCACAGACCACTTTTTCGCTCTCCTTTGTCCGGTCCGTATCACCGGCTACATAGATCCTCTGTCCGTCTGCCTCAATAATATAGCCAACCCATCCGGCGCTTTTAGGATGGAAGGGCTTTAAGACATTATAGGCCGCTACGGTCTCGAAGGAAATGTTACCGATTGCGTAACTTTTGCCCGGCTCAACGAAAAAGAGTTCTCCCAGGTCACCTGCCATATCCTGCGCTTTTGCGCGCATTTTCTCCGGAGCGATCATCAGGGTATCTCCCTTGCTTATCTTTTTGATATCGTCCGGGGAGAAATGGTCATAATGGTCATGGGTTATAAAAATGTAATCCGCATCCGCGGGCTTTCCTTCCACATTAAAGGGGTCAAAATAAATAATGCCTGCATCCGCAGCAATCCGGATGCTGCTATGGGTCAACACCTCAATATGGTCTGTCATCACCGACACCTCCTATATCTGTATATATCATTCCATGCCTGCCCCGGTCCGACCGCATCAGTGAAATTCTACGGACCTCTGCATCTCCGGCAGGCATCATGGCCGGCATTCTCAGCCCCTGCTCCGGCATAATAACCTTTCGGGCCAAAGTAATATGGGGCCTGAACTTTTTCCGGTCAAAGGGAATCTCCTCATCGGAGAGAGCCCTGCGCAGCCTTCTCACATAGGAAGAAAGAGCAGGATTTTCTCTGACCCTCAGCAGGTACAGATCTCTGAAATGCTGTAGTCCCTCCGGCTGCAGGGTAAAAGGCCTGAAAGGCACGGTCTCCATGATGTCGAGTATTCTGTCCGGATCCGCATAATCCCCGATAAAAGCCAGAGTCATGTGAATGTTCTCAGAAGGGGTAAAGCGACCCCTGATCCCTCCGGCCTTAAGTGTCTCCTGCAGATCTGTCAGACGGTCTCTGACTTCTTTTTCAAATGGAATCGCAATAAATAAACGCATAAATCTCTATCGCCCGAAAAACTGCAATTAGTAACCGGTTACATAATATATTATTATATCACCCCTTACAGCCGATGACAAATCCTGCATCCTCTCAGATTGCAATAATAAAAAAACACAACATCTTCTTGACATATAATATTATATTTCATATAGTATTGTACAAGAGATAGCAAACAGCAGAGATGAAAGGAGGTACGAATGGCTTTTAAAATCGAATCAAGCTTACTCGATGCCTGCGCTCTTGCCATTTTGTCAAGAGGGGACACTTACGGATATGAGATTACACAAAAGATGAAAAGTGCGATTTCCATTTCCGAATCGACACTGTACCCCGTTTTGAGAAGACTTCAGAAAGAGAACTTCTGCAGGACTTATGACCAGCCGCACCATGGCAGGAACCGAAGATACTATGCGATCACAGAGAAGGGGCTCTCAAAGCTGGAAAATTACAGACAGCAGTGGTACGAATACCGTACATCGATCGAGCAGCTGCTCGAAACCGCGCAAATGCCTTTATTAACAATGGAAGGGGGGACGGAAGAATGACCAGATCCGAATTTATAAATAATCTGCGAAAAGAATTGCGTAAGCTTCCGCCGGAAGAAATAGTCGCAGCGACTGAATTTTTTAATGAATATTTCGATGACGCTCTGGAATCTGTAAATACAGACGGTCTCACAGAGGAAAAAGCGGAAGAAATGATAGGAAAAAAGGAAGAAGAACTGGTCAGGGAGCTGGGAAGTCCCAAGACAGCCGCAAAACAGATTAAGGCGGATTACGCCAGCCGCATTCTGGAAGGGGAAGTACCTGCCGGCAAAGAAAAAGTATCTGTAGGTAATAAACTTTCAGCAGTGTGGTGGATAATCATCGGCATCTGCAGCGCACCGGTATCAATTCCACTGGCCATCTGTATCGGGGGTCTGGCTATCAGCCTCATCGCAGCGGTTCTCTCCCTGATTATCGGCATTTTCCTCGGAACCCTTGCTGCATTTATCGGAGGAATCGGGATGATCGTTATCGGCTGTGCCGCAATTCCCGTGGCCTTGTCTACAGCAGCCCTTTTTACGGGTATTGGCTTGATGGCCCTCTCCATTTCCCTGGTTGCCGGCGCCGGGGCAATCCTTGGAATCAGAGCCCTCTTCCGGGGCATCGGCAGTCTTGCAAGGCATATCAGTGAGAAAAGAAAAGTAAAGAAGCTTTCCAGAATGAAGGGAGGTGCCGAATATGAAACAGCACAGTAAACTTGCGACATTTTTTATCATATGTTCCCTCGTCTTTTTAATCGGGCTTATTTGTACCGTTGCAGGCCTGGCAACCGGCGGCAAAAATAATATAGAGAAACTGGCCGACCATTACGACTGGTTTCAGGACAGCCCGGGAGAAAGAGGGATTACAAATTACAAAGTTGAAGACTTCCATGGAATCGAAGCTACCGGAGATGTAGATCTGTGGATCCTGGGCACCGGCTATTACGGAGACAGCAGCTGGATGGAGAAGGAAGGCTTACTGGAGCCGACAGAGATGGATAACATAGGCACAAATCAGGTAACCGTCATCTGTGGAGACCGGATGGATCAGCCGGAAGTCTCTGTAGAAGAGGGAATCCTGAAAATTAATTCCGGATCAGTCGATTTCAAGGGAATCAATCTAAATCTGGACGAAGCAACATTTTATCCGAAAATCCTGGTCTATGTTCCGGATCAGGTCCTTGAAACCATGAATGTCAGCGGACAGACCGGCGATGTCAATATCATGGGAGTCAGCTGGGAAAAAGCAGATATCCAATTGAATACAGGAGACGTGGTATTTGAGAAAGTCGACAGCCGCGGACTCACGATCAATACCGACACCGGCGATCTGAGTCTGAAAGGGACATTTACCGGAGCAACCGCGATTCACACCGAAACAGGAGATCTGGATCTTGAAACCGGCCTTACCAGAGAATCTTATCATCTGACCGCCAGAAGTTCAACCGGAGATGTGAAAATCACGGAGGGCAAAAAGACTGTTAAAAAGGCCGAAGACGGGAAAGAGATCAGCCAAAAAGGCGGACCCAATGCGCTGACAGCCGTCACCGACACCGGCGATATTGCATTGAATTTCCTGAAATAATAAGGATAAGACCTGTAAAACCGTCTGAAAATGCATACAAAAGAGGCGTCAGCAGTAACAAAGCTTACTGTTGACGCCTCCTCTTTTACTCATTTGATTATTCTTTTAAAGGATTATTTTGCCATCTGAGCAGCTACTTCTGCAGCGAAGTCTTCCTGCTTCTTCTCGATGCCTTCACCTGTCTCCATACGAACGAAACCTTTGATCTTGACATTTGCGCCATTAGCCTTTGCAACCTCAGCAACATACTTGCTTACGGACTGCTTGCCGTCCTCTGCCTTTACGTATACCTGGTCCATAAGGCAGATTTCCTTAAGCTCCTTGTTCAGACGACCCTTAACCATGCCATTGATGATCTTGTCATTTGCATCGGGCTTCTCATTGCGGGCTGCTGCTGCAAGGATCTCTTCCTCTTTCTTCAGGTAGTCCTGATCAACCTCGGATCTGTCTGTGTACTTGGGGCTTAATGCTGCAACCTGCATGCAGATGTTCTTAGCCATCTCTTTGATCTCGTCGTTGACAACGTCTGTTACCACGTCAACAAGAACGCCGATCTTGCCGCCCATATGTGTATAGGAAGCGATCATACCCTCGTTCTCAACAACCTGTGTGAAACGGCGGATGTTCATGTTCTCGCCGATAACAGCGATCTGGCCTGCCAGAGCTTCTTTAACAGTCTTGGTCTCGTCAAACTTCCATGTCTCAGCAAGGAAAGCGTCGATGTCAGCTGCCTCTGTATCCATAGCCTGCTCAGCAACCTGTGCCACATAGCCCTGGAACTTGTCGTTCTTTGCAACGAAGTCTGTCTCTGCATTAACCTCAACTGCAACTGCCTTCTTAAGATCGTCGGATACGAGAACCTTTACGATACCCTCAGCTGCGATCCTGCCTGCCTTCTTCTCAGCAGTAGCCAGTCCTTTTTCTCTGAGGAACTCGATTGCTTTATCAAAATCGCCGTCTGTAGCGGTAAGAGCCTTCTTACAATCCATCATGCCGGCGCCTGTCATCTCACGTAATTCTTTAACCTGTTTTGCTGTAACAGCCATTTCTAATTACCTCCTTGAAAATGTATATAAATAATTATCTTTAAAAAATGCGACTATACTTCGTTAAAAAACGCCCCGGCCTGTGTAAGACGCAGGCTGAGGCGGTTTGTGCAAAAAGCGGTGATTATTATTCCTCGTCCTCTACATCAGCTTCCTCGGAAACTTCTGCGTCCATGCCCTGGTTGCCTTCGATGACAGCGTCAGCCATCTTGGAGACGATCAGCTTGACAGCGCGGATCGCATCATCGTTGCCCGGGATAACATAATCAAGCTCTTCCGGATCGCAGTTTGTATCGCAGATACCAACCAGCGGGATACCCAGTGTATGAGCTTCCTGGATGCAGATCCTTTCTTTTCTGGGATCTACTACGAAAATCATGTCCGGAACATCTTCCATCTCTTTGATTCCGCCAAGGTTCTTCTGCAGCTTCTCCTGCTGCTTTTTCAGCTTGATTACTTCCTTCTTGGGAAGAACTTCAAAAGTACCGTCTTCTTCCATTGCCTCGATCTTCTTAAGCTGGGCAATTCTGCTCTGGATAGTCTTGAAGTTAGTGATCATACCGCCTAACCATCTCTGGTTAACATAAAACATACCGCAGCGCTCTGCTTCGTTCTTAATGGAATCCTGTGCCTGCTTCTTTGTTCCTACAAAGAGGATCTTGCCGCCGTTAGCCACACAGTCTCTTACTGCGTCATAAGCCTCGTCCACCATACCAACAGACTTCTGAAGGTCGATGATGTAGATGCCGTTACGCTCTGTGTAGATGTAGGGAGCCATCTTGGGGTTCCATCTTCTTGTCTGGTGTCCGAAATGAACGCCTGCCTCGAGTAACTGTTTCATGGAAAGTACACTCATAATAAATCTCCTTTTCGTTGAGTCTTCCACTGTCATCTACTTCTGCAGCCACCTCTTCCGAGGCACTGGGCTGGCAGAATCCGACAGCGTGTTTTTTACACATAACGAACGTAGTATAACACAGATCAAAAACCGATGCAAGAACATGTTAAACAAATTTCGGTTATTGATCCTGATGCTTCAGATCCCGGTCCGGAACCGGATTCTAGAGGCCTTTGTAATAGGTCTCCACTGCTTTAGCCATGGCTTTTCTTCTCTTATCGAAGAAGCTTTCCACTTCTTTATCCGTGACTGCAAAAAGCGTCTCGTCAAGGTCATGGGCTTTCAGTGATGCCATCACTGCATCCTGACCGATGGCCTTTTCCAGTGCCTCTTTGTAAGCTGCCGGTTCCCTGCGGCGGAGCATCTGTCTTGTCTCCGCTGTCAGATAAGTCAGGTTGGCTGCCTGGCCGTAAATCTCACGGGTCTTGAAACCGCATTTTGCAAGATATGCCTTGGGCAGGATCTGAGAGGACTCTCCCTTGCCGCCGTAAACCTCTTCAAAGGAAGTGTCCGGGCTGTAAAGAGCATTTGCTCCGCGGGCACAGAGTGATGCCAGATAAGCGATGAAAGCGGCACTTCTGGAAGAAGTGGAAGCATATTTTGCCGGGAGGACTCCGTCAAAGAAGTCTGCAGTAAGCCTCAGGTCTGCAAGCTGTTCCATATAGGAAGCAGCGCCTTCCGCCATCACATTTTCATAGTCGCGTACAACAACACTGTCCGGAGCACCCTGGTAATGGCCTGTGATCAGGGCAAATGTCATCCATTTACCGATCAGAGAGGCTTTTTCTTTCTCAGTCAGGCCCTGGCGTCCCATGAGCAGGTACATTGCATAGCAGTAATTGATTACAGACTGGGAATAAATCAGGCGGCTGCTGCCATAGCCGGCATCCCGCAGAGCCTTGCAGAATCCCTTATAATTCTTCTCGTCAACAAAAGCGCGTACGCCCTGGCCAAGGGATTTAAAAGAATCTTTGGCCAGTTTCTTTGAAATGATGCCACGTTTTTTCGTCTTACCGGAAAGCAGGTTGACCAGATCTCCGATCTTGCTTTTTCCGAAGTAGGAAATAAGCACGACTTTGAGTACATCCGTGTAAGCGGGCATATAGATCTCATCCGCACCCTCTGTACACCAGGAAAGCGCTTTTCCGTAAGGAGAAGCCAGGAAGTCCGGCTCATTCTGCTTAAGATCGGCAAAGAAAGAGGGCTCCTTTAAAAGATGGCAGAAGTAGTCAATACAGTTTCTGATATAGTCTCCGTCATACTGCTCGTTGACAGAGATCTTGCTCATGGCAAAGTCCTCCTGGTTCAGAGGCTTGCCCTGGAGATTGATCCGGATAAAGATTTCGGAAACCACATCGATATCAAGCAGGAAGGATAACTCAATAACACCAACCTGATGTTTGGTAATACCGCGCAATGTATCAATGGCTTCTTCCAGATTGGAGAAATCCTGTCCTTCATTGCGGCTCTTGTACTCTTTTTCAAATGTTCTGAAGGAATAACCTCTGGCAAAAAGAACACTGATATCAGGAATCCATCTGGGATCATCCGCTAAAGAACCGTCCCAGACAACGAAATGCTCCTCTTCTTCTCCGGCCAGGGGGTTGAATCCGATCCGGATCCGGTATGAGCGGTAGTGCTCATCCAGAACCTCTTTGCCGGTGAGGGCTGCCATGAGGGCCGTCACTCTCTGCTGACCGTCAATCAGGATCTTCTTGGTTCCGCCCTTTCCGAAACCTTTCAGGCGGACCTGTGTGTTCTGCCATACGATCAGATAGCCGATGGGATATCCCTCATAGAGAGAATCAATCAGATCCCTTACTTCCTTGCCCTTCCATACGAAAGGTCTCTGAATCTCAGGAATCGCAATCTGGTCGCACTGTACAAAATTCAGAATATGGTTTACCGAATACTGCGTGATTTTGTAATTATCCATCTTTTCCTCCAAAGCCTTGCCTGTTTCTCTACTTCTTCATCTGCTTGAGTTCTTCGAATACAACATCGTTAAGTACTTTAATATATGTTCCCTTCATGCCGGACGAACGTGACTCGATCACACCGGCACTCTCAAACTTTCTTAATGCATTGACGATCACAGACCGTGTAATACCGACCCTGTCGGCAATCTTGCTCGCTACCAGGATGCCCTCTGTTCCGTCCAGCTCATCAAAAATATGCTGGATTGCTTCAAGTTCCGAGAAGGAAAGGGTTGAAATGGCAGACTTGACAATGGCGATCTTACGGTTTTCCTCCGCATTCTCCTCATTGACGGAACGCATCATCTCCAGGCTCACCACCGTAGTTCCGTACTCGATCAGGATAATATCATCGATCTCATAGTCCTTGCCCCGCCGGTACATGAAAATGGTTCCAAGCCTCTCTCCGGCGATATCGATGGGGGTGACCACAGCCTGATAGAGATTGACATCCTCAGCCTCAAAGCCCAGGGTCTGCAGATTCACATTTTCCTTGGTAGAAAGGATTCCCAGAAGACGCTCGTTGAGCATGGGATCGATATGCTCGCCCACCTCATCCGTGATCAGCTCCGTCAGCACGGGAATCTCTTCCATGTTCTTGATGCCAAGCAGCTTTCCTTTTCTGCTGATCACAAGCACATTGGATAAAAGAATCTCGCTGAGCACATCACAGATATCATTAAATACCACCTTATGAGAGCTGGTATTATGAAGCAGCTTGTTGATTTTTCTCGTTTTGTCCAGTAATTGAACACTCATAAATTCCACCACCTGTTTCCCCGAAATGGCTGTCATCCCATATCGGATAAATATTTTCATAAATTAACTGACAATTTTATGTATTAGAATTCTATCACATTCAACTTCTAAAAACAATTCAATTATCTAAATAATAATGATTTTTCCAAATTAACTTGCAAATCAAAACAAATGTATGCAAAAAGCACAAAAGAAAAAGATGTGAGAATGCACTCACATCTTTTTTCTCATTCTTCTTCATCTTTTGATATAACGTTTCCGCACTGGGGATTGGAGCAGACAATCTTCTTGCCCTTTTCCACCATATAGCTTCCGCACTTTTCACAGGGCTTGCCATAGGGCTTCTGCCAGCTCATGAAATCACATTCCGGATTATCGATGCATCCGTAATACTTTCTTCCCCTCTTGGTTTTCTTAAGAACAACTTCCTTACCGCAATTGGGGCATGCAACACCTGTCTTCTCATAGAAAGGTTTCGTATTACGGCACTCGGGGAATCCCGGGCAGGCCAGGAACTTGCCGTGCGGTCCGTACTTGATGACCATGTTCCTTCCACAGACATCACAGATCTCGTCTGATACCTCATCCTCGATCTTGATCTTGGCCAGGCTTTCCTCAGCATCCTGAACAGCAGTCATCAGGTCGGGATAAAAGTTTTCGACGATTGTCTTCCACTTTACCTTCCCGTCTTCCACTCCGTCCAGAAGGGACTCCATACTTGCGGTGAAGTTAACATCCACAATAGACGGAAAAGCTTCCATCATCAGATCATTGACTGCCTCACCCAGCTCTGTGATATAGAGGTTCTTCTTCTCCTTCACAATATACCGTCTGCCCAGCAATGTAGTAATTGTCGGCGCATAGGTTGAGGGTCTTCCGATTCCCATCTCCTCCAGTTCCCTGACCAGGGAGGCTTCTGTATAATGAGCCGGCGGCTGGGTAAAATGCTGTGACGGAACCAGTTCCTTTAAAGTAAGGGATGTATTCTCATCAATCTTTTTGATCAGAGCACTCATGGTGTTCTTCTCATTGTCACCGCGGTAGACTGCCAGATAACCGTCAAACTTCATTCTGGTACCCACAGCATGGAAAAGATACTCTCCTGCCGTAATCCGGATGGTCCTGGTCTCATAGACCGCACATTTCATACGGCTGGCCAGAAAACGGGACCAGATCAGTGAATAGAGTCTGTAAAGATCCTTTGGAAGCTGGTCTTTAATCGACTCCGGTGAAAGGGAGCTGTCTGTCGGCCGGATGGCCTCATGAGCATCCTGGATTCTTCCCGAAACAAGACGCCGGCTGTCGGCATCGCCCACAAACTCCTCACCGTAGTTCTCACGTATATATTCTCTGCACCTTGTATCGGCTGCTTCCGAGACACGGGTAGAATCCGTTCTCAGATAAGTAATCAGACCGACTGTGCCTCTCTTCTTTATAGAAACACCTTCATAAAGCTCCTGGGCCAGGCGCATGGTCTTCTGGGTAGAGAAATTCAGCCTGTGAGATGCTTCCTGCTGCAAAGTACTGGTAGTAAAAGGCAGCGGCGGTTTCTTCTTACGGTCACTTGTCCTGATATCCTTGATGACATAATCTGCTTTTTCCAGATCCTTCAGGATACGATCCATTTCTTCCTTTGAGCCGATATTAATCTTCCCTTTGCCGTCCGAAATCAGCTTAGCCGGCAGCACTTTGCTTCCGGCATCAGTCAGCAGGTTTACATCCAGGGACCAGTACTCTTCCGGAATAAACTCATTGATCTGCTTTTCTCTGTCATTTATGATCCGAAGTGCCACTGACTGAACGCGGCCGGCGGAAAGTCCCCTCTTGATCTTGGACCAGAGTATGGGACTGATCCGGTAACCCACGATACGGTCAAGGACACGGCGCGCCTGCTGGGCGTCCACCAGATCCATGTCGATCTCTCTGGGCTTCTTGATGGAATCCCGGACAGCGTCTTTGGTGATCTCATTAAATGTGATCCGGCTGCACTTCTTCTCAGCCAGTTTCAAGGCATAATAAAGATGCCAGGAAATCGCTTCTCCCTCACGGTCCGGGTCAGTTGCGAGAAAAATCTTATCGGCTTTCTTCACTTCCTTGCGCAGCTGGGCAAGGACATCACCCTTTCCGCGGATGGTAATGTACTTGGGTTCGTAATCATGGTCCACGTCAATTCCCAGGGTGCTCTTGGGGAGATCCCTGACATGTCCGTTGGACGCGACTACTTTATACTTTTTTCCTAAAAACTTTTGTATTGTCTTGGCCTTTGCGGGCGACTCGACAATCACCAGATTAGAAGGCATATTTTTCTTACTCTCCTGATTACCTGTTATTTTTTGTACCTTTTTTCGGCAAAAAGCCGCTTCTGACACTATGTGCCATCATACAAACGGTAAAAACTTAATTATATTACAACAAATGCCATCACTGTGCAAGTATTAAAATGGCTCTTTTTTGAGTCAGTTTTGCAGGGAAGGCCGAAAAAACGATGGTAAAGCTTCAAATACTCTGTGACATTTGTGTGATATCTCCTGTGATATAGTCTAACCAGAAAAGATAAAAAACAGCAAAAAAACAGCATATCATTCAAAACGAAAGGAGAATATATTATGAAAAAGAAAGTTTTAGTATTCGCAGCAATGTTTTTAGCAGTCTTTGGTTTAGTATTCGCACCGGCAAGTACCGCAAACGCAAAAGGAATCAATTTAAATCGCCTGAACGGCAAGTATTACACAGTCAGAGAACACACAAGCCTCACTCTTTCCGGAAAGAAAGTCCACATTAACGGATATCTTGGCGGATACGGGAATCAGGCAGATGCAGGCAAGGTCAACCGTTCCTTCCGCCTGGCAAAAAACGTAAAGTATAACTACGGCATGGAAGTAAATGAGACAGTCACAAACCATAGATGTTCCAGAAGCACTTTCATCAGCCGCTTAAAGAAAGACTACTCCAGCGTAAACGTTACCTTCAAAAAAGGCAAAGTCACAAACCTCAAAATCGTATACGACTGATTCAATGCAAAATGGATATAATATAGATATAAGAAACAGGCACACCAAATAATTTCCTTCTCCTCTACAATAAAGAAAACGCTCTGCCGTGAAAGACGGCGAAGCGTTTTTTTGTGTCAGTATTTTTCGAATTAATTAAATGATGTTTCCCTGATTACTCTGATATTCTTTCCAGAGATTATCAATATTGTGTGCACCGAATATGGCAAGAACAGTAGCAATAACGCCGGCTCCTATTCTTCCTCCGCTGGCCAGGGCAAGTACTGCTGTGACAAGTCCCAGAACACCGAGCACATAAGCAATTTTCGTGTCTTTCTTAACCAGCAGTAAAATTCCAAAGACCAGTTCAGCGACGGAAAGGATTGCGAAAAGGCCATAAAAGCCCATGTTAACCTGATAACCCTGCGCCTCTAATTCAGCGACCTGGCCAAATGATGCGAATCCCAGAATACCGGATACAATACCTACAATTCCGGCCCAGGTGAACCAGCTCTTGTACTTCTTGAGCTCCGGCAACATCACAAATTCCTTCTTCGTCAATCCTGCAGGAAACTGCGTTACATCAATCGGTGTTTTCTGTTTTGCCATGATTTTTTCTCCTTTAGTATGATTTAAATAGTATGAATACAGAAAAAACTCTGCTTTTATAATTTTAAAGGAGTGATAATACTAATGTCAATCTCTTTGTTATGATATCCGGCATTATTCGATACCTTCAGAAATATCATCAGCAGGAATTACGAAGTTTTCATGGAACCTTCCTTGATGGAAGTGACTTTTTTCTTTAACTTTTTGTCTTTATACCAGCTTGCAAAACGGTAGCCGGTTTTAACTGTACAACACTATAATAAAACTATGGTTTTTATAATGACTATAGTCAATATGCTGCTCATACGATATGTTGAAATCATCAAAACAGGAGGTGGTGGAAGTGATTTCATATGAGCAGTTTTGGGAAACTCTCAAAAAATCTGATCAAACAACATACACTTTAATCAAAACCCATCACATATCCAGTGCTACTATTCATAAGTTGCGTAGAAACAGACCTATCACAACTACTACAATCAATGATCTATGCAAAATACTGGATTGTTCTGTCGAGGAGATTCTCACTTATACACCTTCGGATGATGACCAGTCTTTATAGCTAATTTAAACGCCATCAGACAAAATGTCTGATGGCGTTTAATCTTAATGATCTTTTATCTTCAGGGCTCTATCTGTTGCCCATGAAGTTATGACTCTACAGTTGAAACTGCCGGCAGGGGGCGATGTTTTGCCGTGTATTCATTTACTTTTACTTTAAGCATTGTCACTATGCTCACAAGTTTCTCATTAAACTCGAAGTCCTTGCCGCACTGGGATTTCATGAAGATGGTCATAAGGTCGATTTTCTCCTGGACATTCTCGACTACCTCGATAGTACCTCTTCCCATAAGGGACGAATAAGAAGTTCCGTACTGACAGGGCATTCTTCCTACGAACGGCTGTACATCACATTCCATTTCAAAACAACAGTTCGGATTCCTGGCAATGACATCAAGTTTGTATCCTTTCACCGCACAGTGAAGAATCAAAGTTAACTTCCCATCCTCCATAGTATAACCAAAATTCATCGGAACAATGTAGGGCATGCCGTCATCTACCAGCCCGATATGTGTCACCTTACATTTGTTAAGGATTTCCAGGATTTTTTCCGGATCCGTGACTTCCAATTCTCTTCTTGTCATATCTGTTTACCCTCCAAAGTAGTATTGATACTGTTCAGGATTAACAATGAAAACTATACTATTAAAATTGTAATGACCAACAGAAGCAATGTCAACCTTTTGTAGAGAGGCATAAGGTTCCGGAAATCAGATGTTGCATTTTCTTAGATAGCTCTGCCGTGACGGCTGTATTATGCGTTCTTCAAGTTCCAGGCTGATTAATATATGTGTCAGTTCTTCTTCCTGCAACCCTGTAGTTAACAAGAGCTGCTCATAAGAAATCGGATCCGCCTCGTCCAGGGCATCCAGGACAAGATTTCTCCCATCCGATCCTTCTGCCTTTTCATCCCCTTTCGAACCATCATCTGATTTGTCGTCTATCCGTTCACTTACTCCAAGATAGTCCAGAATCACTTCCGGATTCAATGCCGGGACAGCTCCCTGGGAAAGCAGCATGTTGCAGCCTTTGCTCATTGGATCCGTTACCCTTCCCGGCAGGACAAAAATCTCCTTTCCCTGATCCAGCCCCAGAGAAGCCGTGATCAGCGATCCGCTCTTTTCACCTGCTTCCACAACAAGGACTGCATCCGACAGACCGCTGATGATCCGGTTCCTCATGGGGAAGAGTCCCCTGGCATTGGGGATGCCGACATTATATTCTGAAAGGACACACCCCTCCTCATACATACGCAGATAAAGGGAAAAGTGGTCCCTGGGATAGACGGTATCAATTCCCCCTCCCAGCACTGCCGCTGTAGATCCGTGCACATCAAGCGCTCCCAGATGGCTCCTGGCATCAATACCTGCTGCAAGGCCGCTGATAATGCATACGCCCTTCTCAGCGATTGCAGCTGAAAAGTATCTGGCCATCTCCAATCCATAATTCGTTGCCTTTCTGGATCCGACCACAGCCAGAACCGGCCTGTTAAAGTCTGGAAATTTCCCTTTGTAATAGAGTGCAAGCGGAGGATCGAAGATGTGCTTAAGCTTTGCGGGAAACAGATCATCCTCCCGATGAAGAAAACCTGCATTGGCCTCCCGCATTCTCCGATAAAGGGCATTCACCTTATCCGGGTCCTTTGATTCCAGAAGAGTCTTCACCTGCCCAGGCCTTAAAAACTCTCCCAGTTCCTTTTCTCCCGCCCTGTATACAGATGCCGGTTCCCCGAAACTGTTCATGAGTTCATTACATGTCCTGAGCCCGATTCCCGCTATATTCACAAACCAATACCAGTAAAAGAGATTCTGATCCATATTTTCTGCAACTGCCTCCTCCGAATTCAATATTCTTTACATTACTGCCGTGCTTCCGTCCCTGTAGGACAGGGCCTCTTCCAGATGTCTGCAGTCTACAGTCTCCCTGCCTTCCAGATCGGCAATGGTACGGGCCACTTTCAAGATACGATAATAGGATCTGCCTGTCAGTTCCAGTTTCTCATAAGCCTTTTTCATCAATCCCTCCGCCACAGCATCCAGTCTGCAGAAATGCCTGATCTGGTCCTGGCTCATCCTTCCGTTAAAAACGGAAGCCCTCTCCTGCTGCAGCTCCCAGGCCATCTCCACCCGCTTCCGGATCCTGTCGGAAGTCTCTTCATTCCGGTTACTGTCCGCCTGAAAAGAATCATAGTTCAAACGCTCACAACGCACATAGAGATCAATCCTGTCAAGAATAGGACCGCTGAGCTTTGACCTGTACCTCCTGATCATTTGCTCTGTGCAGGAGCATTTCCTCCTGTCAGGATAATATCCGCAGGGGCAGGGGTTGGCCGCAGCCGCAAGAAGGAAGTCAGCGGGAAAAGACAGAAGGCGGTTCCTTCTGGTTATCATTACTTCATGTGCTTCAAGCGGGATCCTGAAGTTTTCAATCAGTGCTCTGGGATATTCCGGAAGCTCATCAAGAAAGAGGACCCCGTGATGGGCCAGGGAAATCTCACCGGGTTTAGGAATCTGTCCTCCTCCAAACATACCCGCCATGGTAGTGGCATGCCCGGGACTCCTGAAAGGCCGGTTTCTCACCACGCGGAACCTCTCGCGGAGCAGTCCCTTGACACTGTAGATCATCGTGGTATCAATCATCTCCTCTTCCGTCATCCGCGGCATAATACCGGGAATACAGGAAGCAAGCATTGACTTTCCGACACCCGGAGGTCCGTCAAGAAGAACATTATGAAAGCCGGCAGCGGCAATCTCCAAAGCCCTCTTGGCCCGCCTCTGCCCGTGGACAGAAGAAAAGTCAGGCACAGCCGTCACCACCTGCTCCGGGCTCCATTCAGAGTTTATTTCATCAAAGGTCTCTCCCGAACCATCCATATATCCCTTTCCGCAATCCTCCCTGTTTAAAAAGGCACAGACCTGATCCAGATTCTCAAAAGCTTCCACCCTTAAGAGGCCGGGAAGCATGGCTTCCTGATAATTACCCGCCGGCACCCCGCAGCATTCGATTCCCTCCGCCGCAGCCGCCATGACGAGAGGCAGTACACCCGGAACAGCCATCAGACTTCCGTCCAGGGATAACTCACCCAGAAAAAGGATGCCTGCCACCCTGTCACTGTCCACAAATCCCATGGCAGAAAGCAGAGAAACAGCAATAGCCAGATCAAATGTCGGACCGGACTTTCTCAGATCTGCAGGGGCAAGATTGACAGCAATCCTCTTAGGCGGAATATGAAATCCTGTGTTCCTCAAAGCTGTCCTTACTCTCTCCTTGGCCTCCCTGACCTCCGGGGCAAGATCTCCGATCATATTCATGATGGGCAGACCCTCACTGATATCCGTCTGAACACGAATCACCAGACCCGTAACACCTGAAACCATCCCACTCAAAGTCTCAGCAACCAAAACACAGACCTCCCACAAAAATTTCCAAATATTACCAGTTACAATACATTTATCATATATTCCTATATATGTCAATATTTAACATTTTTCAGGCAAAAAAAGAGCACTTCTGACAATCAGTCATCCGCACTCTTAAACAGTCATATAAAAATGTAAAAATCATGCAGCAGAATGATTTTCCGCCCCGACATCACTATCAAAAAAACTCATGTCAATATTGTCGGTCTTCCAGGCCGCCTCTATCTGCTCAAACATCCTGTAAGCCGTGCAGCATCCTGCGGAAAAATTTCTGGTAACAATGCTGAAGGCAGAAAACAAACCGACATATTCAGCCGACATTCCCAAAGCCGGAAAAATAATAGCATATCCCGCTATGAGCCCCGGCGACGCCATTGACAGTTCAATTGAAAGAATAATTACAACCAGTATAAAAGAAATGGAAATGGATGTTCCTGTAAGTTCAGCAACAAAATAAGGTGCCAATGCAAAAAACATTGTACAGGTGGGATCAAGCATCCCGTTGCTCAGAGGAATCCAGAAGTTAGAGAAAATCGGATTAATTCCCAAATCTTTTTCCGACACCTCAAAACACATTTTGAAAGCACTGGGCGAAGAACCGGTTGAAAAAGCTTTCATAATGACAGGTTTGGTCTTTCTCCACAAAGTTCTGAAATTAATTTTACATTTTAAGGAAACCTTAATCAGCTTGATCGAATAACACACTGCCATAGCAATATAACAGGCAAGTATGAACTTCCATCCTCTGATAAATGTGGACGCCTCACCTTTAGCTACGATATTCATAATACTCAGGAAAGGCACCACCGGCATAATGAGCAGCACTGTATTCATAAAGCCGATAAGCCACTCCGCAATCTGATCAACAATCTCCCTCAGGACACTGACACTGTCTCCCAGTTTAAGAAGAACGGCTCCCATTCCGATGCCCAGCACTGCAAGCTGCGGAACGTTGTTCTCTACAAAAGGCGCAACCAGACTGATCGGAACTATGTCATACAGGAATTCCAGAATAACCCCCAGAGAAAACCCGGTACTCCCATTACCAAATAGAGGAAAAAAGATAATACCGAACAAACTGGAGATAACCGAAATACACAAGGTTACAAAAAGGAAACGCTTGAGCACTTTGGATCCAAGGCCGGTCAAATCATCAATATCGTCAAGAATACTGACCGCTTTGACAATCGTAAAGAAAATAACCGGACCCATAATTCCTGCCATAACACTCAGAGAGATGTTAAGAATCGGCGTTGAAATTTCATCTACTATGAAATGATTTACCTCTTCAGGCAGCTGCTGACAGATCAGACCCAGAATCAGCCCTCCTATCGCAGCAATAACCATAGGCTGCTTTAAAATGTTACCACTTTCGGCTTTTCTGGCAGACCGGATGGTAACAACATTAATCCCTCTAAGATAACGATACGAAACCAAATCTTCCACTTTGGAGCCCAGATTAACGATCATCTTCTGCCAGTTACGTTCCTCTGCCCCCTCTCCTTCTTCGAAAGGATCAAACTCATTCGCCTTTATATAGATCTTGCATTCAACACTGTCGATACGTTTCCGAATCCGGTAGTGGATTTCCTGATCCGGTCCCAAAGCATCTTCAAAATCACACATCATCGCTTCCAGAGTATGGATGAATGCATTCCTGTCCTCTTCAGCAATCTTCTTTTTAAGTAACAACTCTCTGCAGTCTTCAACAATCTTCTTATCACTCAGATTGCACTTCTCCATAAGTATTAACCCCATTCCACTTTATTTTGTTGTAAACTCCCGTTTACACATAAGCTGTCATCAAAATAATTTTATCACTTTATTAGACTAAATACAACTTTCACAAACAGGATCCATACCATTGACAGGGCTGCGCGCCGGCCTGCCGGCCTCACAGTATGCGCAGCCCGTCTCTTATGCACATATTCCGCCGCCGCAAGTTGTTCCACAATTATTCATCACTTAAAAGGGCGGCTGGCGGAATATGTCCGGCTGTCCAGAGGGGAGCAAAGCATCCCCCGGACAGCCGGACTAAAACGAATGATCGACAAAAAGGACTGATTCACAAGCAGCTGCTTCCGGTCAGATCTATAATCCTTATAAACACAAAAAATCCGCCTATATCAAAGGATGCTGTTTGAGTAAAAGGACTGCCACCGACTTCGAAAAGACTCTGTCTCCCCTATGGACTGAAACCCAAGACTTGCTTTCCACAAGCTACCGCTTCCGGCAGAAAACAACTAATAAAAAAAGACTCACCTATATCAGATGGTGCTGTTTGAGTAAAGGGCTACTGCTAACAACGAATAGAATCTGTCGTGGAATCAACAAGCTTGTCCGAGCGCATGCGAGTTTGCGCAGTTGATTCCCTTCAGAGACAGATTCTATGAGTGTTTTAGCAGTCCCTTTACTCTACCTGCATCATAAGATATAGGTGAGCCTTTTTATTATTTCTTTTTAAATCTGTCGGAAGCAGCAGCTTGTCGCGAGAACGCGAGTTTGCGCAGTTGATTCCCTTCAGAGACAGATTCTATGAGTGTTTTAGCAGTCCCTTTACTCTACCTGCATCATAAGATATAGGTGAGCCTTTTTATTATTTCTTTTTAATATCTGTCGGAAGCAGCAGCTTGTCGCGAGAACGCGAGTTTGCGCAGTTGATTCCCTTCAGAGACAGATTTTATGAGTGTTTTAGCAGTCCGCTTTCTCAACCTGCATCTTTCGATATAGATGAGCCTTTTTGTTTTTATAGTCTTTTTATTATCTACCGGAAGCAGCTGCTTCTACTGAGCCTCCGGTTTCTCATCCAGCATCTTCTTCAGCTCATTCATAAATGTGTTCACATCTTTGAATTCACGATATACCGAGGCGAAACGGACATAGGCTACCTGCTCCAGGTGGCGCAGATGCTCCATGACGATCTCTCCGATCCGGTCGCTTTCAATCTCCTTGAACTCAAGATTGTAGAGTTCATTTTCGATCTGGTTGACAGTCTCCTCAATCTTCTCGATCGGTACCGGACGCTTGTGACAGGCACGAAGGATGCCTGAGAGAATCTTATTCCTGTCGTAGGGCTCTCTTGTGTGATCCTTTTTGATGACAGTCAGGGGCATGATCTCCACTCTCTCATAAGTGGTAAAACGCTTGCCGCACTCGTCGCACTGCCGCCTGCGGCGGATGGACGCATTGTCATCAGCCGGTCTGGAATCGATTACTCTCGTATTGTCAAGTCCGCAGAAGGGGCATTTCATTTCCTTTTCACCTCCAGGTAGTCTTCTTTAAAAATGATAACAGGTTCGTTTTCCGGAATCAAGCCTCCGGTGCCGGACCGATATCATCCTCCTCTTCATCAGGGATGTTTCTCCTGATCCATTGTAACATATCTTCGAATACTTCATTCCAGATAAAGCTGTCCTTGAGGGAATGGCGCACTCCCTCGTAAATCTTCACCTCAGCCGGATGACCGGCCTGCTCATAACAGCGGGCTGCATGCTGCAATTCCCTGCCTTTGCGGCAGACAGGATCAGCACTGCCTCCGGCCAGGAAAACCGGCAGCCCTTCTTTAATATTGCGGCAGCAGGTCCTAACCTGACACAGGGAAACCATCTTCAGCATATCTTCCACGACAGACACGGAAAATGGTATCCGGGAAGGCTTCTTCTGTTCATACTTCTTTCTGGCCTCCGGGTTCTCGGAATACCAGGCATGAATCCCTTCTTCTTCAGGAAAACCGCGATTCAGGTTTCCTGTTACCATGTCCGTCATTTTTCGAATCTGGAAAGAAGGTGATTTAATACGTTTGATCAGCCCTGTCCCCAGCACAATGGTATGATTAAATCGCTGAATACCGGGAACTCCGCCCAGGATCAGACCGTCCACATCCTCATTTTTGATGCAGAAGAGACGGGCGATGAGCGCTCCCAGCCCCTGCCCGTAAACATAACAGGGCGCACCGGGAAATGTCTTCCTTGCAATCCTGAAAAGCTTTTTCTGATCCTTCACAAGGCAGGACCAGCCGTTGTGGGCCGCAAAGGAACCGTTAGCCCCCTCGGCTGAAGCCCCGTGGCCTGTCAGGTCGCATCCGCACACTGCGATTCCGTGATCCGTCAGGTAATGAATTACCTGCCTGTAATCCCTGATCTCCTCTCCCCAGTCGTGAATAATCTGCAGCACTGCTGTCACATCCGTCTCGGGAGTATAAATATAATAGCCTGTTCCCGCATTCCCGGCGGCACTTTTAAATGTGCCGGCAAAACGTACATATGGCATATTCTCACATCCTTGCATTCTAATTATACATTTATACAGTATACAATTTTTTTGTGAAAAAAAAGTGCGGAATCTCTTGCAGTTTTATTAAGAGATTCCGCATGAACTGTTATATAAATGTAAATGACTAACGGATGACCTTGGACGGACACTTTTCAGCACATGCGCCGCAGGCGGTACACTTGCTGTAATCGATCTTTGCGATGTTGTTTTCCACACTGATGGCGTCAAACTCACAGACCCTGGTACACATCTTGCATCCGATACAGCCGGTCCCGCAGACTTCCTTCACAGGCTTTCCGAACTCTTTCGAATTGCACTGAACCTTGTATTTCTGCTGATAGGGTACCAGCTCGATCAGGGATTTGGGGCAGGTGGCAACACATTTGCCGCATGCCACACATTTTTCCTCATCCACAAGGGCGATTCCGTTGACTACATGGATAGCGTCAAAGTCGCATACCTTCACGCAGGAGCCGAAACCGGTGCATCCGTAAGCACAGGCTTTGGGTCCGCCGCCGGATACACTGACAGCACTGACGCAGTCCTCTATTCCGTCATACTGATATTTGCTTTTGGCAATTTCACAGGTGCCGGCACATTTGACAAAGGCGACTTTCCGTTCATCATCTCCGCTTTCCACACCCATGATGGCCGCGATCTGATCTGCCACAGCCTTGCCGCCGACAGGGCAGGAACCGACTTCCGCCTCTCCGGCCGCAATGGCCTTCGCCAGAGCGTCACAGCCGGCGAATCCGCATCCGCCGCAGTTGTTGCCCGGCAGGCAGTCACGTACAGCGATTTCCTTCTCATCTACAGGTACCTTGAATTTCTCGGAAGCGATGCCCAGGAGAACGGATATGACAAGGCCGGTTCCCCCTACGACCGCCGCGGCAAGGATGATTCCGTTAATACTCATATATCATCCCTCCTTCTATATGATTCCGGAAAATCCGAAAAAGGCAATAGACATAAGCCCTGCCGTTACCATAACGATCGGCATGCCCTGCCAGGATTCCGGGATGTCATTATGTTCCATGTTTTCACGGATACCTGCCAGAATTATGATGGCGATGGTAAATCCCACGGAGATTCCCAGACCGTAGATCACGGATTCCAGGATCCCGTATTTATACTGAACCGCGTTAAGGGCCACACCCAGTACCGCACAGTTGGTGGTAATCAGGGGAAGAAAGACACCTAATGACTCATATAGAGCCGGCATGGATTTCTTCAGGAACATTTCCACAAACTGAACCAGAGCGGCAATAATCAGGATGAAGACGATGGTCTGCAGATAGGTCAGATCCAGCGGCGTAAGGATAAACTTGTAGATCACTGAAGTGACAAATGCGGCAATGGTAATAACAAAGATTACCGCGATGCCCATTCCGGAGGCCGTGTCGGTCTTTTTGGAAACACCGAGGAAGGGACACAGTCCGAGGAACTGGGACAATACGACATTATTTACAATGGCTGAACCGATGATGATCAGTAACAGTTCTCTCATACTTTCGCCTCCTCTTCCTTCTTATCTTCTTTTTTCTCTTCCAGTGCATCCACAGTCATGTCAAAAAAGCTCCGGCTTGCGCAGCAGGTATTTCCGCAATTGGAACAATCGCCGCAGCCGCCTTTAAATTCGTACTTTTCTCCGTTTTTCCTTGCCTGGATGATGCCGATTCTGTTCTTCACGGCGATCAGGCAGGACAGGACGAAAAATGCGCCGGGTGCCAGGATGAAAATGGTGATGGGCGTATAAACGGAGGACGGCAGAACAGTCATGCCGAATACGGTTCCGTTGCCCAGCAGTTCCCGAAAACCGCCTAAGATCGTCAGCGCCAGAGTGAATCCCAGGCCCATGCCCACTCCGTCAAAGAAGGAGGACACAGGACCGTTTTTGCTGGCATAGGACTCCGCTCTTCCCAGGATGATACAGTTTACAACGATCAGAGGGATATATACGCCCAGAGCCGCATTCACGGAGGGCACATACGCCTGAAGAACAAACTGCACGATAGTTACCAGGGAAGCGATTACCACGATGTAGGCCGGGATTCTTACCCGGTCCGGGATAAAATTACGGAGCAGTGAGATCAGGAGGTTGGAAAACATCAGTACTGCCGTGGTGGACAGTCCCATTCCGATTCCGTTGATGGCGGATGTGGTGACCGCCAGGGTCGGACACATACCGAGAATCAGAACAAGGGTCGGATTTTCCTTCAGAATACCGTTATACAAACGTTCAACGGGGCTGTTTTCTTTCATTTCTGATCTCCCCCTTCCAGTGATTTATAGTAAGCGATACAGTTATTGACCGCACCTGTCATGGCCTTGCTGGTGATAGTGGCTCCGGAGATCGCGTCGATTCTGGAGTCATCGCTGCTGCCGGTACCGTCTTTGACCACGGAAAACTCTTCGACTTTCTTATCGGCATACTGTTTTCCCCATTCGGGATCGGTCTTGGCCCGCATACCCAGGCCGGCCGTCTCGCCGATAGACAGGATGGAATATCCTTTTACCGTGCCGTCGGAAGTGATACCTACCGTAAGTTCAATATCACCGCCGTAGCCTTTGGAAGTGGTGATATCAAAAATGTATCCGATCACTTTTCCGGACTTATCAAGGGCCTCCACTACGGAATTGATCACGTCACCGCCGTGGTCTTCCACAGGGTTCTCATAAGCGGCAATCACCTTGGATGCCTGCTTTACGGAGAATCCTTCCAGATCGCGGAAAGAATCCGCCTCCGGGAAAACTTCCTTATAGGCAGCTTCCTGGGCCTTTTTCTCCTGCTCGGCAATAGGATCCTTGGTGATCCCGTAAACCATACCCAGGGCCAGGCCTGCTACCAGAGTGATTACGACAAGCTTTAAAGCATCTTTGATCAATGCGTTCATTCTTTCTTACCTCCTTTCCCGAATACGGCGGGAACCGTCACTCTCTCGATCAGAGGTACCAGAAGGTTACAGAAAATAATCGCATAGGAAACACCCTCTGCCGATCCGCCGAAAATCCGGAAGAGGCCGGTCAGTACACCCAGGCAGATACCGAATACAATCTTTCCCCGGGGCGTGATGGGTGATGTTACATAATCCGTTGCCATGAAGAAAGCTCCGAGCATAAGTCCGCCGCCGCAGAGTTCCCAGGCAAGGTAGTTCATATCAAATCCGTGTCCGCCGAAAAGGAGGGCAAAAATGGAAAATGTAACTATATAGGTTACCGGGATCCGCCAGCTGATGACCTTCCTTGCAATCAGGAAGATACCGCCTGCCAGCAGGAGGACTGCCGAGGTCTCTCCCACGGTACCGGGTATTGTTCCTACAAACATATCCTGAAGGGTCACGGAAGCCAGCGTGCCGGTCTCCTTGATCTCGGCCAGGGGCGTTGCTCCTGTGGAAGCGTCAAATACAGTACCGAATCCGCTTGCGGAAAAGTTGGTCATCAGTCCCGCAAAGGAAATCAGCAGGAAGCAGCGGGCACCCAGTGCCGGATTCATAAAGTTCTGACCGAGACCGCCGAAGATCTGCTTGACCACGATGATGGCGAAGAGTCCGCCGAGGATGGGGATCCAGAAAGGAACCCGGGGCGGCAGGTTCATGGCCAGAAGCAGTCCGGTCAGGGCCGCGCTCATATCACTGATGGTAATTCTTTTGTGCATGGCCCTCTGCCATACATACTCTGCCAGCACACAGGTGGCAATACAGAGGGCTGTATTGATCACAGCGCTCAGGCCGAAATTCCAGAAGCCGAATATGGCAGCCGGAGCCAGGGCGATGATCACGTCCAGCATGATGCTGTGGGTCGTAGCCTTATCTCTTACATGAGGATTGGCTGATACATGATATAAATTTTCGTTCATATTTCACCTCTCCTTATGCTTTTTTTCTTCTTCTGAGAGCCAGAGCTTCGCGCCGTCCTGTCTTCATGGACTGGGTCAGCCGCCGTTTGGCCGGGCAGATGAAAGAACAGCATCCGCATTCTACGCATTCACAGCCGTTCATCTGGTCAAAAAGTTCAAAGTCACCGTGATCGGCGATTTCGGAAAGCTTTGTAGGCATGAGTCCCGCAGGGCACACTTCTACGCAGCGTCCGCACCGGATACAGTTGCCGGGTTCATAGGCTCTGACTTCATCCTTTGTGAAGCAGAGCAAAGAGGAAAATGTCTTCCCGCAGGGGACATCCAGGGTGGACAGGGCCATACCCATCATAGGTCCTCCGGAGATGACCTTCTCGGGCTGGCTTTTAAAACCGCCTGCCGCTTCAGAAAGCTCCCGGGCCATGGTGCCGTTTTTCACCAGATAATTGCCGGGATTTGCAACCGCGTCACCTGTCACTGTGACCACTCTCTCATAGAGGGGCTTGCCCAGGGTGACAGCCTCGTGGATGGCAATGGCCGTAGCTACATTGTCCACAATACATCCTGCATCGGCAGGAAGCATGCCTGAGTTGATCTGGCGGCCCGTAACGGCAAAGATCAGGGAACGCTCCGCTCCCTGGGGGTACTTGGTCTTTAAGGATGCCACTTCGATCCGCTCTTCCTTTTCACAGAGAGCGCTGAGCTTTGCAATGGCGTCCGGCTTGTTATCCTCTATTCCGATCACGCCTTTGGCCTGGGGAAAAAGAGAAAGAATCAGAGAAAGTCCTGAAAGGAGCTTTTCCGGCATTTCCATCATACAGCGGTAATCCGCTGTAATATAGGGCTCACACTCAGCCGCGTTGATTATGATGGTATCAATCTGATCCGGCTCTTTGGGGGACAGCTTTACATGTGTCGGGAATCCCGCCCCGCCCAGGCCTACGATTCCGGCTTCGCGGACTTTGGCAATCACTGCCTCGCGGGTCCTCTGTTCCTCGCCTAAGGGGAGAAATTCCGCCTCCTCGTAGGCCTCATCATTTTCAATAATGATACTGTTTACCTTTGTGCCGGCCACGGTAAGCCGCGGCTCGATTTTTTTGACGGTTCCGGAAACCGAACTGTATATATTGGCGGATACAAATCCTCCGGCTTCCGCGATCAGCTGTCCCGCGAGGACATGGTCACCCTTTTTAACGCAGGGTACTGCAGGCGCGCCGATATGCTGGCTTACAGGAAAGACCAGTTCTTTGCCCGGCAGATATTCGCTGATGGGCTTATCCTTACTCAGCTCCTTGCCGTCGTAAGGATGCAGACCGCCTCTGAATGTCAAAACACCCATGATTTACCTTCTTTCTACACTAATGTTTATTTATCTTGAAATGACATCAACATCTGTTTGTGTGCTGTCAGTTTCCCGGCTGCCAGCTACTGTGACAACGACTTTGTGGGGAAGACAGACTATCGTTTCCCCTTCTCTGCTGACAGGCCTGTGCCTGACGCAGATCTGATCAGGGCAGTCGGCCAGGATCATATCCGCCTCTCCCTTACGGATGCGGATCACATTGATACTGTCACCTTCCCTGATCCGGATCTTCCGGTCCTCATTCAGAGACCAGCTGCCGTAAACAGCCCCGTCCACCGTGACGGTTATCATACCGCCCTGTCTCTTTCCGGAACCGAAAATCACAAAAAGCAGCAGGGCAGCTATGAGCACCCCTGCTGCAAGCAATATATCATGCACGATCAGCGGCTTAGTTGAAGCCGATCCATTTCTGCGCAATTTTGTAACCTCCCATTGTAATCTTATGGCTCAGGCGCCCGTGGGAGTTGGAAAGCTTTCCGATCAGTGATTTCTTAAGTACTTCATAAGCCGAGGGTGACTGTTCCTTCAGATAGTACCAGAGATCGTCCCGCATCCGGTCCGCATCTTCGGAATCCATCCTCATCAGGAGGACAGAAGTCACTGTCTGAATGGTTCCCAGATAATGAAGCATATATTCCTTAAGCTTTTCAGATTCAAGGCTGTCACTGCAGTCTCTGTAAATATCGATCATGATCTTATTGACGCGGATCTGCTGGTCAATTCTGGAAATCATGACAGATTCATTGACGGACTGGTCTTCCCTGCCGATAAAGTAGAGATAAAAGTCCGTATCGATATAATACATTTTCTTAACATAAGGAAGGGGCTTAAACACAAATATATTATCCACATAAAATGTGTGCTTGGGCAGCTCAAAGCCGCTTTCCCGAAGCATTTCGGTCCTGTAGATCACAGAGTGCATCAGGATGTTCTGGGAAGCTTTAAAATGTCCTATCTCATCCCAGCCGAAATATCTTTCTTCCGGAAGGATTCCCCGGTAATGAATCACCTTTTTGTGGGTGGCGCCCACTTTATCATATACATAATTGGAAAGGAGCATATCAAGAGGATCTTCTTCCTTAACCGCTTCTTTGAGGAAGTCCAGTATCTTTCTGTAGGCGTCCGGAGCGACTTTATCATCGCTGTCCACCACCTTGAAGAAGAAGCCGGTTGCATTGCGCAGTCCCGCATTGACTGCCTCACCGTGTCCGCCGTTCTCCTGATGGATAGCCCGGACAATACCGGGATACTTCTCCTCATACTCGTCGGCGATCCTGCCCGTCTCATCCTTGCTGCCGTCATCCACGATCAGGATTTCCACATCGTCACCGCCCGGAAGCAGGCTCTCAATGCTTCTTTCCATATAGTCCATAGAGTTGTAACTGGGTATTGCAATAGAAAGTATTTTCATCCTCTACCTCACTTTTGATATGTAATATATTTACTTTTCATATCCCCTGTAAATAATATCATTTCTTCCCGGTCCGTTGGAAACCAGTGTAATGGGATAGCCGATTTTTTCTTCAATAAACTCAATATACTTCCGGCAGTTTTCCGGAAGGTCTTCGTACTTTTTGATTCCGCGGATATCACATTTCCAGCCGGGAAGAACCGTAAGGACCGGCTTTGCCTTCTCCAGCTGCGATGTCACCGGAAAGTCTTCCGTTACCCGGCCGTCAATCTCATATCCTGTGCATACCGGGATCTCATCGAGATATCCCAGTACATCCACTACTGTAAAGGCCACATCAGTGGTTCCCTGCATGCGGCAGCCATAGCGGGATGCCACACAGTCAAACCATCCCATTCTTCTGGGACGTCCTGTTGTTGCACCGTACTCTCCGCCGTCTCCGCCCCGTCTTCTGAGCTCATCGGCTTCGTCACCGAATATCTCGCTGACAAAGGCACCGGCGCCTACAGCACTGCTGTATGCCTTAACAACAGTAATGACCTTCTCAATGGCATAGGGAGGCACGCCTGCTCCGATGGTTCCATAGGCAGCCAGGGTGGAGGAAGATGTAACCATGGGATAAATCCCGTGATCCGGATCCTTCAGTGTGCCCAGCTGGCCTTCCAGCAGGATGGTCTTTCCTTCCTTTATGGCCTTGTCAAGATAAAGGGATGTATCACATACATAAGGACGGATCATGTCACGGTATTCCACAAGGGTCTGATACATCTGGTCAGGGTCGATCAGCGGCTTATGGTAAAGATGCTCAAGAAGGATGTTCTTCTGGACCAGAACCCGCTCGATCTTTTCCCTCAGCTGGTCTTCTTCCATGAAGAGCTCACTGACCTGGAATCCGATCTTGGCATATTTATCAGAGTAGAAAGGCGCGATACCTGATTTGGTCGAGCCGAAGGATTTTCCGCCCAGTCTCTCTTCCTCATACTGGTCAAAGAGCACATGGTAGGGCATAACGATCTGCGCCCTGTCCGAAACCAGAAGTCTGGGACGGGCCATTCCCTGTGATACGATTCCTTCCATTTCTCCGATCAGTACCGGGATATTAAGGGCAACACCGTTTCCTATAATACAGGTGGTGTGATCATAGAATATGCCGGACGGCAGTGTGTGAAGCGCGAACTTTCCATGCTCATTGACAATGGTATGTCCGGCGTTGGCTCCGCCCTGAAAACGGACGATAATATCCGAATCCTTGGCAAGCATATCCGTGATCTTGCCTTTTCCTTCATCTCCCCAGTTTGCGCCTACGATTGCTTTTATCATGAAACATCCTCCATTTGCTTGTCTGTCGGTTTGTGATATTACTTATCTCCTCTGCTATTTTATAACAGCTTCATCTTCTTTGCAAGACGCACGAGAGCTCCGCCCTTGGGAAAATGGTAGAGCTCCGTCTCCGTAATGCCCTTCATAAAAAGGACAAGGACAAAATAAAGTCCCATGGACAGAAGGACAGCGATCATCAGGCATATAAATATGATGATGCGGACCGGCAGCACCACCGAAAGCAGCATGCCGGCGCTGTAGAGGCTGTAATAGACGATATAGCAGAAGGCCCCCATGATCAGGGAACATAGGGCAGGAATCAGGAAAGTTCTCTTGAACTCCTGCCTGTAGCCCAGATACCTGCGGACACTCAGATTGTTGAACAGACACATCATAAATGCATATGCCATCGTTGCATAGACCATGGCATAGCCGTTAAGATCCGTATATAAAAGAAGCGGAATCAATACAGCCACATGCAGAGGAAGGGCGATCAGGGCATTCCTTAAAGGAATGTTCACCTTGCCTATACCCTGCAGAACACCGTTTGTAATGGTGGAAAGGCTGTAGAACACAACACCCAGGCAGCCCAGATGCAGCATGTTCACCGCCAGATCAATGGTCGCCCTCTGAGGGAACAGCAGCTCCATAATAGGGCGCGCCATGACACCGATTCCCACAGCCGCCGGCACACAGATGATCATGGCGAAGTGGATCGACTCAGACACCTGGGCATTGCAGCCTTCCCGGTCACCCACTGTATAGGCCGAGGACACGGCCGGCAGCATGGCGGTGGACATGGAATTGGCCAGAGCTATGGGCACATTGATCAGAGTATAATACTTGGTAGAAAATACACCGTATACGGTAGCGGCGGTTATGGCCGCCACACCCTTTGTATCCAGGACTCTTACGAAGAGAGTCTGGTCCAGGACAGTGCTGATATTGTATATAAATGTGCTCAGGATCACGGGCGTGACCATAAGCAGAATCACCTTGAAGATTTCCCGGTAAGTGCTGTCCGCACCCGACCGGTCCCTGGCAATCCTCTTCATGATAGTCCTGCGATTAAGCATGTAGACAAAGAGCATGAAGAGAAGGCCGGCCGCCACGCCGGCTCCGATACCTGCCGCGCTTCCCATAGCGCCGAACACAGGTACTTTATCAGGATCTCCGCCGGAAAAAAGGCGGATGAAGAGAATGGCAGCGCCGATACTGACCGCCGCATTCACAAGCTGCTCCACGATCTGGGAAACAGATGTGGGAGCCATAGTGGAATGAGCCTGAAAATATCCCCTCAGCACACCCAGAAAGCCGGACAGGAAAATCGTGGGCGTCAGCACACGCAGGACCGGCACCGCAGCCGCCTGGCTTCCCGATATAAGGAAGGGAGCCAGGAAATATGTGGCGACGGATGCCACGCCTCCCACGCCGGCCACATAGAAAAGGGCACAGTAAAAGACCTTATGGGCATCTCTGTACTGTCTTAATGCCAGCTTGCCTGACACAACCTTACTAACTGCCATAGGGATACTGTAGGAGCAGATCAGCAGGATCATGGTATATATATTTACGGCAAAACTGTAATAACCGTTGCCGACATCTCCGATGATACTTGTAACAGGGCTTCTGTAAAGGATCCCGATGATCCTTGTGATGATGCCCGCTCCCATCAGAAAGGCGGCCTGGGTCATTACGTTGCTCTCGGTATTTACTTTTTTTGCGTCATGCTTATTACTCATAAAAGGGCAACCTCATCACACATTGATCTGTGACTCCAGTCCGAGCAGGTCTTTGTTTTCTTCCAGCACGGGTCTGATAAATTCATTGATGTACTCCTCAGTCTGTTCCGGCGCTCTTCCCACAAAGTTTTCTGGCTTCATGATTGCTTTAAGCTGGTCCATGGTCATATTAAACGCCGGGTCAGCAGCAATACGCTCGAGAAGGTCATTTTCCTTTCCTTCCTCTTTTACCACTTTTCCGGCTGCCATGGAATGCTGCCTGATCCTCTCGTGAAGTTCCTGTCGGTCACCACCTGCCTTCACAGCGTCCATCATGATATTCTCTGTTGCCATAAAGGGCAGCTCCCGCATCAGATGGGCCTCGATTACTTTTGGATATACCACAAGGCCGTCCACTACGTTCAGGTAGAGATCCAGGATGCCGTCAATGGCAAGAAATCCCTCGGGAACGGACAGTCTCTTGTTGGCGGAATCATCCAGGGTACGCTCAAACCACTGGGTAGAAGCAACAAAAGCCGGATTCATTGTATCACTCATTACATAATTGGCAAGAGAAGCTATTCTCTCACTGCGCATGGGATTTCTCTTATATGCCATGGCCGAGGAACCGATCTGATGTTTCTCAAATGGCTCTTCCACTTCCTTCAGATGCTGAAGAAGGCGGATATCGTTGGAAAACTTATGAGCTGACTGGGCAATGCCTCCCAGCACGTTGAGGACACGGCTGTCCACTTTTCTGGAATAGGTCTGTCCGGATACAGGCACGCAGCTGTCGAATCCCATCTTCTCGGCAATCATGCCGTCAATCTTGCGGATGGTTTCATGGTCGCCGTTAAAAAGTTCCAGGAAACTTGCCTGGGTACCGGTGGTTCCCTTGGACCCAAGCAGCTTGAGTGTGGAAATCACATAGTCCACATCCTCCAGATCCAGCATGAGCTCATTCAGCCACAGTGTGGCTCTTTTTCCCACGGTCGTGGGCTGGGCCGGCTGAAAATGTGTAAATGCCAGTGTAGGAAGAGTCCTGTATTCCATGGCAAAATCCGCAAGCCCTGCAATCACATTGATCAGCTTTCTGCGCACCAGGCAGAGAGCTTCTCTCATAATGATAATATCGGTATTGTCTCCCACATAACAGGAAGTAGCACCAAGGTGGATGATTCCTTTCGCTTCGGGGCACTGTACTCCGTAGGCATAGACATGGGACATTACATCATGACGGACTTCTTTCTCCCTTGCTTTTGCGACATCATAATTGATGTCTTCCGCGTGGGCTTTCAATTCTTCGATCTGCTCCCGGCTTATGCTGGAAAGACCCAGTTCATACTCTGTCTCGGCAAGAGCGATCCAGAGTTTTCTCCAGGTTCTGAACTTTTTGTCCGGTGAAAAGATATACTGCATTTCTCTGCTTGCGTAACGCTCGGATAACGGGCTAACATATCTGTCGTTCATCTTCATATCCTCCTTACATCTATTCCTCTCCGCCGCTGCTTCGGACCATATCGGAAGTCAGGGGCAGAATTCCTCTGCGAATCTTTACTTCTAGAATTCTGGAAACCGCCCGGTCAATCACCGACTCGGAAACAGTCCCTTCCTCCACCAGTTCAGTCAGTCCCTCACAGGAAGTGACAAAATCATCCGGCATCAGAATCATATCATTGCCGGCTTCCACCGCCATCTGGGAAGCCTGGAGGGAATCATAAAACTTGGTAATTCCTTTCATATTCAGTGCGTCTGTAATGATGATCCCATCAAAGGATAGCTCATCCCGCAGAATGTCAGAGACCATCAGTTTTGACAGTGAAGCAGGCACATCCTGTCCTGTCACAGCCTTCACGGAAACATGGGAAACCATCACAAAGTCGGCCCCTGCTTTAATTCCCGCCTCAAAAGGCTTAAACTCCACTTTCCGCAGGCGGTCGATATTCGTATCGAGGTCCACATAACCTTTATGGGTATCCTCGCCGGTATCTCCCTGACCCGGGAAATGCTTCAGTGTCGCAGACACTCCCTGTGACTGCAGACCTTTCACTTCCATGCTGACCATTTCCGACACCAGGGCCGGATCCGATCCGAAGCTCCGGTCACCGATTTCGGTATTGGTTTCATTGGTCCTGACATCAGCCACCGGGGCAAAGTCAAGATTAAATCCCAGTTCATGGATGCCGGATCCGATGGTCTCTCCCACCCGGTATGCTTCCCTGGAATCTCCAGTCTGTCCGATTTCAGACATGGAGGCAATCTTTTCCAGACCCATCTTGTCATTGGATGCGACGCGGGAGACATTTCCGCCTTCCTCATCGACCGCTATAAAAAGAGGAATCGATGCCGTTGCCTGCATATCTGTGATAAATTTGGTCAGCTGCTTTCTGTCTTTAATATTAAAGGAAAAGAATATGACACCGCCGGGTTTGTATTTTTCCAGACGTTCGATCATCTGGTCTGTTTTTTCCGTCTCCGCATCGAAATCCAGAGAATCCGTAGACACGATAAAAAGCTGGCCTACTTTTTCCTCCAGGGTCATACGGGACAGAATGTCCGACACAATTCCTTCCATGGTGATCCGGTCTATATTCTCCGGATTCATGTCTTCTATCCGGGTCGTCTCTTCCGCAGACTTCTGCTTCTTTTCGGACCTGCCGCAGCCTGCCAGGAAAAGCATGGCCATGATCAGGGCCAGAAGGACTGCCGGTACTGCTGCCGGATGTCCGGTAAATAATCTGCCTTTCATTTCATTTTCCTCCGATTCCGCCTCTATTTCGGATAGAAGAAGGAATCCACCGTGTTGCGGGTATCGATCAGGTTATTATACTGAAGGATCTGATACTCTTTTACCAGGTCGCTGTAGGGAGAATCAAGGCCGCTCTTGTAATAATTTCCGTCTTTATCCAGGCAGCCCATGGAACAGATCACGGGAAGTTTCTCCCTCAGATCCAGTATAAACTGCTGGTAAGGCGTGATCTTCAAACCCGCCTCCTTCATGACATAAGCGCCCAGATAGTTGGCGCTCATGGCCTTGATCCTGGTATCTTTGATATCATAATTGGTCCAGATGATGAAAGGAGTCTGATATTTAAGAAAACGTTCCTCCCCTTTCAGTTCTCCGTCCGTTTTACCCATGACGCTCTCATAGAACTTGCTGGCAACTGCCGGCTGGTGATCACCGAACATGACGATGATGGTCGGCTCATCCACCTCTGAGAAATAATCTGTCAGCTGCTTAAAGGCCTCATCGGACTTCTTTACCAGGGACAGATACTGCTCTGCCTGTTCATTCTTATGGATATCCGTAATCTGGATCTCATTGGTAAAGTTATCGTATTCCTTGTCAAAACCTCCGTGATTCTGCATGGTGACATTGAAAAGGTAGAATGGATCATCGGGATTGACCCTCTTTTCATACATTTCTACGATCTTTTTAAAATCCGATTCATCTGAAATGTATTTTCTGTACATGAGAGGTTTCTCAAAGGATGTCTCCGAAAGGAACTGGTCGAATCCCATGTCTTCATACACCTTGATCCGGTTCCAGCCTGTGGCCAGGTAGGGGTGCATGGCAAGGCATCTGTTGTATCCCTGACTTTTAAGGTTCCAGGTCACATTTGGCACTCTGGACCGGATGACCTGGGTATAGGCAATGATACCGCTTCTTAAGAAGGTCATGGTATTTCCGGTCAGACATTCGAACTCTGAATTACAGGTTCCCGATCCGAAGATGGACATGTAGAGGGAGCCTCTGATGGTATTCTCTTTAAGACTGTGGATATAGGGCATATAGTCCTTGTTGGTCTCAAAATCACCGACAACGGACAGGTCGGCCAGGGCTTCATTCATAATGAAGATTATATTTGGCTTCTGTCCCTTTGGAGGTACCAGTTTGCCCTTTTTCTTATCCTTATCTCTGTTGGCATAGATTTCCTCATATTTGAGGGCGATATCTTCCGCCGCGTCCGCCGAGTAGTCGGCAGGTTTTTCCTGGACAAGGGAATTCATGTTCAACACAAAGCCGAAGAAAAATCCGTTCTTGGCATATCCCTTTTTCTGGTCCCACACATTGTTCCTGATCCCGAAGGATTTGAAAGTTTTCTGTTCCACTACAAAATGTCCCAGGATCACGGAAAGGGTGACCACGAGGGCCAGGAGAATGATCCGCAGTTTCAGCGTCTTCTGCCTCTTGCTGGGACATCTCCACAGAACTGCCAGGAACAGCAGGGTGAAGATCAGGTTCCATACAAAGACCGGCTGGATAGTGTAACTGTAATTTCCCGCCACGGAAAATCCCGTTCTGGCTGACATCATATCGGAAGGAACAATGGGTGCTCCTTTGAAGCTTAAGACATAGTAGTTGGCCAGACCGACAATATACCAGAATACACAGCCGATCGTCACCGCCATACGTTTTGAATTGGTGATAACGTAGAGGAGGCCGAAAAACATATAATAAAGGATTATATTAAGGAAGAACTCCGGCAGGCGGATGCCTGTCAGAGGATTATCCGTAAACCGTTCCACCACCCAGAAAATAAAGAGGGGGGACAGACCGGCCAGAACATAGCCGATCTTCTTCTTCCACTTTTCGGGCAGGGGCAGAGGGAACCAGAGCAGAAAGAGCAGAATCAGGGCTGACAGGCCGATTCCCGCCCACTGGCGGTAAATGGTTACCGGATAGTAGAGTTTTGCCACCAGGTATTTCTTCTGGGTAATATAATTGATCCGCATCTTGCCCTTGAATCCTGCCTCCTTGGTTTTCCACTGGAAAAGAAGGGGGCCTTTGCCCGGATCGATCTTCTCTCCGGTAAGGAAGATGGAATAGTATTCTCCCTTTTCAAGAATCAGGTCAGTGTTGAACTCTGTATATTCATAATTACCCAGTTGACTGATTTTCTTTTTGATCTTTGCCAGAGAGACTCCGTCACTGTCTCTCCGGATTTCCAGAACGACCTTTCCCGATGCTCCGGCATAGTCATTGCCGAAATAAACACGAACCGTCCGCAGATGCTTATGACGGGCTCTGAACTTCTGCCAGACCATTGTGTCATCGGACATCTGTTCAACCTGGTCGATCCTGTATTTATTCACCTGATTAACGGCACTGCGCTGATACTCCATGAAATGAAGACATAGATAGACTGCCCCCCAAATCAGGACAGCGCTTGCTGCCAGTCGCAGTAAAATTGAAGACATGCGCCTGATCCATGCACTTTTGTTTTGATTATTATTCGTATTTGTTTTATCCTGGCTCATAACTTTCCTAATAATTTCCCAATATTTTAAATTCAGCAGCTTCCGCTCTTACTCCCTGCAGGGCATTGCGTACCTCCGGATCGTGGAGATTGCCGCTGATATCAACATAGAAGCGGTACTCCCACTGCTTTCCGTTGATCGGAACAGACTCTATGTGGGACATATTCAGGTCATTATAGATGAAATGTGACAAAATGTTATAAAGGGTCCCGCTCTCATGGGGCAGGGTAAAGGATATGCTGATCTTGCCCGCGTCCGAAGTGTACTGGCGCTTTTTGGACAGGACTACGAAGCGGGTCACATTTTCCGATTCAAAGTTGACATTCTCTTCAAGTATCTCAAGGCCGTAGAGCTTTGCCGCCCGGGAGCTGGCGATGGCGCCGTGGGAAGAGATTCCGTCCCCGGCCACCTTCTCCGCTGCCAGAGCAGTATTGGACACACTGATCTTCTCGGCTCCCAGTCTCTCCAGATAGGGAGCGCACTGCATCAGACCCTGCAGATGGGAATAGACCACTTTGATCTCTTCCTTTTTACTGCCGGGAATGCCCAGAAGACAATGCTCGACTTTTACAAACACTTCCCCCACGATGCAGACATCATTTTCCAGAAGGATATCATAGACACCTGTGACGTCTCCGGCGGAGGAATTCTCAATCGGCAGGACGCCGTAATCCGCGTCTCCGTTATTGAGGGCAAGGGCCACATCTTTGAAATCCGGCACATTGTAATGGTCAATCCCTTCTCCGAAAAACTTTTCACAGGCCATCTCGCTGTAAGCACCCGGGACTCCCTGATAGACGACCCGGGTATCCGGGAACATGACCAGACTGTCCACTTCCGTGAAATAGTTTTCGATATAGCGGTCCCTGCGGTTGGTCAGGTGGTACTGGTATTTCCTGCTGATGGACATCATCTGGATAAATACTTCTTCCAGACCTTTGACCAGGAAAGGATTTGACTTGTTTCTGGTGATATCCGCCAGTTTCTCGTCTTCCCGGTTCCTGTCATAGACCGGCTCTCCGGTCTTCTGCTTCTCCATGGCAAGCTCGGCGGCAATGGCCATCCGGTGTTCAAACAAATCTGCTATTTTATAATCCACCATATCAAGATCATTTCGGATTTCTGACAGGCTTCTGCTTTTCTTACTCATAATTTAATCCTCCGGATGAACATTCCTGCAATATTCCTATTATATAGACGTTTCATGGATTTGTAAAATGATTTTTGTCCCTTTAAATCCTGCAGGATTGCATTTTCCTTCTTTCATCTTTCATAATTCTATGTTATATTAGTCAAGTGTATTATACAGATAAGGCGAAATATCTAAAAAAACGCTTATCTAATTTATGAAAAGGAGAGAACCATGAACACATCAACACTAATTATTGCTGTCACTATGGTCCTGTACCTGTTCGCCATGCTGATGATCGGTGTCTTTTTTAACCGTAAAGGTGCTACCGATACATCCAGCGGATTTTATATCGGCGGAAGAACACTGGGACCGCTGGTAACAGCCATGAGCGCGGAAGCTTCGGATATGAGCTCCTACCTGCTGATGGGTCTTCCCGGACTGGCTTATATAGCCGGACTGGCAGAGGTTACCTGGACCGCCATCGGACTGGCAGTCGGTACCTACCTGAACTTCCTCTTTGTGGCAAAGCTGCTCAGAAGATACTCAGCCAGAATCGATGCATTCACTATTCCGGAATTTTTCTCTAACCGTTACGGGGACAAAAAACATGTACTGTCTCTGATCTCGGCCCTGATCATTCTGGTATTCTTCGTGCCTTACACTGCATCCGGCTTCAAAGCTGTAGGAACACTTTTCTATACTCTTTTCGGTATTGAGTATCACATCGCCATGCTGATTGGCGCTGTCATCATTATTTCCTACACTACCCTGGGCGGATTCCTGGCCGTATCCACCACAGACCTTGTGCAGAGTATTTTCATGTCCATCGCCCTGATAATCATTGTCTTCTTCGGCATCAACCTTGCCGGCGGAATGGGCGTTGTTATAGAAAATGCGCGAGCTCTGCCCGGATATCTGAACCTGGGACAGGGTTATGTAGCGCCTGACCCGACTGCAGTGGACCTTACCGTTGCAGCAAACTGGCTGAAGGGAACGGCCGGTTCCTACGGTCCGCTGCCTGTAGCATCCACGCTGGCATGGGGTCTCGGCTACTTTGGTATGCCCCACATCCTTCTTCGTTTCATGGGTATCCGTGACGAGAACGAGCTTAAGATTTCCCGTCGGATTGCTGCCGTATGGGTTGTAATCTCCATGGGCGTTGCTATCCTGATCGGTGTAATCGGATTCAGCGTTTCCAAGACAGGAATTATTCCCTTCCTGACAACTTCTTCGGAATCCGAGACTATCATTATCCAGCTGGCTACTCTGATGAGTCAGCACAGCATTATCCTGGCTTTTGCTGCAGGTATCATCCTGGCAGGTATCCTGGCCGCTACCATGTCCACTGCTGATTCACAGCTGCTGGCTACATCATCGAGCGTTTCCCAGGATCTGATGCAGGATTTCTTCGGTATTGAATTAAGTCAGGAGAAATCCATGATCGTAGCAAGAGCAACCGTTATCATTATCGCCCTGATCGCGATCGTTCTGGCATGGGATCCCAACAGTTCCGTATTCCGTGTCGTATCCTTTGCCTGGGCAGGATTTGGCGCTACTTTCGGTCCCACCATGCTTCTGGCTCTTTTCTGGAAACGTTCCAACCGCCAGGGCGCTGTAGCCGGTCTGATCGTAGGCGGCATTATGATATTCGTATGGAAGTTCCTCATCGGCCCCATGGGCGGTATCCTCTCCATCTATGAGCTTCTTCCCGCATTTATCATCAGCTTGATCGTAAATGTGGTTGTCAGCCTTCTGACAGAGGCTCCGCCGAAGGAAGTAACGGATATCTACGATGAGGTCCACAGGAAAAAATAAATGTATACCGGACCTGATCTCTATCAGGTTCAGGTAATACTGAAAAAAGGGCTGTCGCAAATGCGGCGGCCCTTTTTTTGCTTTATGGAAAAACAGGTTTAAAAATCGTCCGGAAATCGCAGTAATCGGCCAGGGGCTGTTCTGAGGAAACGGGAACTGCTTACAGCGAGTAAGATCCGTTGTGGGCTCCGCGACTTTGTCTGAACGAAGTGAGTTAAGGAGCGGAGCTCCTTTAGAAACGGATCGCACGAGAGCTTAAGCAGTCCGTTTCCGAAATCTGCACCTGCCGAAACTGCGAAATACCGGACGATTTTTATTATCTGTTCTTCCAACACCATAAAAAGAAGGCGCCGCAATTGCGACACCTCCTTTTTATGCTTATTCTATACTATTGATGATCAGGCGGCCGGACCGGTCTATTTTGTCCTGGCCGTCTTTACTGATGTATAGGAAGAATAATAGACTGCTCCATTCACCTTTTTATAAGCCCTCATCCTGATATAATACTTAAAGTTCCTCTTGACGAGATTTTTGAAGAGACGTTTTTTCGTATTCTTGCCTGCCTTTACTGTATAAGGATCAGCAAAGGTCGCATATCTGGATACCTCAATTTCATATCCGTCCGGACTTCCGGCTTTTTTCCAGGTCACATTGATGTTTCTCTTTCCCTTGCGGGCTGCCTTCATGGAGGAAGGAGTCCGAAGTCCCGGGATTTCCACCTTCACAGTACAGCGGGCAACATAGTGGCTTTGCTTTGTACGGACCAGTATCACTGCAGTTCCCAATTTGTGTGCAGTCACTTTTCCGTCGGATGAAACGCTTGCGACTGAAGGATCGGAAGAAGTCCATGTCACAGCCTTGTTTTCAGCTTCTTTCGGTTCGACTGTGGCCGTTAAAGCAGCGGTATCCATGGGTTTTATACTCAGAGAAGTTTTGTTCAGCCTGACACCGGTAACCGCAACCTTTTCACCTATGGTATAAAGATAGCCGAAGCGGAGCTGGTTTGTGTCTTTGTCATTGGCATAGCAGGCAGCATACCATGTCTGACCGGTGTGGAATACATTCTCGATCTCGTAGCGCATTCCTTTGAGAAGAACCTTCTTCACATAACTTCCGTCATCCCATTTATAAAAAATCAGATAACCGTTATGATCGCCGGAGACATTCTGTGACTTGGATACGATTATATAATCGTCCGTGCTGTCTATTCCCTGGTTGACGTAGTTGAAACGGGTTTCTACATCATAATAGCGGACCGCCTCATAATTCTTATCCAGAAGGAGGAAGTCACCGGTCTCCTTGCTCAGAAGAACAATGTACTGATTTCTTTTTGCATTGTAGCTGATTCCGTCAAAGCCGCCGATGGCCTTGATCTGCTTACTCGTCGCCCCCGGCAGGTCAGCCGGAATGACTACATCTTTGGTGGATGTAACTGTCAGGGAGTCAGGATCAAGTTCAGAGATTTCCTTGGACCGGGCCCCTCTGATAAGGCAGTGAACAATAATCAGTTTACGACGGTCTGCGTTATAGGTAATATCGTTACCGTGATCGATCTTCAGAGGAGCGGAGACTTTAATGAGGGTAGGCGCTCTGCCCTCATTCAGCCTTACCTTAATGATCTTGCAGCTGTCCTCCTCATCGTTCCACATGGAAAAATATGCATATTTTCCATCAGTACATCCGCCTTCCAGTATATGATACTTTTCTCCCAGGATCCCTGCCCCTACCCGGAGGTCATAGGGAACCGACTGGTCCGTACTGATGGATGAGGCATACAGGATATCCGGAACAGAAGCCGCCCGGACACCAAATCCCATTATTAACAAACCGACCGCCGCCGCGATCACTAAAATCCCTGTTCTCTTTATTCCTTTCATATGTCAAACCCCGTTATGTGTGATAAACGTTTGCTGTCTTTTATGCTATCATCAGTGGAAATGCAGAGTCAAGAAAATATTACAATTCTTTTACATATACATGGAAAAAGCCTTACTTCCGGTAGGAAGTAAGGCTTTTTCTTAAGAGCCGGTCTTTGCTGCTGTCAGTAATCTTTCTTTCCTTTGCAAAAATCTTTTTTAGTAGTATGCGGTTCTTACATAACCCTTGAGCATGATCTTAACCTGTTTGTTGTATTTGGAGCGTGATACCACTTTCCCTTTAACTCTGTAAACGGTTTTTCCGTAAGTGCTGTTTGTGCAGCTGCAGGTTCCTTTGCTGCTGACCTTTGTTCCGGAAAGTTTGAAGAAGCGATAAGTCTGGCTTCCGTAATTATCGGAGGTTACCATAACGAACATCTTCTTCTTTGAGTTGTAATACATGGGTGCATTGTACTGTGACTGAGATGCCATGTATTTAACACGGACAACTTTTTTCGTCTTCTTATTGTAAGTGAATAACATCATCCTGCCGTGATAGTTGTACATGAGATCCGGAACACCGTTTCTGTCGATGTCGACTACTTTGTATCTTCCTTCGAAGAAGGCCAGCCGCTGTCCGTATCCACAGTCATAAAATGTGTGGTCCCTGAAATAGTTCTGATACTGAATGAGTACTTTAGCCTTTGTGATCTTTACTGCTGCGTTGGACTGTACCGGTGTAAGTACTGCCGTGAATGTGCAAACTGCCATTAAAACCTTTAACATCCATCTTTTCATACGTTCTCTCATGATTTCTCTCCTCTTTCTCTTAATTGCTTTGTGTGTTGTTTTTTTTCTGTTTTGTTTGCTTCCTTTGTTGTCATGACTATAACACGGCATAAAAAAAAAGAGGTCATTCACTTCCTGAATGACCATTTTTCTGTCCTGAATGACCGTTTTTTATTTTTTAAGTGTGAATCCGCATGTTTTTAAGCGTCTCTGCCGCCCGGCTGATATCCTCTGAAATGCGGCTCATTTCCTCCTTTACAGTGACTAAAGCCGCAAGAAATGTTGCCGCGTCATCGCTTCTCCAGGCATCATTGACCGCCGTCAGGAGCTCTTCATATTCATAATCCGCATAGTGGCGCAGTTTCTGTCCTGCCGCAGACAGTTCCTCCGAAGCCGCGCTCCACCTTTCATCCCGGTATGTCATCTTTCCTGACTTCCTCCTAGTAGATTATTTCATCCGAAAGAGCATCAAAGGGTTCTTCCTCTGTTTTCTTCTCCGAAGCCTCTTTGTCCTCCCCGCCTTTCAGCTCCAGGAAAATCTCCCTCATATCATCTCTGGCAGAAATAAACTGTGCCTTTGCATTAAGGGCCGCTTCTCCTTCCCAGTTCCTGCCGATATGGGAAAATGTATCATCCATCCTGGTCAGCAGGGATTCCATTTCTTCAATCTTTTCTCTTATTTCCTTATTTGCTTTTCCCATCACAGTTCAGACAGCAGATTCCTGATCTGCCTCTCTCCTTCCTCATATATTTCTGCAGACTTTTTCAGGATCCTGTCCAGTTTTTCCAGGTCCGTCATGCAGGCTTCCAGTTCCTCAAAGGCTTCCGCCTTATTTAAAAGATTCTCTTCCGAAATACTTCTCAGATCATCATGGAAAAAACGCAGGCTCCTGACATCATCAGAAAATCTTTCTGCCAGTCTGTTTAATCTGTCTGTACTGACCCTGATCTTTCCTTCGTACATTCCTCTGCTCCTTTCCCGCAGAATACCACATCATGCCTTCTGATCATCCCGGCCGTCTCTTCCAGGTCCACCATACCGGTGGCGGCATCACCTTCCCTGCCGTCCCTCCTGTCCAGATCCAGAGCTCTTTCCTCGCTCCTTCCGTATATGGAAATGATCCTGTCAAGGGCATACTTAAGCTTTTCCTGCCTGGTCAGAAGGATTTCCATCTCTTCCAGAGAGGCTGTCAGCTGGCCGGCAACCTCTGTCAGCTGCTCCTGACCGGCTGTCCTCATGTCCGCACAGATATCCTCCAGCAAAGCCGCCGTATCCCTTGTCATCCGGACACTCTCTTCCATTCTTCCGGGCAGGTCTTGAAATTTATTTAAATCAACATCGATATACATCTGTTAAAACCTCTTTAGCTCAGACCAGAAGCAGGCTGCTTCCTTCCCTGATCCCGTTTGCGGCAAATGTCCTGTCAGGATAAATGATTTCCTTTCCGTCAGCCCTGCAGAAAAGATAATCCCGGGCCGGCCGGCTTTCCTCACTTTTTGTCTTCTCTTCCAGTATCAGGACGATGTCGGAAAGCGCTTCCTTTACCGTCCTCTTTTCATCTACACAAAAATCAAAAGCCTCCCCCAATGAGGGAACTGTAATCTCAACGATCATAAGCCGCCTCCTCTTTCAAAAGATCCGCAAAAAACGTATTTTTCCTGAAGGTCCGCCTCTTCTTTTCTCCCGATGGCATCTCCCATTCCTCCAGGGTATAAAGACCATGATCCAGCAGACGGATTTTTCTCATCGTCCTCCCTGTGGCGGGATCGGTCACATAGACATCCGTCAGCAGAAGATCCCCGTCCGGATCAGTTCCGGACGCCCTGTCGTCTGCCAGCATCAGACTCTGATCCGGCAGAAGGCCCAGCCGGTCCAGAAGGTCCGCCAGTTCTCCCTTTTCTGCAAAGCGGAAGCGGATATTGTCCCGGGGCGCCTCCACCTTCTGCATGAGCAGAGCCCGGTCCTCTTTCAGATAGCAGATCAGCTTATCTTCCGGATGATCAGCCGGATCGAAAATCAGGCATGTATCCGCCCGGTCCATCAGAGAGACCACTGACTGAAGGGGCTCTTCGATCCGGACTGCATTTCCCTGCCGGCTTATATAGTTTTTCTGAAACAGAGACCACATGACCCTGTGCAGGTCCGCATCGGGACTTTCTGTCCTGCCGGCTTCTTCCGAACTTTCCGGGTCGTCCACAAAGCCGAAAACCTTGCGGACTCCCACGCCTGCCAGGACAAAATCCAGTTCCTGCCTGCTGATCACATAATGCTCATCTTTCATGTAAAGCATGGATAAACTCCTTTATTGCCGCCTTATATTTTCTTGATAAAGGCACATCCAGATCATGATCCAGATAAATCAGACCTTCCGTCATCCTGATCCTGCGGATCATTTTCGTGTTGACCACATAGCTTCTGTGGCAGCGCATAAAGTAATCAGGCAGTTCTCTGACCAGCTGGTCCAGGGTTCCGTAACGGGAATACTCCCTGGATCTGGTCCTTGCATAGAGACGCTTTTCCCTGATCTCAAAAAAGCAGATGTCCGGAAAAGGAACCAGCTGTTTTCCGTCCTGGTTCTCTATGACAAAGCTTTCCTCCTCCCCCTCATCTCTCCTTGCAAAGAGAGCCCGGAAAAATCCGCCGAAGGTTTCCTTTGCCATCTGGTCCGTGTAAGGCCTCAGAAGCAGCGATGCGGCACGGATGGCAGGCGTCATGTAGGCCATGGGCGACACGGTGGTATCAGCGATCACCATCATCTCACTTTTGTCACTGTTGCTGCGGATCAGTCCGGCGGCGGGAATCCCGTCCCCGGTCACCACATCCACCACAGCCGCGTCGGGCGCCGTCTGTCCGTCCAGATGATTCTTAAGGTCACTGATAGTCTCCGTTTGCCGGATTTCCAGCCGCTCCTCTCCCATCCTGGCGACAGCGTCCCGGCAAAATGACCGGATCTTCTTTATTTCATTTTTATCTCCGTCATAAAGCAGGGCAGATATCATACTATCCTCCCGACCGGACGGCCTGTCCCGTCAGGGTAGACAGTCACCGCATGACTGTCAAAGGCCTCCCGCAGAGAGCCTGCAGCCATCTTCTCCCGAATCCGGTCATTCATGATCATAAAATAATATATATTGTGGGAAAGTCCCACTTCTACCATCCTGGAAAAATGTTCATTAAGATTCCGGTAAGCAGGATGCTTTTCGGCAATCTCCTCTATCATTTCCTCAAGGAGCGAAGGATCCGGAAGAATGATAAAGACAGGTTCAAAAACTTCCTGCATTTTCAGGAAAAGATCCGGCTCGCCCGCTTCTTCCAGGGCATGTTTTTTCCGGTTTCTTTCACTAAAATCCCGGATAAATCCTTCCTGCCCCTCTTCTCCGGCAAGAAAACCGTACAGTTCTTCCGAATCAGTGATAGAAAGAACCCGGGGATCATCCGCATACATGCCTGTAAATGTCCCGTCAGGTCGATCGATCAGAACCATGCAGGACTTCCGGTCTGCGGCCTCTTTGATAAGCCGGTTCAGAAACGTCTCCTTGCCCTTCTTATGCAGTCCGCAGATCTTCAGTGATACAAAATCCTCCGGTCCGGCACCGATCAGATCTTTCCACCGGTCCTCACCAGGTTTATCATCTATATCTGCCTCCTCAGTCCGGTCCGCTGACCCCGGTCCTATATCAGACCGGATCCACTCCATGCGGCGGAAGTCATTGACATGGCCGCCGGCAAGAGCTGTCTGGAATTCCAGGATCTCCGACCCGTATCTGGCAAGACCTCTTCCCCGGACTCCCTGTTCGGGAAGCAGGTCGATTTTCGTATCATGTAGCAGGGTCACGTAATCATAGCGGGACGGCAGCTGGAGACAGAACACCGTCCGGATACTTGCCGCCAGACGCGGCGGCAGATCTTCATGGGAGATTCCTCCTCCCGTAACTGCCATATAGATACCGTAGTTTACCCCTTCCCTGGCGATCCGCAGGATCCGGGAGAGATACACATTTTCCGTTACCCGGTTCATGGCGCCGAAGTCATCGATCATCATGATCAGGGCAGGACATGATCTTCCTTTTTCCTGACGGAAACGAAGGAAGCTTCCTCCCCGCATCATTTCCTTTCTTGCGGCCAGTTCCTCTTCAACCTGTCCCAGCAGACCGCCCATAGCATCCAAAGTGAATTCGGTTACGATTCCTCTGACATGGGCCGCCGGCTCCAGAGCTGTCAGCATGCTGCTGCTGAAATCAAACAGGCAGAGGTTGACCGTCTCGGGGCTGTAGGCGGACACCAGTCCGTAAGCCAGCGTCTGAAGGAAGGTACTCTTGCCTGATGAAACGGAACCGAAAACAGCGATATTGTCTGTCCCGGCAAAGTCAACCACCAGATCCGGCTGGCACTGCCCTGCCGGGTCATCAAAGCGCCCGATCGTAACCGGTATGGAAAACTCCCTTCCGGACTCATTTGCAGGCAGGGCATCTTTCCCGACAGGAGGCATGGGGTAGACTTCCGGAAGAAGCGGCGGCCACAGCGGTCTGGCTTTACCATAACCGTCTCTTTCTGCCGTTTCCTTTATATAGCGTACCAGAGCCGACAGCTGTGTCTCCATAGTCTGTCCGGCAGTGAGCCCTTCTCCTTTTTCCTGCATGCGCAGATGACCGGCCGTAATCTCCGGTCTTCCGTCCGGCCGCAGCAGGCTGACACTTTCATCCGTCCGGTCCGCCTGCAGGGTTTCATTATAGATTTCCCCGCAATAAGCCGACTGGAACTGTTCATATACTTCATCATTTCCAATCTGAAGGATACACCTGCCCGGCTTGGTAAGATAAGCCGCATCCGGGTGGCCGATCATATGCTCACTGTCCCGCCTGTCCTGCATCCTGAGGCAGAGGCGGAAACGGGCATTGGTCAGGATATTGTCATTGACTGTACCCTCCAGCCTCTGGGTGGAAAGGATCAGATGAACACCCAGGCTTCTGCCCACCTGAGCTACGCTGATCAGTTCTTTTAAGAAATCCGGTTCTTCCTTGCGAAGCTCGGCGAACTCATCCACGATCAGGAAAAGGTGAGGCAGGGGTTCCTTTACCTTTCCCTCTCTGTAGAGGGCGGTGTAATTATCTATATGACTGATCCTGTGCTCAGCCAGAATCCTCTGTCTTCTCCTGTTCTCACTCTTTATAGCGATCATGGCACGCTTTGCCTGGTTGCCGGAAAGGTTGGAAATCTGTCCGGCCATATGAGGCAGGTCAGTGAACATGCGCGACATAATGCCGCCCTTATAATCAATCATGAATATACTGACATCATCCGGGCTGTACTGCAGGGCCAGAGAAAGAATAAAGGCAGCCAGCAGCTCGCTCTTTCCCGATCCGGTAGTGCCGGCAATCAGACCGTGAGGACCATGGTACTTTTCATGCAGGTCCAGCTGACAGAGTTCCCCGCCTGCACGCAGGCCCAGGGGGATCCGGATATGATCTGCCGTATTGTTTTTGGCCCACCATTCCCTGACGGGAAGTCCGGAAGGCCCGGACACCTGATACATATCAAGAAAACTGAGGGAATCGGGAATCTCTCCCGCCATGCCTGTTTCCTTCACCCGAATGCCCGTGATCCTGCCGGCAAAGGCTCTGGCCTTCACGGCGTCCAGGCTGTCAGGAAGGAACTGACAAGCTCTTCCTTCTCCAAATGTAAGATCACGGAAAAAGAAGCTGCCGTCCTCTTTGTATAAGATGCCGTCACAGTGTTCATAAATATATGTTATTGCATCAGATAACATTATCAAATGTACATTTCTCTCTTCACTGTTTTCTTGCAGGAGAAAATCCTTCCAGGCACGGGGCAGAAGATCCGGATCTGTCACGAAGAAAACATAGTGTCTGTCATCCCTGCCTCCGCCTGCTTTACCGGCGGAATCTTCCCCGTCAGTCTTCATCAGATGAGTCAGATCATACAGAATCTCACGCCTTGCCGCTTCATCGGAACCAATGTAGCGAATCTTCCTGTTCCCTGACCATACATGGGGCAGCCATCCGGCAAAGGCAAAAGCATCCTTCTGGTCGCGCAGGCTGCCGTCATAAATGTAGACCATCCTGACTTCGTTATAGCTGCAGGCAGAGGCAATCTGCACCGACAGGGCACGCATGATCGAATATGCCTGAGCCATATCATCTCCCGCTTCTATACCCAGTCTTGGGAAACGATTCAGATTCACGGTAACCGGCACATCCTTAATAAAGGCAAAGTTCTTATTAATTTCATCCAGATCAGCTGCCGAAATAAGTGTCTGCCTTCCGCTTCCTCCTGAACTGCCCCGGTCCGCAGCCACTCTGATTCCGGACGGGATACTGCCTGTCCCCAGACGGAAAGAGAGGAAGTCTTCCTGCCCGGCCACTCTCTCCCAGAGTCCCCCTCCTGCTTCCCTGCCGATACGGCTGCAGAAATCTGCAGAAGGATACCTCAAGGCAAGTTCTTTCTTCTTTTCCTCATATCGATCTGACAGCTGCTCTTCCGCCCGGTCAAGCAGCTGCTTCCTTTTCTCCTCTCTCCGGGCTGCAAGGCCGGCCGTCAGTTTTTTATGACGGGTCTTTTCCATACGGACAGCCAGCGCCATAATCAAAACGGAAAGCAGAATCAGACCAAGCCCGACTCCCCACAGGGCAAGACCGGCTGCCGAACTTTCCGGGAAGGCCATCAGACCCAGACCGGCAGCTCCTGGCAGGGCTGCAAGAAAAAGTTTCTCTCTGACAGCCAGACTGCCGGTAACCGGATCAGCCTTAGCCTCTTCCATTGCTGCTTCACATTTAATCTCCACTATATCCTCATCCGGATCCCGCTTTTCCCACAGGACGGGGCGGGGACGGTAGATTTCATCTGCCTCCGGAACAGACGGCAGACTCTGATCTGCCCCTGCATTCATCTGCATATCGTCAGAAGCAGGTTCCAGTCCATCTCCCGTACGCACTGTAAGTCCGGGCATCTGGCTGTCGATTGCAATCATATCTCCCAGGCAGACCATGTGCAGTCCCATAATCTGAATCTGGTCACCAAAATCCAGTCCTGTCTCTTCCTGTCTTTCCAGGCGGACCCGGTTTACATAAGAACCGTTTCCGCTCTCATTGATAAAGTAAAGACCGTCCCCTCTCCTGACAATACGGGCGTGGAAACGGGAAACAAAGCTGTTCCCGGCGTCATCCTGTATATCATAGATAATATGATTATCGGAATTACGGCCAATTCGAATCTCCCTCTCCTCCTGAAGACAGAGATTATACTTGGCAAAAGGATGAAAAGGAGAAACATTTTCACGAACAAAAAGATAGACGGCCGTCTCCCCGGGCGAATCCGCCTGCTGATGAATTACCAGCTTAAGAAAATCTCCGTCACAAAGAGGCTCTTTCCCACAGGGAACGGAACTCCTGTAAAGACTGTAGTCCCCGCTCTCCCTGACAGACCATGCTCCGTCCATCACCTCAAGAAGGACCTTCAGATTATTTTTCAGGCCGAAAAAACCTTTTTCCAGTACAATATGATAATCCGCATGCTCCAGAGAAGGCAGCATGTAATCCCTATAGGCATGTTTGGAAAAAACAGATATGACCAGACTCATGATATCCTCGCAATAAAAAAGCAAAATACAGCGTAATCTTTTAATTATTTTACCATAGATAAGGTTACCTGTGACAAACAAATATTAGAATACGATGCGCTCATTTTCTGTTGACAACCTCCTGTTTCCCATTCAGAATAAGGATATGAATACATTATTTAGCGGAAAAGACTTAAGAAAACTTATCATGCCACTGATCATCGAGCAGCTCCTGATCGTACTTGTGGGAATGGCTGATGTACTGATGGTTGCAACCCTTGGAGAGGCGGCTGTCTCGGGTGTCTCCCTGGTTGACTCCGTAAACCAGCTGATCCTGCAGGTTCTTTTTGCCATGACGGCAGGAGGAACTGTTGTATGCGCCCGTTTCCTGGGAGGAAAAGACTACCGCAAAGCTTCTAAAAGCGGCGGTCAGCTGCTTTTTATCACGGTGACGGCCACCACCCTGATTGCCATCTGTTTCATAATCGGGAACCGGGGAATCCTGTCACTTATGTTCGGAAAAGTAGAAGCAGACGTAATGAAAAACGCCATGCTCTATATGTTCCTTACCTCACTGTCCTTCCCATTTCTTGCACTCTATCACTCGGGAGCGGCCGTCTTCCGTGCACAGGGAGACACAAGAACATCCATGCTGGTCTCTCTCCTGATGAATGTAATCAATGTAGCAGGAAATGCCTTCTGTATCTTTATCCTGAAGATGGGTGTGGCCGGTGTCGGAATTCCTACAGTCATCTCAAGAATCATAGCCGCGATCACCATTCTGTCACTCATGCAGAGAAAAGAAAATCCCATACGCCTGAAGACCATGTCCGACCTGATACCGGATTTTCATCTTCTGGGAAGCATCTTCTCCATCGGCGTACCCAACAGCGTGGAAAGCGGACTCTTCAACTGCGGCAAGCTGATCCTGCAGAGTCTTGTATCCACTCTGGGAACAGCCTCCATTGCCGCCTACGCAGTTGCCTCCAACCTGGTAACCTACCTTTATCTGCCCGGCAACGCCCTGGGCGCCGCCATACTTACAATAGTGGGACAGTGTGTGGGCGCAGGTGAACATGAACAGGCAAAGAAATACACCAATAAACTGATTATCGTAAACTATGCCATGCTGGCAGTTCTGAGCGGAACCCTGATCCTGGGACGGCACTTCTTTGTAGGCCTCTACAATCTCTCATCCGGGTCGGCTTACTATGCGGAAGGCCTTCTCCTCTCACACTGTATCGCCATGATCGTATGGCCGCTGGCATTCCTATATCCCTACTACTTCCGGGCCATCGGAAAAGCAACCTTCACAATGGTGGTTGCCATTGTCACTATGTGGCTCTTCAGAGTCGGACTGGCTTATGTATTTGTCCGCATGATGCATAAAGACATCCTCTGGGTATGGTATGCAATGTTCATCGACTGGATCGTCCGGGCCTTCATTTACGTAACAGCCTTCAAAAGAGATTCTGTACCTAAAACAAGCTGACAGGAATTTCTGTTTTTTAAGAATATATATATCATTATAGACAAAATAAAAACGCCTATATTAAAGAATGCAGGTTGAACAAACGAACTGCTAAAACACTCATAGAATCTGTCTCTAAAGGGAATCAACTGCGCAAACTCGCATGCGCTCAAACAAGCTTGTTGATTCCACGACAGATTCTATTCGCTGTTAGCAGTAGATCGTTTGTTCAAACAGCATCTTTTTATATAGGCGTTTTTTTGTAAATAATTAATATATGCAGAAAACAGAAATCCCTTCGAAGCAAGTTATAGGTCATCGAACCTTTAGAAGCAGATACTCATCATTTATCTTATGTATTTCAGATCTCGAAAACAGTGAATACATGAAGAGTTCTATTGTAACCTTTTAGCAGGGCTGCGCTTCGGCTTGCCGACTATATAGCATGCGCAGCCCGTCTGAGTATATTTTATTCCGTCGCCGCCTTCAGCCTTCTGCATTCAATCAATATCTGAAAAGGCGGCTGACGGAATATGTCCGGCTGCCGGAGATGCAAAGCATCTCTGGGGCAGCCGGCACTAAAACGAATGATCGTCAAAAAGGACTGATACTCCACAAGCGGCTACTTTCGGCAGGTATAAAGAAAACCATATAAAAAAAGACCCACCTATATCAGACATTGTTGTTTATGTAAACGAACTACTGTAGAAAAAACAGAATCTGTATCTAAAGGACTGACCAACAACTAGCTTTTAGCAAGCTGCTGCTTCCGGCAGGTATAAAGAAAACCATATAAAAAAAGACTCACCTATATCAGAGGATGCTGTTTGAGAAAGTGGTTAACTGCTAACAGCGAAAAGAATCTGTCGTGGAATCAACAAGCTTGTCTGAGCGTACGCGAGTTTGCGCAGTTGATTCCCTTTAGAGACAGATTCTTTGAGTGCTTTAGCAGTCCGCTTTCTCAACCTGCATCATAAGATATAGGTGAGCCTTTTTATTGCTTTTTATTTCTGCCGGAAACAGCAGCTTGTCGCACGTACGCGAGTTTGCGCAGTTGATTCCCTTTAGAGACAGATTCTTTGAGTGCTTTAGCAGTCCGCTTTCTCAACCTGCATCATAAGATATAGGTGAGCCTTTTTTATTCTTTTTTATTCTTTATACCTGCCGGAGACAATTATACCTCGAAAATGAGATCTCCATAACTGGGGAAGGGCCATGCGGCTTTCGCCACGAGCATCTCCAGTCTGTCTGCCGGTTCACGAAGGCGGCGCATCACTTCAGTAACCACATCGTAGTAGTAATGAGCCTGATCCTCTCCTTCTTCCATACTCTCTGCAATCCCGGTGACTTCCTCAAGTTTAATCAGAGATTCATAGGCATCCTTCAGATTGGTGGAAATTTCCTTTAAAAGCGCCTCCTGAACAGAAGTATCGATAGAAGGAACCGCCGCTTTGAGTGAATTCACGGAATCGGCAAGTCCCGTCTGATATTTGATCACAGCAGGAACGATCTGTTTCTTTGCCATGTCGATCATAGTCAGGGCTTCAATATGGATGGACTTGGAGTAAGTCTCATACATAATCTCGGCGCGGGACTCCAGCTCCGGACGGGTGAATACACCATGCTTTTCAAAAAGCTCTACAGAGCGGTCGCTGACAAGAGCGGGAATGGCATCCACCATACATTTGATATGGGGCAGGCCTCTCTTTTCAGCTTCCCTGACCCATTTATCGGAATAACCGTCACCATTGAAAATGATCCTGTAATGGTCTGCGATGGTATTCTTGATCATGTCATGGACTGCCATATGGAAGTCATCGGCCTGCTCAAGAGCATCAGCCATGTCACAGAGAACATCGGCCACGATGGTATTCAATACCGTATTGGGATCGGCAATGGACTGGGTGGAACCCACCATACGGAACTCAAACTTATTGCCGGTAAAGGCAAAAGGCGAAGTCCTGTTTCTGTCCGTCGCGTCCATCTGGAATACAGGCAGAGAATGTACGCCGGAAACATACTCTTCCCCCTCAAGGGAACTGGTAGCTTCTCCGGTATCTACAAACTGCTCTATCACGTCCTGAAGCTGTTCGCCCAGGAAGATGGAAACGATGGCTGGCGGCGCCTCATTAGCGCCCAGACGGTGATCATTGCCGGGTGTGGAAGCAGACAGACGAAGCAGTTCGGCATTCTCGTCCACGGCCCGGATCACTGCAGCCAGGAATAAGAGGAACTGGATATTCTCATGGGGCTCCTTGCCCGGATCCAGGAGATTTTCCCCCTGGTCAGTGGTCATGGACCAGTTATTGTGCTTGCCGGAACCGTTGATGCCTGCAAAGGGCTTCTCGTGAAGAAGACATTTGAGACCATGCTGTTCAGCTACACGCTGGGCGGTCTCCATGACAAGCTGGTTGTGGTCTGTGGCAATGTTGTTCTGGTCGTAGATGGGCGCAAGCTCATGCTGGGCCGGCGCAACTTCATTGTGCTGGGTCTTGGCAGAGATGCCAAGCTTCCACAGTTCCTTATTGAAACTGTTCATAAATCCCAGGATCCTTTCCGGAATCACGCCGAAATAATGGTCATCCATTTCCTGCCCTTTGGGCGGCATGGCTCCAAACAGAGTTCTTCCGGTAAAGATCAGGTCTTTTCTCTTTAAATAGTTTTCCTTGTCCACAAGGAAATATTCCTGCTCGGCGCCTACACTGGTCTCCACATGCTTAACCTGGTCTTTGCCGAAAAGCTTGAGGATACGGACTGTCTGGATATCCAGAGCCTGCATGGACCGGAGAAGGGGCGTTTTTTTGTCAAGCGCCTCTCCCTTATAGGAACAGAAGGCTGTGGGAATACAGAGAATTTTGGCGTGGGGCGTTTCTTTGATGAAGGCCGGTGAAGTACAGTCCCATGCTGTATATCCTCTTGCCTCAAAAGTCGCCCTCAGGCCGCCTGAAGGGAATGAGGAAGCGTCAGGTTCGCCCCTGACCAGCTCTTTCCCCGAAAAGCGCAGGAGGGTCGTGCCATCGTGCTGGGGATCAATAAAGGAATCATGCTTCTCCGCCGTAATACCGGTCAGAGGCTGGAACCAGTGGGTGAAATGTGTGGCGCCTTTTTCTATGGCCCACTCTTTCATCTCATGGGCAACAATGTCCGCCACTTCCGGATCCAGCTCCACACCCCGCTCGATGGTCGCCTTCATTTTTTTATATGCAGCCTTAGGAAGCCGCTCCTTCATCACGGCATCACTAAAAACATTGGAACCAAATATTTCTTTTACATTTGTCTTCATAAAGTCGGGCTTCCTTTCCTGGTGCAGATCATATGTAAAGGCATGGTTATAATTATCAGTAAGCCAGTTTCTCCTCGAAATATGCTTTCAGATCTTCGATCTTGATTCGCTCCTGCTCCATGGAGTCACGCTCACGTACTGTTACGGCGCCATCCTCAAGGGAGTCAAAGTCGAATGTCACGCAGTAAGGAGTTCCGATCTCGTCCTGTCTGCGGTAGCGCTTACCGATGTTTCCGCGGTCATCATACTCGCAGTTATAGAGCTTGCAAAGATCTGTGTAGATCTTCTCTGCTTCCCCGCCGAGTTTCTTGGAAAGGGGAAGGACAGCAACTTTGACCGGTGCGATCGCCGGGTGGAAATGCATGACATTACGGATATCTCCGTCCTTGATCTCCTCCTCGTCATATGCTGCGCATAAGAAGGCCAGAGTCACACGGTCAGCACCCAGTGAAGGCTCGATAACATAGGGGATGTATTTTCTCTTTTCCTCGTCATCAAAGTAGGACATATCCACTTTGGATACTTCCTGATGACAGGTCAGGTCATAATCTGTACGGTCGGCAATACCCCAGAGTTCGCCCCATCCGAAGGGGAAGAGGAACTCGATATCAGAGGTAGCCTTTGAGTAGAAAGACAGCTCATCCTTGTCATGGTCACGAAGTCGGAGCTCCTCATCCTTAAGGCCCAGGTCCTTCAGCCAGTTTACACAATAGTCTTTCCAGTAAGCAAACCACTCAAGATCCGTATCCGGTTTGCAGAAGAACTCCAGCTCCATCTGCTCGAACTCTCTGGTACGGAAGGTGAAGTTACCGGGTGTGATCTCATTCCGGAAGGACTTTCCGATCTGTCCGATTCCAAAGGGGAGTTTCTTTCTGGATGTTCTCTGTACATTTTTAAAGTTGACAAAGATACCCTGTGCCGTCTCCGGACGAAGGTATACTGTATTCTTGGCATCTTCCGTAACACCCTGGAATGTCTTGAACATCAGGTTGAACTGGCGGATGTCCGTGAAATTGTGGCTGCCGCAGCTGGGGCAGGGAATATTATGTTCCTCGATAAAGCCGGACATCTTTTCGTTGGACCAGCCGTCGATAGAGGACTCCAGCTCAATTCCATTCTCTTTTGCAAAATCTTCAATGAGGTTGTCTGCCCGGAAACGCTCCTTACATTCCTTACAGTCCATCAGCGGGTCGGAGAAGCCGCCCAGATGACCTGATGCAACCCATGTCTGGGGATTCATAAGAATCGCGCAGTCCACACCTACATTGTAGGGGCTTTCCTGGATAAACTTTTTCCACCAGGCACGCTTGATATTGTTCTTGAGCTCAACACCCAGATTGCCGTAATCCCATGTATTGGCAAGGCCGCCGTAAATCTCGGAACCCTGGTAAATGAATCCTCTGGCTTTAGAGAGCGCAATAATTTTGTCCATTGTCTTTTCCATGTCTCTTTACCTCATTTTTCTAAAAAATATAATAAAACAGATTTATTGTACATTTTATCCATTGCCATTGCAAGAAATTCCTAATAAAATTTCATGCGCCGGCTATGATTTCTTTTCTGAGAAATCCTCCTCCGGATCCGCAAGCATCAGAGCAGTGTTGAAGCGGTGGTCGGCCACCTGGTCAAAAAAGCGGCCCACGATCCAGGAGAATTCGCGGAATATCTCCTCGCTCAAAGTGAATGAATACAGCCTGGAAAGGGGTATATCAGCGACATATGTCAGGCTGTAGAGGGTCTCCTCCGACAGAGCTGCCGCCGGAACTTCCCTGGCGCAGTCCGCACAGACTGCCCCGCCTTCCTCAAGAGAAATGCCTGCAAGGTGACCCCCGGCGCCGCATCGGACGCAGGACTCTGTCTGCAGGCGCATACCGCACAGTACCAGAAGGCGGTATTCGAAGATTCTGCGGATCAGTCCCGGACTGATCCGGTCACGCTTCATGGCTGTGAAAGTCACATACAGAAGATTCAGTATATCCCGCTGATCCTGTCCTTCTACCGTAAAATACTCCGTCACCTCGGCAAAATATGTGCTGTAGAGGATATGGTCATAGCTGTCCTTGATATAGCCGAAAAAATCTCTGCATTCCCCGGACGTTATCCGCATATAGTTTCTGGTCTGTGTGATAACAAAGTCTCCCCAGATCAGCGGCTGGGAAACGGCATGGAGCCGTCCTGTGACCTTGCGGCCGCCGGAGGCAAATGCCTGGATCCTGCCCTGTTCCCTGGTCAGGATGGTCAGCCTTTTGTCATTTTCTCCCACGGGGCGGACTGACAGAACGATTCCGCTTGCCTTGAACTGATTACTCATGGCTCATATCCTCCCCTGTCCCCGGCTAGAGATCCTTCCGGTTGTAGCCGTAATTCTTCAGGAGAATATCGCTGTCTCTCCAGTCTTTTCTGACCTTGACCCAAAGCTTCAGATTCACCTTTGTGTCCAGAAGATTCTCAATTTCCGTGCGGGCATCCGTGCCGATCTGTTTGATCATCTTTCCGTTTTTTCCGATGATGATTCCTTTATGGGAATCTCTTTCACAGACGATCACCGCATCGATATCCATGATGCTGTCCTTTTTCCGGCCCCGCATCCGCTCGACTACCACAGCGATTCCATGGGGAATTTCCTCACTCAGCCGCCGAAGGGCCTTTTCCCGGATCAGTTCCGCCACAATCTGACGTTCCGGCTGGTCTGTGACCGTATCCTCATCATAGTACATGGGACCTTCCGGAAGCAGGTCAAAGATCGTTTTAAGAAGTTCGTCCGTATTCTCTCCGGTCACCGCGCTCACAGGCACGATTCCGGCAAAATCATAGCGGGCATTATATGTTACAACAGCCTTTAAAAGGGCTTCTTTATCCACTGTATCAATCTTGTTGACCACCAGGACCACCGGCGTCTTAACCTTGGCCAGACGGCTCAGGATATACTCTTCACCCTTTCCGATAAATGTGGAGGGTTCCACCAGCCAGAGCACAGCATCCACGCCTTCCAGAGTGCGGACGGCCGCTTCCAGCATATAGTCGCCCAGCTTATTCCTGGCCTTGTTGATCCCGGGTGTGTCCACAAAAACGATCTGCCCCTGCTCAGAAGTGTAGACCGTCTGAATCCGGTTTCTCGTGGTCTGGGCCTTCTGGGAAGTGATGGCGATCTTCTGCCCGATCAGATGATTCATAAGTGTGGATTTACCGACGTTGGGCCTGCCTATGATTGTTACAAATCCTGATTTATACAAATGTTTCTTCCTTCCTGATTATTTCACCAGCATGCTTGTCTCTTTGAACATTTCTTTTTCGTCTTCGATCACCTGGTCATTTCCGATCGCACAGATGGTCTCCTCACCGATTACCGCGTCTACATAAGGCGCCAGAGCACGGATAGCCTCTTTGTCTGCGGAAAGGATCTGCTCGCGTTCCTTCTTGACGGACTCGATACTGATACCGGACATCCATGCACTGAAGGATCTGGTTCCCAGAGCCACAGGCTCCAGGGGCTGATCGATGGCGCTGATGGTTCCGATGATATACTTTGTCATGTCTGTCTCATCCGCATCAAAATCCCTGACATACTGAGCCGCGCGGCGGTAAATATCCATGGTCGCCGACAGGTTGGGATCTCTGTAGGATGTGAAATATCCGTAGCCGTCCCTGGAAAAGCTGCACATACAGCCGTAAGCGCCGCCTTCCACACGTACCTTGTTCCAGAGATAATCATAGGCAAAGATGGTACGCAGAACACGGAGGGCTCCTGTGTAAGGTCTTTCTTCGGAAGCGAAGCGGCCCGCTGTTGCCACATACTGTACCTGGCTGGCAGTTTTGAATCCTTCATTCTTCTTCTCAAGCTTAAATGCCGGTACGGATCTTGCGAAGGGGTCCTCCCACAGGCAGTCGGTAAAGCGGACGAGCTCCTCGCTTAAAAGTTTGTCAAAATCAAACTGACCTGTCAGACTCAGGATCAGGTTCTCCTTGCGGAAAATGCAGTTCTGAACTTCCTGCAGGCGTCTGATTACCTGGTCAGCCCTCTCTTCAAAGTGGTTTTCCAGATCTTTGATGAAGTAATAATAATCCATACCTTCAGCCACTTCCTTATAGTGGGACATAGGCTCCACATAGGAAAGCGCTCTGTTGGCAGCATATACATGGCCTGATGCAGGAATCCTCTCTTCCATCTTGCTGGTAATCTCGGAGAAGATCTCTTTCAGCCTCTTCTTATCGCCAAAGCCCGTGGTAAAGAGTACTTCGGATAAGAGTTCCATACCATCGGGAATCTGGTCTTCCAGGCACTTCATCCTGAAGCCGAATACAGGACGGAAGCCGTCTTCCTTCCACTCCAGGGGCTGCACTGCCGTGTAAGCGGACAGACCGCCGATCTTTAAGTTGATCTGAGTCGCCAGCTCATTATAGGTATAGTGCAGAGTATCCATGTAGCGGAAAATGTCTACCAGCATGGTTGTATAAGGAATCAGCTCCTCGGGGAGTTCTGTGATATCAAAGCAGAAATTGAAGTATACAATGCCGTTTGTATGATAGTCATGGATCACGGTCGGAACATTTCCGATCTCTGTCTCCTGATTCTTAAAGGGCATGACCTCCCTGGGAATGTCTTTCAGGGACAGCACGGGAATCGTAGCAATCTCTTCCCTGCTGGAAGGTGTCTTCTGATACTCCTTCAGATTCTTTGTATCCTCGATCAGATAATGCAGCTGTTTATCGCTTAAGTTTGCTTTTACTTTTGCAAGCTGCTCTTTAAGCTCTTCCTGTGACCTCTTGTTCTTGTCCTTTTCCGGACTAAGAGCTACATAGGCCTTATGGCTGTTTTCAAGGATGGTCTCCCTGAGCAGGTTCTCAAAATATCCTTCCTCAGCCTTGGTCTTAAGCTTCCTGAGCGGTTTGAAGGAATCGCCGAAAATCACGGCATTGGCGTCATCGTAGAGCCAGCTGTCAAGGAAATGCAGGCCATAGATCAGTCCCTTGGGATATCTGCCGAAGGAGGCCTCTCTGTACTTGAACTCAAAACTGTTGATGGCCGACTGGATGGCCAGTCTGTCAATACCCCTGTCTGCCTGCTCTTTTAAACTCTCCTCAACCAGGGAGACAAATGTCTCCAGGGAATCCGCCGGCGCATTCTTGGAAATCACCGTAAAAAGGGGCTGCTGAATGCCGCCGTCGTAATAGCTGTCCACATCCTTGCCCATGCCGGCCTCGATCAGTTTCTTCTTGACAGGCGCGCCGGGCATGCTGAAAAGGACGTAGTCCAGGATCTGCATGGCCAGATCCTTTTCGGGATCGGCTCCCTCTCCTGTCTGGACACTGTAGCTGTAATAGCATCCGTCAGTCTCATCATCGGAAATGGAGTAGGTATCTCTGACCACCATGGGCTCCTTATAAGGCTCCTGCATGGGAATCTCGGAATCCGCTTCACGGTACTCGAACTTCGACAGATACTCGCGGTCGATAAAAGCAAGTTCCTTTTCAAAGTTTACATTTCCATAGAGATAGATGTAACTGTTGGAAGGATGATAATATCTGGCATGGAAAGTCAGAAATCCCTCTTTGGTCAGCTGGGGAATGGCGTCGGGATCTCCGCCCGACTCGAAAGCATAGGGCGTATCCTTGAGAAGGGCAGCCTGGATCTTGCGCTCAAGCACACCCTCCGGAGATGAATAAACACCCTTCATCTCGTTATATACAACGCCGTTAAATGTCAGTTCATCATCGGGACTGTCAATCTCATAATGCCATCCTTCCTGCTTAAGAATCTGATCCCTCTTGTAAATATTGGGGAAGAAGACGGCATCCAGATAAACACTCATCAGATTATGGTAATCCTGGCTGTTGCAGCTGGCGATCGGATAGACCGTTTTATCGGAATAAGTCATGGCATTTAAAAATGTATTGAGGGATCCTTTGGCCAACTCTACAAAAGGATCCTTGGCCGGATATTTCTCTGATCCGCAAAGGACAGAGTGCTCCAGGATATGGGCAACACCCGTGTCATCACAGGGCGGTGTCCGGAATGCAATGGAGAAGACTTTATTATTATCGTCATTATCCACCAGAAGAACTCTTGCTTTTGTCTTCTCGTGGCGCAGAAGATAGGCATATCCCTCCAGATCCGGCAGCCATTCCTGTTTTTCCAATCTATAGTTAGCGTAGTCTTTATGATTGAGCATTTGTAAACCTCCTTGTTCTGATACACTAACTTTTATAATATCACAAAAGCTCCTATAAAAAAAGACACTTCACTCTTTCTGTTTAAAAAATGAAGTGCCTTCTATTCATTGATTTTCTATAAAATGTCAGATCAGAAAGGATTAGTTGTTGATCAGCTTATCCTCGCCGTTCCAGCTGTAAAGCTTACGGATCTCGGCACCGATCTTCTCAGCCGGATGCTCTGCTGCAAGCTTTCTCATAGCCTTGAAATGTACCTGGGATCCTGCGGAGGACATATCTAAGAGGAACTCTTTTGCAAATGTTCCGTCCTGGATGTCTGCAAGGATCTTCTTCATTGCCTTCCTGGTCTCGTCTGTAACGATCTTGGGACCTGTTACATAGTCGCCGTACTCAGCTGTGTTGGAGATGGAATATCTCATTCCTGCGAAACCGGACTGATAGATCAGGTCAACAATAAGCTTCATCTCATGGACGCACTCAAAGTATGCGTTTCTGGGATCGTATCCTGCCTCGACAAGAGTCTCGAAACCTGCCTGCATCAGAGCACAGACGCCGCCGCAGAGGACTGCCTGCTCACCAAAGAGGTCTGTCTCGGTCTCTGTACGGAATGTAGTCTCAAGGATGCCGGCTCTTGCGCCGCCGATTCCAAGACCGTATGCCAGAGCTTTCTCCAGAGCCTTGCCGGTGTAGTCCTGCTCAACAGCAACCAGACAAGGTGTTCCCTTACCCTCAAGATACTCGGAACGAACTGTATGTCCCGGTGCCTTGGGCGCGATCATGGTTACATCCACATTTGCCGGAGGTGTGATACATCCGAAATGAATGTTAAAGCCATGTGCGAACATAAGCATGTTGCCCTCTTCCAGGTTGGGCTCGATGCTTTCCTTGTAAAGCGCTGCCTGCTTCTCGTCATTAATCAGGATCATGATTACATCAGCCTGCTTTGCAGCTTCTGCAGCCGTGTAAACTGTTAAACCCTGAGACTCAGCTTTAGCCCAGGATCTGCTTCCCTCATAGAGGCCGACGATTACGTCACAGCCGGATTCTTTCAGGTTCAGTGCGTGTGCGTGTCCCTGGCTTCCGTATCCGATGATGGCAATCTTCTTTCCCTCAAGATAAGATAAGTCACAGTCTTCCTGATAAAAAATTCTTGCGTCCATGTTACAAATTCCTCCTAAAAATATATGATATGATCATCCTTTTCGGCTCTCCGGCCGCAAGGACTCTATTCAGAGCGTGCTGATACCTCTTTCGAGGCCTGTAATTCCCGTGCGGACCATTTCCAGAACGTCAAAATCAGACAGAAGGTTCAGGAATGCATCCAGCTTGTTCTGTGTTCCTGTCAGTTCTATGATCACTGAATCCGTACTTACATCCACCACTTTGGCACGGAATACATCCGCGATGGAAATAAGATCTCTCTTCTCTTTCTTATCCGCCATAACCTTGACAAGGACCATCTCACGGCATACGGACTGATCTCTGTCAAGCTCTATGATCTTGCGCACTTCTTCCAGCTTGTTGATCTGCGCCCGGATCTGTTCGAGAATCTGGTCATCTCCGCTTACGGCAACGGAAATCCTGGTGTATCTGGTGTCATTGGTCACACCGGCCGCAATACTTTCAATATTGTAATTACGGCGGCTGAACAGAGATGAAACCCTTGCGAGCACACCGGGATTGTTGTCTACCAAAAGGGATAAAACAATCTGTTTCATGTAAACTCTCCTTCTTGCTCAATGTAAACGGCCGCAGCCGTATTTATGTCTAATATGTGGAAATTCCGTCCGTCTTCTCCGGATAATATCCGTCAATGAAACGGTCATTACCCACACCATACTCATCATCAACACCGGGATCTTCTCCGGTTCCGTAAATGAAGTACTGCAGTGCCTGGCTGTTCAGGTCATAATCACATACCATGACCCATGCACCGCCGGCGCCCAGTCTTCCTGCTTCATAGGATCCTTCATAAGGAATACGGAGCTGTTCGATCTCTGTGGCACCCATGGCAAGCACGGATGTCATCAGACCCCGGATCTGCTCCTCGGTAAGGTCCGTGGTCACATACTTGAGAGCGCGCATGCAGATATTGGTGATAGTCAGCATGTCCTCGCCCTTAAGCTCGTTGTAGATGGAGATCAGGACTTTCCTCTGACGGTCTGTCCGGCCGAACTCGCCCATTACATCCTGACGGATCCTGCAATATGCAAGTGCCTGATAGGGTGTCAGCATGTTCTGTCCCGCCGTGACATTTTTCTCGCCGTGTTTGGAATTCTTATACGCTGTCTTTAAAAAGTTTGCTTCCGCCTCGGTCAGTTCCATGGGAACGCCTCCGATCAGCTTGACTACTTCACGGAAAGCTGCCATATCCACTTCCACATAGCCGTCAAGACGAATGCCGAATGTATTGGCGATCGTCTCATATTCCAGCTGAACGCCTCCAAAGGAATAAGCCGCATTGAACTTATGCATACCGTAGCCGGGAATATCCACATACATATCACGCATGAGAGATGCCAGCTTAAGCTTGCCGTTCTTCATGTCGATGGTGGCGATCATAGTGGAATCCGACCGTCCGGCCGCAGTCTCGTCGGCTCTCTTGTCACATCCGATCAGCAGGATATTGACCACATCCTGGTCATATACAAGATCGGCGTCAACAACATCCGCGTCTCTTAAAGCGGTACGGGTATCGGTCGTAATCGTATTGGTAGCAGCCTTATAGTAGGCAGCAACCGCACCTGCGGCAGCTGATGCGCTGAATGCGCATACCAGGAGCAGGCATACAAAAATCTCTGCAAGGATCCTGCGTTTTCTGCCCCGACGTCTAGCTTTATTCTGCCTCTTGCCGGAACCTTCCATATCTTTATTCTTACTTCTGGCCAAATTACATACCTCCTGACAATAATTGTCATTATCTATTCTCTGTAATAGAGTATACTACTTTTGTGATGTTTGCAAGTTAAAATTGCACATCATTCATGGTTTGACCAGTAGGAGGGATTCAGAGATATCCTCTTTATAAGCCCTGCCGGCAGCCTTCGGTAGTTCTTTCCGAGCAGATAACCGATGTATTTTGCAGCACTGTGAATGATCAGCTTCGGAATCAGGTCCGGTCTCCGGATCCGGATCAGATAGGCAATTGTGCTTTTTACCATGCGGATTCCTTCAGATTCGGAAGAAACCCGGTCAAAAAGCCCTCCGGCATCCACCTGGGATACCGCCAGGTCAAAGTTCCGGGTCAGCTGCTGCCATGCAGTGTAATTATGCCAGTGCCATACCCTGGCATCCGCCGCGTAGGCTATCTTCTTCCCGTCCTCAATCAGGCGGGAGGCAAAAATCATATCTTCATTGAAAATGGTATGGAGAGGAAATCCTCCCAGCCTGTCATAGACAGACTTGCGGTAGGCAGCACAGACATTGGAGCAGAAGAAAGTCTTGATCCCCAGCTCCGGAAGATCTTCCGCAGATTTGATCCGGCTTTCGGCCGGATAGTTAAAGCGCCTGGTATATGCTTCTATTATATTATCCTTCCTGTCAGCCATCTGCCGTCCATAGACGGCACAGACTTCTTCATCCTCAAAAGGCTTCAGCATATTGCGGATCAGGTCTGTATCCGCGGGAACCGCATCCTGGGTAAGGAGCAGGATCACGTCACAGTCGCACATGGCTGCGGCACGGTTCCTGGTCCCGCCGTGATCAAATTCCTCTTTTTTGATATGTACGATTTCTCCCCCGGGAAGTCCGGGAAACACTTTACTTTTAAACAGGGACTCTTCTGTGTTGATCAGAAGAATCTTTTCCGGCTTTACGGACTGGCGCTTAAGCATGGCCAGGCAAAGGTCCAGTTTCCGATCCGGCTTATAAGTTGGAATGATGACATTTACACGTAATTCAGACATAACACTTTCTCCTCATCTTAAGCAGGGATTCATGACAGAAGCCTGGAGGCCAGCCGGACCGCTCCGGCCGCATCCGCAGAGTATCCGTCAGCATGAATCTCATCGGCATAATCCTGGGTGATCACGGCACCGCCGATCATCACCTTGACATCCGGCAGTTCCTCATCTCTGAGTTTAATCGTATCCTTCATCCGGATCATGGTGGTCGTCATCAGTGCAGACAGGGCAATGGCAGACGCATGATGGGTCTTTGCCGCGTCAATGATCTCTCTTGCCGGCACGTCCTTTCCAAGGTCAATAACCTCATAGCCGTTATTGCGCAGCATCAGGGCGACCAGGTTCTTTCCTATATCATGGATATCTCCTTCCACGGTAGCAATGACGATCACAGGCATGTCCTTGCGGCTGCCCTCTGCTGCCAGCAGGGGTTCCAGATAAGACAGACCCTTTTCCATGGCGGAAGCACTGGCGATCAGCTGGGGAAGGAAGTATTTCTGTTCTTCAAAAAGCCTGCCCACTTCATCAATGGCCGGAATCAGCATTTTATTAATGATTTCACCGGGTTCCTTTCCCTGCTTTATCAGGTCTTCTACAATCCCTGTGATTTCATCCCTGTTTCCTTTCAGGACCGCCTCATAGGCAGGGGAGACGGGCGTCTCTTTTCCCGCGGACTCAGGTCCTTTACCGGCGCGGGCCGCCGTGCCGACAGCTGCTGACGTATCCATACCGGCTGTCCTCTCAATGTAGTTTGTATCGGCTCCCGGCTTATTCAGAAGCAGGTCCGAAGCAAAGGACAGGCCCATCAGAAGCTGATTATCCGGATTGGCAATTGCCATGGTCAGGCCGGCGCTGATTGCCATGGAGGCAAAGGCTCCATTGACAAATGGGCGGTGGGGCAGTCCGAAGGAAATGTTTGAAAGGCCCACGACTGTGGCAAGCCCCAGGTCCCTGCTGCAGTAACGGATCGTCTCGATCGTCTCGACTGCCGCTCTCGGATTGGCACCCGCTGTTGTTACCAGACCGTCCACTACAATGGATTTCCTGTCTATTCCAAGTTCTTCGGCCTTAGCCATGATCTCCCGGATAATCTCCTTTTTCTCCTCAAGAGAAGCCGGCAGGCCCCGGTCAGACAGGGGCAGAAGAATGAACATGGCTCCGTATTTGGCTGCCAGAGGCAGCATTTTCTCTATCTTCTCCTTTTCAAGGGAGATGGAATTCATCAGCGCCCGGCCGGGATAACGGCGCAGGGCCGCCTCCATGACCTGTGCACTGCTTGTGTCTATACATAGGGGGAGGGATGTGGTCATGGAAAGCCTGTCGATGGCTTTGCACATCATCTCCTTCTCATCGATTCCGCCGGTTCCCAGATTCACATCCAGGATATGGGCGCCGGCCTCCTCCTGGGAAGCAGCCAGCTCTTCCGTCACAGCAAGGCTGCCGGCCTTCAGGTCTGCTGCAAGCTTTGCCTTTCCCGTGGGATTGATCCGTTCGCCGATGACCAGAAAAGGTCCGCCGGGCACGATTTCCTGCGCCGCTCTCTCGGATGAGACAACACAGGGATGTCTGTTATCAGGCGGAAGGACCTCCAAATCCTTCACTGCATTTTTCAGCATGGCGATATGGGCAGGTGTGGTGCCGCAGCAGCCTCCGATCAGGCCTGCTCCTGCCTCCACCATGGCCGGACCGTAGGAGGCAAACTCCTCGGGTTCCATGGGATAAACTGTCTTTTCATCCACCAGAATGGGAAGACCTGCATTGGGCTTTGCCAGCACCGGCACGTCCGCATACTCTTTCATCTTCCGGATCACAGGAATCATCTGCTCAGGTCCTGTCGAGCAGTTAACACCGATCACATCCGCGCCAAGGCTCTGCAGTACGACCACTGCCGTTGCCGGATCTGTACCGTACAAAGTCCGGCCGTCATCCCCGAAGGTCAGGGAAGCAATCACCGGCAGATCGCAGCATTCACGGATGGCGATCACGGCAGCCCTGGTTTCCGCCAGACTCATCATGGTCTCAACCACAAAAAGATCCGCTCCGCCCCGCAGCAAAGCTTCAACCTGCTCCTTATACACTGTGATCAGATCTTCCAGGGCAAGGCTGCCCACCGGCTCCAGGGCCTGACCGGTCATGGTAAGATCGCCGGCAACCAGCGCTTTGTCTCCTGCAGCCTTCCTGGCAAGCTTCACAAGAGATTCATTGATACTGCCGACCCGGTCCTGGGCGCCATACTCGGCAAGCTTAATCCGGTTACCGGAAAATGTCGGCGCATAAAGAATATCCGTACCCGCTTCCACATATGCTTTCTGCAGAGAAAGCATCACATCCGGATGGTCCAGAATCCACAGTTCCGGACAGACACCTGCAGGCATTCCCGCCTTTACAAGATTGGACCCCGTAGCCCCGTCCAGGATCACAGGTCCCTTCTTCAGTCTTTCATATAGTTCCTGTCTGGTCATATCTTTTCCTTTCTCATCTGAAAAGCATGAACGATAAAAGAAATCCTGCAGAAAACTCTGCAGGAAAAGTCTGATTTAAAAATTCGGCCGTGACGTCCTAAAGTTCGCTTACTTTCCCGTCATACTCCAGCAGCAGGCGTCCTCTCATGCCGGACGCGATTGCCATCTTGCGCATGCAGCGCATCATGGAACGGTTATCATCTACACCGTATCTGTCAATAATATCAACGTACTTGTCGATCAGGTCCATACCCTCCGGATCGGACAGCATAAATGTCTGAATAATCTCCTCGACATTCTTGGGCTTCGAGGAAGTAAAATAAAGAAGCGTCAGCTGCAGACCGGCATAAATGTGGTACATTTCCCTGTTGTATTCGGACATGCCCGACTTCAGGAAAAGGAAGAGGTCTTCAAGCCGCATGGTATCAATATCATCGATATGCATATCATACTTTCTCATATGATTCTCCACATCGATATCCATAATAACAGAACTGATCATCTGGGCTGTCTGGGCCGCATCAACATCCTGCTCGCTCTTCACGGCAAGCAGCGGTGCATTGTTGCTCATCTGCTTACAGTAAATGAGATCCCTGATCAGTGCATTCTCAAAAAGATCGTCACTCAGACTGCTGTCAAGCTTAATGATAAACTCCTTAGAAGAATTATCCATAGCCACCGGATGGCTCATATCCTCCTGATTTTCCGGATCCATCTTCTCGACCCTGAGCGGGTAAACAAGTCCGGCCGTAATATCCTTATATATAGCCTCCGTCCTGTCTGACAGAGTCTTTCCAAGCATTTCCATAGCGGGTTATCCTCCTTGCTCTTTTATCCTGACTGATTTACCTATTCTAGCAAAAAAATACTATATAAGCAAGGAAGAAATCTGAAGAAGCCAAAGAAGATTTTGCACATTTTTACAGCTTGCAAGACCCGATTTGTTGACTTTTCCACCCTCTGTCTTTATAGTGAAACAAAAGAAATGTCAAGGAGAATCAAACCATGCATAAAACGATCACAGGTACAACCCGCCTGACCGGACTTCTGGGAAGACCGGTCTCCCACAGCATCTCCCCAATGATGCACAATGAAAGCTTCCGCCTGCTAGGCCTGGATTACCGCTATCTGTGCTTTGACGTGGGAACAGAAGAACTCCCTGCCGTTGTGGAAGGTCTGCGTCTCATGGGAGCCCGCGGCTGGAACCTGACCATGCCCGACAAGACCCTCATGTGCACCCTGGCGGATCAGCTCTCCCCCGCCTCCCGCATCAGCGGCTCGGTAAACACCATCGTCAACGACGGGGGCATCCTGACCGGCTACACCACCGACGGAATCGGCTATATCCGTTCTGCCCGGGAAGCAGGCTTTGATATAGAAGGAAAAACCATGACCCTTCTGGGCGCAGGCGGAGCTGCAACCGCCATCCTGGTCCAGTGCGCCCTGGACGGAATGAAGGAAATCCGTGTCTTTAACCGGAAAAGCCCCACCTTCGAGCGGGCACAAACAATAGCAAAAGAACTAAATGAAGTCACAGACTGCAAGGTCACCCTGCACCCCCTGGACAACCGGAAAGACCTGTCGGAATCCATCGCAGAAAGTGACATCCTGACCAATGCCACCAACATAGGCATGGCGCCGGACACCGACGCCTGCATCCTGGCCGATTCCCGGGATCTTCGTCCGGACCTTTATGTATCGGACATCATCTACAACCCCAGGGAAACAAAACTCTTACGCATGGCAAAAGAAGCAGGCTGCAGCTGCTTTGGAGGCCTTGGAATGCTCCTCTATCAGGGAGCCGCATCCTTCCAACTCTGGACCGGACAGGAAATGCCGGTAGAAAAGATCAAAGAAAAGTATTTTTCTTAAGCAAACTCGCATTCGCCCGAAAAGCTGTTGCTTCCGGCAGATAATAAAAAGACTATAAAAACAAAAAGGCTCATCTATATCGAAAGATGCAGGTTGAGGAAGCGGACTGCTAAAGCACTCATAAAATCTGTCTCTGACGGGAATCAACGGCGCAAACTCGCATTCGCTCGGACAAGTTGCTGTTTCCGACAGATTAAGTGTAAATAATAATAAAAGGCTCATCTATATCGATAGATGCAGGTTGAGGAAGCGGACTGCTAAAGCACTCATAAAATCTGTCTCTGTAGGGAATCAACGGCGCAAACTCGCGTGCGCTCGGACAAGCTTGTTGATTCCACGACAGATTCTATTCGCTGTTAGCAGTTAACCACTTACTCAAACAGCATCCTCTGATATAGATGAGTCTTTTTATTATTAGGTGTTTTCTGTCGGAAGCGACAGCTTGTAGAAAGCGAGTTGGGGGAGTCAGTCCTTTCTGGCGGTCATTCGTTCTAGTGCCGGCTGCCCTGGAGGTGCTTTGCACCCCGCAGGCAGCCGGACATATTCCGCAGCCACCTCATCAAGCGTTGATTAATGGTCATATATTGAAGGTGGCGCGAAATATATAATAACCAGACGGTCTGCGCATGCTATATAGTCGGCAAGCCGAAGCGCAGACCTGTTTAAGCTGAAAAGATATGGGTTTTTATACCTCAAAAGGAGTGGATCCCTATTTTTAAATTAGAAACACCTGTAAAAGGTCAAGAACAAGAAAAGTCCGTCCGGAATAATGATGCTTGCTTCCTCTTGTCTGCAAAGTGTCACACCGGCTCCTGGCCGAAAGACCTTGCCAGCCATATACCGTCTACCTTCAATATTTTTTTCAATAAAATCTTGGGCTAATCTTTTATATGTATATACTATCTCCAACAGGGCTGCGCGCCGGCCTGCCGGCATCATAGCATGTGCAGCCCGTCTGATCAAACCATATTCCGGCGCCGCCTTCAATCCGCTATATTTAATCAGCATCAGCAAAGGCGGCTGACGGAATATGTCCGGCTGCCTGAGGGGGGCGAAGCTCCCCCCGGACAGCCGGACTAAAACGAATGAACGTCACAATGGACTACATCCCAAAACTGCTTTTTTCAGCAGATAAAAAACCTAAAACAAAAGTCTCACCTATATCAGAGGGTGCTGTTTGAGTAAAGAGGCTACTGCTAACAACGAATAGAATCTGTCGTGGAATCAACAAGCTTGTCCGAGCGCACGCGAGTTTGCGCAGTTGATTCCCGTAGA
>JAFRFJ010000032.1:0-15173 GCA_017434385.1 Eubacterium sp.
GGTCAGCCCCTCGGTGTTCAGGGGGCTGCCGTTGCAGACGATCTTGTCTTTGGCCATAATGCCGTTGGTGCGGGTTATGCAGCACTGTTCCAAGAAGACAGAACGACCTTTCTCAGTTTTCCGTGAAAACCAGTTCACAGTGTACCTGAAAAAGGTCGTTTCGTCAAATCTTTTGTATGTCCGCAGGAGAGGCACAAAGCCTCGCCCGCATGGTTTTTAGATTATTTAGAGAATAAAGTTGTCCAGGTACCGCTTGCAAGCGATCAGCTGGGAAGGGCGGACGGCTACAATACATACAGGTACAATCTGGTACCTTTTCAGGAGATACACCGTTTCATCGCATATCGGAATTCGGTGCCCTTATGGGCGTTTCTGCTGAACCTCATCGGAAATGTTTTTGTCTTTGTTCCCATCGGCTTCCTCTTTCCCATGATCGGAAAGAGAGAGGTAGGACTTGTCCGGGCCATGGCAAGTGCACTCGGGCTGTCTCTTTGCATAGAGCTTCTGCAGCTTGTGACCCGGGTGGGGGTTTTTGATGTGGATGACCTGATCCTGAATACCCTGGGCGGCGCCATCGGCTGGATGGCATTTTGCCTGACACGAAAGCTTTTTTATCAATTGGTTGACAGAAAGGAAGATAAATGAAACCGGTAAAGATATCTTTTCAGGAGAAAAAAGTTTCCCGGAATGCGGTGATCACGGTTCTGATCGGTATCGGGACCCTGGCGGGCTTTGCCCTCCTTCTGCTGATCTCCGTACTGACAGGCGGCGGCATCCCCTTCGCGGGCGGTGTCCTGGGCTGTCTTTTCGGCATCCTGGCTATGTTCGGGGTGCTGTGGGGCGTATTCAGCTATGACGATGCCAGGACCAATCAGAGGTATAAGATTACCGGTATCGTTCTGAACATCATCACTGTGTTCGCTGCGATCACGCTGATCATGATGGGAAAATAGTTTGACCGGAAAGGAATACATACTAATGGACTATAGAGCAAGAACAAAAGAAGAACAGGACCTGCTGCAGGAGCGGTATGACCTGGCGGCGGAGCGGATTGCCGCCATCGCCTCCGGTGAAGAAAACGGCCTAGAGGGACATCTGAGAGAGTACTTTATACGCACGGCCCGCTTCCTCTCCATGTGCGGGGACCGGTATGAACTTGTCAGGACGGATATGCTCTACAGCAGCCGTTCCTTCATGGAAATGCTCAGGGAAAACCATGCCTTCTATGATGACATCATACCGGTAAATTACGGGAACTCTTTTGCCAATCCTGCCTGTGCCGTAGACCTGCTGGGGGAGGAATACGGCAGGATCCTGAGTTTCCTTTATGTTGAAATGCGGTCCCAGAGAGCCTTTGTCTTTGAGCAGGACCTTTACCGCATCACCATTTTAAATGAACTTTTTCTTGAAGTTTATTATATATTTACCAGAGATGAGCCATCTTATAAGAAGGTCAGGGATGTAGTCTACGGCTTCCTCTACGACAATGCCATGGAGTGGGTCGGAGAGAGGACCAGAGACCTGATCGATCCCGGCCGGAATTTTGCTGTCAGGATCATAATGGATTCGGATCTGACAGACCTGCGATATCTCTATAAGTACGGCGAGTATATCAGTGTCAATGAGTTCCGGACGGCAGATTTCCTTAATTCCCTGCCGGAAGAGGAAATCCGGGATATTGCTTCCACATTTACGGAAGGCTTCCGACGCGGACTTTTACTGAAAGGTATTGACCTGTCCAGAAAGCATACGGTCAATATCCGCTATCAGATCGGATATGAGCGTGTGATCCGGGCGGCCATCATGCAGTTTCGGGAAATGGGCCTGGAACCGGTCATTTTCCGCTATGCCATGAACACCCTGATCAAGAGCCACAAAGCCAGGGTGGGTTATATGGCTACCAGCCCCAATCCCCAGTATGAGTATGACCACCGCTTTGACGACGCCATTTATTTTGACAGACGGATGCTGGACCGGAAGCTGGATATCATGAAAAAGGTCCTTGAGGAAAATGCTTCCCTGGCAGAGGGTTATGCCGGACCGGCATGGTTTGAAGTGTTCGGTGAAGAACCCTTCTCGCCGGTTTTCAAGCCTGAGGCTTACCGTCTGAGCGAGCGGCAGCAGAAGCTGACCATAGAGTATGCGGCCAGATACAACCAGCTGCTGGATCATTATATAAGTCAGGAAAAGCGAAGCTATACCATGATCGCCTATCCTGTGCCCTCCATAGGGGAGCCTTTCCCGGAGATCTTTGAGGCTGTCAGACAGATCAATTCTCTGGACAATGACAGTTACATAAATATTCAGCAGAAGATCATCGATACCCTGGACCAGGCCGAGAAGGTGCGGATCATGGGAAAAGATGAGAACATGACCAATCTTACGGTTGCCCTGAGCTACCTGGACGATAAAGAAAAGCAGACCAAGTTTGAGAACTGTGTGGCGGACGTCAATATCCCGGTGGGAGAGGTCTTTACCTCACCAAAACTGGTCGGGACCGAGGGCCTGCTCCATGTAAGCAGTGTATATCTGAACGGCCTTCTCTTTAAAGATCTTCGTATTACATTTGAAGAGGGAAGGGTGACGGATTATTCCTGCGGGAATTTCCCGGATCCGGCTCAGGGAAGAAAATATATTGAGGAGAATATATTCTTCGGCCACAGCCGGCTGCCCATGGGAGAGTTTGCGATCGGAACCAACACAACGGCTTATGCGATCGCCAATAAATACAATATCATGGAAAAGATGCCGATTCTCATTGCCGAGAAGATGGGACCCCACATCGCTCTGGGTGATACCTGCTATTCCTATGAGGAAGATGCTCCGGTATATAATCCCGACGGCAAGGAGATGATCGCCCGGGAGAATGAGTGCTCGGCACTCCGGGACAAGGATCTGAAACAGGCATATTTCAACTGCCATACGGATATCACCATACCCTATGAGGATATCGCCCGCCTTGTGGCGGTGACGGAAGACCGGATAGAGATTCCGATCATCATGGAAGGGCGGTTCATTCTGGAAGGAACCTTTGACCTGAATATCCCTCTGGATGATGCGGAGGAGGATGAGGAATGATAGAGATCAGAAAAGGCCGGATCATGAACCCGGCCACAGGAACGGACATGGTGGCGGATCTTTACATTAAAGACGGACTGATCGCAGCCATAGGAGAGAAGCCGGAAGGCACGGTCAGCCGTGTCATCGACGCCGGCGGCTGTGTGGTGGCACCCGGACTTGTGGATGTACATGTCCATTTCAGGGATCCGGGATTTACATATAAGGAAGATCTGGAGAGCGGAAGCCGTGCGGCGGCAGCCGGAGGCTATACAAGGGTGGTCTGCATGGCCAACACAAAGCCGGTAGTCGACAGGCCGGAGATATTGAAAGATATACTTGACCGGGCGGAAAAGCTTCCCATCCATGTACACCAGGTAAGCGCCGTGACAAAGGAGTTCGGCGGCAGAGACCTGGTGGATTTTGAAGCCATGGCGGCAGCCGGAGCCTGCGGTTTTTCGGATGACGGTATTCCCCTGACCAGCCCGGACCTGATACGAAGGGCCATGAAGAAGGCGGCGGAACTTGATCTGCCTATCTCTCTTCATGAGGAGGATCCCACTCTCAACGAGATTAACGGAATCAACCAGGGCGCCGTATCCCGGGAGATGGGAACAGGCGGCGCGCCTGCCATATCAGAGGATGTGATGGTGGCAAGGGATATCATGCTGGCTATGGAAACAGGAGCCAAAGTGGATATCCAGCATATTTCCTCGGGCAGGTCTGTTGACCTGATCCGCTACGGAAAGAGTAAGGGAGCCAGGCTGTATGCGGAAGCCACCCCTCACCATTTTACATTGACGGAAGAAGATGTACTGTCCTACGGGACCATGTGCAAGATGAATCCTCCTGTCCGGACCCACTGGGACCGGGGGAAGATCATCGAGGGCCTTAAGGACGGAACTATAGAAATTATTGCAACAGACCACGCCCCCCACTCGGAAGAAGAAAAATCGGCCCCCTTTGAGAAAGCTCCCAGCGGGATCACAGGCCTTGAGACGGCCCTGTCCCTGGGAATTACTTCCCTGGTACGGTGCGGCCATCTGACTCTCATGCAGCTGCTGGAGAAAATGACCGTGAATCCGGCCAGACTCTACGGCTTTGACGGTGGGGATATTTCAGTGGGAAAAGCGGCAGACCTTGTAATCTTTCATCCTGACCGGATGCGGATGGTGGATCATTTTGAATCAAAGGCATCCAACTCTCCCTTCCTGGGAGCCCATCTTTTCGGAGAAGTATGCTACACGATCTGCGGTGGAAATATTGTTTACGGAGACTGAAGAACAGACGGAGGGACATATGATCAATCAACTGATGCAGGAAATCAAAAAGAAAGAAGCACCTATTGTTGTGGGACTTGACCCCATGCTCTCCTATGTGCCGGAAAAGATTGCAGAGGAGGCTTTCAGCGCTTACGGGAATACACTTGCCGGGGCAGCGGAGGCTATCTGGCAGTTTAACAAGGGAATCATTGATGCCGTCTGCGACCTGGTGCCTGCGGTCAAACCACAGATTGCCATGTATGAGCAGTTTGGCGTGGAGGGAATCCGTGCCTTCAAGCGAACCTGCGATTACGCAAAAAGCAGGGGGCTTGTGATCATCGGTGATGTGAAGCGGGGGGACATCGGGTCTACGTCCGCTGCTTATGCCCGGGGACATCTGGGAAAGATTACCCTTGGAAAGCACGCATTTTCACCTTTTAACGAGGACTTTGTCACAGTCAATCCCTATCTGGGATCCGACGGAATCAAGCCTTTTACGGATGTCTGCCGTGAGACCGGGAAAGGAATGTTCATCCTGGTCAAGACTTCTAATCCCAGCAGCGGAGAGTTCCAGGACCAGATGGTCGGGGACAGGCCCCTTTACGAGCTGGTGGCGGAAAAAGTTGCCCGCTGGGGCGAGGAAATCATGGGTGATTCATACAGCTATATCGGCGCTGTAGTCGGAGCCACCTATCCGGAGATGGGAGCCCGGCTGAGAAAGATCATGCCCAAAGCCTGCATCCTGGTACCCGGCTACGGTGCACAGGGAGGCAAAGGGGAAGATCTGAAGGCATTCTTCAATGAGGACGGACTCGGCGCCATCGTCAACTCCAGCCGCGGAATCATCTGTGCTTACCAGAAAGATTCTTATAAGGACAGTTTCGGGCCTGAGAACTATGCAGATGCTGCAAGACAGGCAGTTCTGGATATGAAGGAAGATCTGAAACAGGCATGGGTCCGCTGACAGGGAACCGGCAGGACAGATATTAATAATTAATACAGAAAACTGAAACAAAGACAGATTATTCAGAGAAAGAGGATATTATGGGTAAAGTTGGTATTGTTATGGGCAGCGATTCCGATATGCCGGTTATGGCTAAAGCGGCAGCTGTTCTTGAAGAGCTCGGCGTAGACTATGAGATGACCATCATCTCCGCACACAGGGAACCGGAAGAGTTTTTCGCCTACGCAAAAGGAGCGGAGGAAAAAGGTTTTAAAGTAATCATCGCAGGCGCCGGCAAGGCAGCACATCTGCCCGGCATGTGCGCAGCCATCTTCCCCCTGCCGGTCATCGGTGTTCCGATGAAGACATCCGACCTTGGCGGCGTGGACTCTCTCTACTCCATCGTACAGATGCCTTCAGGCATTCCCGTGGCCACCGTGGCTATCGGAGGCGCACAGAATGCGGGCATACTTGCGGCAAAGATGCTGGCAATGTCAGATCCCGCCCTTCTGGGCAGGCTGAAAGACTATTCCGAAAGGCTTAAGGAACAGGTCGTGGCAAAGGCTGACAAGCTTGAAGAAATCGGTTATAAAGATTACCTGGCACAAATGAAATAAAGCCCCGCGACAGGCAGAAAGGAGTCCCTATGGATTATAAAAAAGCCGGTGTGGATATCGAAGCCGGATATCGTTCCGTTGAATTGATGAAAGAACATGTAAAGGAAACTATGCGTCCTGAGGTGCTTTCCAGCCTGGGCGGATTTTCCGGAGCATTCTCCCTCAAGTCCTTCAGTGACATGGAGAATCCGACTCTGGTATCCGGCACGGACGGCGTGGGTACCAAACTGAAAATAGCATTTCTGACAGACCGGCATGACACGGTGGGAATCGACTGTGTTGCCATGTGCGTCAATGATATTGCCTGTGCAGGCGGAGAGCCCCTTTTCTTCCTGGACTACATTGCCTGCGGGAAAAATGTACCGGAAAAGATTGCTTCTATTGTAAGTGGAGTGGCGGAAGGCTGCAAGCAGGCGGGCGCTGCCCTGATCGGCGGCGAGACGGCCGAGATGCCGGGATTTTATCCCGAGGACGAGTATGATCTTGCCGGTTTTGCGGTAGGCATAGTAGATGAAAAAGACCTGATCAGCGGAAAGGACATCAGAGAAGGTGATGTCCTGGTGGGAATTGCCTCCTCCGGTATCCACAGCAACGGATATTCTCTGGTCCGAAAGGTTTTCCCCATGGACAAGGCTTCCCTTTCCGAATACAGAGAGGAACTTTCCATGACTTTAGGAGAAGCCCTGCTGACTCCCACAAAGATTTATGTGAAGGCTTTAAAGGCAGTGAAGGAAGCCGGCGTGAATATCAAGGGATGCAGCCATATTACAGGCGGCGGCTTTTACGAGAATATTCCCCGAATGCTGCCCGAAGGCGTGAAAGCAGAGATCAGAAAAGACAGTTATCCGGTTCCTCCCATTTTCGAACTTCTTAAAAAAGAAGGAGACATTGAGGAAAAGGTAATGTATAACACCTACAACATGGGAATCGGCATGATGCTGGCCCTGGATCCGGATCAGGCGGACCTGGCGGTCAGAGCCCTTGAAGAAGCCGGTGAGAAGGCTTATATAGTCGGCCGGATCCTGACCGGAGAAAAAGGGGTGGAATTATGCTGAAAATAGCCGTACTGGTGTCCGGCGGCGGCACCAATCTTCAGGCTGTCATGGATGCCATCGACAGCGGGAAGATCACAGGAGCCTCCATAAAGACAGTCATCAGCAACAATGCGGATGCTTATGCACTGGAAAGGGCAAGAAAGCACGGGGCTGAGGCTCTGACCATTTCTCCCCGGGATTATGCGGACAGAGAGGACTTTAACAAGGCTCTTCTGGAAGCCCTGATATCCAGAGAAATCGATCTGGTCGTCCTGGCAGGCTACCTGGTGGTCGTGCCCCCTGCAGTCATCAGCGCATTTGAAAACCGGATCATCAACATTCACCCGTCTCTGATTCCTTCCTTCTGCGGCAAGGGATGCTACGGCCTCCATGTTCATGAGATGGCCCTGGAAAGAGGAGTGAAGGTATCGGGCGCCACAGTTCATTTTGTGGACGAGGGAACAGATACAGGCCCCATTATCATGCAGAAGGCGGTGGCTGTAGAGCCGGATGATACACCCCAGACCCTGCAGCGCAGGATCATGGAGGAAGCCGAATGGGTCATTCTCCCCGAGACGGTCAACCTGATCGCGAACGGGAAGGTACATGTTGAAGGAAGAAAAGTCATTATCAGTGAATAGACAGTTGGAGGACAGGGATGAAAGTATTAATCGTAGGAAGCGGCGGAAGAGAACATGCCATTGCCTGGGCATGTGCAAAGAGTGACAAGGTTGACAAAATCTACTGTGCGCCCGGTAACGCGGGCATCGGCATGATCGCCGAATGTGTGGATATCGGCGCCATGGAGTTTGACCGTCTGACCGCTTTTGCCAAAGAAAATGAAATCGATCTGACCATCATCGGCATGGACGACCCCCTGGTAGGCGGCGTGGTAGATGCCTTTGAGGCAGAAGGCTTAAGAGTATTCGGACCCAGGGCCAACGCGGCCATCATCGAAGGGTCCAAGGCATTTTCAAAAGACCTGATGAAAAAGTATCATATTCCCACTGCGGCATATGAGAACTTTGACTCTGCAGAAGAAGCACTGGCTTATCTTGAAACATCAAAATATCCGATCGTCCTCAAAGCCGACGGTCTGGCACTGGGCAAAGGTGTGCTGATCTGCAATACAGCCGAAGAAGCCAGAGAAGGTGTCAAAACCATCATGGAAGACAAAAAGTTCGGAGATGCCGGAAACCGTATGGTCATTGAAGAGTTCATGACCGGGCGGGAAGTATCCGTGCTGGCATTCTGTGACGGCAAGACTGTCAAATGTATGACCAGTGCCCAGGATCACAAGCGTGCCAAAGACGGAGACCAGGGACTGAACACTGGCGGAATGGGCACATTTTCACCCAGTCCTTTCTATGATGAGGCGGCAAGGGAATTCTGCGAGAAATATATTTACCAGCCCACGATCGACGCTATGGCGGCAGAGGGACGCCCCTTTACCGGCGTACTCTTTACCGGACTCATGCTGACAGAGGACGGCCCCAAGGTTCTGGAGTACAATGCCCGCTTCGGTGATCCCGAGGCGCAGGTGGTACTGCCCAGGATGAAGAATGACCTGATCGATGTAGTGGAGGCATGTATTGACGGACGCCTTGACGAGATTGATCTGGAGTTTGAGGATAATGCCGCTGTCTGTGTGGTTCTGGCTTCAGACGGTTATCCTGTTTCCTATAAGAAGGGATTCCCCATCGGCGGCCTGGACCGCTTTGAGGGTCAGGACGAGTATTTCTGCTTCCATGCAGGATCCAAAAAGCAGGGTGACCGGATTGTTACCAACGGGGGCCGTGTTCTTGGTATCACCGCAAAGGGCAAAGACCTGAAAGATGCCAGGAAGAAAGCCTACGAGGCAACAAAGTGGGTTGAATTTGAGAATAAATACATGCGGAATGATATAGGAAAGGCGATTGACGAGGCATAAGGCCTGCGGGAGTAATGTTATGACTTTTACACGTGGACTTCGGGACGGGATTCCCATCTGTCTCGGATACTATGCGGTATCGATCGCGTTCGGGCTGCTGGCGGTCAGCCAGGGCCTGACAGCCCTGGAGGCAGTGCTGATTTCGGCTACCAATCTGACCTCTGCCGGCCAGTTTGCCGGCCTGACCATTATTGCGGCCATGGGAAGCTATGTGGAAATGGCCCTTACCCAGCTGGTGATCAATCTCCGCTACATGCTTATGTCCATCTCACTTTCCCAGAAAGTGGATGAGAAGTTTACCGGAATCTGGCGCTTTATCCTCGGATTCGGTATCACGGACGAGATTTATGCTGTAGCAGTGGGACAGGAGTCAGTAAGCAGGCAGTATTTTGCCGGTCTTATGGCCCTTCCCATTCTGGGATGGAGCGGGGGGACACTGACCGGTGCCATCCTCGGAAACGTTCTTCCGGAGATCATCACCAATGCTCTCGGCGTGGCACTCTACGGCATGTTTATTGCCATTGTGATCCCGGCGGCCAGGGACAGCCGGCCTGTACTTTTTGCGGCGGCGGTTTCCATAGCAGTCAGCATGATCCTTCGCTACATACCCCTGTTCGCGGGGATATCCGGCGGTTTTGCCATCATTATCTGCGCGCTGACAGCCTCTGCCCTGGCGGCGGTCCTTTATCCGGTAGAGGAGGAGTCCGCATGAGTATGAGAGTATTTCTGCCATATCTTCTGATCATGGCTGTGGTTACCCATCTGATCCGTACCATTCCTCTGCTCATGATACGGAAGAAGATCAGCAACAGATTTTTTCAGTCTTTCCTTTATTATGTGCCCTATACGGTACTGTCAGCCATGACATTTCCGTCCATTCTCTATGCGACCGGAAGCATGGCAACAGCTGCGGCCGGACTTGTGGCGGCCCTGATACTGGCTTTCAACCGGCGCAGCCTGATCGAGGTGGCGCTGGGAGCCTGCGCGGCAGTCCTGATTGCCTCCCTGATCCTTTGAAAAGCTTAAAAGCCTTTCAATTGGCTGTTGACAGGCACATGCAGGATTGTTATAGTAGTAAATCATATAATAAAAAACCTAATATAGTCGATGAACAAAACTAGTAATCTGTTTGGACAGTCATAACAGAGAGCCGGGACGCTGAGAGCCGGTATGACGGGGACAGACGAATGGATTTGGGAGATGCCCGGTGAACGTCCGCTGACTGCGGATCAGTAGCCTGAGCCGTTCCCCGCGTTACAGGGGCAGAGTATCGAAGATGAAGGAAAAACTGTGATTTTTTCACAGACCGGAAGCTTCCGTATTCGGGAAAGAGAGCCGCACCCGCACCGGGACTTTGCGGCTAAACAGGGTGGTACCGCGGAAAGATTCGTCCCTGGCTTCTATCAAGGAAGTCAGGGATTTTTTTATTATCCGGAAGCAGAAGAAAAGCATTTTGGGGAGGTGACATATTGATGATATTGGATGTGATAGTGGAAGACAAAAAGCGCAGGCTTAAAGAGCATAAAAAGGAGATTGCTCCGGAGGAGATGAGGGCACTGGCAGAGAAGCCGGACCATAAGATCATTTCTTTCCGGGATGCTCTGGGAAAAGAGGGACTCTCAATTATAGGAGAGTTTAAAAAGGCCTCTCCCAGTCTGGGAAAGATTGCCATGAACATGGACCTGACTGACAGGATTGATGAATACAATGCTTCGGCAGACGCTATTTCCTGCCTGACGGAAGAGGATCATTTTCAGGGAAGCGTGTCCTATTTTCGCCGGATCCGGGACATTTCTATCCTGCCCATGATCCGCAAGGATTTTATCATTGACCCTTATCAGATCTATGAGGCCAGGGCCATAGGGGCCGATGCCATCCTCCTGATCGCAGCCATTCTGGAGGACGGGGAGATGATGGAATACTACCGGCTGGCAAAAGAACTGGGTATGGATGTGCTTGTTGAAACCCACGATGAAAAAGAGCTTATGAGAGCTCTTGCCCTGTCGCCGGAGATCATCGGTGTCAACAACCGGAATCTGAAAGACTTTTCCATCTCCCTGGAGACGACGAGACGACTCAGACCGCTGGTCCCCCGGGAATGCCTCTTTGTATCTGAAAGCGGCGTGACAGAGGATGATCATATCCGCTTTCTGAAACAGTGTCATGTGGATGCCCTCCTGATCGGAGGCGCCTTTATGTTTTCTCCGGAACCGGGAAAGCTTGCCGGGAGGTGGAAAGAGATCTATGACAGAAATTAAAATTTGTGGTATGGTTTGTGAGGACGATATCCGGTATGCCAACAGATACCGTCCCGATTATGTCGGTTTTGTCCTTTTCTTTCCTGAAAGCAGACGCTGCCTGCCTCTCGAGGAGGCAGAGAAGCTGATGGAAAGGCTTGACCCGGGAATCCGGAAGATTGCGGTGACCGTGTCTCCCGATGCAGGTCAGGTCAGACAGATCTGCCGGGCCGGATTCGACGGAATCCAGATTCACGGCCTCCTGAAAAAAGAAGCATACGATGCCGCGTCAATCCCGGTGATCCGTGCCTACAACGTGGGAAATCTTACTCTTTATAAAGAGGAGTCATCCCTCACTAAGATAACAGGACTTGTGTTTGACAGCAGCAGGCCCGGCAGCGGAAAGGTCTTTGACTGGGACATGATCAAAGATCTGAATCCCCTGGGAAGAAAAGTATTCCTCGCCGGAGGGATTCACAGGGGAAATGTGACGGATGCCATCCGGGCAGCAGGCCCGGATGTGATTGATGTAAGTTCTTCAGTGGAAAAAGAAGCCCGGGGCGCTGTTCCCAGGGGAAAAGATCCTGAGAAAATGCAGGAAATAATAAGGATGGTGCACAATGCAGAATAAAAAATACGGTCAGTACGGGGGACAGTATGTGGCTGAATCCCTCATGAATACATTAAAAGAGCTGGAGACGGCATTCTATGATGCCATGGCAGATCCGGCATTTATCGAAGAATATCAATATTATCTCAGGGAATACGTTGGAAGAGAGACACCTCTTTACCTGGCGGAAAACCTGACCCGGATCTACGGTCCCAGGATCTATCTGAAAAGAGAAGATTTAAACCATACCGGCGCCCACAAGATCAACAATGTCCTGGGCCAGATCCTTCTGGCAAAAAGGATGGGAAAAAAGAAAGTGATCGCCGAGACCGGCGCAGGCCAGCACGGAGTGGCGACAGCTACCGGCGCAGCCCTGTTCGGCATGGAGTGCACGGTCTTCATGGGAGAAGAAGATATGGCCCGCCAGGCCCTCAATGTCTTCCGGATGGAAATGCTGGGAACCAGGGTGGTCTGTGTGAAAAACGGAAGCCGTACCTTAAAGGATGCCACCAATGAGGCCATCCGCAGCTGGGCCGCGTCGGCGGAGGATACATTTTACATTATCGGATCGGCTGTGGGCCCCCATCCTTATCCGGAAATGGTCAAGGCCTTTCAGAGGGTAATCAGCAGTGAAACCCGCGCCCAGATTCTGGAGAAAGAAGGAAGGCTGCCGGACAAGGTGGTAGCCTGCGTGGGCGGCGGTTCCAATTCCATCGGTATATTTGCTGACTTCATCGACGATCCGGATGTGGAGCTGATCGGGGTGGAAGCAGCCGGATGCGGTATTGAGACCGGAAAACACGCCAGCGCATTTGCTCTTGGAAAACCGGGGGTTCTCCACGGAATGCGTTCTTACCTTCTTCAGGATGAGAACGGGAATGTGCAGATTGCCAGCTCCATTTCAGCCGGTCTGGATTACCCGGGTGTAGGCCCTGAGCACGCCGCTCTTCATGACAGCGGCAGAGCGGAATATGTATCCGCGACAGACGATGAAGCCATGGAGGCTCTGCGGATCCTCTGCAGGACCGAGGGAATCATCCCTGCTATAGAAAGCGCTCATGCCCTGGCACACATTTTGAAGATCGCCCCTGGTCTGCCCCGGGATGAGATCATCGTCATGTGCCTGTCCGGCAGGGGGGACAAGGACGTACATACTATTGCGGATTATTTTCAGGAAAGGGGGAAGGCAGAATGAACAGGATCGAAGAAAGACTGGCCAGACTGAAAAAGGAAGGGAAGAAAGCCTTTATCATCTATCAGACAGCAGGCCTTAGTGACATGGAAAAGACCAAGGAACTGATCCGTGTTCATGAAGCAGAGGGGACAGATATTCTGGAACTTGGAATTCCCTTTTCCGACCCCACGGCGGACGGGCCCGTAATCCAGGATGCCTCCTACCGGTCAATCTGTCAGGGAACCAGCCTGAAAAAAGTATTTGACGCGGTGGAGGAGGTTCGCAGAGACTGCAGTCTTCCCATTATCTTCATGATGTATTATAATACTATATTACACTATGGTATTTCGGAATTTGCCGCCAAATGTGCCCGGGTGGGCGTGGACGGACTGATCATCCCGGACCTTCCAAAAGAAGAACAGTTTGAACTGAGTGAGGCTCTGGAGGAGACAGGTGACGCTACCATCCTGATTCAACTGGTTTCCCCCGTATCGGGTGACAGGATCCCCATGATCCTGGATGGAGCAAGGGGTTTTGTCTACTGCGTGTCAGCCATGGGTGTAACCGGCCAGGCCGGCACATTTCACCAGAATATCCGAAGCTATCTGGAAAATGTAAAATCCCTTTCGCCGATCCCGGTGATGATGGGATTCGGCATCCGGACGGCAGAAGATGTGGAGGCACTGAAAGACACCATAGACGGCTGTATTGTCGGCACACATTTTATCAACCTGATGGAAAAACATCACTATGACGTGGAGGCGGCGGGAGACTATATCAGGACCTTCCGAAGGGACCTGAACCGGATCTGAACAAAGAAGCCGCACCGGGAGAGCAGACATGGCAAAAAGGCAGACAAAAAAGAAATATATCGTCGTCTTCCAGGATGAGGAAGGGAAAGTGCTTGCCACCTCTTTCGTGGAAGAAGGAAGTCAGGCTCAGCCGCCTGCTGTCCCGGAGAAAAGAGGGGAGACCGCCCACCATGAGACGGTCTTTGCCGGCTGGGACCAGGATATTTCCCGTGTGGAGAGTAATCTTGTGGTGAAGGCTGTCTACGAGACGGTCCCCAAGAAGTATCTGGTCATGTACTTTAATGAGAACGGTGCCATCCTGGGCACGGAGACCGTGGCATACGGGGAATCCGCCCGGGAACCCTGGCAGCCGGAAAAGGAAAGTACACCGGAATACTATTATGAATTCACCGGCTGGGGGACGGACCTGAACCGGATCGAGGGAGACACGATGGCAAAAGCCTCCTTCGAACCCAGAAGGCGCAAATATACAGTCCGCTTTTTCCATGAGGACGGCCGGCTCATTTCAGAGCAGGATATATTTTACGGACAGGCAGCCAGAGCACCGGGAGATCCTGTAAAGGAAGAAGATGAAAGATGCACTTATCCTTTTGAAGGATGGGACGTGGACTTTTCAGAGATTACAGGTCCCCTGGATGTCCACGCGGTATTTTCGACTGTCTGGAAAGAATTTAAGACCAGCTTCTATATAGATGGAGAAGAAGCAGGTGAACAGATTGCCCGCTACGGAGAGGACATTGCATATCCCATGGTAAAAAAGAAGGGTTATGAGCTTGTCTGGGATCCTATGCCCCTGACTGTCACAGAGGACAGACGCATCGACGGAAAACAGATCTTCACCAATACAAAAGGCAGCCGGCTATCCGACGGCGGCAGTCTTTATGAAATAATCAATCCCTCCGTCAGCGCAGGCACGGTCCGGCTGATTTCCTGGAATGAAAAAGATGATGTGGCCCGCGTCCCGGACAGGGTAAGACTGGGCGAATTCTGCTACCGGGTAGAAGAAATCGGCGGGGAAAGCTTTGCAGGAGCAGACCGTGTGAAAGAAATCCGCCTGCCGGGCACGGTCCGGGAAATCTGCGGCAGGGGGATCGCGGGATGCAGAAACCTGCGAATCTTCCGGGCAGGAAAAGGTCTGAAAAAAATCGGGAAAAATGCCTTCAGGGGAACCCCCCGATTAAAGGAAATCGACCTGCGGGAGGCTTCTCCCGACAAAATTGACCGTTCTGCCTTCGAGGGAATCAGCAGACAGGTGAAGGTCCTAAAAAATAAAAATGGAAAATTCCTGAAAAATGTGCTTGACACTGATAGTTGACTGTGTTAATATATGGAAGTTCGCGCGAAACAAAGCGGACAAGCACTTTGACAATGAAATAACAGAACAACCTTGAACGTTCAATTCAAAGAGAAGCGAAAGAGCGGTCTTTCGCAGATTCATTCGGACGGACCGGGAGTGATGTCCCCGGGAAGTCCATGGAACGAAACAGTGTTTTGAAC
>JAFRFJ010000033.1:0-46769 GCA_017434385.1 Eubacterium sp.
ATTTGCAGATCCTGAAGAAGAATCAAAAGCAATGGAAAGGTTGCTTCCCTGGTCGGAAGCGCTTCCTGAAATATGTCACAAACGGGGCCGCTTGTAAAGCGGCCTTAACTTTTGCCGGGGCACTCATTATTTACCACTTACTATTAAACCAATATACAAAAAAAAATCCTTCCAAAAAAAGGAAGGTTTTAAACATTTAGTCAATGTGGCAACCGATTATCATTATGCAGCAAGCACTTTAGACCCTAGCTGTAAAAACGGGAGCGTGTCACGCCCCCGTCACTGTCAATCAAGGTAAAGGTTATTCTAACTCTGTTTCCCTGTGTTTTTTGGGTACAACCGGGGTCCTTGGATGCTCCTTCGTTTCTTTCTTTAACTCCGCAAGTTTGCCAATAACACTTTCCCTGTCTGCTTTTTCCCCACCAGTTGTAAGATAATGAAATACAAAACCATTGCTACCATCATAGGAATGTATCCACAAAACAAATGGTTAGTAATAAAATTCCAATCCATTTATTATCATCTCCCTTGAATGTATTTTAATTCTATTCTCATATCTCTTGGATATACTATTGCAAAAAAATGCTTGATACTCTTGACGTAATAATCATTGGATTAATAATATCATATCACACAGACACCCTCAATTCTTTCATTTTCCTTAGTTTTTACGCCAAAAGTCAATCCAACATAGTTATGGCTTTGGACAATAACTATGTTGGATTATTTATTGACTTAAATAAATCTACAGTCTCGGAAACCCGATTTCTTTAGGCTTTGGCTTTTTCCTGACTTTTGCAGGTTTCTTTTCCATTATTGGCTCTCTAATTGATTCTTCAGTTCTTTGATTCTCTGTTCCTGCTCTTCTATCACCTTCATTTTCAGATTGTTCATATCCTCCTTTTCTTTCAGAAGCATCTTCAAAGCATTGTTTTCTGTGTTCTGTAACATACTCGCTGCCTCCTGGCATTTGATTTCCGTCTCCTGGAGCCGGATCGTATAATCCTGCTCTTTGATCTTCTCTTTCTGATTCTGAATGACCTCGTTCAACTCCTCGATCCGGTTCTGGTAGTCTTCCACTAAAGTCATCAGCTGCTGTTTCTCCGATATGGTTTGTATCATAACTGTCACCTCCCATTAATCTCTGATGTCTTTCCATGATTGCCCGGAAGCGTCTTTCGTTCTCCTCACGCTGCCGGTCTATTCCTTGCTTAATTGTATCAATCTCTGATTCTGCTCCTGCAATATGGAGTTCTGTTTCATATAGGCATTGTTCTGATCGGTCAATCGATCGATTTGTTTGGTCAATGAACTGATCCGTTTCTTTTGTTTCTTTAAAGCTTCCTTCAAGGAATGATTCTGTATCCTCAATGTCTCGTTTTCCTTCTGTTGCTGCGACAATAATCTGTCGTCTTCGTCGAGAAGATCCAACAGGGCTTCTTCCCTCTTCATCAACTCCAAGATGTCTTTTAATTCGTCCATAAATCTCCCTCGCTTTCTCCATTATGCCTTGATACAGTTCTTCCACTTTCTGGTGGATCTCCTGCCTCAGCTGGTTTCTCTTTCGAACCTCACGGTTATAATCGCAACGTTCCGATGTGCCACCTTTCTGTTCCATCTGCCTGGCGGCATATCCCTCATGGATCATGGGCTCCTTATCAAGTCCCTGACGTTTGTAACTGCGATGATCGACTTGCCGATCTGCTTCCAGGTATTGGTTACAAAGAGTGGCCCATTCTTTCCGCCAGGCTTCGACATTCTCCTTCTTGTTCCAGTCATTGGATGGAATAGTCTGTCGCTGCCAGACTTTTTCTGTGCCTTTTCCTTTACGAACCCGGACTTTTTGCTCTCCTGTCTCCGGATCTATGACAGGAATCTTGTTTCCTGCTCTGTCCAGTTTGTAAACCGACTTTTCCTTTTTACTCCAGGTACCGTCCGGATTGAAGGCTCTTGTAGTCAGCATGATATGCGCATGAGGATTGCCATCCCCTTTGTCGTGTATTGCCACATCAGCACACATCCCTTTGGAGACGAATTGTTCCTTTATATATTTATACAGAATCCGGATCTGAAGCTCCCTACTGAATTCTCTGGGCAGCGCCACATCAATCATCCTGGCAAACCGGGCGTCTGATCGGCTTTCCACTTTCTGAACAGCATTCCACAGGACTTCCCGGTTATTATATTCTTTAGGTGCATGCTCAGGAAGAAAGATATGCCGGAATACGACTTCCTTCTTTTTTCTGTAATTATAATTTTGACCTGTCTCTTCACTCCTCAGCTTTGTTCCGGAAATATATGCCGCGGAGGCAACGGCGGATCTACCGCCGCTCCTCCCTACGGTTTTCAGGCTAAAATGATAGATTGCCATACACTCACCTCCTTGTCGCCCGAATCCGAAGAGTGCAGGGGAATCGGAATCCCCTGCCCCTCGGAGAGCGCGCTTACATAAGGTGGGACTCCGCCCACCTATAAGTGCGCCCTTAGTGAACTAAGGGAGGCCCAAAATCATTTGTCTGACAGGGTTTCTCCCAAATCGTCTGTTTCCTTATCCCTCATTGCGTTACTGAAATATTTCCCTCTCCGTTCCTGATCATTCAGGAATCTTCGAAGCTTTGGAAGATCTTTTTCCTCGATTGGTATGCCAAGGATCTTCTCCACTTCAGCACCGATGATGATCAGCCTTCTGTTTCTGGCTTTTCGGTCTTCCTCCTTTTTCCTGGCCATCAGTTGTTTTTTCTGGGCTGCCATCCGTTCCATCTTTTTATCCAGATCTGTGATCTGCTCTACTGTGGTTCTGCGTTTCGCCATATTCATCCCCCCTTGTGAAAAATCTTCTCCAGTAATTCCAGGATTGTTCGAAGTTCAACCAGAATCTGTTTGTCCGGATTCTCCGGGAAATCCATTTCTGTCAGTTGTTCCTCTATCGCAACCATGCTCTTTTTTATTGCGTCAAATGTCTTGACATTTCCTTTGACAAAGACTGCCTGATACAGGCAGCTTTCGATGAAGAATGTCTCTTTTGAAAGTCCTGACAATCTTATTCTTGCTTCGATCAGTTCCTTTTCCTCCGGTGTTACCCGAAAATTCAGAATCATATTTCGTTTTCTGTTTTTCTCATTTTTCTTCATAACACTTTTGGGGTTACCGGAAGGGTGTGTCACCCTCCGGTAGATCTTGTCATTCATCTTCTTCAACCTCCGATTCGTGATTCTGTCTAAAAGCTTCATCCAATTTTTCAGCCATTTGCCTTTGAACGGATGGAAACAGGTGAGAGTACCGGTCTGTAATCGTCACGCTCTCATGCCCGACCCGGTCACCAATCGCCACAGCGGAAAAACCGAGATTTATAAGATAGGAAACATGGCTGTGTCTCAGATCATGAAGTCGGATTCTCTTTACACCGGTCTGTTTGCATCCTCGGTCCAGTTCATGATGAAGGTAGCTTTTTGTTACTTCAAATAACCTGCTGTTCTCATCCATTTTGTAAATAGATTCAAAGAAATCTTCCATTTCCCTGCAGAGGAATTCCGGCAGGTCAATGATCCGGTTTCCTTTTTCTGTTTTTGGAGTTTGTATCAGCGGTTTTCCTTTCACAACCTGAAAGTTTTTATTGATCCTGAGTTTTCTATTATCAAGATCAAAATCTGCTCTGGTCAGTGCCAATAGTTCTCCACACCGTATCCCGGTCCAGTACAGAAGTTCAAACGCGTAATAGGATAAAGGTTTTTCAATCATTGCTTCAGAAAACTTTCTGTATTCTTCTCCGGTCCAGAACTTCATTTCTCCCGTTTTGGCCTTTCCCATCTTTTTGTTGGTCCGGCAAGGATTTTTCGGAAGATCATAATACCGAACTGCGTGGTTGAAAATGGCGTTCAGCTGGTTATGAACACTTCTCAGATATGTTTGTGAGTATCCTTTCCCGTTATCATCCCTGAGACTGAGCATGGAGTTCTGCCACTGAAGAATATCAGTGGCAGTGATCTCCGCGAGACTCATCTGTTTAAAGTATGGGATGATGTGTGTGTTAATGATGGATTCCTTCGTCTCCAATGTAGTCGGCTTGATCCGGGGTTTCAGATCTCCCAGGTAGATATCGACAAAGGTGTTAAATCCCATATTGATATCTTTGCTGGTCCTGGCCAAAAACTCCCTCTCATAAGCCAGTGCTTCTCTTTTTGTTCGGAAGCCTCGTTTATCATGTCTCTTCCTTTCTCCTTTCCAATTTATGTAGTAACAAGAGACTCGCCATTTTGTGCTGTTATAACCGTTCCATTTATCCTTTAGAACACTCATTTTCTCTCACCCCCGTATAATCTATAGTTTAGCTTTTTCCCTTCAAATACTATGATATGACCTTTGCTCATCTCGATGAGGCGACTTGTCGTCGCTTCATCAAAATTTATCAGGTCGTCCAGAGTCTTCTCCGTACTGAGGATGACAGGAAGGTTATTGTTATATCGGTAATTGATAATTTCATAAATGATATTCAGATCCGTTTCTGTCACCTTTCCTTTTAGGAAATCATCGATGAACAGTACATCAGCCCTTTTATACCGGTTCATCTCCCGGTTATAAAGATCCGGTTCGATAATCCTGGCCTTGAGGGCTGTGATTTCTTCGCGATATCCCATATAGATCACAGGCACACCCTGTTCGATCAGCTTCATGCTGCAGGCGGTTCCCAGATGGGTCTTACCTGCGCCTACCTGACCACACAGCATCATGGAATGATGAGGTGAGAACCGTATGTTTTGAAAATCCTCCGTATAGTGTTCTGCCTTGTGTTTCGCTTCCTCCCGTTGACTGTTACCTTCGGTAAAGTAGTTCTCAAAAGACTTCTCTCTGAATTCTTTAGCCAGCCCACTTCTCTCCAGCCTTTCTCTGGCGATCTTTAATTCAGTGCATTTACAGGGCTTACAATACCCATAACCATTCTCATCCTGATGATATAGGAATCCTGTATCTTTACAGTCCGGACATTCATAAACTCTTTCAATTACCTGTTCCATCATCAATCACCCGGCCTTTCTTCTGCCAATTCTTTAAGGCGATCCGAATGGACAGATGTTTCAATATGGTTGTTAAGGTTGGTCCATGTACTGCCCATTTGTTCTTTACACCAGGCTGATATCCTGTCCGCATTGAGGCATCCATGATATGGCTTGCCTAATATCCTTTTTATCACTGATTTCACGATTTCTTCCGGGTAAACCCTGATCAGATTGTCATACTCCTCCTGAGTGAGAATCTCACTTCCCAGTTGATATTTGACGTTGTGAGTGTAAGTGTCAGGTGTATTACACTCACCTTTACTACCCTCACCTATACTGTACTGACCTACACTACACTGTGCGGTCAAACCGCCGTCCATGGACGGTCCAGGTTTCTTTCTCAAATCTGATCTTTCCTTTCTCTCCAGAAGCTGAGCATCCGGTTCAATCTGAAGAAGCAGGTCCCGGTAGACACTGTCTTTCTTTCTGTCGGGACGAATCCGGTTCTGCTCCCTCCAGTCGGCGATATAGGTTACCAGGTCCGGATTCAGGATCTTTACAAACCCTTTACTGAACAGGACTCTCAGATCGTCTTCCAGAGCCTTGATCATATTGATGACCGGGTAGGCCTCTACAATTCCATCATCGTCAGCATTCATTCCCAGATGGAAATACAGGTTTTGTGAAGATGGCGGCATCTTCAGAAACCTGGCACTCTCAACGACTGATTTTGAAAACATTCTCCTCTCCGCCATACAAACAACTCCTTTCCAATGTTTTTGTTGAAAAGAAGCACCCGTCGTGCTAATATGATATTGTCAAAGTGCATATCGCATTAGCGAGTGCCGCCCCTGTTTCCAGGGGCTTTTTTCTTTTCCTTCATGAACCCCTGTTTAACAGGCAGGCTTCTTCGTACCAAATCCGGTTGACCCGCCCGGAGACGATAATCGCCCTGGGGTTCTTTTCTTTCAGTTCCTCGTTAAGCTTTTTGATCACTTCATAAGCTTTTGCCCTGGACACTCCCAGGTCGTACTGGACTGTATCGACTCCAACAAATAATGGTAATCTTTTCTCCTCCATTTCGTCCTCCTTTCTGGTCTATCTTTCTTGTTATAGACCTTTTTTTATGTCTGCTTTTGTATAATACACCCGGAACAAATGTTTGTCAATAGATATAAGATATAAATTTATGTCTATTTTCTTAAAATAATCTTGCATTTTATGTCTGATATGATAAAATATAGGAAAGATAATGGTATGAGAAAGGAATCACAGACATGACCTTAGGTGAAAAGATAAAGAAGTATAGATCATTAAAAAATATGACACAGAAAGAGCTGGGGCTTGCGATTGGTTTTTCAGGAGCAACTGCTGACTCCCGGATCAGAAAATATGAAAGAGACGTTATGGCTCCGAAACAGGATATCCGGGCACGACTGGCGGAAGTCCTGGATGTTGACATCTCTGCCCTATCGGAAAATGATATCCGGAACGAGGAAGATATCATGCAGACTCTGTTTATATTTGAAGAAATGTATGGGATGGAAATAGACAGAGATGATGATAAAACCACCCTGATTTTTGATAATCATGATAAAGATCTTGCCAAGCTTACCAGTTATCTTTATACCTGGTACAGACAAAAGAAAAGTCTGGGGGAATTAGAAAACCTTGATGAAAAAGCAGCCCATGATGCCCTGGAGCACTATAATCAGTGGAAAGCAAGGTTCCCAAAAGACAATTATGAATTCTGGAATGAGCAAAAAAATAAAGTTGCCAGACTGTATGAGCCTGAAGTGACAAAACTACTGGCTTCAGAGAAACCCATTGAAACAATCTCCCAGTTTATTCAACAGCTCCGCAGATTAATCCGGTATCATATCATGATCGAGAGTTATACGAAAATGTTAGCCCCCAAAGATGGCGGTCTTACATTGAGGTTCCTGACTGGGGAACTCCTGGATCCGGATACTCCTGAAATAAGAAAAGAACTGGCATATTTCTTCTATACTCTGAAATGCCTGGAAACCTATGGGTTGCCGATCTACATAGACCTGCTTACAAACGAGCAAGGCACAAAAATCTGCTATACTCTTCATCTGCCCTCTTTAATGTCGATCAGTTCGATCATCGTTAAAGTACAGGAATATGAGAATAACAAGGATAAAATGACGGACTGGGAATCCAGTATGTTTGAAATGCAATATGAGGAATATCTGAAGGATTATAACATCAATTTTAAAGAAGAGATTCAGCGTAAATACAAACCAAAATAATAAAAATAAAAGAATCATGTTGACATTTTATTGACATGAAAAATGGAGAGCCGCTTTGTAAGCGGCTCTTCAGCGTTTCTATCTTATTCGTACTCTACCGTTGCCGGGGGCTTGGGTGTGTAATCGTAGAGGACTCTGTTGATTCCTTCTACTTCGGATGTGATCCGTTCTGCCAGGTGGTCCAGCAGTGCCGGTTCCAGATGTTCTACAGTTACTTCCACCACGTCAGTGGTGTTGATGGCGCGGATAATACAGGGCCATGCGTAGGTTCTCTTACCGTCAGTGATACCGGTGGACTTGAAATCCGGTACTACGGTAAAGTACTGCCATACTTTTCCTGCCAGTCCGGCTTTCTCGAATTCTTCCCTTAAGATCGCATCAGATTCTCTTACTGCTTCCAGACGGTCTCTTGTAATAGCGCCGGGGCAGCGAACACCAAGTCCCGGTCCCGGGAAGGGCTGACGGTATACCATGTTGTCGGGAAGTCCAAGGGCTTTTCCTACCAGACGGACTTCGTCTTTATAGAGGATCTTGACCGGCTCCACCAGTTCGAACTTCATGTCTTCCGGAAGTCCGCCTGCATTGTGATGTGCCTTGATACCGGCTTCACTTTCCAGGATGTCCGGCCAGATGGTCCCCTGGGCAAGGAATTCAATTCCGTCCAGTTTACGGGCCTCTTCTGCGAACACATCTATGAACTCGCCGCCGATGATCATTCTTTTTTCTTCCGGATCCGTGACACCTGCCAGTTTGTCAAGGAAACGGTCTACGGCGTCAACATAAATCAGGTTGGCATCCATCTCCTCGCGGAACACCTGGATTACCTGCTCCGGTTCCCCTTTCCGAAGGAGACCGTGATTAACGTGTACGCATACAAGCTGGCGGCCGATTGCCTTGATCAGAAGCGCGGCCACAACCGATGAGTCCACTCCTCCCGAAAGTGCCAGCAGGACCTTGCGGTCGCCAATCTGTTCCTTCAGAAGCTTAAGCTGCTCGTCGACATATTTCTGCGCCAGCTCCGGTGTAGTGATTCTTTCCATAGTGTCCGGTCTTCTGTCCATAAATGTACCTCTTTCTTCTTAATAAAATGTTCTTTCCTCTTGTCCTGATCCGGCAGTCCTTCCGGCCTGCCGCATAACATATGATAGCATATACTATATCATACCTTAAGGGCAATCAGAAAAAATCTTACATTTTTCTGATTGTAAATTTTACGGAAATCTTTTGTCTGTATAAAGGAGAAGTTTGTGTATTTTTTTGTTTCTCATTATGCTGCATTCCCTCTTTTTTTGCCCTTTTAGCAGTTTTGTAACTTTTTCTTATTAATAGACCCTTATTATACATATAATATTCACAATTATCACACAATTGTATTCTATTTTTTATTGTCCCAACCCGCTCTTGTTGCTTCCACAATTTCTAGTTGTTTTTACAAAATTCTTTCAGAGACTATAATATTAGCATCAACAAGTTGACTGGATCCAAACTTGAATTAATGGAAAAGGAGAAGATTTTATGAGTATTTTTGGTATTCTTGCTGCTTTTGGCGGCGGTGTTTTCGCTGCAGCAATCGGCGGACTTCCGGCATTTATTATGACAGGTGTTTTTGCAGTACTCGGTGCTGGACTTGGTATTGCAGGTCTTGACGCTGGCGGAGTTATCGCTGGCAACATCGCATTCGGACCTTTCTTCGGACCTCACATAGCATTCGCAGGTGGCGTTGCTGCTATGGCATACGCTAAGAAAAAAGGCCTTTCCGAGAACGGTGCAGATATCGCTTATGCAATGGCTGGATACAATGATCCTTCCGTACTTGCAGTCGGCGGTCTCTTTGGTGTAATCGGTTATGTTTTCAAGGCATTAGTAGTTGATACTTTATTCGCAGGCGGAATCAGCTCCAAGCTCGTTACAGACGGTCCTGGATTCACAGTATTCTGTTCCGCAATCGTTGCTCGTTTAGTATTCGGCGGCAAGCTTCGTACAGGCGACAAGGTTATGAGCGAAGGCGCTGCTCTTACAACTTGCATCTTCATCAGCGTATGCTACAGCTTACTGGTAGGTGCTCTTTATGTTGTACTTCAGCAGGCTGCTGCTGGCAACGAAGCTCTTTCAGCTGGTCTTGCTGGTAACTATGCAGTTCTTATCTTCGGTACTGCTGCTATCGGCCTTATCTTTGCTGAGTTTGGTCAGCCCTTCTATGGATGCCACCATATCGTAATTATCGCTGCTGAGGCTGCTGTATTCGGTTATGCCGCAGGCGGCGCTGGAATGGCTGTTATCGCTGCTGTTATCGCTGGTACCGTTTCCGGTCTGATCTGTGATATTGAGGGTGCTCTCATTAACTCCGGTACAGACTCCCACATTGACGGACCTGCTACAGCAATTCTTATCATGACATTCGTTCTGAATGCTATCTTTGGATAAAATATATCCGTAAATAGTATTACTGGAATTTAATTTAAAATTGGATCTGGGAAAACAGCCGCTCTTTTGAGCGGCTGTTTTTTCTTCCTTTTTATTTTTACAATCGATAAAATGAGTTCCTTTCATCTCCTATATATGATAGAATGGACTTTGATAATCAGGAGGTGAATTATGGAATTACGACAAATTCAGTATTTCATACATCTATATAAAAGCGGAAGCATTACCAAATCCAGCCAATCCCTCTTTATATCTCAGCAGGGTCTCAGCAAATCCATACAGAAGCTGGAAGAAGAAATCGGCTTCCCTCTGTTCAGACGTTCTGTATATGGCATGACTCCTACCATGGCCGCCAACAATCTCTATAAGTACTTCTGTCAGGTTGACGATGCTTTTCAGAGTCTTAAGTATGCTTTGGAAGGCTATAACCCAAAAAAAGATTTTCGTATCAGAGGTATGTTCGGTCTTTCCATGTCTTCAAGCGGAAAGCTCTTTGACGGTTTTCAGCAGCTCTACCCAGAAATATCCGTAGAATACAAAGAATCTCCCTACCGTGAAATTCCGGAGATTCTGCGTGAAAACAGAGCGGATGTTGCTTTTATGATTGAACCGATACCGGAAGATCTTGTATCCCGAAAGCTTGTAGGCAAAGAGATCATCTGTGCCGTTATGAATAAATCTCACCCGCTGGCAGACAGGGAAATTCTGAATATTTCTGAGCTTACTTCCTATCCCTGGGTCTTCCTCGATATCATTGAGCAGATTAAAAGCCTGATCAGCGAAGAAAGCCGCCACGTTTCAAGGAACTGCAAAACTGTATCTTTCCTGGAATATCTCCATGAGATTCGCAGTTCAGAACAGATCGGATTCAGCTCGAAATCACTTCTTCGTTATCTGGATCAGTCCGATCTGAAAATCATACCTGTAACATGTAACGAGAAAGGAGAATTCTATAAACTGATACTTCATCTGGTGACCGGCAGAGGTAAACCCGTGGACGACACACTGAAACTGTATCTCGACTATTTAAAAGGGATTTCAAGGAATACTGAAAATCATTCAGAAAAAGAATCAACACGGAAAAGTAATTTGTGATGAATTTCCGCTATGATTTTTTGTTGAAAAATCCCCCGCAATGCTTACAGCATGCGGGGGAAAAGTTTTGTCTTTTTGGCTCACTTTATCTTCATAAGCTTTCTTTCAACGAAAGCGGAAAACATGGTCAGGTAGCGCATAAAGGGCTCCGTTGCTATTGCAAAAAGAACAAAGAGCATCATACATTGCCTTGATATCATATGGATGGTAAAGAGCTCACTTAAGAAGAATCCCACCACAAGGATTCCGACCATGCATAGCCCGATGACAGCACCCCTAAAGAGGTTGATAGGCGACGATATATTAAAGAGGATGATAAATCCTACAATTGCCAGCAGGAATGTGGCTGCCACTGAGCTGTCGTAGGGGCTGATGTTAAATGTCCCTGCAAAGTAGACCAGTGATGCTATCGCCAGGAAGTCTGTTATGGCTGCCGGCAGAGCCCTTACAAGTACCTTCGAAAGGAACCTTCCCGTTATCCGCTCATAATTGGGTTCCAGAGCCAGAAGGAAGGCGGGAACTCCTATATTGAACATGCTGATCAGAGACACCTGTGAAGGTTCCAGGGGATATTTCATAACATTGATGATTGCGAAAATTCCCAGGAAAAGAGAGAAAAGATTCTTCACCAGGAAGAGAGTTGCCGATCTTTCAATGTTGTTGATATTCTTTCTTCCCTCATCCACGATTTCAGGCATATGCGAGAAATCCGAATCAAGAAGGGCCACCTGAGCGGCATTGACGGCCGCATCGGACCCTGAAGCCATAGCGATGGAACAATCGGCATCCTTCATAGCCAGGATATCATTTACACCGTCTCCTGTCATGGCTACCGTATGCCCGGCATCCTTAAGAGCATTTACAATCTGCCGCTTCTGTTCCGGCGTAACCCTTCCAAATACCGTTTTCGTCTCCAGCGCTTCTCTGAGCGCCTCTTCCGAGTCTATGGTGCGGGCATCAATATACTGGTCCGCATTTTTGATCGAAGCTCTTTTGGCTACCTCTGACACTGTCAGAGGATTATCTCCTGATATAACTTTAATCTGAACACCCTGTCTGTCAAAGTATTCAAATGTCTCCCTGGCCGTTTCCCGAATGGAGTTTTCCAGAGCGATAAAGAGCAGGGGAGTGACTACATATCCGGCAAGTCCCTTTTTAGGCATCGGCGGCGCCACTTCCTCCATGGCGGTGGTCTGCCTTCCGCTGACTCTCCCGAATACAATGACCCGCAGGCCTTTTCCCGCAAAGTCCTCCACTGTTTCCCTGTACTTTTCATAGTCGGCCGCCAGCAGCACATCCGGCGCTCCAAGGACATAGGTCCCGTCCTCATAGCGGACACAACTGTACTTATATCTTGATGAAAACTCCATCTTTTCCCGGCATTCCGGGGGGATCACCTGGGGGTATCTGTCCCGGAGGGCTGTCATAGTCTGGTTTTCATCTGTCAATGTATAAATGTATTCCGAAAGTTTCTGTTCGTCATAGAAGGTATCTGATTGGCCCTGTCCATCTCCATGCGCCGATAAGACCTCCATCACATGCATGGTGTTATCGGTAATGGTTCCTGTCTTATCTACGCAGAACATATCTACTCTGGCCAGAGATTCTATGCTTCGCATATCATGGAGCATGACCTTCTTTAAAGCCAGCTTTCCGGTACTGATGGCCAGAGTAACGCTCACAAGCAGATAGAGTCCTTCCGGAATCATTCCGATCACAGCCGCTACCATGGATGTGACGGCCTGACTGAATCCCTTTCCGAACATCATGCCCTGAATAAAAAGAGCCAGTCCGACCGGAATGATCAGGATGCCGGCTATAATTACCAGAAGGTTTATGGACCGGACCATCTCAGACTGCTCGTGTTTTTTTATCTTTTTTGCTTCCTGGGTAAGCTTTGAAATGTAGGAGTCCTCTCCCACTTTGGTCAGTCTGGCGCAGCACTCGCCGGATATGACAAAGCTTCCTGAAAGCAGAGGACTGTTCCTCTTCTTTGGTATCTCATCAGATTCACCGTTCAAAAGAGATTCATTAACATTGATCTCTCCCGCTGCCACCACAGCATCGGCGCAGATCTGGTCTCCTGACTTCAGGATCACCATATCTCCCAGGACCAGCTTGTCCACCGGTATCCTCCACCTTTTTCCTTCCCGGATCACCACCGCCTCAGGCTGATTCAGTACCGACAGTTCCTCAAGAATCTTCTTGGTACGGATCTGCTGAAAAATACCGATTCCCATATTGGCGAAGATAACACCCAGAAAAGTCAGATTGCGGTAGGAGCCCGCGGCGATCAGCAGGACCGCCAGAACCGCGAAGATCAGGTTAAAATATGTGAATACATTTTCTTTTACAATATCCAGGTTGGTCTTTTCCAGGGAATCCGGCTGCCTGTTGACCTTTCCCATCCGGACCGCTTCATTTACCTGCTCGGCAGTCAGACCCATAATCCTGTTCTGCTGTGTCTTTTTCTGCTCTATCTGCATTGTGTCTTCCACAGAACTACCTCCTATCGTGCTACAGGATCTGCCTGTTGTCTCTTTCCATGAGAACCGGGGCTGTGATCAGTGTCACATTCATGTTGCCGTTCCTCTTTCTGATCTCATCCAGCAATGCCTTGTGGTCAGTGTCCGCTTTCAGCCGGATCCTGTAGCGGAGTTCGCACACGGAACCGAATTCTGTCGTCCTGATCATGATCAGCTTATAATCCCTTGCAAATGTATCAAAAACCGGTTCAAAAACACCTGCGGAAGGCAGGCTTTCCGGCATCCAGATCCTGAGGATCATATGGTCTTCATTTTCCTGTCCCCATCCGGCTTTCGAAAGAAGGAAACGTAGGATGACCGCGAATAAAGTGACAGACAATGCCGCAGCCGGCCAGCCTGTTCCGCTGAGAAATCCGCCGCATAGAGCCATAAGCAGGTAAAAGAGACTCTGCTGTCTGTATAAGCCGCCTGCGGAGATCAGGAAAATACATAATCCGCAGAATGCGAGTCCTTCTCCCACTCCCGACGTCGCATATCCGGCCGCGCCCGTAAGGGCCCATGTAAAGACCGGCAGAAAAGTAAGAAGTATCGACATGGTTTTTATATCTGTGTCATCTTTCTCTATACGCGTATATAAAAGGCTGCACAGGAATCCGCATATTAAGCTTGCCGCAAATCCTGTCCCGAAGCCTGTCAGAACCTCAAGGTTTGATGACAGCCCCGGAAATTGCATTATAGTCATATCCTCTCTCCTTTTTCCCCGCAGTCACAAATTTGGAAAAGGACTGCGGCAGAAGTCCCTCTTCTTTCAGCAGGTCGCTCAGCCACAAGGGGCATGCTCCCGAAGTCTTGACTTCCATCACACAGAAATCAGCCGGCATAAAAAGCTCTTCCCGGGGCCTGACCCGGATTCCTCCCTCCGCAGCTGACGACCGGAGATTGGTATCCAAAGTAACCCGGACAAAATCTGATTCATCTGTGACAAATGCCACTCTGTCATACGAAATCCGACAGGCGGGAATAGCCTTTCTTACCTGGAGGCTGTAGGCTGCCTCACCCAGGATCTGCCGTGTCATAAAGGAAGCATCCTGAGGCTCCTGCCGCCTTGAAAGAAATGCTTCAGCCTCCCCCGCAGTCAGTCTGACCCGTCTCTTGGAGACAAATCCGCCGACTTTCTTCTTCATTTCCAGAAAAACATGGTCTTCCGAACCTTTCACATAACCGTAAGACCGAAGGCGGATCTTCTCCCTGTACCAGGGCTTGAGCAGGGCTTCCTCAAAAACATCACCCTTGGCCGTATCCAGATACAGGTTACATACCTTATACCCCATGCTCTCCCGGTCGTGAGCATCCGCTTTCATGTGCCGCTTCAGCACCCGGACGATCTCTTTCATACGGCTCCTGTCCGTCAGGTATTTCTTCTCATATCTCTGAAAGCTTTTCTCATTCTCATAAAACATCTATTTATTATACCATTGTCTGCAAAGAATTCAACTTATGGTCTTTACGAAAAATAAGAGCCTCTGATTACTCAGAGGCTCCGGGAACCTTAGCCGGTTTACTCTTTGCTCTCCAGGACTTTGATACAATCCTCTACAACCTGGTCCACGTCTGTTCCGGCCAGCAGACCAAGTGCATTTACCTTGGGTATATTGTAGTCTTCATAGACATGCGTTACACAGGCCATCAGATCATAAGTATCTTCAGCCAGCTCAGAGGGAATGCCCTCCGGAGTCGTCACGCGGGTAAGTGCATCATATCCTTTTTCCGCAAGCTTTTCTTTCAGCCTTGCAGCAATCATATTAGAAGTGATCAGCCCAACCCCGCACACACATAATATCTTACAGTGCTTCATTTTGAACCTCCTAAGTCATTCAAGACTCGCTCGCGAGTCTTGGCGCCGGATTCTGGTCAGCTCTGCTGACATAATTCCTGTCCGAATCCGTGCGCATCCTCGCGGAGCGTTTATCAGATGAGAATCTGGACTACCATCTGATAAAATATGTGAAATATTTCTAATAAAAGTCTATCTTACCCGCCTATATTTGTCAAGTTTTAATGAAAATTCGGACCGTGAGCACTCTCATCAAGAATAAATGCGGGCATCAGCTGAAGCTTGTGGAGGTTCAGCCGGTGCATGCGGTCAATTTTCTGTCGGGTTGCTTCATCCTCACACTCACCTGTCAGAATATAGTGGTCCAGCACCTTGTAGGTGAAGCCGATCTTGTCCTCATCCGACATGCCGCTCAAGCCGTCTGAAGGGACTTTCTGCGTCAGACGTTTCGGTACTCCCAGAACCTCTCCGACCTGGATTACTTCGTGGACCAGGAGCTGGGACAGGGGGCTGAAATCACCGGCTGCATCACCGAACTTGGTGGAGTAACCGATATAGTCTTCAGACCGGTTACATGTGTTGACCACTCTTCCGCCCTGGGGCAATGCCTGGGCAATGGCATAGAGAGTCGCCATCCGAAGTCGGGGAGGCATATTGATCTGAGAATCCCTGGAAAGAGCTTCAGCACCGATCCCGCTGCCGGAAAGAGCTTCATTTATAGCGCCGGAAAGGCCTTTCACGCCCTCATGGATGTTTACGGTTACTGCAGGAATTCCCAGATGGTCTACAATCTCCTGTGAGTCTGCAATATCAGCCTGTACCCCGTCAGGCATCATCACGCCGACGACTCTGTCTTTTCCAAGTGCTTCTGCCAGCAGGGCTGCCGTAATACTGGAGTCTTTTCCCCCGGAAATACCGACCACAGCGCTGCATGACGGTCCGTTCTGTTCAAAATAATCACGAATCCATTTTACAATGTCATTTTTCGTTTTCTCAGGATTTAAAAGCATATTTATATCCTCCATGCCCTGTATATATGTTGCTTTTTACTCTTTATACTCATTTAGTATATTATAGCAGACCCCGCCCCGGAAGTACAGATTGCAGACCGGCTCTTTATGACACAAAAAACAGGCGCCTGCCAGCGGTGATGCGTCCGCGGCAGGCGCCTGCCCTCTATAAAAAGGAGGAGTAATGCTCTTATCTTCTCAAGATCCTGATGGAGTTCAGCAGACAGAGGACGGATACGCCGGTATCGGCAAATACTGCCATCCACATGTTTGCGAATCCCATAAGGCCCAGGATCATAACGATGACCTTGATGGCCAGGGCAAAATATACATTCTGCCATGAGATTCTGTTGGTCATTCTTGCAACATCCAGAGCTTCCGGAATGGATTTCATCTCGGAATTCATAAAGACGACATCAGCCGCCTCGATCGCAGCATCAGCACCGCTTCCCATGGCCGCACCGACATCCGCTCCGGCCAGTACCGGCGCATCGTTGATACCGTCACCGACAAACATGACAGAACCTTCTGTTTCCCGGATTCTCTGCAGCTCTGACAGCTTATCCTGCGGCAGGAGCTTGGCATGAACTTCGTCCACACCGGCCTGTTTTGCAACAGCCTGAGCGCTGTCTTCCGCGTCGCCTGTCAGCATGATGGTCTTGATTCCAAGAGCTTTCACGGCTGAAATGGCATCCTTGGCATCCTCTTTCAGTGTATCCGAAATCACAATGTTTCCGACAAATGTACCGTTTAAGGCAACCAGGACCTCTGTTCCGAAATCACTCTTATGATAGGAGGAAAGATCGATCTGATTTGCCTCCATCAGTTTTCTGTTACCGCAGAGAACTGTTCCCTGCTCTATTGTAGCCCGGATTCCCTGTCCGGCGATCTCTTCAATCTGATCCGGACGTCTGATGTCCAGTCCCTTCTCTTTGGCTGCAGTGACAATACTGTTTCCGATCGGATGGGTGGAGGACATTTCACAGCTTGCACTGATGGCAAGAAGCTCATCTTCCGTCATCGTGTCTACAGCGGGAACACTCTTCTGTACCACAAAGTTACCCTTTGTGATAGTACCGGTCTTATCCATAACAACAGCCTTTACATTCTTCAGGCCCTCGATTACGATACCGCCTTTAAAAAGGATACCCTTTTTGGAAGCGGATCCGATACCGGAGAAGAATGCCAGAGGCACGCTCAGTACCAGTGCGCAGGGACAGCTGATAACCAGGAAGGTCAGTGCCGTGTAAATGGAAGCCACACCGCTGCTTCCGCGCAGGACGCTCTCTGCACCCTTATAGGCAGGATCAACCAGATAATGCCAGCCGGGAAGGATAAATGGCAGTACAAGTGCTACAAACAATGCGAAGAATACGACAAAGGGTGTATATACTCTCGCAAACTTGGTAATAAACTTATCAATATCCGGCTTGCTTGCGGCCGCGTTCTCAACAGAATCCAGAATCCTTGTAACCATGGACTCTTCCAGAATCTTCTCGACACGCATCTTGATCTGTCCGGAAGTATTGACACATCCGGAAACGATATTGTCTCCTACTCTTGCCATTACAGGAACCGGCTCGCCGGTTACGGGAGATGTATCAATCCGGGTCTCACCTTCTATAATAACACCGTCAAGAGGGATACGGTCGCCGGGACGTACAAGGAGGATATCGCCGACATTGGCTTCCTCAGCGTCCATGATACGAACATCATCACCTACAACGAGATTTACAACCTCAGGTCTTAAGTCAACCGCTTCCATGATCTGGCTTCTGCTCTGTTCTGTCGCGCGGTCCTCAAAGTACTCGCCGATCCGGTAGAAAAGCATAACGCCAACTGCCTCCGGGAACTCACGGATACAGAAAGCACCCAGGGTGGCAATACACATCAGGAAGTTCTCGTCAAATACCTGGCCCTTCTTCATGTTCTTAAAAGCAGCTTCCAGTACCTTTCCGCCAAGGATGACGTAGGCTACTACAAAGACTGCAAAAGATATGAGAGAATCCTCTGTTGTAACTGTGTGGACCATGACTTCCCCGATCAGGAAAATGATGGCTCCAAGAACGATGGTAAAGAGCGGATTCTTTGTAATGGATTCCTTTTTCTCTTTGGCTTCGGACTGTACCACTTTTGTCTCTTTGGGAACAACCGTGATGCCGTCCTCAATGGAATCGATCGTGCTCTGAATCACAGGAATCATCTGATCCGGATTCTTTGCGGAAAGTTTCATCTGCTTTGTGGCATAAGTGACTGTCACGTCATCCACGCCATCCATGGACCGGAGCTTTGCCTCGATCTTGGCTGCACAGTTGGCGCAGTCGAGGCCTTCCAGAACATAGATTTTTGTATTGGAGATGGCGCTCTTTCTCTTCCTCTGTCTGGGAACAAGAGTAATACCATCCTCGATAGAGTCGATTGCCGCCTGCATTTTCGGCATCAGCTCATCCTGGTTATTTGCAGAAACACGAAGCTGCTTGGTGGCGTATGCCACAGAAGCAAATCCTACCTCTGGCATGGACCGGATCTTTGCCTCGATCTTGGCTGCGCAGTTGGCACAGTCGATACCTTCGAGAATATAGACTCTCTTCTCCATATCCTCATCCGGCATACGGCAGTTGCATTTGGCAAGGCTTTCTCCGCAGATATCACAGTATTCAACGAAAGAAGTACAGTCCTCGCACTCGCAGTCATCGGGGTGTCCTGCTTTATGATGATGCTCCTCTACAAAATGTGTATGAGACCGTGTTGCGTGAGGTTCCTCATCATGATCATGGCCTGAGCAGCAGCTGTCTCCATGGTCATGGCTGTGACCGTGGTCATGTCCGTGATCATGGCCTGAGCAGCAGCTGTCTCCATGGTCATGGCTGTGACCGTGGTCATGTCCGTGATCGTGGCCTGAGCAGCAGCTGTCTCCATGATCGTGACTGTGGCCGTGGTCGTGATCATGTCCATGGTCGTGGTCATGGCCTGCACAGCAGCTGTCTTCATGATCATGGCTATGCCCGTGATCGTGGTCATGGTCATGCTCATGCTCATGGTCGTGGCCGTGGTCATGTTCATGTCCATGATCGTGATCATGATCGTGATCATGCCCGTGGTCATGCTCATGGTCGTGCTCATGGTCGTGATCGTGGTCATGTGCTGCAGCCGGCCTGCTGCTTCTTCGCCTGTTCCTCTCCACTACTTCCACTTCCGGTTCAATTGCCTGGATTGTTTCCCGAATCAGGGGTAACATCGCATCCGGATCCTCTGCGGAGAAACGCAGCTGCTCCGTTGCATAAGTTACGGAAACATCCTCAAGCCCCGGCAGCTTGCTAAGCTTGTTCTCGATCTTGGCAGCGCAGTTGGCGCAGTCAAGACCTTCCAGGATATAAACCTTTCTTTGCATACCTGTTAAATCCTTTCTGACTTGTCTATAAATAGTTTTTGTGTACTGATACTGTTATTTTAAATAGTTGACGGTACATTCAATTGAATATTCATTCAACTATTATTGACTTTATTCTAACACAGGTTATCAGATTGTCAAGTACCCGACATGAAAGTACCCCTGTATGACCGGAATCTATCAGACCCTGCCCGTATTTATTTGTCTCTCCTGGTACCTGACAGCTATCAGCATCCAGAATACCGCAAAAGCCCAGGAAAGCGGATAGCAGAGGGCTACGCTTCCCACTGTCTTCGAGTGAGCCATCAGCATGAAAAGGAGCATCAGCCTGAATCCGCAGTAGCTTATAATGACTACGATCATGGGCAGAAGAGCCTTTCCCAGTCCCCTCAGATTACTGCTCAGCACTTCCAGCATAGTGCAGAGGAAGTAGAGAGGATATGTCGTGCGCATGATCCGGCATGACAGACTTCGGACCGCCGAATCCCTTGTGAAAACACTTACAATGACCGGCGCCAAAGCCAGCAGCAGAAGGCTTTCCGCCAGGGTAAAGCCTGCTCCTCCAAGGAAGCAGAAGCGTTTGCCCTTTTTCAGCCGCTCAAAGTCTCCCGCTCCGTAATTCTGTCCAATGTAGGCCACAGCTGCCTGCCCTATAGCCAGAACCGGCAGGTAGAGCAGCATCTCCGCTTTGAAATAAACCGTAAAAGATGCGATGGACTCTACGCCCAGACGGTTGATCTGCGACTGAATAATGATATTGGAAAATGTAATAATGATCGCCTGTATACCCGAAGGCACTCCTACTTTAAGTACATGCAGGAGTTCCGGCAGACTGAAGGCAGAGCCCTTAAAAGACAGGGCATAGGGGGCTTTCAGCCGCATCAGATAGACGACTATGCAAACGGCCGCAAAGGTCTGGGAAAGCATGGTGGCGATCGCCGTTCCTTCCACGCCCATCCCCAGAGCTGCAATACACAGATAATCCGCCGCCACATTTACAATGCCGCCGAAAAGCTGGACCAGCATGGGGGTTCTGGAATCTCCGATGGCACGCACAACACCACTGAGCAGGTTGTACATGACTATGCCGGGCATACTCAGGATGTAGATACGCAGATAGGCTTCCGCCAGCTTCATGATGGCTTCCGGAGTCCCCATCATACGCAGGAATACCGGAGCAAACAGCTGGGCCGCGATCAGGAGGAGGATTCCGCCAGCCAGCCCTGTTATGAACATGGTAAAAATCAGGCTTTTAAGCTTGTCCCACCGTTTTCCGCCGAAATGCTGGGCCGCAAACACACTGGATCCCACTGCCATCCCGTTGAAAAAGCCCACAAAGCAGGTGATAAGCAGATCACTTGCCCCGATGGCTGCCGCGGATTCCGTTCCCAGCAGCTGACCTACAAAGATCAGGTCTACCGTACTGTAAAGCTGCTGGATCAGACCGCTGGCCAGAAGAGGAATGGCATAGAGTATCAGTCCTTTTGGTATACTTCCCGAGGTCAGGGAAAGCCCTGCCTTGTCTTCTTTACTTTTCTGTCTCTCCGTCGGACTCATACTGGAATTCCTCCGCTACGTGGACCTTAACCATCGAATTGGGATGGGTATGGGCATGTCTGTGATGGTCCCCTGTCGTCTCAATGCAGTCTTCATAATGTCCATAGGCAACCAGCGGGGTATTTTTGGGCAAGGAATAGGAGACTGTCTGATAAAGTATCATACAGTCTTCATCAAAACGTATTTCATCTATTGTATTTCCGAAAAAGTCTTTGATAACGCCTACCAGTTCGCCTGCTTCAACCATATCACCGGCTTTGCGCATGGGGAACCAGCAGCCCTCTTTGTCTGAATCAACATAATGGGAATGTGGCATCAGTCTGGGGATATTCCTCTGCAGATCTCCGTGGAACCGGTCTGATATAAGGATACCGACCCGGCGAAGGATATTACGTACATCCTTCTGGGATGCTTCCACTTCTTCCCTGGTCCAGTTTCCCATACATCCCCTCTCCAGAAGGACGGAAGGAATTCCCATGACACCGGCATGGTTGTAGGCGCCGCTGGTACCGCTCGATCTTACAAAGAAGGGAACGTCAGCCGCCTTGGCCATCTCCTCAGCTTTCTTTACTGTCTCCTCAGGCGCTTTCCCCACAGCATAGATAAAGGGGACCAGGTCCTCAAACCAGTCGCCGTTGTGGACATCTATAAAGTAATCGATCTTGGGATAGATTTCTTTTTCCATGAAGTAAGCCATCTTATCTGCATAGGTCCCGTCGGGATTGCCGGGGAAGACCCGGTTGAGATTCTTCCCGTCTTCCGCGCAGACACTAACTGTTCTCTGGCGAAATCCGTTCACGTTGAGAAGGTGGATAATGATCAGCTTGCCTCGGATATCGGAAGGCTCCAGCATACCGGCCAGGCCTATGGCTGTCTCAATTCCCACGTATTCCGCATTGTGAAGGCCTCCCTCCACCAGAGCGGTCTCTCCGTCCTCCTCGCCGTAGATCAGGGTACAGGGGATGCGGTCCGTAGTGAAAGGCAGTTCAAGGAATCCCTGCACCTTCTGTCCCTGCTCCACCGACAGATTACATAATTCAAATTTCATATTGCTTGTCCTTTCCGCATTTTTATAAAACATAAGCCCTGTTTTTTCATGAGGATCTTCACAGGCTATTCGAGCCGGCCCGGGACCACAGATTAAACAAGGCTGCATGATGGATGCTCTTTCATATAATTACACCAACAACTTTTCATGTATATGGCAAAAAATTGCTCCACACAGCAAAATTACTACCTTATGTTAATAATTTTACCATGTGGAGTCTGCCTTAACCAGTGTAATTTTACATTTGGCTGTAAGGAAAGAACAATTTTTTACTTGTATTTTTTTGAAATTTCCTGTGCCGATTTTTACTGTTTTAGAAAAATGCAAAAATCACGCACTTGATTCAATCTTTTTCATGTTGATCACATAGAGGACAGCCCCGTATATTCCTCCGGCAAGCCAGGCAGCAGGGTCACAGCCCACCGCCAGCATATAACTGCCCAGAGCCATGGACAGCATGGCTGTTCCTGCCCTTGCGGCCAGTTCCACGATCCCCATGGTCATAGCTGCCATACCCCGGCCGCAGCCCTGCAGGGTGTTGCGAAAGACGAAAATCGCCCCCAGAGGGATATAACAGGTAATACACTCATACAGATATATTCTGGCCCAGGGAAGCACGGTCCCTATATCCGTAGACGAGGAAAAGAAAAGATGCATCAGCCTGGGAAGAGCCAGGGCGACGCCTGCTCCGCCGATAATAGCATAGGCAACCACCAGTTTCATAGCGTCCCGCACTCCCTGCCGGATCCTGTCCGGACGGCCGGCTCCATAGTTCTGGCCGGCGTAGGAAGCCATGGTAAGGCCCAGGGAAATAAATCCCTGCATCATGACGCTCTGAATCCTGCTGGCAGCCGTAAATGCCGCGATGGCAGCCTCATAGATATTGATCGCGGACTGCATGATCATGGTCCCTGAAGCCGTAATACCGTACTGAAGGGCCATGGGAATACCGATCGCCAGCTGTTGTCTGCTGTCTTCCGGATGAAGACGCCAGTGTTCTCTTCCGGGCCGGAGCACATCCACCTTCTTCATAATGTAGATCAGACAGAGGAGAGCTGAAATACCCTGGGACAGAATGGTGGCCCGGGCTGCGCCTGCCACTCCCCAGCCGAGAACAAGTATAAAAGTCAGGTCAAGCACCACATTGAGTGCGGCCGAGAAAATCAGGAAGTAAAGGGGGATCCTGCTGTTCCCGATTGCCCGCAGATAGGCGCTGAAAAGATTGTAATAGGTCGTTGCGTAAAGGCCTCCGCAAATGATTGTTATGTAGGTATAAGCTTCCCTGTAGATGGATTCAGGTGTGTTCATCATATGCAGAATGGGATGCATGACGGCAAGACTGATCACCATCAGGATGGCAGCCAGAATAGCCGACAGAATGATTCCGTTGGCCACAGACCTCTTTGTCCCGTCCCGGCTTCCGGCCCCGTAACGCTGGCTGGTCAGGACCGCAAAGCCCGCTGTAAGGCCGATGGCGATTCCGTTGACCAGGAACATGATGGTTCCCGTGGAACCGACTCCGGCGAGGGCGTTTGCACCCACAAAGCGGCCGACGATCATGGAATCAGCCATATTATATAATTGCTGTAATACATTTCCAAGAAAAAGGGGAATCGTAAATCGCAATATCATGCGCATCGGATTCCCCTCTGTCATATTATGGTCCATAGTTCTTATAACCTGTCAGAATTATTTACCGTGTCAGCGTTCAGACTCCCAGGGATCATAGGCTTTGATGTTCCGCTTTCTGAACACGAGCATAAAGAGCAGGGTTACAATGGTTATTACGATCAGGGCGAAGAAGGTTCCTTCTACACCGAATCCCACATTATAGAAAAAGGAGTTCCGGGCAGTGGAAGCCTCCAGTTTCATCATTGAAAAAGGAAGGACAATTCCGCTGTTGGGAAGACCGAAGATAATAGCCTGACTGTAATTCCATCCTGTGTGTGCTGCCATGGGAAGCCAGATACTGTCCGCAAAATGTACCATCAGAGAGAAGCTGATACCGATCAGGACGACCTGTATAATGCCCAGGGCATTTACGCCGGGATTATTTAAATGTATGGCGCCGAAAATCACCGAGTTCAGAATAATAGCTACCCAGGGATTCCGGAAAAGCTTGCGTATGCTCTGATAAAGGAATCCTCTGTCCATGAGTTCTTCCGCGCCGGACTGAATAAAAACAGCGAACAGAACCAGCAGCATGGCCAGCGGACGGAAAGAACCGAAGTGCAAATGGATATCCCCGTGGAGAACCGCGCCCAGTACGCAGATACCATTCATTACAAAGCCGAGCAGAAGGCCTGCCAGCAGCATAAACACATTGTTTCCTGACGCTTTCGAGCCGAAAGCTCCCAGCATGGGACGAAAATACTTAACTGCGGCAACAAATCCCAGAGTCACGATCCAGATGCCGATAAAAGACAGATACATGGATCCTGTGACCCATACCTCGTTTGCTTCAAGTCCCGGGAAGAGGAGGACAGGAGGCGTGGTAATGATCAATCCGATGATCTCGCCGGCTGTCAGAATCAGAAAAGACAAAAAGACAAATACAATAAGCAGCAGAATCTTTTTAAGTATATTGCCGGACGACTTAGTCACGATTCTTTCCTCCTTGTACGTTTTCATAAATCTACTGATCAAAGCGTGTCAGATTATACATGATGATAATCCTCTCCAGATCGGACCCGTAATTTTTAAATGTACAGTATCCTCCCTTCATGAGGATACTGATCTGCTTATGGTAGCTTTTTGTGGAAGTCAGCCCCTGGTATCTTTTCTTTTTACCCTTTTTTGCATTTTTCAGATATGCGGAATGGTCCGCAATGGACTTATTCACATTGGGATACTTCCGGAATTTGGCCGTAATGGTCACTGTCCGGCCCCGCCGGCTTTCTTTGGTCTTCTTTTTGATAATACTTCCCCTTTTCCAGACGGATCCTTTCCAGCGATTGCCGGAAAGACTTGCTTTCATACCGAACAGATTGTTGCCCTTCTGAGCCAGCAGGGAAGTACCGCTCCAGCTTTCGTCAATAGCCTGGGCAATGGTAACGGAAGCCAGTACACCTGTCTTTTTGTAGTCTGCCCTTGCAAGGGGACCGATGATCTCCACAAACTCTTCCGTGTCCGTCAGGAGGAACACGCTCGCCTTCAGATTCTTTGTGGATACGGTCCCTGCCTTTTTGGGAATCAGTCTGACCGTTCTCTCTGCAGAATCATAGGTGTATTTAAGACCAAGAAGCTCCGTTACTTTCTTTGCGGGAATCATCATCCTTGATACCCCGTCCACAGTTACATAACGCGGAGCGATCCGGCTTTTAAATGTCATTTCCCTGTTCCGGGTGATCTTTTTATTTCCCTTTTTCATTTCCAGGTTTATATTCTTTCGGGTAAGCTTAATCTTTCCCGTGACGGCATTATAACTTCCCTTAACGCCGGCGGAAGGATCCCTTGTCAGAACATCCCAGGGAATCATTACCGTCTTGTTTACGATAGCCCCCTTAAGGCTGTCATCCATAGGCTGTCCTTCATATTGGACCGTAACCGGTGTCAGTGTCGCAGCCGAAACAAAAACAGCCAGGGCCAGTATGATGGCCGGGACCAGCATTATTCTCCCTATCATCCGTCTCATTTTACAATCCCCTCCTTGTTGATATTATAATAATGTAAGCCCGCGAAGTATGTCAACCTGTTTAGGCCTTTAGTTGTCAGGGCGTAAAAAAGCCGGCAGGTGGCTTGAATTCCTTACCTGCCGGTCTTAATAGGCGTTTTTTTGATTATTCATTTATACGGAAGAACTGCTGCTGCCCCATACCGCAGATCGGGCAATGAGAAATAGTCGTAAACGGCTTTCCTTCTACTGCCTCGTCATAGATATAACCGCAGGCTCTGCAGTAATATACACCATCCAGTTTATGATCGCCGACATTCTTATTGCCGCCGGAATCCACAAGGTCATCTACCGCGCCTTTGATCTGCATTTTATGAAGCTGTTCAAGTAATGTTCCCATTATGATACCTCCTCCATGATATTCCTGTCTCTTAATCTTTTTTAAACTGCCGCCATACGCTGCGCCAGACTGTGTTCTGCTTCAGCAAGGCTTGCGTATCCGTAAGCCCTGGCAATTTTCTGCATGCTGACAAGGTAGCGGTTTATATCCGGCTTGGAATCAATGGATGCAAGAAGCCGTGTAAGGGTCCGCTTGGAATAGGTTTTCAGCTCGCTTCTCAGGTAATTTCTGATACTCACTGTTCCGTCTGCCGATGTTTCTTCAGCCGGTCTGCCGAACTTTCTTACATTAGGATACTTCTCATCCACTTCCTTTTCCCATGCTATATAACGTTCGGTAATAACATCAGCCAGCATGATCACAACGTCATCCACAGGCGGGAGAACCTTACGGATCTGCTCATAATAAGCGGGGTCCGTTTCTTCCATCATGTGAGCATATTTTTCCATTACAAGGTTTCTTCCGGCCGCCTTGGCTTCCGTCAGATCCTGAAGATAGCTCTGCAGTACGTTATCCTCCCAGCTGTCAAACTGGGAAAGGCGCATGATCAGAAAAGTCTGATTATCGTCCTGGCAGTCTGCCCGTCCGCCGATCCCCTTAACGTTCTGGAACATTTCCCATTCTGTTTCTACTATCGCCCTCTGTACTTCACTCCGGTTCAAGATTCCACCTCCTCCTTTTTAATAGTTTATCATCGAACAGGCAATTTTTTTGGTATTAAGCAAGACGATATGTTGAAATATACAGCACGTTTTTTTGTGCCGGTCCACACCTGTTTTCTGTCTGTTTTTATCCCATTTTCCATGAGTTATCTTCCCTCTTTTTCCCTGTCAGACTGGTATAATTTTCATAAGAGAACGGATTATAAAGGGGAGGAGTGTATCTATGCGCATCGGTATATATAATCACCAGCATATGCAGGGCAGCTGCCCGATCTGCCGCCAGACATATGTACAGGGAATGATTTCTGACGGCGTACGCTGTCAGGCAAGAGCAACCGCAATTTACGGAGACGGTCATGAGTTCATTAATTTCACTGATTTAGGCGACTATCCTCCGGAGAGCCTTGACCGCCCGGGCTTCAAGAGGATGATGGAAGCCGTGGAGAATAACGAGATCGATGTTCTGGTTGTTTTCACCCTCGGCAAAATTTCCAATGATATCGACCTGGTTCTGGAAACATACCGGACTCTCAAGGAGCATGGTGTCGAGCTAATCACCGCCAATGACGGAAGAAAGGCCATGGCGGTCCTGGATAAGGCTCTGGCCAAAAGAGGTATGTAATCCGCTAAAAAAGATCTTAATCATCTTTTATCCTGTTAAAGGGAGCCGGCATATGCTGACCTGTCTCATCAGCAATACGCCGGCTCCCTGCGTGCTTTCTGTACTATTTTTATTTTATGTCCCGAATCCTACACGACCCGGCTTCCGGATAAGGCGTACTCTTTCTGGAAGGATGAAGGTGTCCTTCCCTCATATTTCTTGAAGATCTTACAGAAATACCCCGCTTCACTGTATCCCAGAAGGAATGAAATATCGGAGATATTCATCTCACTGGTTGCCATGTACTGCTTTGCCCTTAAAATCTTTCGCAGATGGATATAATCCACCACGCTGATCTTATAGTATTTCTTAAAGATCCTGCTCAGATATCCGCTGCTGATTCCCGCCTCCTTGGACAGGTCTGTCAGAGAAATCTCATTGTTCCTGTTCTGCTCAATGAACTGGAATGCCTTGTTCATATGGGCATATTTCATGGTGCAGAACTGCCTGAACACCTCTGTAATGATTTCCATCAGCCAGCAGCAGCAGAGCATTCTTTTATTGGCTTCCATGGATGTAAGTTCGAACTTCTGTATATAATACTCTTTCTGCTGAACATGCAGGCCGGAGATCATATAGAAAAGTTTTCTCCTGATTGCGCCCAGTTTTTCTTTTCTCTGATGTGTATCACTGTTTTCAAAAAGGACATTCACATAGTTCTGGGTGATCATATAGGACTTCTTGTAGTCTCTTTCTTCGATTGCAGCCATAAGCTCTTCCAGGATCACACGGTCCGGATTCTGATCCGGATCTTTACAGCGGTCCACAATACTGGAAAGCTTTTCGGCAGACACCGGTTTAAGGAGGAGCTCGTTAACATCAGACTCCATGGCCTTTTTCAGCAGGTCGATACTGTAATATCCGGTAAGGATATTGCAGAGGAGGTCGGGATAATACTTTTTGGCGGCCTGGCAGAGGTCTATTCCGTTATATCTTCCTACCCTTGCATTGGCAAAAAGAATATCCGGATGATGCTCATTGCAAAGCGCAAGCATGGACTCTTCATCCCTGACTATGCCGACCAGCATGCAATCGCCTATATCATTTATCATCTTCCTAAAAGCCTTTCCGAACAGACAGTCTGTATCAGCCAGCAGCACTTTTACCAAAATACTCACCTCTCCTTCTCCGGAATCGGAAATGTGATGGACATCAGTCCTGATTCCACTTTTATGTCACAATTTTCATATCCGCAATATTCAAATCTTCTGCTCAGATTTTCAGGTGCCGTCCTTCCGCTCAGTATTTCATCCCTGTAGGCGGTAAGATCTGCCTGCTTCCTGTCATCACTCTGAAGCTGCATAGTCACCATTGCGCGGTCTTCTTTCTTTGCAGCATCTATATAGATCCTTGCCCGTTCAATACCCTCTCTTATGCAGCAGCCGGTCATAAGCTGGGCAAAAGGCAGCAGGGACAGGATAGGGATCCTGATATCCTCCAGTCCGTCTCTGCAGCTGATCCTGTATTCCAGTTTCCTGTCAAACTGCTCGGAGATAACGGCAAGATAATTGGACAGCTGAGAAAACTCCTTGCCTATGGTTGTCATATCCGTTTCCTGCTGTGTATAATACCGGATAAAATCAGAGGCGTAATTCAGGATCCTGGTCGTCATCGATGCATTTTCCAGTACGGAAAAACTGGATGCGATATTGATCATATTCAGTATCGTGTCACCGGGTATTCCTTCTGACATCTGTCTGTATTCCAGGTTATGTATCTTTTTTTCCAGTTCCTGATTTCTCTCACGTATTACGTCAAATGAAGCCAGAACAGTATTTACGATTTTATTTCCCTGATCCTCGTTCATTTTTTTACTCCTTTATACCAAATATTACATTCACAACAAAAAAATACATCTGTTAATGAACATATTCATATTATCATTTTATTTGCATAATTAGAATCTGTTTTTTTGTGCAATTATATCTATAAAAAGCGGAATTATTCTCAGTTCACAAGTAAATAATTATTCTAAATTCAATATTTACAATCAAAAAAAGAGCAATTATTTACCTGTCTTTCATACCCTTTTGCCCCCATTTATGTCATATTAAATCATTTATGTAAATATATGTCATTTTATTTTATAAGAATAATATTATTCCGAACAAATAATTGTATTATTCTGTCTGTTTCCGCCGGGAAGATATCTCATCAGAGGAGTTGCTTTTTTCGTATTCGGTAAAAAAACTCACACTTTTTCCATAAAAAAGAGCAGGAACTTTGTAAGCTCCTGCTCCTTTTAAGTCAAAGTAGATCAAGCAAATGTTGTGCATTTATGGTTGGCAAATATGCCGTGTGAGAGTGTTGAGACCGTATGCTGTTTTATACCTGATTACTCTGATTTGAAAAACTTCTTATAATCTCATTAACTGTTCAGCCACAACAGCGGCTGCTTTGTCTTGAAGCGTCTGTGCTACATCCGTACGCTCCCAGGGCAGATCAAGATCGGTTCTGCCAAAGTGACCGTAGGCTGCGACCGGCTTATATGACACTTTTGTGAGAGATAATGTCCTTATAATGCCGTCTACACTAAAATCAAAGGTGTCTTTCACAACTTTTTCGAGAATATCAATCGGTATCACTTCGCTACCAAAGGTATCGATTTTTACAGATACCGGATCCGGAACACCGATAGCATAGGCAAGGTTGATCTCGCACTGATCACAAAGCCCTGATGCTACTATGTTCTTTGCAGCATATCTTGCCATATACGCCGCGGATCTGTCGACCTTTGTCGGATCTTTTCCGGAGAAGGCGCCGCCTCCGTGCCGGGCAATGCCGCCGTAAGTGTCGACTATGATTTTACGTCCGGTAAGTCCCACGTCACCTGTCGGCCCCCCGACTACAAATCGGCCTGTCGGGTTGATATGTATTACACATTCGGGGAGGACCAGCTCCTGGGGGATCACCGCGTTAATAACAAATTCTTCAATATCGGAACGCAGCTTTCTGATCGGAACATCCGCATTATGCTGAGCCGATACAACGATTGCTGTAATTCCTTTAATTTTTCTGTCACAGTCATAGGCGACTGTAACCTGTGCTTTACCATCCGGATAAAGATACGGGAGTTTCCCTTCTTTCCTGACTTGAGTAAGTCTTCTGCAGAGCCTGTGCGCCAGGTCAATGGACAAGGGCATAAGGCCTTTCGTATCATTGCATGCATATCCGTACATCATACCCTGATCACCCGCGCCGGTTCTTTCACCTTCACGACTGACTCCCTGGGCAATGTCCGGTGACTGCACACTTATGTTTACAATCATATCGCAGGTATTGCCATCGATACCTTTTTCATTACTGTCGTAGCCAATCTCGCAGATCACCTGTCTGGCAATCTTTTTTACGTCGACCACCGCTTTTGACGAAACTTCACCGGCGATCACCACGAGGTTTTCGGCTGCCATAGTTTCAACGGCAACATGGGAAGAAGGGTCTTCTCGCAGATACGCGTCGAGGATCGCATCGGATATCATGTCACACATTTTATCCGGATGCCCTTCTGTAACAGATTCAGATGTTAATAATATATAATTTTTGTTCATATTATTAACCTCCTATCTTACAGATCAGCCCCTGATTCTCCACGATTTCTTTAAAATCTTCCATCATTTCTTTTTCCGGCTTCTGGACACCGAACAGCTCATATGCCTTTCCGAGCATCGCATATTTGTTGCTTCCGAGATCATGATATGGTAGGAGGTGAAGCTCCTTAACACCCGGCAGAGTAGTTGTAAACCGGGCGATGTCCTCGATGTATTCCGGCTTCGCGTTGAATCCGGGAACAACGGGAACACGTATGATCATCTCATTGGCTATGGATGCGATCTTATGGGCATTCAGCAGGATTTTTTCATTGGGAACTCCGGTGAATTCCTTATGAATTGCCGAATTCAGGTGCTTGATATCCATCATGACCAGATCAAGCCAGGGCACGATTTTCTCAATAACTTCCGGAGTCGTATAACCTGTGGTCTCAATCGCTGTGGTCCAGCCGAGAGACTTGCAGGCTTTGAGCATATCCAGAAGGAAATCATGCTGTACCATGGCTTCGCCGCCGGAGAAGGTAATACCTCCTCCGGTACGGCGATAGATTGTTCTGTCTTTATAAAGCTCTCTCATCAGTTCGTCCACTGTCTCCCAGCGGCCTGTCATTTCAAGAGCCTTATGGTAACAAACATCAACACATTTGCCACATACGATACATTTGGAATGATCGATCTTTCCGGGAAGATCCAGATTGGAAGCACCGGTGGGACAAACCACCTCACAGTTGCGGCATCCGACACAGTTCTGCGCCTTGAACATCACAACTGACTTTAATTCCTGTGACTCAGGATTACAGCACCATTTACAGCGGAGAGGGCAGCCGTTCAGGAAAACGATGCTCCTGACTCCCGGTCCGTCATTTACAGAGAATCTCTGGATATTAAAGACGAGACCTTTTCTGTTTTCATCGTAACTAGAATCCATTGTAGGCATAGGTACTTCCTCCGGTTTTAAACCCTGTATAATTAGAATGTCTGCTCTGTACGAGCGATGATGTCATCCTGTACCTCTTTTGCAAGTACTGTCCAGTGTGCGGAATATCCTGCTACACGAACAACGAGGTCTTTGTAGTTCTCGGGATGGTTCTGAGCGTCTACAAGTGTCTCTCTGTCGATAACGTTGAACTGTACATGCATACCCTTCTTATCGAAGTAGTTACGTACAACACCTGCGAAGTTCATAAGACCCTGATCTCCTGCTACTGCAGACGGTAAGAACTTCTGGTTGTAAAGTGTACCATTGGAAATGTTCAGCTGGTCGAGCTTAGCTACGGAGTTACCTGCAGCTGTCGGGCCCTTAACGTCATGTCCCTGACGCGGGGAAACACCATCAGCAAGAGGAGCGTTGCTGTAACGTCCATCCGGAAGAGCCTGTACGTCTTTACCGAAGAGTACGTTAGCGGATACCGGATAACATCCTGCCTGATACTGGCCGTTACGCGGGTTCTTATACTTCTCTACCTCATAGGAGTAGATCTGAGTAGCTTTACGAGCCCACATATCAACTTCGTCAATATCGTTACCGAAGCAAGGTGTTGCATCGAGGATGTTACGGATTCTGTCATACTCTGCTCTCTGAGCGTCTGTGCATGTGTCACAGCCAGCCTGCATTGTGCTGATTCCGCTCATGCTGCTGGAGGATCCGTTCTCAGCAAGGATCTTGCGGACTACTTCGTTGATGATTGCTTCCATGCTGGATGCTTCAACGTTTCTTCCGAGTTTGCTCTCAACAGAAGCTGCTGCTGCTTCAGGCGGTGCACTCATAACTACGAACGGTCCGTCGTAGCAGCCTGCGCCGAGCTCAGCACCGAAGTTATGCTCCATAGCTTCGTAAATCTGCTGCATTGTAAGGTCTTTATCCTCAAATACGTGTTTCTTGATAGCATACATAGCATCGCCTGTATCAACGTTACCGAATGCCTGCGGGCCGGTGAAGTTGTAGATAGCTCCACCTTCCATAACTGTCTTACCTCTCTTGATACAGTCATCAACAAGTGCGCTCATGAAAGGCAGCGGTGCACGCTGTGCGTGTGCGATGTCTACTGCGTTGTCAGACTCAACAAGTTTCTCAACGAAGTACTTGATCTGGGTCTCATATGCTTCAACAACATCTTCCATAGATGTCCACTCAGGCATCGGCTTGCAAACCGGTCCTAACTGCTTGCCATCACGGTTCTTTCCACCATGGATAGCGATATCAAATACCTTAGCGCAGTTGAAGAATGCGGAGTCATGCCATCCCTCTGTCTTATGCGGGCACTGAGGCTCTACGCAGCCGATGATACAGTAGCTACGAGCGTCTGCCAGTGTAAGACCTCTGTTACACAGAGCCGGGATAATAGCTTCGTCATTGTAGAATGCCGGAACACCCATACCAAGACGGGAAAGCTCACATGCACGAAGCAGGAACTCGTCCGGTGTCTGGTTGTGGATACGTACGGAGAAGGAAGGAGCAGGCAGTCTTACGTGAGCTGCTGCATCCATACACATGTAGGACAGCGGGTTCGTAATATCAAGACCTTCTTCATCCTGTCCGCCTACGCCGAAGTTCTGGAATACAGCGTATCCAGCGAATGCCTGATCGGAAACGTCATCACGTGTCTTGTTTACATGGTTCAGTAATACGAAGATACAGTCAACCAGTTCCTGAGCAAACTCTTTGTCGATGTTCTTGTCATTCTCAAGGAACGGCCACATATATGTATCAAAACGTCCGGGGGAGATGGAATGTCCGTTAGCCTCGATCTGAACGAGTGCCTGTACGAACCAGAATGCCTGACATGCCTCCCAGAAGTTTGTTGCCGGGTTCTCAGGTACACGGTCACAGTTCTTAGCGATCTGCTCTAACTCAGCTTTTCTCTTGGGATCGGAGCATGTAGCTGCCATCTCAGCTGCTTTCTTGCTGTATCTCTTAGCAAAGTTAATAGCAGCATTGTAAGAAATGATAACTGCCTCATAGAAGGTTCTCTTCTGCAGATAGTCAGGATCATTGCGATCGAGAGCGTTCATAGCCTCAACTGCCTCAGCGATGACTCCCTTGAAACCTTTATTTAATACTTTGCCGTAGTCAACGCAAACATGACCGATTCCGCCAAAGTAATAGTTACCAACCGTAAATACACCGCCTGCCTGGCAGTCAAGAGCTTCCTGGCTCATGTAAGATGTAGCCAGCTCACTTGTTGTTTTACCCTTCCAGTATTTGAATACTTCGTGAAGGATATCTGCTGTCTCTTCTGTAATAACAAACGGGTCACACATACGTGTTGCCATTGTCTTAAACTCTTTTTCTACCCAGTCAAAGGAGAACTCAGGGCAAAGGTTTGTGGAACGCGGTTTTACAGAAAGCGCACCTACAATAAGCTCATTGTCACGGATTACAACGGGAAGGTTGTTGAAGATCTTCTCGTTTGCTTTTGCTCTACGCATTACTGCAGGCATTCCTTCTGTCTCTTTGAATGACTCAGTAATGAGCACGGCTCTGTACGGCTCAACTTCCGGAACAGCATTAACAACTTCTGCTTTTAAAGCTTTGATTCTTGCGGTTGGTTCTGAAAATCCTTTTGCGATCATTCGATTTTTCCTCCTTCTTGTTTCGCATAAAAAATGCAATTGAAAATTTGAGAGATGATAACTCAAAACCCTATAAACCTGTAAATCAACCACTATTGAGTTTCATCTAACTGAAATTATACTAAAATGACGGCTTTCCTATTGGGAATATCCGTGCCGTTGTATAGCAATTATCAAACAGGTAAATGGCAAAAATCTTCTTAAATATTTCCAACAGGGCTCCGTCTTATTACAAACATATGCAAAAAAGTTCTGTATACTTTATACAAAAGGAACCTTTGCAGAAGCCAACATTTAGATACATGTCAACAAAAGGAACTTTGAGACAACTTTTTTTGCTCATGTGACAAGAAATGGAAGATGGCAGGGGTTTTCTTTGCACGCACAGAAACGAAAGGAAAGGATGATAAGAGATGATTGATTTCACAAATCTGGAAGAGTGGACAAAAACCTATTTTTCCAACCCCGAAAACATTACAAAGTCCGAAAAAGCATGCGAAAGATATGACCGGATCCTTGTAAAAAATGTCCGTCAGATGATGCTTTCCGGTGAAGAGACCATCGAGATTGAAAAAGCAAAGGAGATGGATCCCGGAAAGCGTCTTGAAAAAGCAAGATACGAATATGTTCCGGCCAGAAACGCAGAAGGAAAAAAAGGACGGATCAGGGTCGATCTTCTGGACCGGACAGCAGAATTTGTCGACTGAGACCTTTTTTAAGCAAAAGAATATAATAATGAAAAAAGGACATCGGACCCCGCCGGGCCCAATGTCCTTTTTTATATCGGATTTTCATTTTCTTTAAACGGTAACCTCCAGTGCTGCCTCCATAGCTTTTCTGAGCTGTTCCTTCATCTCATCGCGGGGGCATCCTGCCGGTGCTTCAAACATTTTACGGTCTCCCAGGAAGACTGCCGGTGCCTTATCATAAGTAAATCTTCTGGCGATATCGTATCTTTCTTCCTCGTCGATCAGGATCACGGGTACTCTTGCCAGGGCAGGGCTGTCGGCTTTCAGTTCTTCTACAAGCCTTTTTGCCATGGTGCATTCGGAATTGTCCTTTTTGTAGAAAAGAAGAAGTCCGACTTTATGCATGGCGTTATCATCATTCTCCATTCCCATCATAGCTGTTGACGGTCTGAAGCTTACTGTGGAAAGAACACCCTGGTTTGCCACATCGTTGATCTTGACTGCGCCGGCAAGACATGACCGGATATTTTCTTTCATGTCATGACGATTCACACCGGGAGCTGCCTCATAAAGTTTCTGCTCTCCCAGGAAGATCGACGGCACATGATAGTAAGTAAATCTTCTTGAAATTGTGGGCTTCTCGTCCTCATCGACTATGATCACGGGAACCTTGGCAAATGTGCTGTCAGCTGCTTTCAGTTCATCGATCAGTTCCTTTGCCATCTGGCAGTAGGGACATCCCTTCTTTTCGAACATCAGAAGTCCGATCTTATACATTTCCATATTATCTTCCTTTCCGACAGTTGCTGTCTTGCCTGGTGAATTATTGATATAATCTGCCGCATACGCCACTGCGTTGGCACCGTCCGCCGTCGCAGTCACGACCTGCCGCAGTTTCTTTGTCCGCACATCGCCGGCGGCAAAAATACCGGCCGCGCTTGTTGCGGTATCTTCTCCTGCTATTGTATAACCATCTTTATCCATATCCGCAATACCGGCCAGAAGTTCCGTCCTGGGCCGGAAACCTACAGCCTCGAAGAGACAGCTGGTCACGATGGTCTCCCCGGTGGTCAGGTGGATCTTCTCTATGGAACTGACACCGGAAACCGAGGCGATTTCCGCCTCCAAATGTATCTCCACATTATCCAGTTCCTTAAGGCTTTCCACCGACCGGGCGTTGGCCTCAAATTCGGCAAAGCGGTGGATGATATGGACCTTATCACAGATATTTGCCAGGTATCTGGCTGTGTCGACAGCGGTATCTCCTCCGCCGACCACGGCTGCCGTCAGTCCCCGGTACTGGGGTCCGTCGCATACGGCGCAGAAATGTATGCCTTTCCGGCCGAACTGCTTTTCTCCCTTAAGCTTAAGGCTGATCGCCTCCGTGCCGACAGCATAGATAATAGTCCTGGAATCAATGGAGGAACCGTCGTGAAAGCTTGTCCTCCAGCCGCCGTCAATCTTCTCTATACCGATCGCTTCCGCCGTGTGGAAAGCAACCCGCAGGGCTTCCGCATGCTGCCGCATCTGATCGCCGAGATTATAGCCGCTGACCCCGTAAAGTCCCGGATAATTGTCAACGCGGGCACTGCTCATGATGGCGCCGGCACTTAAAAAGTCCTTCTCCGCGATCACGGCATCCAGCCCGGCCCTTTTTGCGTATATTCCGGCAGTCAGTCCTGCCGGCCCGCTTCCTATAATCAGTATATCTTTCATAGGCAACCCTCTCAGCCGGCCTGTGCCAGCTCGCGCATCCTCCTTGCGTTGTCCAGAATACTGTGATAGAGTTCACAGTCGCCGTAAACCTTCATGATGATCGCGGCCGACTTTTCAAAGTATTCCAGAGCGTGGCTGTAATCCTTCATGTGATAATAGATCACGGCAATACTGTTTGCAATGGCGCCCGCATGATAGGAAACTTCCATACCGATGGAAGCAAGCAGGTCCATACCTTTTTGCGCACTGCTGAGTGCGAGGCTGAACTTGCCGCGGGCACTGTATATATTGGAAAGATTCTGGTAGGTTACGGCAATTTCATCTTCCGCTTCCCGCAGGTTTTTCAGAAGAGATAATGCCATCTTGAAGTAAACTTCTGCCTGGTCCAGATCCTTCAGTTTCATCAGAACAACCGCCTTGTTATTATAAAGGCTGGCAACCCGGAAATCTCCTTTATCCAGATTGCGCTTATAGCTTTCTTCCACTTTGCAGAGAATATCGTAGGAATCCTCCAGCATGTCAAAAGCCTGATAAGCATTGGAAATATTAAGATAAAGGGTTGCTTCGGAGGCAGGATCCAGCTGGTCTCCGGCATCTGACATCCAGACCAGCTGCTGCATGACCTGCTTCATGCACCTTTCCCTGTCACCTTTATTGCGGTAAATTCCCATCAGCTCATTATTAAGGGAAATCTTCTCAGTAAGAGAATTCTCCAGATTTCCCTCATCTATTTCCCGGAGCAGAAACTGTTCGGCATCATCGATCCGGTTCTGAGCATAAAGATCATCCAGATGCTGTAATTTACTCTGAACACTCATCTGTCATTCCTCCTTACATTTTGCCCGCTCTTTCGGCGATTACCGGCACATAGCTCTCAAGAAATCTTTCCTGGCCGGAAACGATTCCCTGCGCATTCAGCTCCTTCAGCAAAAGCCCGGCGATCTCTTCCACGGTCTGAATGATCTCGTCCTTCTCGTTAATCTTTGTTGCATCATAGGCATAACCCTCCCATGCTTCTTTCTGCACAGGTAATGCGACAAGCTTTTCCAGAAGTTCGGAAAGTCCCTGGCAGACAGGAAGCTGCTCCAGGCTCTTTCTCATCCACTTATAGTAAGGCGTAAAGCGCTTAGCCAGCATGTGGGCAATGGTCATTGCCGCCCGCACCGTCTGGGAAATGCACATAGATGCCGTAACCGTATCATTCCTTGCCATCATCCTGGAATAATTGCTCTGTCCGCCATGGGAGAAGAGATGCAGCTGCTCTGCCAGCTTGAAGAGATAAATCTTCTCCGGATAATAGCCGAGAATCTCATCTCTTACTCTGGTAAATGTTCCCTCGTCATCCCGGAAGACCTGGCCGTTCACCGCTGTTGCAATCCATCTTTCCTCGGCATAAAGCCAGTAATGCTTATCCACGATCAACTCCAGATCCGGCCGGAGCTTAAGGATGGAACTGTAGAACTGGGATATTTCCTTTACGCCTCTTCTCTCATCGATCCTGGGCTGATAATTGGAAACCGTATCACCCCAGCACCTGACAGCATACCGGATTCCTTCCTGTACGATCAGATTGCAGTAAGCTTCCTGCAGCTGGGCGCCGATTGCCTGGAAGTCTGTCTGATTGAGCCACATACAGAAGCCCAGGCCGAAATCGTGATCTCTCGAGATTATGTCATCAAATCCGAAGCATTCGGAACCTTCTCCAACCAGTCCGACAGCGATTCTCTTTTCAAATGCGGGAAACTTCTTATGGATCATGGGCCTGCCATATTCCTCATAGAAGTTTCTGCAAACAGAAATTGTTGATTGATTGTCTGTCATATCATTTTACCCCGCCATTTTTCTGACATTGTCATAAAAATTCATTTATCCAATGTGATTATACTATGAGGGCCGGCCGGATATTTGCCTTATTTTATCGTATATGTGGTGAATATCAACACGGCCTGAATATGACCCGGCGGGCAAAAAAAGAGAGAATGGCTCATAGAGTCATTCTCCCTTTACATAAACTGCTCTTTACTTTTTCCACTTTGCGTAGAAGGTCTTATTGCCGGTAGAGCCTGCACTTATGGATGTGACTTTCTTCTTAAACTTCTTGTCCTTGTACCAGCCTGCGAAGGTGTAACCCTCTTTTACCGGCTCTGCCAGTGTGACTTCATCCTCCACCGTATAAGTGGCCGGATTGTCGTTTTCATCGACTTTCCTTCCCCCATTATACTTGTAAGTGATCTTATATGTATTGATCTTCCAGGCTGCGTAAAGTGGTATCGTATCCTGGTGCTTGGAGGTCAGGTTTTTAACTTTCTGCTTGTTTTTGTAAGCCACCGGGCCGGTCTCCGACAGGGCCCATCCGGAAAAGCTGTAACCCTTCTTTGAATACCTGTTGGCTGAGATGGCCTTTGATTTGCCGTAAGTGAAGCTCTGGGCTTTCATTGAACCCTTTGAAGCCCCGTTTCCGGCAAATGTGAGCTTGTAAGTATTCGCTGTCCACTTCGCATAGAAGGTCTTATTGCCGGTAGAACCCTTACCGATCCCGGATGCTTTTTTCTTCAGCTTCTTATCCTTGTACCAGCCGGCAAAGCGGTATCCGGTTTTTTCCGGAGCAAGGAAGCTGACCGAATCAATGACCGTATAAGAAGCGGGATTAACACTTCCCTCCGCAAGACTTCCTCCGTTATATTTGTAGGAAATTTTGTAGGTATTGATTTTCCAGTGGGCATACAGGGTTTTGACCATATAGGCTGCAACCGTTCCTTTGGTCACTTTGGTCCCGCCGGTCCTTTCCGTGTACCAGCCTTCAAAGGAATAGCCCTTTCTGCTGGCTGAAGCCAGTTTGCCAAAGGTCTTTCCGCCGGTGACTTTCTTGGATTTGGCAGAAGCCTTGCCTCCGTTGGCATCGTATTTAAAAGTAAACTTTTTGCCCTTGATATTTTTATTTTTGTTTAACTGGCTTCCCGACGCAATATATCGGGAGTTATGGTTAATATCAAAACTGCACCAGTGGTCCGTGTCATCCAGATAGTAACGGATGCCGCTGTCTTCTTCAAGGGACAGACTCTCCGTAGACGGGTTCACATAGTAAAGATAGAGGGAACCCGTCAGATTGTGCATAAGACGGAGATAGTCACATTTAAACCTGACGGTAGCCTGACCGGGCAGCTGGCCGTTTTCCGGGAAGGTCAGTCCGATGATATTCCCTTTTGCCCCGTAATCAGCTCCGGATTTGACAGAGACTGAAAGCATCAGATTCACATCTTTTGGAGATGTGATATTCTTTCCGTTAAAGATCCACTGAAAATCTCTGTAAGCGAATACGATCGTCTTATCTTTACCCTGAATGGCCATAAAGAGCTCTTTGCGCGCAATCTGATTGTTCTCACCGTCTATGAGCAGCACCTTGGCAGTCTTGCCTTCCGGCATTTCCTTAAGCTTTTCGACCAGAGAAGGATTCTTAATATTTGTTTCAAATGCGTAATCAAACTCTTCCTTCACCTCGATGGGCGGATAGACAAAGAAGGGATCTGTCGAACCCGGGAAGAGAGCAAATCTGCCCTGGGCATCCTTATAGAAATTGCCATACATATCAGAGGCATTATACTCTATCTGATTCCCGGAGAAATCGGTAAAGCGTATCATGCGGATATAATAATTGCCCGAGGAAGTATTGTTGCTGACAGGCAGAGTAAATGTAATCTTTCTGTCTTTTATCTTATCGGTATATTCTTTTTCAAATAAAAGGCAGTTATTGTTCGTCCCGCCATCCACAGCTAAAACGCATTCCGCCAGGGCAATGCCGGTCTCATCCTCGGTGTCCGCACTGATTTTTATAACACCCGGCTTGATCAGGGTCGGTGTGTCTATATGTATACCCTTTATTACCGGCGCTTCTTCATCTCCGCTCGGTTTGACCGTTACGGAAGTATCCTTTTCCTCAACGGGAATGCTGTAGTCCCCATCTACCAGCCGGCCTGTTTCCGGCTCATAATGATATGTAATCTCCCCATACTTGTCTACAAGCCGGATTTCATGCAGATCATATTTTCCCGATGAATAGGTCATGGGAACCGGCACCCTTATAAGAACGGTATTCTTATCAACCGGTACCATAGGAGAGTCCTCTCCGTTCCAGTTCAGCATCTGTTTATAAGCCGAACCGCCTATGAACACTACATGGGCATAGTCCAGGTACTGGAGATTTTCGACATTGAGCCTGACTGTAATGGCGCTGCCCTTATCGGCGACTGTTCCGTCCACAATCTGAAATCCCGTAAGAACAGGATACTTTTGCGTATCTTTTATCACATGGACGGTATAATTTCCGGTAAAATGACATTTTACCGACGGGTCATTTTCATCTATAAGATAATAGCCCTTTTCGTCTTTCTGAATCGGTGCCGCAGGGTCGGGCCCTCTTGAATACACTCTCGTATTGCCGGCCTCATCATAAATGCATATCTGGTCCAGGTCATAGCTGCCTGTCCGCAGGCCGTAAAGATCCGTCATCCATTCTTTCAGAGAAATGGATCTGCTGATACGTCCCGTCATCAGGGGAGTATTTGTACTGACATAAAACTCCCTCGCTTCGTACCTGTTTCCGCTTTTCCTGGTCAGGGCAAACCGGATCGATGAAACTCCTGTTTCCTCCTCACCCAGATCCATGGATACTTTCAGCGCCTCCGTGTCATCTGTAATATTTTCCGGACTGATCGTCAGATTATCGATCGTCGGCGGAGTGGAATCCGCTGCCGCTTCGGCAGATATCCCCGGCAGCCAGAAGCAGAGCGCAAGCAATAAAACCGACAGGATATGCCGGGGTTTTATTAATGTTCTGATCATACAATACCTCTTCCTTTATAATTCTATTGATACTTTCTGATGCCAGATTCTTCTTTTTTTATTATAGCATTTTCCTCCGGAAACAGCCATCGGCATTTAGTATTCCGGTCAATATTTTACCTGGATTACATCCAGCAGAACCGGTGTGTAATGATGCGCTGTATGTGCCTCAAAGAGAGTTCCTTTCACACCCACCGTGATGTCTTCATCCGCATAATCCTCCAGCCGGAAGTCAGTGTTAAGCTGAAGGGCATAGATTATGTAGTCATATCCGTCCGAAGTAATAACTTCTATCGGCTCATCCAGATTCAGGGCCAGGCATTCTTCCTCCTGCCCGTCTCCGTAATAGCCGGTAAAGCGGCTGATCCTGCCCAGAAAGACATCCTCATAGCCGTCATAAGTGCTCATATCTACAAAATAGCTGATATCCACATAATCGTCTCCGCTTCCTGCAAATTCTTCAACTTTTGCCAGGCTGTCGGACCCGCTGTAGCCGTCCGGCTCCCAGTGGCACTGAAGCATATTGAAGGATCCCGGATAAAGATAATAATGGTTACCCGTATCAAGAACATAGTCATAGCCATCACCATCCGGCGTAGTTTTGATGTCGGTAAGCCTGGACACCCTCTTCAGAGCGTAATGCCCCTTGGACGCATCCACAGGACTGAACTCCAGAACACTGTCGCCGACAAACTGTTTCCGGTCACCCGCGCTGCTGGCTGTGTCCCACAGACCCAGGACCGCCCTGTGGAGCTGCTTGTCAAAGTCCGCACTGTCTCCCCATTTTTCACCACCCTGGGTCAGGGCAATACGGGAAATCAGATTTTCGGTCATAGCTTTACCCAGATTATCAGGGCCTTCCGGGGAATCACCGGCATCCCGGCGGCCATCCAGGCAGACTACCGGCACGCCCGCATCCGTGGCGCGGCTGATAGCGGATTGTATGTCATCCGCTTTACAGTCAAATGTGATAAGAATCCCCTGGCATCCGTCGTTGACAGCCTGATCGATTCCTGCTGCCACCAGGTTCTCGGAAACAGCTTTACTGCTGTAATCCGGACTGTCGGGAGCATTTTCAAGCACTGTCCGGACGCCTTTATCATAAGCTTTCATCCACTCTTCTCCCAGCTTTTCATCATGAATGACCTGAATGCCGGATGCCGGTCCGGGGGCGGACGCATTCACATCTTCCTTATTCTCCGACGCGGCCTCAGCCGGCATTTCCTTCTCTTTTGCACTCTTTCCGCATCCTCCTGCAGCCAGAAGAACCACAATCACAAACAAAGCAATCCATCTCTTTTTCACGCCGGCATCCCCTCCTTCTGCCTCTTTATAAAAACCACTGTGTAAAAGCTATTTTTTAACAAAATACTGACTCGGCCTTCTTCCGCCGCTCCGGTCTTTCTGTCCGGTCTCCTCGACAAGAGGACCGAATTTCTTTCTGAAATTTGTCTTATATACCTTCTTGTCCGCCAGAATCTCATAGGCTTTCTGCAGCTTGGGAAGGGTAAACATTTCCGGAAAGAAATGAAAGACGATATCAGTGTACTCCACTTTATTCTTAAGTCTCCACCTGGCATAACTGATGATATCCCTGTGGTCAAAGGCGGTTTCCACATTGCCGGAGATAATTTCTTCCATGGGAACAAGCTTCACATCGCTGACCCGGCTCCCTGCCTTAAAATGCAGCTGCTCTGCCGGCATCAGGGCCATGTAGGCCACGGATATGACACGGAGTCTGGGATCCCGGTCCGGCTGCCCGAATGTGTACAGCTGCTCCAGGTATACATTTTCCACGCCGGTCTCCTCCTTAAGTCCCCGGATGGCCGCATCCTCAAGGGTCTCATCGATTCCCACAAAAACTCCGGGAAGAGACCAGTAGTCTTTAAAGGGATACTCTGACCGCTTTGTCATCAGGACCTTCAGCCGGTCCTCCTCGATGGTTACGATCAGAAGGTCCACCGTCACGGACATCTTTTTATATTGTGATTCATCGTAGGACTCCAGATACTCCTGCTCCGGATTTCGCTCTGTATTCATTGCCGATTTTCTTCCCGTACCGTTTCTTTGGTCATCCCGTCGGAATAGTAGATCCTTTTAACCCCGGCTCTCCGGAAGATATCTTCCCTGATTGCCTGATTGCCGTTCCACTTGCCGTCCGTTTCATTCAGATGTGTTATGGCAAGTGTCATATCCCATGGATCATTCCGCGCGTATTTTGTAAAATCTGTTATCATGCCCTGCATCAGCCTGGCAGTATCTATTATACCATAACGCAGGGTCCCCTGGAAAGGATTCGGCATATTTGTCCGGTCAGTCATGGCAGGGTTGATCTCCTCTTTCCGGCATTCTCCCGGAAAGGGGCCGGCCCCGTGCCTGGTAAGATATGTCCTGGTCACGTAACACACCTCCACCGGACATTTTGACAGGCCTGTATCTCTGATGATCTGCGCGACATTTTCAAGACCGGTGTTACTGGGTGTCGTGTGCTTTTTATCCGGCCGGCTGCGGTCCAGAAGGAGACCCTGTCCGTTCTCGAAAATGATTCTGTCATAGGGGCGGATGACCTCCCTTCCGCAGGGAACCGTGTGCTCCATCATGAGAAAAACATCCTCAATAAAATGATCGATCAGCCCTTCATCCTCAATCAGTCCTTTCCACTGTTCGGGAAGGCAGTCAACACCCAGTTCTTTCAGTCTCCCGGGCAGGTAACAGTCCCTGATCTCGCGGAGATAGTCTCTGAGATCCCCGGCCCCGGCAGGTCCTCCCCCGGAAAAAGTATCCAGGGGAGTATGAATCTTTTCAGACCGGACGACCGTCTCCCAGATCCCGGCCCCGCAGCTTCCGTGTCTTAAATCTCCTCGGGACTCTTCGGCAATCTGATTGATCATCATATCAAAAGGGGTCGTCCAGATGCATGACCGGTCCCGGAAAACAGCAGGTTCCCTGTGACAGCTGACCAGCTCCTCATATTCCCTGACGAAGTACATGGGATTGAGGATATAAAAGGGGGAAAGATATGTATCTGCTCCTGACAGACTGCCGGATCCGAAATGGTGGAAAACATGACGGATCCCGCCTTTTGTCACTGTATGGCCCCGCTGGGCGCCTCCATTGGAAAGAACGACAAGACAGTTCCTGTCTTCTTTGGTAAAATAGTCCGTCATCAGGCCTTTTCCTTCGTCTCCGTAACCTGCCCCGATTACTACTTTGATATCTTTTTTCACCAGAAGATCCCCCTCCGCTGTTTCTTCGGCGCCTCGCCGCCGGCTGCCTTCTTTATGATGCAGATAATGTCATTGCTGATCCTGTCCGGACAGGTTTCTCTGAAATGTTCTTCATCCAGATACTTCATAAAGCTTCTTTTAATACGGGTATCCCTGTACCTCCCATGTATCACGTCCAGGTGGTAGACATCATATAATTGCCTGACTTCTTCATAGAGATCCCTGGTTTCAATATCGCCCTGGACCCTGTCCCCTGTCACCTGCTCTATTCCGGTCCTGCGGCCAAGCATGGGGATATAGGGATTGAGAGGCTCATCACCCATGGTGATCAGAATCCCCTTTTTCCCGCGCTTCCAGCAGTCAAGCCGGGTATGTCTTGCAGCCATATACCAGGCAGCGGTGTAGGATTCATAGGCATTGCCCCCTCCACCGAATTCGAAGTAAAGTCTCTCCAGCTGCTCGGCAATCCGGATGTCGGATTCAAACTGAGACATCTGGACCGGAACCCTGTCGCACTCAAAATCTCCGATTCCCATAATCAGAAATTCCACGTCTTTGACATGGTCAAAAAGCTTTGTCATGATGACATTTAACTGCTTTGCCACTTCAACAGCCGCTTCTCCCATACTTCCGGTCACGTCCAGTGCCAGGATGACCGGAATTGTTTCCGGATGCTCTTCGCTGTCGCAGCACTCCCTCATCACATTTTTCGGATCCAGCCTGGGATCCAGGCGGTCAGACAGGAATATATCCTGGTTCCTGACATCCCCGCTGATGGCGCCGGTTCTGTCGACTTTTCTGCCTTTTCCTCTGCTGTAATCTTCAAATGTATCTCTCGTCCATCTTCCGTATCCCATCGTGCCACCTCCTTAGTCTTCATCAGTCTCGGCATCTGTTTCTTCATCTTCCTCAAAATCAAACATGTTGTCGAAAATGTTTCCTGTATTGCCCATCAGGAAAAAGGGAAGCAGGTTGTTCATGGTGTTAGCTCCGCCTCCTGCCGTTCCGCTCTGTTTGCCGAGCATCTCACGGAGCATCATGTATTTCAGAATCTTTCCGGGCCCTTTCTTCCCTTCGTTCGCCCTGTTTCCGAGGAGAGATACGATCTTCCCGTAGAAGTAAGTATTTCCAAGGAACATATGGTGCTCCGGCAAAATGTGCTCAACTGTGGAATCTTCGTAATTGATCGCCGTGATCATATCCTTTTCCGTGCTGATCACGCATTTTGGTTTGCCTGCCGCGAGAATAATATCGCCCTTTCTGACCCGGTTGGTCGGAACAAGGAAGAACATCTCTTCCCCGATATTGAAAACAAACTGGTCACAATTTGTAAGTCTGCCGGTCTTAAGGTTATATGTCTTAAAACCGGTACTCGTCTTTACCGCAACTCCCCCGTTCATGGACAGCCGGCACATCCCCGGGTCAATCTTACCGAAAATATCATGGAACATAGTATCGATTCCTCCTTTCTGTTTATTAAGTAGTTATTTGCTACTTATATATTAGTAGTGATTTGCTACTTTGTCAAGAACTTTTTATTCTCTTTTTTGGGCAAAAAAAATCTGCCGCAATATATGCGGCAGAACAGACTGTAGACAAAGTCCACGGCATTCGCCGTGGATTTTTCTTTGAAAGCACTCAAATATCCTTTGTTTATGCGGACTTTTGGCTTTTTTTATAGTATAATTGAAGTATCAAATAAAGGTGGTATTTCTATTATGATGAC
>JAFRFJ010000034.1:0-11832 GCA_017434385.1 Eubacterium sp.
AAACTTCATAGGATGACGCCAATGGAATTCAATGCATCTTATGGAGCTGCTGCATAAAGAATACCGTCAGCTGATTTCTCAACTGACGGCATCCAATCACTTATTATTTTTCACTGTCCTCTTGACGGGTAGCACACCATTCCATCATGGTAATTCTTTTCTTAATTTTTGATGGACATTCTCAAAAGCTTGTCATGTATACTTTTATCTTCGTGCTATTGTGATGGTATACATTTGCAGTTTTTCATGTATATATCATGTCATCAGTGTATTTGGTTATATTCTCCACTTCCTTTTTCATGGATAGGTATACAAAAGGTCTGCATTGATGGAAACCTGCTTTAAAAGTTCCCATCACTTAGAGCCACAATCCCTTATACAGTTTATATAGCTTTGTTATTCTTCAAAATCAGTAAATACCTCATCTCTGGTAACGATCAGAGGAAATCCTTTCTCAAGAGCTTCTCTGCCGTTTTTCTTTAAGAGGAGTGCTTCCTTTTCCTCATCGTAAAGGGGCTCTTTTGCAAGATCTCTCTGGGCGTAGCATCTGCCTGCCTTTTCCATGGCCTGTCTTAACCTGTCGGCTTTCTCTTCTCCTTTTCCGGAGTCGTAAAGGAGGAGATGGCGTGTCCGGTCTACGATCCCCCAGTCATAATTGACCTGCAGATCGTCTGTCAGATGCTTGCTGTCTCCTATGTAATCAATGTGGAGATTCCAGTCGTCATCATAGGTAAAGCGGCTGACAGCAACGTTATCCAGCACCCAGTCTTTCATATCTTCCACGGGAATTCCTGAAGCGTAATTCAAAAAAGTCTGGATCACAAATCCGTGGGAAGCCACCACGATGGTCTTTCCCGGATTTGCCTGAGCAAAGGAGAGGATGGACTTATGCATTCTTTCATAGGCATGCTTAACCTTTTCTCCCCGGGGAGCATTTGCGGATCCGGGAGCATGGTTGATGGCGTCACTGAAGGCAGGAAAGAGGATATCCATCTCCTGGATAGTCCTGCCCTCGGTGATCCCCTGGTCAATCTCGGCAATGTCGGGCACCACATGGACCGGAATTTTGTCCTTACGGTCTCCCAGGGCAAAATCCAGAGTCTGCCTTGCCCGTATCAGGTGGCTGGTGTAGCCTGCATCGATGGGAATATCCTTAAAATAGTCCGTCAGCAGGGCCCCCTGGGCCAGGCCCAGCTCATTTAAAGGAATATCATGGCTTCCCTGGTATTTAAAGTCTGTATTGTAATCGGTGGTGCCGTGTCGTATAAGATAAACTACCGTATCCATATCTTTCCTCCTCTTTCGTCTTCCGTTTGACAAATGTATAAACTTCTTCAGGCCGGATCTGTCAGCAGGACAGCAGCTCTCCGAAGGAATCGCTGACATAGTTGTCGGTCATTCCGGCGATATAGTCTATGATGGCCTGTATATAATCCTTTTTATCTTTCAGACTTCCGTAGATCTTACGGTTTTTGCATCTTCCGGCAATGTCGACCGCCCAGGGGAAGGCTTCATAGCCGCCCGACAGATAGGGGATCAGCCAGCGTGCAAAAGCCTCGACGAAACGGTATCGTCCGTATTCAGCCGCCGCCATGGCCTCCAGGGTCTCCTCTCCCCGGTAAAAACCGTACAGGGCGTGAAAGATTTCCCGGATGGTCAGCTGCGAATACTTTTTATAAGGCTCCAGGCGGGGGTTATGATAAATGTTTTCCGTGTTGAACTGCTTGATCCGGTTCATCTGCCCTGCCATGGTGTCGCTCAGGACCAGACCTTCCTCCGGGCAGCTGTTCCTGCACAGGTCAATGATCATATTGTGCATGATAACCGTCGTGTTTATGGCTTTCTGATTATGGATCCGGGCCATATCCCGCAGTTCCTTTTTCTGCTCCTCTGTCAGATAGCCCAGACGTCTGGCGTCCTCTATATCTCTTCCCAGATAGGCAATCTTATCCGAAATCTTCACCACACAGCCTTCCCAGCTGGCAGCTTCATACTGGCCTGCCCGCTCGAAGTCAGCCAGGTCTCTTACATCCTCCCTGGGCCGGATTCCGTTCTGGTCAAGTTCGCCGCAGTGAGAAATGATCCCGTCCCTTACCGCATAGGTCAGATTCAGATTTCTTTTATACATTTCATTGTCTTCCAGCAGTTCAAGGTCATCCACAAAACGGACTCCGTTAGCCTCATGCCAGAAGCTGCCTCCCAGATATTCCTCCGAGAGCTCAGAAAGCACCTTCTCCCCCTCATGGCCGAAAGGAGCGTGTCCCAGATCATGGGACAGGGCAATGGCCCTGGTCAGTTCCGTGTTCAGGCCCAGTTCGCCGGCAATGGTGGAGCTCACCGACTCCACATGGGCCACATGCTCGATCCTGGTGCAGATGTGATCATTGCCCGCGGCATTGTAAAAGACCTGGGTCTTGTGTTTGAGTCTCCTGTAGGCCAGGGAATGGAGGACCCGTGTGTAATCCCGGTCAAAGGGAGAACGGATATCATCCTCCCTGGAATAAAGAGGATCCTCTCTTCTGATCAATTCTTCATAGCGGGCCGGGTCTGCCCCGGCAGCCACTGCGGCAAATTTCTTTTCCATATCAGATTCTCCTTCATTAGCGGATCCGCTCTATCCTGCCTCCGCAGCGGCAGCGGTAGCGGGACGGATATTTGACCACACTGCTCATCCGGTCGCGGCAGATTTTCTTCCCGCACCGGCTGCAGACAAGGATGTATCTGTGGTCCTCTGCCGCCTCGCTTACACCCAGCTCTCCGGGTGAGGTGGTGGTTGCGATCCTGTAATCGGGATGACGTTCCATCATGACCGCCGCATAATGCTTCCACAGGCTTCCGTGCCCCTTCACTCCGGGACAGGTGTGTAGGATTTCATGGACAATGGTGCTGCGCAGAGAGCTTTCAGGCACCTGGTCCGCCAGCAGCCTTTGAGAAATCTCGATCTCAAAAGAGCCGTCCGGAAGCTTTTTGCACTGTCCCCACCTTTTTCCGGCCCGGCTGTTAACTTTTACATTTTTTATATTTCCCACCGGAATCCCCGCTTGCGTAACCTCCCGCAGGCATTCCGTGAAAATCTTTTTCAGATCTTTCATGGTTTTACTATATAATATGTTTTTTCTTTATACAATCTTAATTTCCCGGGCAGATGCCTTAACACCATCTTTGCGGTGTCTGATGTATCATCTATTCACTAAAAATAAAAATAACAGGAGATTACTATGGCTGAAAGTTTTTTATGGAAAATCCGTGCATCCGCCAAAGAAAAGCGGAACGTCCTGAACACCAAATCGATTCTTCTGATCGGAATCAATAATTTCGGTATGCTGATGGCGGAACAGCTGCATGAGCTGGGCCATGAAGTCATGGCGATCGATAAAGATGAAAATAAGATCAATACCGTTTTGCCCATCGTTACAAATGCCCAGATCGGAGACGGCACCAATGAAGCTTTCCTCCGGACATTGGGCATAGGAAATTTTGATGTATGCATCGTAGCGATTGGCGGCGATTTCCAGAGTTCCCTGGAGGCCACTTCCCTTCTGAAGGAACTGGGCGCCAAATTTGTGGTTTCCCGGGCGGACAGGGATGTCCAGACCAAATTCCTCCTCCGAAACGGAGCAGACGAGGTCATCAATCCCGAAAAACAGATTGCCCAGTGGACAGCCATCCGCTACGCCTCAGACCATATCCTTGATTACATAAAGCTCGACAGCAAACATGCTATTTTTGAAGTGGACATTCCGCCGGATTGGCTGGGGAAGACCATCGGCAATATCGATATACGGAAAAAATACGGAATCACCATTATGGCTATCAAGGAGCACGGAAAAATCGATCTGTCCGTGACACCGGACCTGGTCCTTGATGCGGCCAAAACGATTCTTGTACTGGGAGAACGCAGATCAATCCAGCGCTGCTTCCACATTTAATGAATATATTTCAGGGAAGGAAAATATGGTCGATATATTTCTTGCAATCATTATACTCGGCATGTTCCTGTTTGTTTTTTTTGTGGTCAGGCGATACAGCAGCTTCATAGGTAAAAACTATAAAGGATCCTGCCGCGACAGGGACACATCAGACGAATCGGAGTGGTCCGACAGGAGGAAGCGATAGAATCTGTTTCACATTTATGCTACAATCCAGATAAAGTCATCAGGGTTCACAGAGAGGATTAGAGTATGAATGATACAGGACCGGAAAGAGGCGAGCGTATACTGATATGTCTTTCGCCCTCTCCATCTAATAAAAAGGTTATTGCTGCGGCCTGTAAAATGGCTGCGGCATTTCATGCCGCCCTCACGGCCGTCTATGTCAAGACGGACCGGGATGAGCGGCTTTCGGACGAGGAAAGACACAGACTGCAGGGCAACATGGAGTTTGCCAGACAGAACGGCGCTTCCGTCACTACCATAGTCGGAAGTGATGTGCCTGCCCAGATCGTGGAGTTTGCCCACGTTTCAGGATCGACTAAGATCGTGGTGGGAAGGAGTGGTACTGCCGGGAAGCATTTCTGGGACAAGGCCGGCCTGACAGAGCAGCTGGTCATGAATGCGCCGGATGTGGATATATATATCATTCCTGACTCTTCCGCCGACTACAGGCATCAGACTAAAGCCGACTTTCTGACTGCCCGGATCCGGCCAACCCTGCGGGACACGGTCATCACCATCCTGCTGCTGGCCGCCGCCTCATGCGTAGGGCTGACTTTTACCCTGTTCGGCTTCTCCAAGGCAAACATTATCACGGTATTTATCCTGGGGGTACTGATCATATCCGTCACGACAGTCAGCCCCCTTTACAGCGCGGTCAGCTCTCTTCTGAGTGTACTTCTCTTCAACTGGTTCTTCATTGAACCCAAGTTCAGTTTCCACACTTATGAGACTGAGTATGTCGTAACATTCGGCATCATGCTGATCTCATCGCTGATCACCGGAACCCTGGCCAACAAGCTGAAAGAGAATGCCAGGAATTCGGCTCTGGAGGCTTTCAGGGCCAAAGTCCTTTTTGATACCAACCAGCTGCTGCAGAAAGCGGATACATCCGAGGAGGTCATCCGTGTCACAGCACGCCAGGTCACAACCCTCCTGGACCGTGACGTGGCAGTCTATCCTGTCGATGACAGCGGTAAGCCCGGCAAGGGATTCCTCTTTAAATCAGAGGATACCGGATCGGAACCGGAGGAGAAAAATCCGGAAGAAGCAGCCATCGTACAGTGGGTCTTTGACAACCGACAGGCCGCAGGTTCCGGGATGGAATACTACGGCCGGTCCGATGCCCTTTATCATCCCATCAGCATATACGGCTACTGCTACGGCGTCATTGCAATCCGCCTTCAGGGGAAATCTCTGGAGACTTTTGAGTACAGTGTCTTTTCATCCATCCTTGGCGAATGTGCCCTGGCCCTGGAAAGTCTGCGTAACGCGGCAGAGAGAGAGGAGGCTTCAGTCATGGCAAAAAACGAGCAGCTGCGGGCTAATCTGCTGCGCTCCATATCCCACGACATACGTACGCCCCTTACTTCCATCTCCGGAAATGCCAGCAATCTTCTGGCACATTATGAAGTGCTGGATAAGGAAACTTTAAAACAGATTTTTTCGGATATATATGATGATTCGGAGTGGCTGATCGATCTTGTGGAAAATCTTCTCTCCATCTCCCGCATTGAGAACGGACAGATGGAACTGAATCTTTCCATGGATATGATGAACGATGTGATAGAGGAAGCCATAAAACACATAGACAGAGATGCCCGCTTTCACAAAATTGTCGTACGTGAAAGCGACGATCTTCTCCTTGTCAGAATGGACACCCGCCTGATCATGCAGGTGCTGATCAACCTGGTAAACAACGCCATCCATAACACACAGGAAGGCTCTGAAATTATAATCAGCAGTGAAAAGAAAGACGACAGGGTCTATGTTTCCGTCTCTGATGACGGAAAAGGTATCCCCGATGAGATAAAAGCTCATGTATTTGAGATGTTCTACACCGGCACGACCGAGATTGCCGACGGGCGCAGAGGCCTGGGACTGGGACTGGCCTTATGCAAGTCCATCATCGAGGCCCATGGCGGAACCATCACCCTTTCCGACAACAATCCCAGTGGCTGCCGCTTTACATTTTCACTGCCCGTAGAAAAGGTGACTGTCAATGAATAAACCTGCAATTCTGGTCGTCGAGGACGATAAACCCATCCGCAATCTTATGGTGACGACCTTAAAGACACATGATTACAAATACTATACGGCGGACAGCGGGTCCGAGGCCCTCCTTGTGGCTTCTTCCCACAATCCGGATGTGGTCTTTCTGGACCTGGGCCTTCCGGATATGGACGGAATCGATGTGATCCGCCAGATCCGAAGCTGGTCAAATATGCCTATTATCGTGATCAGCGCCCGCAGCGAAGACGAGGATAAGATCCAGACCCTCGACGCAGGCGCCGATGATTATCTTACAAAACCATTTTCCGTAGAAGAACTGCTGGCCCGCCTTCGGGCCACCGTGCGCCGTCTTTCTCTGATGAGAAGCGACGCCGTCGGCGACAGTTCGGTCTATACCAACGGAAAGCTTACCATTGACTACTCGGCAGGCTGCGCCCGCTGGGAGGAGGAAGAGCTCAAGCTTACCCCCATAGAGTACAAGCTGCTCTGCCTTCTGGCCAGAAACACGGGCAAAGTCCTGACACACACCTATATCACCCAGAATATCTGGGGCCGCAGCTGGGATAACGACATCGCTTCCCTTCGGGTCTTTATGGCCACACTGCGAAGGAAACTGGAATCGTACCCTGATTCCCCCCGCTATATTCAGACCCATATAGGGATCGGCTACCGCATGGTCAAAGTCTGAGACATGAGGGCCTCCACCTGTTCCCGCTTCTCATAAAGAACACAGCCGCCCTCATGGTCATCAATCAGGATGTCCCCGTCCCGCAACGCGGTAAAAAGCGGTGAATGCATAACTTCCCGCAGCGATGAACTCCTTACATTTACATCAGAGTATGGAGAAAAGGGGCAGGGCTCGGCTCCCCCATGTGAATTAATATGGAAAAATCCTCTTCCGGCGGCAACACAGCCGTCGGAATTTTTTTCGTCTCCGGGGAAGGAAATGTATACCATCTCCGGATGCTCCCGGCGCAGGCGGGCGATTTCATCTGCCAGATATTCGCGCTCATCATCACCCGGGGCCAGTTCCCTGCTGTCCTCCGCCACAGGGACAAACTCAACAAAAATAACGGCCTTGCAGCCCCGGTCGGAAAGTTTCTTCAGGAAGCTGTCGGAGGAAACCTCCCTTACATTCTCCGTCGTCACGGTGACAGAAGCGCCAAAGATCAGCCCCCTCCTATGGAGTTCATCCATATTGGCGATCAGCCGGTCAAAGATACCTCTTCCCCGGCGGGCATCTGTAATCTCCTTCTCCCCCTCAATACTCATGATCGGTATAAGGTTACGGCATTTGTCAAAGAGCGCAAAGTACTTTTCATCCATGAAAGTACCGTTGGTAAAGATGGGAAAGAGGATCCCCGGTTTCTTTCCGGCGGCTTCGATGACATCCCTTCTCAGCATGGGTTCCCCTCCCGCCAGCAGGATAAAGCTGATGCCCAAATCGTCTGCCTCGTCAAAGATTCTGAACCATTCTTCACCGGTGAGCTGGCTTACCGGTGAGGAATCTACAGTCGCATGATTGCAGCGGGAGTAGCAGCCTGCGCAGTGCAGGTTGCATTCGCTGGTGATACTGGCGATCAGGAAGGGCGGGATATGCTCCCCGGCATCTTCAGCTCTCCTTCGCTTTCCGGATGCTTTCCGGCTTGCTGCGGCAAACCTGACCATAAAAGCACTTTCTCTGGGGTCCTTGAAGGTCGCTTTGAGCGCATCGGAAACAACCCTCTCAACACCTTTTGTCATATAATCCTGAATATCAAAATCAGCTTTTTTCTTCCCTTCCATCCGGCTCACCTGCCTTTCTTAATGATCATTATAACGTATTTGCCTGAATAATACGAACCCTGCCCCGGTTTTTTTATAACAATCCGTTTTCCCTTAACATCTCCTTAGATAACAGTACATCGAGAGGATCTTCCATAGTCTCCATAGTGAACAGAATTTTATCTCCCGGCCAATATCCGTTTCTCTCATACAGATGAATCTTATCAACTGCTTTCCCTACATACTGCGGATCATTCATTATGCCAAGATGCTCAAGGATAATAGTTTTACGAAGTTTTTTGTTCAACAAAATAAAATCCGGATACATTATTCTTCCATCCTGGAGAATTATCATTGGCTCATATACATAAGGAATTTTCAATTTATAAAACAGATCGGCGAGCATTTTCTCTGATTTTGAGCGAACCATCTCCCCTCTGTCTGTATAAAACACTTTTGTATATGGATATGAATTCTGACCGCCCGCATGTTCTTTATACCATTGATCAATAAACTCCTGTTCCGGGATAAAAGTTTTTGTGATCAATGCTTTACGTTCAGCAGATAGCTGTTCATAATACTTGTCTTCCGTTTCTTCATATGCTTTCGCTAATTTTTTTGCGTATCGTATTCTGTTAGTTATGATTTTAAGCACTGCCTGGTCACATTCCTTCTGTGCAATCGCAGAAGCTATATTTATCTTTTTCCTGGGAAGATATTTCCTTTTTCGATTTCCCAAATACTGATAGTATTGCGGTATCCCACCTTTCTTTTTCAGGACATTAAGGCTTCCTTCCGGAGTGTCTTTTAACTTCTCTGTCAGATGATCCTCCAACTCCTTCAATTCTGATAATTCCTGTTTTAAATTACTTAAAAACCCGTTATATTCAATCATGTCAATCCCTCTCTTTATTTTTGATGGACGTTTTCAAATACATGTCATGTATACTTTTTTCTCTAGATTATTATGATGGTATACTCTTGCAGTTTTTCATGTATAAATCATTTCATCATTATATTTGGTTATATTCTCTACTCTCTTTTTCATGGATAGATATGCAAAAAATCTCTATTGATGGAAACAGGCAGAATAATTCATGTAAATAGAAATACACTTGTGTTTTGATGGAAAGCCTTTCCCAAGAGCACGCTCCCCAAGAGTACGAATCCCCAAAAGAGCACGCTCCCCAAAGACACGAAAAACTCCCATAAAAAAACCAGGCAGCTCTTCCTGCCTGGTTCTCTTTTGTATAAACTCTTTTAATTCTTATTCGTACTCTACATTACCGACTATATCTTGTGATTTTTCCATTCTTTAAACACTATGGATGGTATGTTTTTTCTCCATATTCCAAGTTGTCCACGGCTCTTTCAAGGATTTTGGTGACATTTTGGAGACATGGTTATAACACTTACAATCCTCGAATAATACTAAGATAATCTTGTCTCTGATCAACAACGGCATAAACCGTAACTGTTTTTTTCTGATCGTCAACCTTATAAAAGACAAGATCTTTTTCTAATATAAGTACCAAATACCCCTGTCTCTTCAGCACATTATACCTTGGTTCCACACCAATGTATGGATTATCTGCAAGAGACATAATTGACTCTTCCAGACAATCGAGTTTCTCAAGAGCTACATCGTTACCAAACTTTTCTGCCACAAAAAGAACTATTTTACGGATCAGGGAATCGGCTGTATCCGTTCTCTCAACTTTATACCTCAAGCCTGGCCCTCCTTAAGCATCCTTCGCAAATCATCGAAAGAATCCTTAATTGGAGCTACCCTTCCGCATCTCACATCCTCATCGGCTTCCGCCAAAATCTCTAAAAGCTCTATTCTGGCTTTCATTCGTTTATATTCCTCATAACCGAGAGAAACCGTATCTCCTCTTCCATTTACAGTAATAATAACAGCCTCGTTATTCTCACGGCATTGCCTGGATACTTCATTATAATGATTTCTGAGATCCGCCGACGGGCGAATTGTTTCTTGTAATGCATACATTGAAATCACCTCCGTTTCTTTATAGTCATATTATATCATAATACGTCTATGGGTTCAACAGATTTTTCATCCTTCAACCAAGTCAAACTACTCGAATTGACTTTTTCACAATCGTATGTTAAATTATATAATAAATATGCTATATTATATCTTTTGGAGGAAGAAAATGCTTGAACCAACATCATTGATCGGTGAACGTCTCAGAGATATTCGTACAGGGATGAATCTGAGTTTGGATGATGCTTCCAGGATAACCGGCGTCAGTAAACCAATGTTAGGTCAGATTGAACGCGGACAATCAACCCCTACCATAACAACCCTGTGGAAAATAGCAACGGGCTTAAAAACTCCGCTTTCATCTTTTCTGCAGGAACGGCAATCCGACTATACCACCATCAGCATTGATGGTGAAGAGCCCGTCATTGAAGATGACGGGAGGATGAGGGCTTATCCCGTATTCCCATATGATCCCATACGGAGCATGGAGGTTTTTTTCATTGAGTTTGATCCGGATTGTCATCATGCCTCAGAGAAGCACAATAACGGTGTAGAAGAATACATTATGGTCCTGGCGGGTACGCTGCAACTTGTGATCAACGGAAAAGATGTCGTCATACATAAAAACGAGGCTATCCGATTCCGTGCTGGTGTTCCTCATGAGTATAATAATCCCTTCCATGAAGGCTGCTCCGCGTATAACATGATTTTCTATCCAGACCAGTGATGGGGGTGCGACCAATGTATGAGCTGATTCAGATTACCGAGCGAAACTACTACATCCAAAGTCCGGCAAAAATAGGTCTCATAAAGCTAAACGATCAGGATGTTTGTCTGATTGACAGCGGAAACGACAAAGACGCCGGAAGAAAAATCCGTAAAATACTCACCTCAAACGGATGGCAGCTGACTGCGATCTATAACACCCATTCCAATGCGGATCATATCGGTGGAAACAAGTATCTCCAGGGTCAGACGGGGTGCAGGATCTATGCGCCCGGAATCGACTGCGCCTTTACCCGTCATCCTCTTCTGGAGCCCTCTTTCCTATACGGCGGCTTCCCATGTAAAGACTTGCGCCACAAGTTCCTTATGGCACAGGAGAGCGATGCTCTGGAACTGACAAATGATTCTTTACCGGAGGGTTTTCAGATGATTCCTCTGCCGGGACATTTCTTTGATATGGTGGGATTCCGAACCCCGGACGACGTGGTATATCTGGCGGATTGCCTGTCCAGTCGGGAAACGCTGGATAAATACCAGATTGGGTTTATCTATGATATAGCTGCATACCTGAAAACGCTTGAAATGGTCAAGAACCTGCAGGCCAGGATGTTTGTTCCCGCCCATGCTGCCGCCTCCGAAGAGATTGCCGATCTTGCCCAATACAACATCGATAAGGTTATGGAAATCTCTGACAGAATCCTCAATATATGTAGCCAGCCACTCTGCTTCGAGTCAATTCTCAAAAAACTATTTGATGAATACTCATTGGATATGACTTTTGAGCAATATGTTCTGGTCGGCAGTACTGTCCGGTCCTATCTTGCGTGGCTGAAAGACACCGGTAGGCTGAATAGTCTGTTTGATAAAAACATGCTGCTTTGGCAGCGGATATAGGAGATTTATTATAGCCATTTTATAGATAAAAAAATGGAGAGCCGCTTTGTAAGCGGCTCTTCAGCGTTTCTATCTTATTCGTACTCCCTAACTTAACCTGTACCTTAAACATTTTTGTTAGGGTTCTCTGTTACGATTTGATTTCATTTGGTTTCAGCTGTCCATATCACACGGACTGTATCAGCTAATGTTATCAAATTGTTATCACGGGACTGTTATCAAACTATAGTATTATTTCCTTCATTGTTAATTCTATACCTTTTTCACCTTAAAATC
>JAFRFJ010000035.1:0-34381 GCA_017434385.1 Eubacterium sp.
AAGAAAAAGAGCAGAAGGGCAAGGAACCGGAAGATTCCTTGCCCTTTAAAATTTATAAATCAGACCCTAAAACTGGCCCCTAAAGTTAGACCCTAAAACCAAACCCTAAAAAAGAGTGACCCTAAAAAACTTTGAATACCCAATAAATAACAAAAACCGCTGTACCGGGGTATCTGATACCCATGGTGCAGCGGTTATCTTTTTTGAAGGCTATATAGTTCTGAATTAGTCTTCGTAAAGTGCAAAGCTTCCGGACTCGTCTTCATTGAAAACATAGTAAACAGCATTGTCTTCGGGCTTGATATATAAATCGAGAGTCTTGAGATCTTTAACCTTGCGGTCCTGATTTCCTTCGTCTACCCATACTTTTTTAGCCTTTGCGATTACTTCTTTGCTTTCAATCTGATTTCCTGCAAACTCCACATTAAATGTTGACTTCATCGTTAAAAGTCCCCTTTCATGTATTTTTCCGTGTTAGTAGTCATAGTTTCCAAAGTATCAAAGATATCTTAGTACAACGAAACGGAAAAATCAAGAATATGCGGTTTTTTTATAGCATTTAACAAATAAAAAGCCTTGTTCATGCACATGATTTGCGAAATTGTATAAAAAATGCATACAAGAGCAGACGGAAATATGGTAAAATACATTTTATCAATCTGCAAAGGAGATAGTTTTTTTATGATTTCAATAATCGATTATGATGCCGGAAATATAAAAAGCGTTGAAAAAGCCCTGCAGCATCTGGGTGCCGAGACCGTAATCACAAGAGATCCGGAAATAATCCTTTCTTCAGACCACGTGATTCTTCCCGGAGTCGGTGCCTTCGGGGATGCCATGAAGCGGCTTAATGAATACAGACTTGTGGATGTGATCCGCGAGGTGACCGAAAGAGGGATTCCTTTTCTTGGTATCTGCCTGGGATTACAGCTGATCTTTGAAGAAAGTGAAGAAAGTCCGGGCGTTAAGGGACTTGGCCTTCTCAGGGGCAGAGTTTTGCGAATTCCGGACAGGGAAGATCTGAAAATACCCCATATGGGATGGAATTCACTGAAAGTCCGGGAGGGAGCTTCGCTGTTTGAAGGACTTGAGCCGGATCCCTATGTATACTTTGTTCATTCTTACTACCTGCAGGCCGAAGACAGAAAAGATGTGGCAGCCGTCACGGAATACGGTGTGGAAATCGATGCTTCCGTGGAACACGGACGGATCTTCGCGTGTCAGTTCCATCCGGAGAAGAGCAGCGGCACCGGACTTGCCATACTGGATCATTTTATATATCTGTAAGGAGGAAACCATATCATGTTTACCAAGAGAATCATCCCCTGTCTGGATGTGACCGGAGGCCGTGTGGTAAAAGGGGTTAATTTTGTGAATCTGATCGATGCCGGAGATCCGGTGGAAATTGCCGCGGCCTATGACGCCGCGGGAGCCGACGAACTTGTCTTCCTTGATATCACAGCATCCTCCGACGCCAGAGAAACTGTTACCGAGATGGTGCGAAAGGTGGCCGAGAAGGTATTCATACCTTTTACGGTAGGCGGCGGGATCCGGACTGTAGATGATTTCCGCCGTATCCTGCGGGAGGGAGCTGACAAAGTGTCCGTCAATACAGCAGCCATACTCAGGCCCGAGCTGATCAGCGAAGCGGCGGAAAAGTTCGGCAGCCAGTGTGTTGTCGTAGCCATCGACGCTAAGAGGAGAGAGGACGGCGGATGGAATATATTCCGCAACGGAGGACGGATCGATATGGGGATCGACGCGGTGGAATGGGCCATGAAGGCAGAGTCACTGGGTGCCGGCGAGATCCTCCTGACCAGTATGGACTGTGACGGGACCAAGGCCGGATACGATCTGGAACTGACCAGGACCATAGCAGAGAATACGGGTATTCCCGTGATTGCCTCAGGCGGAGCGGGAAACAAAGAACATTTTTACGACGCATTTACAGAGGGAAAGGCAGACGCGGCACTGGCAGCTTCTCTTTTCCATTTTAAGGAACTGGAGATCCGGGACCTGAAAGAATACCTGGCCGGCCGGGGGATTTCCGTCCGGAAACACTCATAAGACGACCATAAAACAAAGGAGGCTTCGCAGTTACTGCGAAGCCTCTTTTCGATTATCTTTAAGACTGTTCTTTTTCCAGATTCTTCTTGGCTGCTGCAAGCATCAGTTTGATCCGGTTAATCTGGTTAACCTCACTGGCACCGGGATCATAGTCGATAGCAACGATATTGGCCAGAGGATATTGGCGGCGGATTTCTTTGATAACACCCTTGCCTACTACGTGATTTGGCAGGCAGGCAAAGGGCTGCGTACAGACAATGTTGGGCGCGCCGCCCTTGATCAGTTCGATCATTTCCCCGGTAAGGAACCAGCCTTCACCGGTCTGGTTGCCCAGGGATACAATGGGCTTTGCGTATTCCGCAAGCTCCGAAATATGGGGCGGCGGATCAAAACGGCTGCTCTTTTCAAGCGCCTTTCGCATGAATCCTCTGTAATGTTCGATTGCCCTGATACCAAGGTTGAGCAGCTTTGCGGTCCGCTCTGACTTGCCAAGGTATTCCGCCTTGAAATTACCGTTATATAAAGAGTAGAAGAAGAAGTCCAGCAGATCAGGCATGACCGCTTCGGCTCCCTCCTGCTCCAGTACATCTACCAGATGGTTATTGGCATCCGGCAGGAATTTGACAAGGATTTCTCCGACGATACCTACTCTCGGGCGGGCTTCCTTATGGATGGGAAGCAGGTCAAAGTCCCGGATGATGCCCCGGACATTTCTCTTGAATTCACCGTATTTAGCCCGCTCCAGAGACTTGATGCACCGTTTCTTCCAGATCTGATGAAGGTGATTGGCGGAACCTTTGACTTTTTCATAGGGCCTTACACGATAAAGAACCCGCATAAAGAGGTCTCCGTAGATAACACCCTGCAGGAACCTGATCAGGAGTGCAGGCGTAAAACGGAATCCTTCATTCTTCTCAATACCCTGCACACTTAGGCTTATGACGGGCACATGGCCGAAGCCGTTCTTTTCCAGGGCACGGCGGATAAAGCCGATATAATTGGTCGCCCGGCAGCCGCCGCCGGTCTGGGTGATGATGACTGCTGTCTTATCGGTGTTGTACTTGCCCGATGTGAGAGCGGTCATGATCTGTCCGACTACGATCAGCGATGGATAGCATGCGTCATTATTAACGTATCGAAGTCCTGCGTCCACGGCAGTTCTGCCCATCTCGGGAAGGATTTCCACATGGTAGCCGCAGTGGAGGAAGGCAGGCGCCAGCAGATCGAAATGAATAGGAGACATCTGGGGAACCAGAATGGTATAGTCCTTTTTCATCTCTTTTGTAAATTCCACCTTGTCGATATTGGAAGGCTGCGGGGTGGGAAGAATTCCACGTCTTTCCCTGATACGGACAGCGGCGATCAGTGACCGGATCCGGATACGGGCCGCACCCAGATTATTGACCTCATCGATCTTTAAAACAGTGTAGAGTCTGCCGGAACGGACCAGAATATCATTGACCTGGTCTGTGGTGACGGCGTCCAGTCCGCAACCGAAGGAGTTCAGCTGGATTACCTCCAGCTGGGGATTCTTCTTGGCGTAATTAGCCGCACAATACAGTCTGGAGTGGTACATCCACTGGTCTGATACAATCAGAGGCCGCTCGGGCTGTCCCAGATGGGAGATGGAGTCCTCACTTAAAACAGCCAGACCGAAGGAGTTGATCAGTTCAGGAATACCGTGGTTGATCTCCGGGTCTATATGGTAGGGCCGTCCGCAAAGGACAATACCTGTTTTTCCTGTCTCTGCCAGATAGGCCAGGGTTTCTTCGCCCTTCTGCTGGATATCTTTTCTCACTGCGGCCGACTCGCTGTAGGCCATGTCCAGAGCCAGGGAGATTTCCTCCGCTGTCACATCAAAATGGGGCGACAACTCATCATAAAGCCTTACGGCCAGAGCCTCTCTGTTGTCAAGAGCCAGGAAAGGATTCAGGAAGAGCACGGAAGGATCCTGCAGCTCCTCCATATTGTTTTTAATGTTCTCTGCATAAGACGTTACGATGGGACAATTGTAATGATTGTTGGCATCGGGCGTCTCGTTCTCCTCGTAAGGAATACAGGGATAGAAGATGGTACGTATATTCTGCCTTAAGAGCCACATAACGTGCCCGTGGGCAATTTTCGCCGGATAGCACTCGGACTCGCTGGGTATGGATTCAATACCCATCTCGTAAATCTTCCTGGAGGAGCGGGGCGATATACGGACACGGAACTTGAGGGCCGTGAAAAATGTATACCAGAAAGGATAATTCTCATAAAGATTCAGTACCCTGGGGATACCGATCTCCCCGCGCACTGCCTCCTCCCGGGACAGCGGCTTATATTGGAATATCCTTTTATACTTGTATTCGTAAAGATTGGGAAGGTGTTCGCTGTTCTTTTCCAGGCCCAGTCCGCGTTCACACCGGTTACCTGAGATAAAGCGTCTTCCGCCGCCAAAATCGTTGATAGTGAGGATGCAGGCATTATTGCAGCCTTTACACCGGCTCATGGAATTCTCATAGTGAAGACCGATGATTTCATCCAGTGAGAGCATGGAAGAAGGACCGGTTTCTTCCTCCCGTTCCCGGGCGATCAGGGCTGCGCCGAAAGCGCCCATGATCCCGGCAATATCGGGACGGACAGCACTGCATCCGGAAATGCGCTCAAAACTGCGCAGGACAGCGTCGTTGTAAAATGTGCCGCCCTGGACCACAATGTGGGTTCCCAGCTGTTTGGGGTCAGTGAGTTTGATGACTTTCAGGAGAGCGTTCCTGATTACAGAGTAAGCCAGACCGGCTGAGATATCGCCGACAGAAGCCCCTTCCTTCTGCGCCTGCTTTACCTTGGAATTCATAAAAACGGTACAGCGGCTTCCCAGGTCAATGGGTGAAGGTGCAAAAAGCGCAACTTTTGCAAAATCAGCTACTTTGTAATTCAGAGAATTGGCAAATGTCTCTATGAAAGAGCCGCATCCGGAAGAACATGCCTCATTGAGCAGGACGTTATCCACTGCCTGGTTGCGGATCTTGATGCATTTCATATCCTGACCGCCGATATCAAGAATACAGTCAACTTTGGGGTCAAAGAAAGCGGCTGCGTAATAGTGGGCCATGGTTTCCACTTCCCCGTGGTCCAGATTCAGGGCAGATTTGATCAGAGCCTCGCCGTATCCTGTGGAACAGCTTCCCGCGATCACGGCATCCGGAGGAAGAAGCTCTTTCAGCTCACGGATGGCCCGGATGGTAGTCTTTAAGGGGCTGCCGTTGTTATTATCATAGAAACGGTAGAGCAGTGCGCCTTCCTCGTCGATCAGGGCCAGTTTGGTCGTTGTGGAACCTGCGTCGATACCCAGAAAGCATTTGCCGTGACAGGAAGACAGATCGCCTTTTTTTACCGTGTGGACACTGTGAGCCTGAGAGAATGCTTCGTATTCTTCTTCTGTGGCAAAAAGAGGCTCCAGACGCTCTACTTCCACCATGGGATGGATATCCGAATGGAAGGTTTCCAGCAGGTGGTCCAGGGTAAATGTACATTCCTCCTGTGCCTGCAGGGCTGCACCCTTGGCAGCGAACAGATGAGAATACTCGGGATCTATGATATGATCGTCATCCAGTTCCAGTGTACGGATAAAAGCCTGTTTAAGTTCCGGGAGAAAATGCAGAGGTCCCCCAAGAAAGGCCACATGCCCTCTGATCGGCTTACCGCAGGCCAGACCGCTGATGGTCTGGTTGACGACAGCCTGAAAGATGGAGGCCGCCAGGTTTTCCTTTGTGGCACCCTCGTTGATCAGAGGCTGTATATCTGATTTTGCAAAAACACCGCAGCGTGCGGCAATGGGGTATATGGTGTCATAGCCGGCCGCGTAAGTGTTGAGACCGGCGGCATCTGTCTGCAGAAGGCTTGCCATCTGGTCAATAAAGGATCCTGTACCGCCGGCGCATACGCCATTCATACGCTGCTCAATCCCATTGTCAAAATAGATGATCTTGGCATCTTCGCCGCCCAGCTCAATGGCAGCGTCCGTCTCGGGATTAAAATCCTGAAGGGCCTCAGCAACACAGACGACCTCCTGGCAGAAAGGAATATTCAGATACTCGGAGATTGCCATACCGCCTGAGCCCGTGACTGTCGGGCATACCGTGATGTTTCCGAGACATTTCCGGGCTTTGCTTAAGAGATCCTGAAGTGTTTCTTTAATATTTGCAAAGTGTCTTTGATAATCAGAAAACAGAATACTGTGTTTGTCGTCAATCACAGCCACTTTAACTGTGGTTGAACCAATGTCGATTCCTAAAGAATGCTTCATGAATGCTATACACTCCTTCTTTTCTATATCTTCATCATTATAAATTAGGTCAGGGCAAAAAACAACAGTAAAAAATCTTTCGGGGTCCTTCCCATGCCTCCCTGCAGGCCGCTTCGGTTTGACAAAGACCGGTATATTTCATATAATCTTTTTAACTGTATAATACTGAAAAAACAGGGTGGTATTTGTATGATCAGAGTGTTCAGGACAGCCGGCAGAAGACTGCAGGAGTGTGATACGATAGAAAGCGGAAGCTGGATTGCCATGACCAATCCGACACCCGCAGAACTGGATGAGATATCCGGCCGTTTTGATATTGATCCGGTGGATCTGAAAGGTGCGCTGGATGAGGAGGAGAGATCCCGTATTGAGAGCGAGGATCACTATACTCTTATCATCATGGATCTTCCTGATACGGAAGTCCGTAACGGCAGGGAGACTTTCTGTACCATTCCCATAGGCTTTATTTATATGAAAGAGTACCTGATCACCGTCTGTCTGACAGACAATCCGGTCCTGACGGTATTTATGGACGGGAGAGTGCGGAATGCTTCTACCGATAACCTGACCAACCTCTTTCACAAGATGCTCTACCGCATTGCATCCATGTATCTGCGCTATCTGAAAATTATCAATAAGACCAGTGAAGCTGTAGAAGAGAAGCTTCAGAAGTATCAGCGTAATGAAGAACTGCTGGAAATGCTGGAGCTGGAGAAGAGCCTGGTCTATATTTCAACTTCTTTAAGAGGCAATGAAGTGGTTCTTGACAGACTGAAGCGGATCCAGGCCATTCCCAGGACAGAAGAAGATATGGATGATCTGGAGGATATTATTATAGAAAACAGGCAGGGTATTGAGATGTCCAAAATATATACGGATATTCTGGACGGGACCATGGATGCCTATGCCAATATCATTAACAATAACATGAATAACGTCATGAAGCTTCTGGCGGTAATTACTGTTGTCCTCACCATTCCTACTATCATCTCCAGCGCCCTGGGCATGAATGTGCCCGGCATCCCGTTTGCCGGAGATCCCATGGGATTCTGGATCATGACCATTATTTCAATTATTCTGACTGTCGTTGCCTGGATTTTTGTCATATTCAGCAAAAAACTCTGATCCGGCAGACGTGGGTACCTACATTTATTTCGGAAAAAAAGGAGGCAGGAATTACCATGAACTGGTTAAACCGACTGGAAAGAAAGTTCGGCAGATACGCTATTCCGAATCTGCCCTTATATATTGCCCTGGCATACGGAATCGGCGCCATGCTGAATATCATGTCAAGAGGGTCTCTCTACTATACACTGAGCTTTAACCCCTATCTGGTCCTTCAGGGTCAGGTCTGGAGACTTGTAAGCTTCCTGATCGCGACCACCGAAAGCAACATCATTTTCCTTGTTTTCATGCTGCTTTTCTATTACTCCATCGGCCAGTCGCTGTCACACATCTGGGGAGCATTCCGTTTTAATATGTATATACTGGTAGGAATTCTGGGAACCATGCTTTCCGGTTTTATTGTATATGCCATCACAAGGCAGCCGGGAATCTTTCTGGACACCTACTATCTGAACCTGTCCATATTCCTGGCTTACGCGGCTATTTTTCCGGACATGCAGGTCTACCTGTATGCCCTGATTCCCATCAAGGTCCGCTGGCTGGCTTACCTGGACGTGGCCCTTTTGCTCTACACCTTTATTATAGGTGATCTGGGCACCCGGATCTGTATCATTGTCAGTCTGCTTAATTTCCTCCTATTTTTCTTCTCCTCAAGGAATTATAAGAAGATTTCTCCGGGAGAGATCAGGAGAAAGCAGCGCTATAAAAAGGAAAGAGAAAAAGCGGAAAAGGTATCCGGGGCAGCAGGCGGATCCCGCCATTACTGTGCGGTCTGCGGAAGGACCGAGAAGGATGATCCGGATCTTGAGTTCCGCTTCTGTTCTAAATGTAACGGGAATTATGAGTACTGCAGTGATCATCTCTTTTCCCATGAACACATTAAATGATCCGGGTTCTGCCGGTTAATTTATTGATAGCTTTTAATAAAACGTATATAATAAAAGAAGGAAAAGATCATGCGAATATCCGAAAAGATTGTGGTCGGAGAAAAAGTCAATAAGCATGCGAATGAGATCCTTAAAGCTCTGGCAGGAAACAGGCCGGTAAAAAAAGGAGGCTGGTATGCCGTAACCACTGCGCCCACCGCCGGAGGGCAAATGTATATCCTCCCGTCATATGAAGTTTTTAAGGATTACTACCGGGAGCATGACGTTAAAGTCCTCGGAATAGCAGGATCCCGCAAGGAAGCCTGCCGGATCGTGGAAAAGCTGGTTCTTGCCTGTGATGAGACGGGACAGATCGGCAGACTGAAGGAATATCTTGCAGATTTTTAAAGAAGAGGAGGCATAGAGACCTTTGCTGTTATCAATTTTAATAAGCGTTCTGAAGGTCGCCGGAATCGTGATGCTTGTGATTCTGGGATTGTTCCTCCTGATTCTTCTGACTGTTCTGCTTGTTCCTGTGCGGTACAGCTTTGAAATTAAGAAGCCTGAGGAACCGGAAGTACGTTATAAGGCTGACTATACCTGGCTTCTCTCCCTGATACATTTTTCTCTGCGGGGAAAAAACACGGACGTGACTTACAGGCTCAGGATAGCCTGGCTTACCATAATGGGAGAAACGGAAGAGAAGGAAAAACCGGAAGAAGAGCTGCCTCCTCCTTCCAGAGAGGATTCGGAGGAAACGGCCCGGCCGGACCGGGATGAAGCCCCGGCAGAAGAAGAGCCGGATCAGCCGGAGGAGCCTGAAACAGAAGCCCGGACAGAGCCTGAGCAGGCCAGGGAAGAAGTGATACAGGAAGTTTCCGGGGAAAAAGTCGAACCTGTACTGCCTGAGGAAAAAGAGGATAAGGAACCGCTTATCGACCGGATCGTCAATTGGTTTAAGATGACGGCAGAGCGGATCCGACGTTCCCTGCAGGCTTATGAAGAAAGAATAGAGAAGATAAAAAGCCTGGAACTTGATGTCTGCATCCCTTTTTCTATCAGGATTTTAAAAAAGGTTATAAAACACATTTTTCCGCAAAAACTGGAAGGAGAGATGGCATTCGGATCAGGCGATCCCGTAACGGACGGAAGAGCCACATCCGCCGCAGCCTTACTGTATCCGCTTTACGGAGAGACTTTTATTTACGAACCACATTTTGAAAGGAAGATACTGACCGCGGACTGCCGGGGAAAAGGCAGAATACGGTTTGGTTTTTTCCTGGTAATCTTCATAGAGGTAATGTTAAAGAAACAAATGAGGACACTGATTTTCACGGTCCTCAGGAAATAAGAGGAGGAAGCAAATGAGCAACCAGAATTTCAAGGAAACCGTTAATGCCCTTTTTGAAGGAATGGATCACCTTCTTTCGTCAAAGACAGTTGTCGGTGAGCCGAAAGTGGTAGGAAGTACCATCATTGTCCCCCTTGTAGATGTTTCATTCGGTATGGGTGCCGGTGTCATGGGCAAGGAGAAGACTGACAACAACAATGCCGGCGGACTAAGCGCAAAGATGGCACCCTGTGCGATCCTGATCATCAAAGACGGCACATCCAGACTGATCAATGTGCGCAGCCAGGATGCCATGAATAAGGTTCTTGATATGGTGCCTGACGCAGTCAATAAGATATCATCTCTGATCAGCAGCCGGGGAAAGGAAGAACCTGATGTTGCTGAGATCATTGAAGAAGAACTGAATAAAGAGGCAGAGACCACTTCCCTTGATTCCTGAGCCGGTCAGGCCTCATACCACTTTGTATAATTTGTGAAATTTATCCTTGCATTTTGTCAGCGTTTCTGATAGTATAACACTGTTGTAAGTCTTTCAGGCTTAATATTAACAGCGAGGAGGTGCTGTCATGGCAAGATGCGCTATCTGTGATAAAGGTGCTCATTTCGGTATTAAAGTGAGTCATTCACATAGAAGATCTAACAAAATGTGGAAGTCTAACATTAAGTCTGTAAGAGTTAAGGTGAATGGAGCTTCCAAAAAGATGTATGTTTGTACTTCTTGTTTGAGATCTGGCAAAGTGGAACGTGCATAGGTTTTTGTATCACTGATGGCAGACCATGTCTGCTTCAGACCCGACGGGTAAGAATGCAAATGCGAGTTTTGAGGGAATCGGTGATTCCCTCTTTTTTCTTACTGTACAAATGTTTTATATGGAGGAGCATATGAAAGGACAGATTCAGACAGATCTGGGACAGATTTTTATTGATGAAGAAGTAATTGCCAAGTATGCCGGTATTACGGCGGTCGAGTGTTTTGGCATTGTGGGCATGGCTTCCGTCAACGTAAAAGACGGACTGGTCCGCCTTCTCCGCAGAGACAACCTCACGAAGGGTGTCCATGTAAGTATCGATGATAACAAGATCAGAATTGATTTCCACATTATCGTTGTATACGGATTGTCCATCGCCACAGTAACGGAAAATCTCATTCAGAATGTAAAGTATAAGGTGGAAAAACTTACGAAGATGACTGTAGATAAAATCAATGTCTATGTTGAAGGCGTACGTATTGTAGACTGATCATCCGTTGCGGTGACGCAGGAGTAAGGAGGAAATTGTGAGCATGAATAGCATTGATGCCAAAACCCTTCAGAGGCTGTTTCTGGCCGGTGCCAATCGTATAAACGAACAGAAGGAATATATCAATGAGTTGAATGTTTTTCCGGTCCCTGACGGAGATACGGGAAGCAATATGTCCATGACGATCATGTCAGCCGCAAAAGAGGTAGGAGCCATCAGCGAGCCCACCATGAAGAGTGTCTGTAAGGCAATCAGCAGCGGATCTCTTCGGGGCGCCAGAGGTAACTCGGGCGTAATCCTGTCTCAGCTTTTCCGCGGCTTCACCCGTGCAGTCTCTTCAGAAGAGACACTGGGTGTGGAAATGATCGCCCAGGGCTTCCAGCGGGCAGTGGAGACTGCCTATAAGGCGGTCATGAAACCCAAAGAAGGTACCATACTTACAGTTGCTAAAGGTATGGCTGACAAAGCGGGCGAACTGGTAAAGGAAAACCCCGGGATGGAGCTGATTCCCTTTGCCGAGACGGTTGTAACTTACGGATACGAAGTTCTTGCCAGAACACCGGACATGCTTCCTGTTCTTAAAGAAGCAGGTGTTGTGGATTCAGGCGGACAGGGTCTTATGGAAGTGCTTCAGGGCGCGCTTGACTCCCTCACGGGTAAAGTGACGGAGGTAGTCGTTCCTGATACAAGCGGACTTCCCTCTACGGAGGACTTTGTAAGGCCTCCGATTTCAACAGACGATATCAAGTTCGGGTACTGTACCGAGTTTATTGTCATGTTAAATGAGCCTATGGATGCCGATACGGAGAACGAATTCAAGAAATACCTGCTCTCCATCGGTGATTCCCTTGTATGTGTGGCTGACGATGAGATCTGTAAGGTCCATGTACATACCAATCATCCGGGACAGGCTTTTGAAAAAGGACTGACTTTCGGTTCTCTCTGTAATATGAAGGTTGATAACATGCGGATCGAGCATGAGGAAAAGCTGATCAAAGACGCTGTAAATGTCGCCAAAAGACAGAGAGAGCAGGAGAGACTGGAAGAAGAAAAAAAGAAAGCGGCAGCTGCTGCGGAGCCGGCCAAAAAGCTTGGTTTTGTTGCGGTATCAGTCGGCGACGGATTTACGGAACTCTTCCTGGGACTGGGCGTGGACCGGATCATCGAGGGCGGTCAGACAATGAATCCCAGCACGGAGGACATCCTGAATGCCATCTCCAACCTTAATGCCGAGAATATCATTGTTCTTCCCAATAATAAAAACATTATCCTTGCTGCAGAGCAGGCAAGGGATCTGACAGAAGACAAGAGGATCATCGTGATTCCCACAAAGACCATCCCCCAGGGTATTGCGGCCATGGTCGGCTATATGCCTGATTCGGATGTGGACACCAACATGGAGAGCATGAAGGAAAGCAGCGAACTGATCGCTTCCGGCGAAGTGACCTACGCTGTGCGGGATACGGTGATCAACGGCAAGGAAATCCATAACGGTGACATCATGGGAATAGGTGACGACGGTATTGCGGCAGTCGGAACCGACCTGACCCAGGTTGTCCTTGATCTGGTGGATACCATGGCCGATGAAGACAGTGAGCTGATCTCATTATATTACGGCTCCGATGTCAAAAAAGAAGATGCGGACGAAATGGCGTCACTGCTGGCTGAAAAGTATGAAGACTGCGAAGTCGAGACAAATTACGGCGGCCAGCCCATCTATTATTATATGTTATCAGTAGAGTAAGTAACAGGAGGCTGCCTGCGCTGTAACGGCGGGGCAGCTCTTTCATTTTAAAGGAAAAGGCGGAAAGCGGATGACAGCAGTCAGGGAGATCCGTGGAATCGGAGAAAAAACGGAAAAGCTTCTGAAAAGGCTTAATATAGAGACGGTGGAAGATCTGATCCATCATTATCCCAGATGCTATCTGATTTATGAGGATCCCGTTCCGATAAGCAGGCTGGCTGTCTGGGAAAGGTGTTCGGTGGCAGTCCGGCTGGATTCACCGGTCAATCTGTCAGCGAGAGGAAAGAGGAAGGTATGTACATGCCTTGTAAAAGACGACAGCGGAAGTCTCTTTATGCGCTGGTACAACATGCCTTATCTTCGCAGGACCCTCAGGCAGGGTGAAACCTATATTTTTACCGGAGTTCCCGTCTTCAAGGCGGGAAGGCTGATGATGGAGCAGGCTGAGATTTCCACACCGGCTCAGTACAGGGAGAAAAGGAAGACCTTTCAGCCCGTATATCCTCTGACGGCCGGCCTGTCCAACAAACAGATGCAAAAGGCGATCAGAGGCGCTTTTTCCATATATGACTCCCCGGACTATCTGCCTGAGACGGTAAAAAACTATTACAGCCTGGAAAATGAGGAGAAAGCCCTTTATACTGTACATTTTCCGGAGGATGAAGAGACACTGCTGAGGGCCAGAGAACGTGTTATTTTTGATGAATTTTTCCGATTCTTTGTGTCTATGGAACTGGTGCGGGAGAGGGCTCACAAGACTCTGAACCGCTACCTGATCCCGATGGATGACCGGGTCCGGGAATTTATTAACGGCTTGCCCTTTGCTTTGACGGGGGCCCAGGAAAAAGCCCTTGAGGACATCCGTAATGATTTTTCCGGGACGACCGCCATGAACCGGCTGGTCCAGGGCGACGTGGGAAGCGGAAAGACCATTATAGCAGTCATATCAGTCTATGCTGCCGTTCTTGCCGGCTACCAGGCTGCCATGATGGCGCCTACGGAAGTGCTGGCTGAACAGCATTATGACAGCTTCAGAACCTTTCTGGGCGGCTACGGCATCCGGTGCGGACTTCTGACCGGGTCGGCCAGAGCGGGAGAAAAGCGGAAAATACGGCAGGAACTGGCCGACGGCAATATTGATGTGATCATCGGAACCCATGCCCTGATCCAGGAGACGGTGGACTTTGCCAGGCTTGCCCTTGTCATAACAGATGAGCAGCACCGCTTTGGCGTAAGACAGAGAGATGCTCTGATGAAAAAGGGGGAGGACCCCCATGTGCTTGTCATGAGCGCAACACCCATACCCAGGACACTGGGAATCATTCTTTACAGAGACCTGGATGTCAGCATTGTAAATGAACTGCCTGCCAACAGGCTGCCCATAAAAAACTCGGTGGTGGGACAGGCCTACAGACCTGCCGCGTGGAATTTCCTTCAGAAGCAGGTCAGTATGGGACACCAGGCTTATGTCATCTGTCCCATGATAACGGATGAGGAAAGTGTGGAACTGGAAAGCGTGGAAAACTATACAAAGATGCTTACGGCCGACATGCCGCCTTCGGTGAGGATCTCCTCCCTGTACGGGAAACTGCCTGCCGCTCAGAAGAATGAAATCATGAAAGAGTTTGCCGGAGGAGAGATTGACATACTGGTATCCACAACCGTGATCGAGGTGGGGATTGACGTTCCCAATGCTACAGTTATGCTGATCGAGAATGCCGAGCGCTTCGGCCTGGCACAGCTCCATCAGCTGCGGGGAAGGGTAGGAAGAGGCAGCGCCCAGTCCTACTGTATCTTTATCTCGGGAACAGACGAAAAGGAAGCAATGGACAGGCTTGCGGTAATCGGTCATTCCAATGACGGCTTCCATATTGCAAATGAGGATCTCAGACTCAGGGGTCCGGGAGATCTGTTCGGAACCAGACAGAGCGGAACCATGGACTTTGCCCTGGGAGACATTTACGCAAATGCAGATGTCCTGAAAATGGCATCGGAAGCCGTAACCCAGCTCCGAGAAGACGGCTTCAACTTTCATGAGCTTTACGGCTACGGAATCAGCGATAAACTGAATTATGCACAGGATATATAGACAGCAGGAGGATTGAGATGAAAAGAAATGCTTCATATAACTATAACCGCCTTCCCATGGAAGGAGCCTATAATGTCAGGGAACTGGGCGGATATGCGGCGGGCAACGGCGCCGTGACCAGATACCATGAGTTTCTCCGGAGCGAAAGGCTGGACTGTATTACGGAAGAGGACTGGAGATTTCTTAAAAGCTACGGTCTGGGTGCCATTATCGATCTGAGGGGTGAGCCGGAAGCAGAGAAATTTCCCAACGCATTTGCAGATGATTCTTCCGTTGCCTATATTAATCTTCCTTTTATTACGGACAATGTGCTGGATATGCGTGAAGTGAGGGAAAAAGGTTTTGATCCCGGACAGTTTTACATTAATCTGACAGAATACCGTAAAATGGTGGGAAAACTGATGCGTTTTATTATCCGCCACAGAAAAAAATGTGTTCTTTTCCACTGTACTGCAGGAAAAGACCGGACAGGTGTCCTGGCCATGCTCCTGCTGGGTATCTGCGGAGTCAGCAGGGAAGACATCATGGCCAATTATGAGGTAACATATTCCTATCTGGACGGAAATGTCGATGTAGACTACCCCATGGGTCTGGAAAAGCTGCAGTACTCAAAGAGAGAGTGGATCAGAGGCGCCTATGATCACATTATGGAAAAGTACGGATCCTTTTACCGGTACTTTATTGCCTGCGGGCTGACACCGGGCGAAATCCGTATGATCAGAAAGAAGCTGACAGGAAGGAGAAGAAGATTATGCGTGTTATAGCCGGAAAGGCCAGAAGACTTCAGCTGAAGACCATCGAAGGCAAAGATACAAGACCTACCACAGACCGGATCAAAGAGACGCTTTTTAATATAATCTCCTTTGATATTCCGGGCTGCAGATTCCTGGATCTCTTCGCAGGAAGCGGAGGAATCGGCATTGAGGCATTGAGCAGGGGAGCATCCCGCGCTGTTTTTGTGGAAAATAACAGAAAAGCCGCTGCCTGTATACAGGACAACCTGGTCCACACCAGGCTTAGGGAAGAAGCGGAACTGATGACAAGAGATGCCCTTTCCGCAATCGCCATCATGAACGGAAAAGAAGAAGCATTTGACATTGTCTTTATGGATCCGCCCTACGGGAAAGGACTTGAAAGAGAGGCTCTTTACGCTCTTTCTCAATCCTCCCTGCTCCACCGGGACAGTCTGGTGATCATTGAAAGCGATCTGGATACAGACTTTGATTATGTGGAGGATATGGGCTTCTTTGTGGACCGGATCAAGACCTACAAGACCAACCGTCATATCTTCATAAAAAAGGCTGATTAATAACAGCTGATTATTGCAAAACAATAAAGGGATATGATAAAATCATTTTGGGTCAGTTCAGGCTTTAAGAGCCTGCAGGATTCAATAAGGACAGAAAAGAGGCAATTATGGCTACAGCAATTTATCCGGGTACATTTGACCCGGTCACACTGGGGCATGTCGATATCATCCGAAGGGCCAGCCGGCTCTTTGACAGGCTGGTGATCGGGATACTGGTCAACAAGCGCAAACAACCTCTCTTTTCTCTTGAGGAGCGTATGGAAATGCTCAGAGAGGTACTGACAGATCTGCCGAATGTTGAGGTGTCATCCTTTGAGGGACTGCAGATTGATTTCTGCAGGCAGGTGGGCGCGGAGGTCATTGTCCGCGGATTGAGAACCCCTGCAGACTTTGAGTTTGAGCTGGTCATGGCCCAGTCAAACCGCAAGCTCTGCGATGATATTGAAACTCTTTTTCTTACAACGGATGCGCGGTATTCCTACATGAGTTCCAGTTCGGTCAGGGAACTGATCGCATTTGGAGCGCCGGTCAGGGGCTTTGTTCCCGAAAAGACTGCCCGGAGGATTGAGGATAAGTTTTACCGGCAGGCCTGAGACAAGTTTTGATTTGAAAATGCTTTGCAATTTATATAAAGGAGAATGAAGATGGCTGATATGACTGTAGAACAATTGATTGATGAGATCGAAGTGTACATCGACAACTGCCGGTCCGCAGGTATGCTGGGCGGCGGAAGTATGATCAAGGTTAACAGGGAAGAGATACTTACCATGCTGGATGAGCTCCATGACCAGCTGCCCAGAGAACTGGCACAGAGCAGAGAGATCATCAAGGCCAGGGATACCATCCTGGACGACGCCCGCGCCAGAGCGGACAAGATCATGGAAAGCGCACGCCAGGAGGCAGGTACTCTGGTGGGTGAAGATGAGATTGTGAAAATCGCCCAGATGCGTGCCGACACACTTCTCAAAGAAGCCCAGGACGAGGCGGATGCCCTCAGGACCATGTCCAGAGCCAACGCTTCAGAGGTACAGACGGGCGCTCTTCAGTATGCCCAGAATATTCTTGAAGGCATGGAATATATGTACAAGAATATCATCAAGCAGGAGAGAGAGTATTTCGACGCGGTCATTCAGAAGCTGGAAGAGGAACACAGACAGATTCTCGATAATAAGCATGAGATCGACATGCAGCTGGGAGCAGGCCCCAAGGGAACCCGCACCAAAGAGGATTTTGAGAAGAAAAAAGAAGAATAAATCATTGACAACAAAATATCTCATGTGTATAATAGCAAGAGTATGAGTAAAAGAGGTTGCAGGAATTATGCTAATTAATATTTCCGAAATCTTGACAACTCCATCAATTATCAGAGAATATACTGCGGAACCGGACTCGGATCGAATCAAGCTCCGGCGAACCAGCTACAAAGTGGCTCATCATGAGCCATTTTTATTGAAGGTCGCCAGAGAGGATAAGAAGCTGAGAGTTACCGGAGATACCGAGATGACTCTGATCATGCCATGTGACCGCTGTCTTGAAGATGTGTCAGTCACCATACCGGTGAAGATAGACCGTCTGATCGATCTGGACAGCCTCAAGGATGGCAATCAGGACGTAGATGAAGTCAGTTTCATGGACGGATGCATGTTGGATGCAGATATACTTGTCAAGGACGAGATTGTGGTTGCACTCCCGACAAAGATTCTGTGTAAGGAAGACTGCAGGGGCTTGTGTCCCCAGTGCGGAGCGAATCTTAACAAAGTAAGCTGCGACTGCCGGACAGATCATGCTGATCCCAGGATGGCAGCGATTCGCGATATCTTCCGTGATTATAATGAATGAATCAATTTACCTGGAATTCTGCATCATATGAGATATGTATTCGAACGTCAAATATTACGGAAAGAGGAGGTGTGACCATGTCTATTTGTCCCAAGAATAAATCTTCCAAAGGCAGAAGAGACCGCCGTAGAGCGAACTGGAAGATGAGTGCTCCGACATTAGTAAAGTGCAGCAAGTGTGGCGCTTTAACAATGCCTCACAGAGTATGTAAGGCCTGCGGAAGCTACAACAAGAAAGAGATCGTTGCTGTTGACTGATCACACAGACCGGTCTGACATATAGCTTATCAGGGTTCCGTGAGAAATCACGGGACCTTTTTTTGTTTTATGGAAGGCGCACGTCTTTACAAAGTGGAAGATTTGTATAATAATGGAGTAAGCATCATGAGAGAGGAGGTCGACCATGACGAAGGAAATACTGAAAGAGCCTGGATTTGTCCGGGAATTGCTCGCCCTGATGCGAAGCGATATGCCGGCGGAACAACTTCTTGACGAGCTATCCAATTATCATGAGAACGATATTGCCGAAGCGATGGAAGAACTCAGTCCGGAGGAAAGAAAACGGATTTATCCCGTACTGGGACCGGAGCTGCTGGCGGAAATTTTCTCTTATATTGAAGAAGTAGAACCTTTCCTTGAAGAACTGGATGATGAGAGTATGGCGGAAGTCCTTTCCATGATGGACTCCGATGACGTTGTCGATATTCTCGAGGAAATGGATGAGGAAGAAAGGGAGACCCTGGTAGGCCTTCTGGATGAAGAATCCAGCAAGGATGTACAGCTGATCCTTTCTTATGATGAAGATGAAATCGGATCGCAGATGACGACCAATTTCATCAAGATCGGAAAAGACCTGACCATTCGCCAGGCCATGCATGAAATGATCAGGCAGGCCGGTGAAAATGACAATATCATGACCATCTATACGGTTGATGAACATGATAAATACTATGGAGCCATAGATTTAAAGGATCTGATCGTTGCCAGGGACGGCACGGACCTTCATACGCTGATTTCCACATCTTATCCCTATGTGTATGACCATGAGCTGATCAGTGACTGTATCGAGCGTCTGAAAGATTATGAGGAGGACTCGATTCCCGTAATCTCCCAGAGAGGGCATATTCTGGGTGTCATCACAGCCCAGGATATTGTGGAAGTCGTAGATGACGAGCTTGGTGAGGACTATGCAAAGCTGGCCGGTCTGACCGCTGAGGAAGACCTCAATGAGACCACTAAAGAGAGTATGAAGAAGAGGCTTCCCTGGCTTCTGATTCTCCTTTTCCTGGGAATCCTGGTTTCATCCGTTGTGGGTGTATTCGAGACTGTTGTGGCCGTATTGCCTGTTGTAATCTGTTTCCAGTCCCTGATCCTGGATATGGCGGGTAATGTCGGAACCCAGTCCCTTGCTGTTACAATCCGTGTCCTGATGGATGAGAATCTGACAGCAGGCCAGAAGGTCGGGCTGGTCTATAAAGAAGTAAAGGTTGGACTGACCAACGGCATCTTTCTCGGATTGCTGGCCTTTTTTGTCATCGGCCTTTATCTGTTAGTGTTTAAAGGAAATTCAGCCCTGCACGCCTTTATGGTATCGGGATGCGTCGGTGTGGCCCTGATGGTGGCCATGATGTTTTCGAGTCTCGTGGGGACTCTGATCCCCATGTTTTTCCACAGACTCAAGGTTGACCCGGCCGTAGCCTCCGGACCCCTGATCACTACCGTAAATGACCTGGTTGCAGTCGTAACTTATTACGGGCTGGCCTGGATTCTCCTGATCAATGTATTTCATCTGTCCTGAGGGGCAGGTTATATAAAAGAACAGCCGGCACAGCGGATCTGATTGAACCGCTGTGCCGGCTGTCTGATGGGTATTCATTTAATCAGCATGACTACTCATCCGACACGTTGCAGGAAAAGAAGGCTTTATACTGGCTCTTTTTTGCGCTGTTATACATCTGTACCTGTATTACAAAGGCACCTTCATAATCAACGCCGATGACCGCCTGGGCGGTCTTTTTCTGACCTGTCCGGATTTCCTCCGGCAGACTGCCCTCCGGACGGTCCAGGGGATAATCATATCCCAGATTTCCTTTGCAGTCGATGATTCTGTTGGAAGTCAGATCAATGCAAAGGCCCTGCTTTGAGGTCGTCGTGTAATGCAAATTCTCATAGGTGTAAGTAACAATATATACGGCCGCCGGTTCAATATCCGCATAGATATTGCGATCGTCGGTCTTCTCTACGGAATCGATTGTCAGTGACCATTCCGGTGTATTCCAGGTATCACCGGGCCGGTATACTTTTTCGGTCCTTGATGCCCGGTCAGTGATCAGAGCTGCTGTCTGAACCGGAACCGGCTGATCCTTAGCTTTTATGACTGCCGACGGCGAAAAGAAAAGCCCGGCGGTCATAAGCATGCATAAAGCTATGGCAGTCATCCATCTTCTCATAGCTATCCCCCCTTAATTACTATAATAATAACAGATTGGGCAGTAAATGTCTGAAAATATATGTTACAATTCTGTTATTGTTTATTTAAATTACTGTTTAATCCTCAAAAAAACGTATTTTTACAGACATTTGAAATGATTTCGTAATTGATTTATTTTTATTTTTCCGTTAGACTGTTCAGGTGATGTCTGAAAACAGAAAGCAATGGAGATATAAATGAGAGATAAAAATTCTACGAGATATCAGATCTATCAGATTCTCAGCCGTCTGGAGCACGAAGGGAATCTGACAGAAGAAAAGAAAATCCCCCAGCACAGAAATGTAAGTGTGCATACACACAGTGTCCACGTAGCCCTGACAAGCTGCCGCATTGCGGACCGGCTTCATCTGGACGTGGACAGGGACTCCCTGATCAGGGGCGCCCTCCTCCATGACTATTTCCTTTATAACTGGAGAGAGTATGACAGGAGCCACCGTTTACACGGATTCCGCCATCCGGGCATTGCTTTGCGCAATGCAAAGAACGATTATTCCATTAATGAAGTGGAAGAAGATATTATCAAAAAGCATATGTTCCCGCTGACACCCCTTCCTCCGGCTACCAGGGAAGCCTGGATCGTAACTCTGGCGGATAAGATCTGTGCAGTTAAAGAACTGGTAGGCAGAAGCAGCAAGTACAGTTTTTCCGGTGTTCTTCCGGAAGAAGAGGCAGTATAAATATAATAATATTATGTTATTTTTACATATAACATATCATAACCTCCGCTCCCGGATCAGAGAGCGGAGGTTTTTTTCGGAATGAATTAAGGGAGATTTCACAAAAGAAGAGATTGATAAAATTAGCAGTTGAATCTACATAAAAAAACAGATATAATAAAGCGAACTTCTGACAAGACACCTGTAATAACAGTAAACCTCGTCTGTAAAGATGTAAACCGGTTGGAAGTAAAGAGGAGGAAGAAGCCATGAATAAAAACAAAGACAGCTTTCTTAAAAGAAAAAATGTTGAGATCTCTTTTAAAAGATACGGAATTGATGCCATGGGCGCCATGGCCCTGGGTCTTTTTGCGTCACTTCTGATCGGAACGATTATAAAGACCCTGGCGGAGAATATTGCTGCACCCGGTCTTATGGTAGCCCTTTCTGGGATGGCGGAGGAGGAACTGGCATCCAAGCTTGCCACACTGGGCAGCTATGATCATTTCTGCTGGTATCTGTACCAGATTGGTGGTTTTGCGACAGCAGTAACCGGCGCTGCCATGGCAGTAGCAATCGGATATGCGCTGCAGGCACCGCCTCTGGTTCTCTTTTCCCTGTGTGCCGTGGGACAGGCCACAAACGGGCTTGGCGGTCCTGGAGGCCCTCTTGCTGTTCTCTTTGTGGCGATCATCGCCTGTGAAGTCGGAAAGCTTGTTTCTAAGGAGACGAAGGTTGATATAATTGTTACACCCGCCGTAACCATTATTGCAGGTATGTTTTTTGCATATCTTCTTTGCCCGGTATTTAAGTATATCTGTACACAGCTTGGCCTCTTTATCGGATGGGCCACCAACCTGCAGCCTTTCCTTATGGGAATCGTTATCTCCACAGTGGTCGGTGTCTGTCTGACACTGCCCATCAGTTCTGCCGCAATATGTGCCGCAATGGGTATTTCAGGCGGAGCAGTGCTGGCAGGCGTTGCAGAAGGATCAGTTTCTCTCGGCGTCTGGAACGGACTTGCCCTGGCGGGCGGTGCCGCGACAGTAGGATGCTGCACCCATATGCTTGGTTATGCCATCTTAAGCTTTCCCGATAACGGAATCGGAGGCTTTGTGGCCCAGGGCCTTGGAACATCCATGCTCCAGGTGCCCAACCTGATGAAAAAACCGATATTATGGCTTCCGCCTGTGATTACTTCAGCTATTCTCGGCCCCTGTGCCACCTGTATTTTCCACTTGAAGAACAACGGCGCGGCTGTGACTTCCGGAATGGGAACTTCCGGCATGGTCGGTCCGATCGGAGTTATTACGGGCTGGACAAAAATGCCCGACGGAATGAAAGCCGGAGCATTTGACTGGTTTGGTCTGCTTCTCCTTTGCTTTATTGCCCCACTTGTGCTAAACTGGGTAATTGGAAAGATCATGCGGTCCAAAGGGCTGATTGAAGAAGGCGATCTGAAAATCGATATGGGATGATGCCGGACATGCCTGGTCTTTACCAAGTGGCAAAGGAGATCCTGAAGTGTTTATACTTGAAAATATACTGTTTATACTCTTGTACGTGGGAGCATTCCTGTGTCTGCCTCCAATGACCCTGGCAAATTCACTGATTCTGCTGGCCATATTCGGCGCCCTTGCCATTTTTATGTGGAGAGGAAGCCGATGGCAGCTTGCGATCAATATTCTGGTCCTGGCTCTGATCACTGTTTCCTACAGTGTTTTCATCCTGTCCATGAATCCTTATCCGACTGTTCCCAGGTTTTCCGATAAGGAACTCAATGACAGGATAGAACAGTCTGATGAAGCCAGCCTGCTTCATTATAAATTTGAAAAGAGTGAAAAAGATAAGGACGGGGACGAAATTGAAAACAGAGAAGACATACTTGTGTCTGCCCAGGAGTACACCGGCAGCCATCCCGTTTATAAATACCGGGTTTACGAGAACGGGTACCCGGATGATGGCTGCGGTATCGATGCGGATGTGGTGACTACAGCTTTTCTCAATGCCGGGTTTGATCTGAAAGACCTGATAGAAAAAGACTTTGAGGAAGGCGGCTACTCAGAAGATTCCTACGATCCTTCCAGCGATTTCAGGCAGGTTGATGTCCTCTACACCTTCTTCAGACACATGTGTATTGAAGATGCCAGGGACTGCAGATGCATCTCTCTTACAGTTAATCCTTATAAAACGGATGAGTGGCAGGCGGGAGATATAGTCTTCTGGGAGGATCATGTCGGGATTGTTTCCAATATAAGGAATGCCAGAGGAATTCCCTTTGTAATCCATCACAGAGACCGCTGGCAGGCCAGCTTTGAAGAGGATGTCTTAACTGAATACGGTGACATCAGAGGACATTTCAGAAAAGAGTAAATAAAGAATTAATGCCGATACAGATGCAGGTAAACATCTGTATCGGCATTTTTTATATCTCAGAGATCTGCTAAGAAAGAGGGGAAAGGTTTTCTCCGTTGGAACGGATCAGATCTCTGTACCAGTATGCGCTGTCTTTGGGAATCCTTTTCTGGTTTCTGTAATCAATGTATACAAGGCCGAAGCGGTGGTCGTAACCGCTGTGCCATTCATAATTGTCTGTGAAGGACCAGTGGAAATAGCCCCTTATGTCCACACCGTCTCCGGCGGCTTTCTTCAGATGGGAGAGATAGGTGTCAAGGTAATCGATCCTGTCCGCGTCGTGCACTTTCCCGTCCGCATAGATCCTGTCATAGCAGGGCTGGCCGTTTTCCGTTATGTAAACAGGAAGCTTATAACGCTCCCATATGATCCTGGGGCCCCAGTAAAGGACACCGGGTGTAACCGGCCATCCAAGAGAGTTCCTGGGGTATCCGGGATACTTGTCACAGATCTTTATCTGACCCTGACTGTCTCTCTCAACTTCTGTCCCGTTATAAATGTTGAGACCGATAAAATCAACAGGAGAGGAGATGATATCCAGATCATCCCGGCTTATTCCTGATGTAAAACCGCTCCAGGGATTATGAGGGTCATCCGGATACTGTCCGAAACAGACAGGATCCAGGAACCACTGGTGATTAAAATTCCAGCCCGGATTCTTCTCACGGGGCAGGGAACAGAATGCTGCTTCTGCAAGCCCTTCCGGTGTCTTTGAAGGACGATCTTTCATGTAGGTCAGGGCACCGGTGGAGGCCAGACCGATACTGGCATCCGGCACGCTTTCCCGCTGGGCTCTGACTGCGAAGCCGTGCGCCAGGAGAATATTATGCCAGGAGAGAAAGGTCTCAGAGTCCGGCAGAATAGTTCCGGGTGCGTGCAGGCCGGAGATGTGGGCCATACCGATGGCGCACTGGGGTTCATTGATAGTCATGTAATGTTTTACACGGCCTTTGAAATGAGTTCCTACCAGCCGGGCATATTCCCCGAAATGAAGGGCAGTCTCCCTGTTCAGCCAGCCGCCTTTCAGGTAAAGGGCATAGGGGAGATCCCAATGGTAAAGTGTGATCCAGGGAGTGATGCCGCGGGCAAGACAGCCGTCCACAACCCGGTCATAGTAGGAGAGTCCCGCTTTATTGACCTTGCCGCAGCCCTCCGGAAGGATACGCGGCCAGCTCAGGCTGAAACGGTAGTTTTTGATGCCGATTGAAGCCATGATATCCAGATCTTCCTCGAACCGGTGGTAGGCATCAGCCGCCACGTCTCCGTGATGACCGTCAAAGGTCTTTCCGGGCCGGTGACTGAATACATCCCAGACAGAAAGTCCTTTTCCGTCTTCGCCGGCTCCGCCTTCAATCTGATAGGAAGCGCTGGCAGCGCCCCATACGAAATCTTTTGAAAAACTCATTATTTATCACCCATTTTTACGTATACTTCTACAGGATTTTCACTTTTTACCTGCGGAAGAACATTTCCTTCTATTTCTTTTCCGTTTACAGTTACGGAAGCGATACCGCATTCTGCGCCGGCGCTGTTGTCAACCGTGATATGGTAACTTGTACCGCGGTATTTCCTTGTACAGCTAAAGCTCTTCAGACTTGCCGGAATACACGGATTCACCATAAGACCGTCCAGAGTGGGGCGTATCCCGAGGATATACTGACTCATGCAGGTGAAAGTCCAGGCAGCCGTACCGGTCAGCCAGCTGTTCTTTCCTTCTCCGTGGTTGGGGGCATCTTTACCTGCCACCATCTGGCAGTAAGCGTAAGGCTCTGTACGGTGGATCTCGCTGATGTCCTCCAGATAGACAGGACAGGTCTTTTTAAATACACTGAAGGCCCGGTCTCCATGGCCTAAAACGGTTTCGGCACAGGCGATCCAGGGATTATTATGGCAGAAAATCCCGGCATTTTCCTTATATCCGGGCGGATAGGAGCTGATTTCGCCCAATTCCACATGATATTCCGTGTATGCAGGCTGATTAAGGACGATTCCGAATTCGGTTTCGAGCCTGTCTTCAACACTTTTCAAGGCCTTCGCGGCATGACCGCTTTCCACACCGATCCCTGCCATAACGCACATGCCCTGGGGCTCGATAAAGATCTGACCTTCCTTGCATACCTTGCTTCCGACAGGTCTGGAAAAAGCATCGTAGGCACGTACGAACCAGTCTCCGTCCCAGCCTCCGTCAAGAACGGCAGATTCCATTTTGCCTACTTCTTCTGTAACTGAAGCGGCTTCATCATCCAGTCCCAGATGACGGCAGATCTCAGCGTACTCATAGCCGTATTTCACAAACATACCGGCAATAAACACGCTTTCCGCTACAGGACCTTCGCTGGGACCGGTAATCTGGAAACTCTCGCCGGGTTCTTCCGAGAAGCAGTTCAGATTAAGGCAGTCATTCCAGTCGGCGCGGCCGATCAGGGGAAGATCGTGGGGACCCTTATGGGTCAGGGTATAATTGAAGCTTCTGCGCAGATGTTCCATCAGAGTAGCGCAGTTACTTTCATTGTTATCAAATGTACACATTTCATCGAGAATGGAAAAATCACCGGTTTCTCTGAGGTAGGCGGCGGTGCCTGCGATCAGCCAGAGGGGATCGTCATTAAATCCGCTTCCCACATCCATATTGCCTCTCTTGGTAAGAGGCTGGTACTGGTGATAGGTGCTGCCGTCTTCAAACTGGGTATTGGCAATATCTATGATACGTTCTCTGGCTCTTTCGGGGATCAGATGAACGAAGCCCAGAAGATCCTGGCAGGAATCGCGGAATCCCATTCCGCGGCCCAGGCCGCTTTCATAGTAGCTGGCAGACCGGCTCATGTTAAATGTAACCATGCACTGGTACTGGTTCCAGATGTTGACGATCCGATTCAGCTTATCGTCTTCACTGCTGATCTGGAAGTTGGAGAGAAGATCATCCCAGTAAGCTCTGAGATCGGCAAAGGCCTGATCGAACTGTTCGTCAGACTGATACTTTGAGAGAAGAGAGAGGGCAGGCTTCTTATTAATAATGCCGGGTGCCTCAAACTTCTGATCCTTGGGATTTTCACAGTAGCCGAGGACAAAGATGGAAGAAACTGACTGACCCGGGGCAAGTGTGAAAGAAAGATGATGGCTGCCGACCGGCGCCCAGCCGTGGGCAACAGAGTTGCGGCTCTTTCCTTCCCTGACAGCCTGGGGGTTGGCAGGACCGTTGTAAAGGCCAACAAACTCATCCCTGCTTGTGTCAAAGCCGTCTACAGGTCTGTTGACGGAGAAGACTGCGTAATGTCTGCGTCTTTCTCTGTATTCTGTCTTATGGTAGATGGCAGAACCTGTGACTTCAACCTCGCCGGTGGAAAAGTTCCTCTGGAAATTGGAGGAATCATCCATGGCATCCCAGAGACAGAATTCAACATAACTGAAAAGGTCAACCTTTTTCTCGCTGTCAGATTCATTGGTCAGAGAAAGACGGGTCACCTCACATGTGTCGGAGATTGGTACAAAAACCTCCTGAACGGCTTTGAGTCCGTTCTTTTTGCCGGTAAAGATACTGTAGCCGAGGCCGTGCCGGCACTGGTAGGAATCCAGTTCCGTCTGGACAGGCTGCCATCCGGGGTTCCAGATACAGTCACCTTCTTTTATATAATAGTAGTGACCGCCGCAGTCCATGGGACTGTTATTGTAACGATAACGGGTAAGACGCATCAGTTTGGCGTCTTTATAGAAGCAGTAACCTCCGGCAGTATTGGAGATCAGGCGGAAAAAATCCTGTGATCCCAGATAGTTGATCCATGGCAGGGGTGTTCTGGGTTCGGTTATAACATATTCACGTGCTTTGTCATCAAAATATCCGTACTTCATATAAGAGTCCTTTCTTTACGAATACGTTTTCGAAGATACTGCATTCATTATAAAGCCCATATAGTAAAAATGTAAATAAAAAAAGAGATATTTTTTCACATTTGGATATTTTGCATAAAAAAATACAGGAAACATTGTAAATAGTATCAGTTGACGGCACTTGATTTAACGTTTAGAATGAAATTACGAAAACGTATTCGAAACAGCAGGAAACAGATTAAGATGATTATGCGGGAGGAGGAAATAATATGGTTACGATCAAAGATATTTCCAAGGCCTGCGGTGTTTCACCGGCAACAGTAAGCAAAGCGCTGAACGGCTACGGCGACATAAGCGCCGAGACCATAGCCCTTGTTAAACGTACAGCCAGCGAGATGCATTACATGCCCAACGCCGCGGCCCGTCTTCTCAAGACCAACATCTCTCATAATATCGGAGTTCTGTTTGTGGATGAGTCCAGAACCGGGCTGAAACACGAGTACTTTTCGATGATCCTGAACAGTGTGAAAGAGGAGGCGGAAGCCAGAGGGTATGATATTACTTTCATATCCCAGAATCTGGGAGGCGGTCCCGTTTCTTTTCTAGAGCATTGCAGATACCGCAATTGTGACGGTGTAGTGATCGCCTGTGTGGATTTTGAAGCGCCTTCCGTCCTGGAGCTGGTAAGGAGCGAAGTGCCTGTCATTACCATTGACTATTCTTTCGACAATACGAGCTGTATTGTGTCGGACAATGTCGAGGGTGCAGGAAGACTTGCCGCTTATCTGCTGGAAATGGGACACAGGAAGATTGCATTTATCCACGGAGAAATGACTTCTGTTACCAATAAAAGGCTGCTGGGCTTCCACCGTGCCATGGAAGAGAAGGGACTGACGGTCCCTGACAACTATGTGTACGCCGGAAAGTACCATAACCCTGATGTGGCCCGGAAGGCAACAGCATTTCTTCTGGATCTTCCGGATCCGCCGACAGCGATCATGTATCCGGATGATTACAGTTACCTGGGCGGTTTAACTGAGATTTCATCAAGAAATCTCTCCATTCCGGAGGATATCAGTGTGGTTGGTTATGACGGCATTAACCTTTCACAGGTCATTTCCCCCAGACTGACCACCTGGTATCAGGATGCGGACCAGATCGGCAGGCAGTCTGTCAGAAAACTGGTGGAGGCCATCGAAAAGAAAAATACCTGTGTGGCGGAACAGATCAAGGTGTCCGGAAAGCTGTTGGACGGATACAGTGTAAAGTGTTTGCAGTGACAGCAAGTCTCTGTATGGTTTCAATTTTTGAGGAGGATTGAAGTTATGAAAAGAAGTTTTAAGTCTCTCGCCGGACTTGCTCTGGCAGGTCTCATGGCAGCTTCTGTAATCGGCTGCGGCAGCGCAGGCGCTCCGGCTGAATCTACAGGTGCTGCAGGTGCGGCAGAAGAAGGAAAAGTCCTTAACATCTGGTGCTGGAATGAGGAGTTCCAGAGCCGCTTCAACGATTATTATCCGGAAGTTGACAAAGTCAGTGATGACAAGTCCGTTACTACATTAAAGGACGGCACTGAAGTTCACTGGACCATCAACCCCAACGAAGGAAACAATTATCAGGACAAGCTGGATGATGCCCTTATGAAGCAGGAATCCGCAGCAGCTGACGACAAGATCGATATCTTCCTGATCGAGGCTGACTACGCTCTGAAATATGTTGATTCCGATTTCACACTTCCGCTGGCAGATGTAGGTGTCACTGAAGATGATCTGGCAGATCAGTATCCCTACACTAAGGAAATCGCTTCTGTTGACGGTGTGCAGAAGGCAACATCCTGGCAGGCAGCTCCCGGATTATTCGCATATCGCCGTTCCATCGCAAAGGACGTTCTCGGATCAGACGATCCGGATGACGTTCAGAAAGCGCTTGGATCCTGGGATGACTTCAATAAAGTAGCTGAGCAGGCTTCTGCAAAAGGCTACAAGATGCTTTCAGGATATGATGATTCCTACCGTACATTCTCCAACAATGTATCCGGTCCGTGGGTAGACGGAACTACAGTTAAGGTAGATCCCAACCTTATGAGCTGGGTAGAGCAGACCAAGACCTTCACAGAAAAGGGCTACAACAACAAATCCTCCCTCTGGGATGAGCAGTGGGCAAGTGATCAGGGCGCTGACGCTAAGGTATTCGGTTTCTTCTACTCTACATGGGGAATCAACTTTACACTGGTAGGCAATGCCGGTGAAAAAGGCTTTGGCGACTGGGCAGTCTGCAAAGGACCGCAGCCTTACTACTGGGGCGGAACATGGATCTGTGCAGCAACAGGTACAGACAATGCTGAGCATATCGGCGATGTTATGAAAGCCCTTACCTGCAATAAGGACATCATGAAGAGCATGACCGAGAATCAGGAAATCCAGGATTACACCAATACTATCTCCGGCATGGAAGAGATCGCAAACTCTGATTTCGCTTCCGATTTCCTTGGCGGCCAGAACCACATCGCTCTGTTCTCCGAGGTTGCTCCTACAATCGATATGAGCAACATCAGTCCTTATGACCAGGGATGTAACGAGAAGTTCCAGGCAGCTTTCAAGGACTACTTCGACGGTAACGTTGAGCTTGACAAGGCAAAAGCTAACTTCGAGACAGCTATCATGGAGCAGTATCCGGAGCTTACAGCAGTTGAGTGGCCGAAATAATATCGGAAATATATCATAATGAAAATATCCTGCCCGCAGACCCTGACGGCGGGATGATCAGGAGGAGGGGGCTGCCCCTCCTCCTTTTTACGAAAAAATGCCCATGTAACCCCCTGTTTAAGTTATAAGAAGGGAGGATGAATATGAAGAAAGCGACAGGCAAAAACCAGGTAAGCTATGCGAAATGGGGATATATCTTTATACTTCCTTTCTTTGCCGCCTTTCTTTTGTTCCAGCTTATTCCGCTGGCATCAACCATTTATTACAGTTTCTTCGAATATTACAGAAGCGGTCTGAAGATAATCGGACCCAATCCGGTAGGACTTGCCAATTATAAGGCGCTTTTTAGCAGTGATTTCCTTAAATATATGGGAAATACGATTATCCTGTGGCTGATCGGATTCCTTCCGCAGATTGCGATATCCCTGCTCCTGGCAGCCTGGTTTACGGATATCCGCCTTAAGATCCGCGGCAAACAGTTTTTCAAGGTAGTCATCTACCTGCCAAACCTGATCATGGCCAGCGCATTTGCCATGCTCTTCTTCGCCCTGTTCTCCGACAAGGGCCCCATCAACGGATTCCTGATGTCATCGGGACTCAGGGCAACCCCTTTCCGTTTTCTTTCAACCGTATGGGGAGCCCGCGGACTGGTCGGTCTTATGAACTTCCTCATGTGGTTCGGAAATACGACCATTCTTCTGATGGCAGCTATTATGGGTATCAACCCGGCGCTTTTTGAAGCGGCGGAGCTGGACGGATGCAGCCATAACCAGATCTTTTTCAAGATCACCCTTCCCAATATCCGTCCTATTTTAGTATATGTACTGATCACTTCCATGATCGGCGGTCTGAACATGTTCGATGTTCCCCAGATCCTGACCAACGGTAAAGGTAACCCCAACCGTACCGTCACTACAATGATCATGTACCTGAACAACCATCTGGCAAGTAAGAATTACGGTATGGCCGGAGCCGTATCCGTTATTCTGTTTATCATCTGCGCTATCTTATGTATCGGCGTATACTTCTCCATGAACGGAGATCCGGATGCCAGAAAGCAAAAAAGAGCACTTAGAAAACAGAAAGGAGCGATGTGAACATGAAAGAAAAGAAAGACAGCAATGTCCTTTTTACCATCATAGCCCACGCGGTACTCATTTTCCTCGCTTTCCTCTGTCTGTTCTTCTTTTACATATTGATCATTAACGCGACAAGAGACCATTATCAGATTCAGAAAGGCTTTTCCTTTATCCCGGGAACCAGTTTTATGAAGAATCTGCACGCTGTCCTGAAGGATGCCAACATACCGGTCCTTTCCGGTATCGGCAACAGCCTTTTTGTGTCTACCATGGCGGCTGTCCTGGCTACCTATTTTTCCGCATTGACGGCTTACGGCCTCTACGCATATGATTTTAAACTGAAAAAACCCGCATTTGTCTTTATCATGCTGATTCTTGCCATGCCTACACAGGTTTCGGCTCTCGGTTTTGTAAGACTTGTGGACAGGCTGGGAGGAATGAACCATCTTTGGCCCCTCTTTATACCTTCCATAGCGGCCCCGGCAGTTTTCTACTTCATGCACAGCTACCTTCAGTCAAGTCTTCCCATGGAGCTGGTGGAGGCAGCCCGGATGGACGGGTGCAGTGAGTTTTCCACATTTAACCGTATCGTCCTTCCCATTATGAAGCCGGCCATAGCCGTACAGGCCATCTTCACATTTGTATCTACCTGGAATAATTACTTTATTCCTGCTTTGATCATCTCTGACAACAAGAAAAAGACCCTGCCCATTCTGATCGCTTCTTTGAGAAGTGCTGATTTCCTTAAGTTTGATATGGGTAAGGTTTATATGCTGATCACGATCGCCATCGTGCCCATCATCATTGTATATCTGCTCTTATCCAGATTTATCGTAGATGGTGTGACACTGGGCGGCGTGAAAGAGTAGGAAGATTAGGAGGAAATATCCATGGCTGGTATTACATTTAAAAATGTCGTAAAAACCTATGATAATGGAGTAACAGTTATTCCGGACCTGAATCTGGAAATCAAAGATAAAGAGTTCGTAGTCCTGGTCGGACCGTCAGGCTGCGGAAAATCCACCACTCTCCGTATGATCGCGGGGCTGGAAAGTATTTCTGAAGGCGACCTCTATATCGGTGACAGAAGGGTCAACGATGTGGCGCCCAAAAACAGGGACATCGCAATGGTTTTCCAGAGTTATGCCCTTTATCCCCATATGACTGTATATGATAACATGGCTTTTGCACTCAAGCTCCGCAAGACTCCCAAGGATGAGATCGACCGCAAGGTGAGAGAAGCGGCAAAGGTCCTGCAGCTGGAAGATTATCTGAACCGGAAACCCAAAGCACTTTCCGGAGGCCAGAGACAGCGTGTGGCTCTGGGACGGGCTATGGTCCGCGATCCCGAGGTTTTCCTTCTGGACGAGCCTCTTTCCAACCTGGACGCAAAGCTCCGTACCGGTATGCGGACACAGATTTCCCAGCTGCACAAAGATCTGCAGACCACATTTGTGTATGTAACCCATGACCAGACGGAAGCCATGACCATGGGTGACCGGATCTGCGTCATGAAAGACGGTGTGATCCAGCAGTTTGACACACCCCAGAACCTTTATAATTATCCCTGCAACATGTTTGTGGCAGGCTTTATCGGCTCTCCCCAGATGAACTTCCTCAATGTAAAAGTGGAGAAGTCCGGCGATGCCTATGAGCTTGTACTTGGAAATACAAGGGTAACTTCCACCGTAAAGGCACTGGATGCTTATATCGGAAAAGAAGTAGTGCTGGGCGTCCGTCCCGAAAACATACATATTGAGCAGGACTTCATTAACAAGGCAGGCAGCGGCCTTATGGACGTCACTGTGGATCTGGACGAGATGATGGGATCCGAGATTTTCCTTTACTTTACCTATGAAGGACAGAGAATGATCTCCAGAATACCTTCCAGATATCAGACAAGTTCCGGAGACAGTGTAAAGCTTGCCATTGATCCTGATAATATCCATCTCTTTGACAAAGAAACGGAGAGGGTTATTGTATGACCACTGTCACAAAAACCGAGGCCGGCCCCGGATATGAGGGAATCTTATATTACAGACTGGAAAATGACTTTCTGACCATGGAAGTGACCAATCTGGGCTGCAGGATCCTGCGCCTTTTTGCGGCTGACCGGGAAGGCAGGAAAGAAGATGTGGTCTTAAGCTATGCGGATATCAAGGACTGCCACAGCGAAAACAGTATGATGGGGGCGGTGGTCGGCCGGGTTGCCAACCGGATCAGCTACGGACAGTTCACTCTGAACGGCCGCCTTTACAAGCTGGCGGTCAACTGCGGCGACCATCATCTGCACGGCGGCCTTTGCGGATTTGACCGGAAAATCTTTGACAGCGAGATTACAGACCAGGGCATTTCTTTCCGATACAGCTCGGCAGACATGGAAGAAGGATATCCCGGAAGACTCAGTCTTACAGTTACATACAGACTTATTTCAAATGAAGTGCAAATCAGATATAAGGCAGTATCCGATCAGGATACCATATTGAATATCACCAACCATACATATTTTAATCTGACGGCCATGAAGGACAATATCCTTGGCCACAGGCTGACCATTGATGCGGACAGGATTGCCTGTGTCAATGATCAGGGGCTTGTGGAGGGAGATTTTCTTCATGTGGCCGGAACGCCATTTGATTTTCAAACTCCTCATGAGATAGGGGAAAGGATAAATGATGATCATATTCAGCTGACCAATGCCGGCGGTTATGATCATCCCTTTCTCCTCAACAGAAGAGATCCCGGTTATCCGGCGATCACATTAAGTGACCCGGTCAGCGGCCGCCGCCTGCGAATCCGTACGGATATGCCTACGGTACAGGTCTATACGGCCAACTTTCTGGAAGGCGGGTGCCGGGGCAAGGGGGGACTTCCCTACAGGAACCGGGACGGGGTAGCACTGGAAACCCAGTTTCTGTCCAATTCCATCAATGTGGAGGAAAACCCGCCTGTAATCCTGCGGGCCGGGCATACATTTGAGTCCGGAACCGACTGGATTTTTGATACCATTTAAGATTTTGAAAAATACTGCTTTTCTCGTTCTTCCTTTTCATGGAGCGCCGCAGAATTGAAGCTGCGGCGTTCTTTTTTTGTTGAAAAGATAAAGTGGTTATGATAGAGTTAAATGATGTGAAAATATCTTATAATAAAGAAAACAATAAAGCCTGCAAATAAAAAGTCAAGGTTGAAATGATGTACTTTAAGAATTTTATACAGGTTGAAATGAGGGCACAAAAAGAAGGCCGCCAGAATGCCGGCCAAGCGATTATGCAAAGGATCATGATTAATTTTCGGCGG
>JAFRFJ010000036.1:0-13761 GCA_017434385.1 Eubacterium sp.
CCGCCGAAAATTAATCATGATCCTTTGCATAATCGCTTGGCCGGCATTCTGGCGGCCTTCTTTTTGTGCCCTCATTTCAACCTGTATAAAATTCTTAAAGTACATCATTTCAACCTTGACTTTTTATTTGCAGGCTTTATTATTAATCTCTTAAATGTATTTTGTTTTGCTGTCTGCATTATACCATACAATTGTCACAGAAAAAGCACAGTCCTCTCTGCGGATTTAACACAGTGAGCCAAAAGCAGGGAGATGATTGACAGCATATACTGTCCGAGGTTATGATAGAGTTATAAAGCATGTATTAAGGAGGGCAGCATGAGATCTAATATTACAATATTTAACTCCACGATCGGCAGGGGTGACGGTGCAATTGAAATAAACGGCGGAGAGATCCTCATCTTTAAAAAGAGCATCGCAACCCGCCTTCTTTTCGGGGCAATTGGCGCAGCTCTTGCTCACGGCAAAGAAGCCATGAGATTTACCGCTGCTGATATTCAGTCTTACCAGATTGAGAAAAAGACTTTTACAGATCGAATGACCATAACATTAAAAGATTCTGGGTTCGTAACATTCAACCTTAAGAATGAAATCAGAGAAACAATCATGCCGATCCTGGAAGGCATCAATCCCAGCTGAAATGTAAATTGACGATTGATCAAGAGGGCTTTCGGCCCTCTTTTTTCTGTAAAACAGGTGTTCAGGCGGCCGAATTTCCCTTTTGCAACCCGTGGTTGACAGATTGAAAAGCCGGGTTTCTTGTACGCAATCCCCTGAAAAGATAAGATTTCGGTATCAAGTTACCGGAAGGAGGCAGTACAATGATATTAGCAGACAAGATTATTGAAAACAGAAAGAAAAACGGATGGTCCCAGGAGGAGCTGGCAGAAAAACTCGGAGTATCAAGACAGTCAGTATCCAAATGGGAGGGAGCTCAGTCCATGCCCGACATGAAGAGGATTCTTCAGTTGGCCGAAGTGTTTGGTGTCAGTACAGATTATCTTCTTAAGGATGAAATAGAAGAGAAGGCATTGCCGGAGATTCAGCCTGCAGAAAGTGATTCTGTGGAAGACCCGGGCAGGAAGGTTTCCATGGAAGAGGCCAACCGCTTTCTTGAGTGGAATGAACATGCTGCAGCAATGATCTCAACGGGAGTTATGATCTGCATCCTTTCTCCCTTGCTTGTGATCGTCCTGGAAGCTCTTGCGAATGCGGGGCGGATTCCTTTCAATGAGTATACGGCAGGGCTGATCGGCGTAACCGTCCTGCTGGCTATGGTGGCCGTGGCAGTAGCCATCTTTATCAGCTGCGGACTCAGAGGAAAGCCTTATGAATATCTGGAGACGGACAATATTGATACCGAATATGGAGTGAACGGGATGGTTAAAGAACGTAAATCAGCTTATTCCGAAACTCACAATCGTCTTCTGATTCTTGGGATCATGCTCTGTGTCATGTCCGCGATTCCCATGTTTCTGATCATGGCAGTCCGTAACCGGCCGGACAGCGGTATCACAGAAGCTGTGGGAACGGGCCTTCTGCTGCTGATGGTTGCCCTGGGTGTGAAAATGATCGTTCTTACCTGCATAAGACATGGAGGTATGGATAAACTCCTGGAAGAAGGAGATTATACCAGGCTGAACAAGAAGATCGGAAAATATGACGGTATCTATTGGGCTATCGCTACTGCTGTTTATCTGGGATGGAGTTTTGTTACTCAGAGATGGGATTTTACCTGGATCGTCTGGCCGGTAGCCGGCGTGCTCTATGCGGCCTATCGGGAGATTCTGAAGCTTATTGTGAAAAAATAAAAGAAGAAAAGCAAAGTAAAAGGGAACTGCCTGCAAAGGCAGTTCCCTCTTGTGTTTTGTGATTGGTTTTTTACTCGTAGTAAAGTGGAGCCTTTTTTAATGTCTGGAAAAGATCCCAGTCGTGAGCCGGAATCATGGTGGCTTTATATTTATTGGTCAGATAGCGGACTCTTTCAATGGACTTGAAGTATTCCGGCCTTTGACCCAGCAGTCCGGATGCTTTTCCCGGCGGTCCGTAAATTTCCATGGTATAAACCGCATCCATCGGGAATACGAAGGTTCCTGCCTTTTCCAGGTGGATGACCAGGCCTAAAAGGCCGGGCGTATGTCCCGGAAGGTTGATCACTTCGACTCCAGGTACCAGTTCAAAGTCTTCCTCTACCAGGCGGTAATGGTCCACTACTACGTCCAGGTCGTTCTTGCAGTATCCTACCCACTGGGTGTAATCATTGGTTACCCGGACCATGGTCTGGGCATACTCGAAGTCTGCCTTTGGCGCATAGATATCCGCATGTTTGAACAGGTGTACATTTCCCGTGTGGTCAAAATGCATGTGGGACAGTACCACAGTATCAATATCGGTGGGGCGAAGGCCGACTCTCGCCAGCTGAACCTCCAGATTCTGTTCGACTGTCTGATGCAGGTCATAGGCATCCGCTATATCAGGTGCCCAGTGTCCGTTCATCGCGTTCATATTGCTGCCGGTGTCATAGAGGATCCAGCCATTATCATGGCGGATCAGGATACACATGACAGGCAGATTGTAAAATGTATGCTTTACATCAGGATTGCTTCTGGTAGCAATGGTGGAATTAGCCACAACGTTGTTTTTATCTGTTTTCAGATAACCGGTGTCCAGTATATAGAACCGCAGCATGATTTACCTCCTCCGATACGAATCTTTGCTGTTTACGGATTTCTGCACTAGCTTGTCTGTTATCATCCATTTTACAGTAATATTATTGCTCATATAGAATAAAACAATACCTTTAATAGGATTAATAATATGTCCCAAGAATTATGAAAGATAGCGTCAAAAGATTCAGAAGGGTCTTTTCGTGACAAAATATTACACCCAATAAAAGACGGTTTGTTTAGTGAAAAAAATTGTCATAAAAAGACTCAAAAAGGTAAAAAAATGACAAAAAATAAAAGAATTTTTCGTGCTCATCAGACAAAAAAGTTGCGAGTGAAAAATCATGGTGCTATAATATTCCTAGCACTATATCGGATTTGTACAAACAGATTGTAGAATCCAGGTTTTTATGAGGAGGTACTAAGAAATGAAGAAACTTTTAGCGATGCTGCTTGCATCTATGATGATTATCGGTCTGGTAGCAGGATGTGGTTCATCACCGGCACCCGCAGCAGGTGAAGGAACTACTGCTGAGGATCCGATGGCAACAGGCGATGCTTCCAAGGATGATCCGCTGAATCAGGATGATATCGGAGAAAAAGAAATCCTTGTTGTCAGCTTTGGTACAAGCTACAATGACAGCCGTGTTGCAACAATCGGCGGCATTGAGAACGCTATCAAGGCAGAGTATGAGAAGGACGGATGGTCCGTTCGCCGTGCATTTACCAGTGACATCATCATCAATCACGTAAAAGAGCGTGACGGTGAAGTAATCGACTCCGTAAAAGAGGCGCTTGACCGTGCAAGAGCAAATGGAGTTAAAGAACTCGTTGTACAGCCGACACACTTAATGAGCGGTGCTGAGAACCAGGAACTGAAGAACATCCTTGCTGATTATTCTGAGGATTTCAAGATCTCTATTGGCGAGCCGCTTCTGACCAGCGATGATGATTACAATAGAGTTGCTCAGATTCTTGTTGATGTAACAAAAGAGTTCCAGGCTGATGATACAGCAATCGTCTTCATGGGACACGGAACACCGGCAGATAACGAGACAGTTAATCCTGCTGACTCCAACAAGACTTATACAAAGATTCAGGATGCTCTTACAAAAGCAGGCGGAAAGAACTACTATGTCGGCGTTGTTGAAGAGGATATCGAAGGACTGAGCCTTCCCTTTGTAATTGACAAAGTTAAAGCCGGCGGAGAGTACAAGAAAGTCGTATTACGTGATATGATGGTTGTAGCAGGCGATCATGCAAACAATGATATGGCTGATCTGGACGATCCGGAGTCCTGGGCTTCCCAGTTCGGTGCAGAAGGATACGAGGTTGAGACTGTTCTTGAAGGACTTGGACAGGTTCCCGAGATCCAGAAGATCTATGTTGAGCATTGTAAGGCAGCAATCGACGCTCTCAAATAATTTTAATAAGGTTATTTGCTGATACTTATTATTGGACAGAAAGCAGTCCGCGTTCTGCGGGCTGCTTTTTTTAGCAGAACTCTTAGAGAAAGAAGGATATCTTATGAAGCATTTGAAAAAGTTTTTTTCCCTTGCCATCTGTCTTCTGCTGACAGCGGCTGTATTTGCCGGATGCGGCATGGCCGGCGGCGGAGCGGAGTCGGCAACTGAGGGTAAGTACTCAAAAGTAGCTACAAACAGTGAAATGAGTGACATCAAAAAGGTCGTGGATGATTCCATGACACCGATTACCGCTGACCAGGTCAAGGATGGCGTCTATCCTGTTGTTGTGGATTCCAGTTCTGCAATGTTTAAGATAATTGATTGTAAACTGACAGTAAAAGATGGTAAAATGACAGCGGATATGCTCATGAGCGGACAGGGATATCTCTTTGTCTACATGGGCACGGGCCAGGAGGCGGCCAAGGCGTCTGAAAGCGACTATATCCCCTTTGAGGAAAATGCGGATGGCGTACATACATTTACCGTACCGGTGGAAGCGCTGGATCAGGGTATCAGCTGCGCGGCTTTCAGCAAGAACAAAGAAAAATGGTACGACCGTACTATCGTTTTCCGCGCCGATTCTCTGCCTTTTGACGCATTTGAAGACGGTGTTGTCACAACAGTGGAAAGCCTGAAACTGGCTGACGGAACTTACACTGCTGATGTGACCCTGGGCGGCGGCAGCGGAAGGGCAACAGTGACTTCCCCTGCGGTACTGACAGTAAAGGACGGAAAATGTACAGCCCTGATCGAGTGGAGCAGTCCTAACTATGATTATATGCTGGTCGACGGTGAAAGATATGAGATGGTCAATAAGGAAGGCAATTCTCAGTTTGAGATTCCCGTAAAGGCCTTTGACTACAATATGGCCGTGGTAGGAGATACGATTGCCATGAGTGAACCGCACGAGATCGACTATACCCTGCGATTTGATTCGTCATCGATTAAAAAGAAGTAAATTTTAATTAAAACGAGGAGATGCTGTATGAAAAAACGAACTGCCATAGTATTATGCCTGATCGGCTGTCTGCTGCTGATTCTTGCCGGCTGCGGCGGATCGAAGGACGCACAGGAGGCGGTTTCCTTTGACAGTCTGAAATCAGAAGGAGAGATTGAACTTTCTTATGCGGAAATGTTTAAGGCGGAAAAGCTGCAGGACGGATATTACCTGCTCACTATTGCGGATGAAGACAGGTTCCTGCTTGTTCCCGAAGGGGCTCCGGTTCCGGACGGGCTGGATGAAAGTATTAAAGTGATCCGTCAGCCGGTAACAGGTCTTTATGTTGCGGCTTCTTCTTCCATCGATTTTTTCCGCCAGCTGGATGCCCTGTCCTCTGTTCGTATGATCAGTACTGAGAAATCTGACTGGAGTTTTGAGGATGTGCAGAAAGCGATCGACTCGGAAGAACTGCTCTATGTAGGTAAATACAGTGCCCCGGATTATGAGACCATTGTTGCGGAAAACTGCGGACTGGCCATAGAGTCGACCATGATCTATCACAGCCCCGACATCAAGGAGAAACTGGAGACAATGGGAATCCCCGTGATGGTGGAGCATTCCAGCTATGAGGCACATCCTCTGGGCAGAATGGAGTGGATTAAACTCTATGGTATTCTTACGGGAAAAGAAGCGGAAGCGGATGCCTTTTTTGAACAGGAGGTCAAAAAACTTGACGGTCTTCTGACGGATGAGCCGACCAATAAAAAAGTCGCTTTCTTCTACGTAAGTTCGGCAGGTTATATCAATGTCCGCAAACCCGGAGATTACATTTCAAAAATGATTGAGATGGCGGGAGGAAAGTATGTACTCTCTGATATGAAAACGGACGAGGAAAATGCCCTTTCCACTATGAACATGCAGATGGAGGAATTCTATTCCAGAGCCCAGGATGCGGATATTCTGATCTACAATTCCACGATTGAAGGCAATCTGGACCGGATTGACCAGCTGGTGGAAAAGAATAAACTCTTTGCGGATTTCAAAGCTGTGAAATCAGGAAATGTATGGTGTACCGGAAGCAATATGTTCCAGCAGACTACCGGCGTCAGCCAGATGATCGTCGACCTCCACAGTATTATACATGACGATGCGGGAGACGGAGCGGATCTGACATTCCTGCACAAAATGAAATGAGCCGGCAGATAACAGGCGGGAAAGGAAACCGGACTTATGAATAAAAAGACAAGATTAAGATATACAGCCGGGTACCTGATTCTTCTGGTACTTCTGTTTGTTCTGCTGATATGGAATATCAATGCGGGCAGTGTGAATCTGTCCGTAAAGGAAGTCCTCCGTATTATCCTGCAGCATGAAAATGATACGGTACAGGGACACATCATATGGGATATCCGGATTCCCCGGATCATTGCGGCAGTCGTTTTGGGCGGGGCTCTGGCTGTAGCGGGATTTCTGCTTCAGACTTTCTTCTCCAATCCCATAGCAGGTCCCTTTGTACTTGGTATATCTTCGGGTGCCAAGATGGTAGTTGCTCTGGTCATGATCGCTGCCCTGTCCAGGGGTATGGTTGTGAATTCAGCAACGATGATCCTGGCTGCCTTTGTGGGCTCCATGGTCTCCATGGGAATGATTCTTCTGATATCCAGAAAGGTAAGGCAGATGTCCATTCTGATTATCTGCGGTGTCATGATCGGTTATATCTGTACCGCCGTAACAGAGTTTGTCATTGCCTTTGCCGATGATTCAAATATTGTTAATCTGCACAACTGGTCCATGGGAAGCTTTTCCGGCGTTAGCTGGGAGAATGTAGGGGTCATGACAGTGATGGTATTTATCGCCATGATTTGGGCATTTCTTCTGTCTAAACCTATGGGGGCATACCAGCTGGGTGAGACCTATGCCAGAAACATGGGCGTAAATATCAGGCTTCTCAGGATGGAGCTGATCTTTCTGTCCAGTATTCTTTCGGCATGTGTTACCGCATTTGCCGGACCGATCTCTTTCGTTGGAATCGCTGTTCCGCATCTGATCAAGAGCCTTTTTAAAACTGCGAAACCGATCTTCATAGTGCCGGCAGGCTTTCTGGGGGGCGCTGTATTCTGTCTCTTCTGTGACCTGATCGCCAGGACGGTATTCGCGCCTACGGAACTTTCGATCAGTGCTGTTACGGCTGTGTTCGGCGCGCCTGTTGTCATCTGGATCATGCTGACCAGAGACCGGAAAAAGTAGGAGGGGACAGGAATGGAAGAAAGAATCATTCATACCAGTGCCCTCTCGGTGGGGTACGAAGGTACTGTTATTGTCAAAGATATTGAATTCGGGGTAAAAGCCGGTCAGATCCTGACTCTGGTCGGACCCAACGGATCCGGCAAGTCCACTTTGCTGAAAACAATTACCAGGCAGCTGGAACCTACAGGCGGCATGATTTTCCTGGAAAAGGAATCCATGCAGAAGATGAAAGAGCACGATATCGCCAAAAGAATGTCCATTCTGATGACGGAGCGGATGAGGCCCGAGATGATGACCTGTCATGATATTGTCAGCACCGGCCGCTATCCCTATACCGGCAGACTTGGTATTCTTTCAGAAGCAGACTGGCAGAAGGTGGAGGACGCCATGCGCCTCGTAAGAGTCTGGGACCTGCGTGACAGACTATTTACACAGCTTTCTGACGGTCAGTCTCAGAGAGTCATGCTTGCCAGAGCCATCTGCCAGGAGCCGGAGCTTCTTGTCATGGACGAACCGACCTCCTTCCTGGATATCAATCATAAACTGGAGCTTCTGACCATCCTGAAAGACCTGGTCAAAGAAAAGAACCTGGCTGTGATCCTTTCTCTGCATGAACTGGACCTGACTCAGAAAGTGGCGGATATGGTACTCTGTATCCACAACGGGATTGTGGAGCGGAGCGGAACACCGGAGGAAGTCTTTAAGGGAAGCTATATCAGGGAACTCTATGAGATCAAAAACGGTGATTATCTGGAGCAGTTCGGATCACTGGAGTTCGCTTCCAGACACGGAGATCCTGTTATCTTTATCATCGGGGGCGGCGGAGAAGGTATCCCTGCCTATCGGCGGCTGCAGAAACTGGGAATTCCCTTTGCGGCCGGAGTAATTCACGAAAATGACCTGGATTATCCCATCGCCAATATCATGGCGGAGAAAACGGTAACCGAAGCTGCCTTTGAGCCTGTCACGGATGAAAAGATCCGGGAGGCGGCAGATCTTATGGAAAGCTGCCAGGCGGTTTACTGCGCCCCGGCCTCATTCGGGACCATGAATGCCGGCAACCGGGCCCTTCTGGACAAGGCAAAGGAATCCGGAAAACTGGTGGAAAGCCTTGATGAGTACCTGAAAGACAGGGCACAGTGATGAATTCGAAACATATTTTAGTATATTTTCACTAATCTTTACTTTTTCTGTGTACCTTTATGCAAATATATGATAGTATAGACAGAAAATAAGGGGGTGTGGAAGTGTATTATTTTGCAGATGAAGAATACTGGGACGATATATATGGAGAAGCAAAGGTCCAATGCCTCCCGGAACAGGTAGTGGAGAGGCTGTCCGAGAAGTGGGACTGCGATCTGTTTGATATGATGCATGAAGCAACGGACGAGGAGCTCGAGAAATATCCCTATCTCAATGATTAATAGGATTTGTGACGCAAATCATGATGAATTTGCCGCCTGTAAGCCATGAGGCCTGCAGGCGGCTGTCTTTGCCGTCAGGACTTTATTCTTCCTATTTGTAAAATAGCATGGTATATTAGGTAGAGAGAATATATGGTTTTTGGCAGCAAGATTGGAGGGGTCTTATGATAAAAGATAACAGAGTCTGGATCGCGAATTCCATGACGGGGAATGAGCCGCTGACATTTTCATCAAAGATGGCAAACCGGCACGGACTGGTTGCAGGTGCGACCGGAACCGGTAAAACGGTTACTTTAAAGGTACTGGCTGAATCTTTCAGTGATATGGGCGTACCGGTCTTCCTGGCTGACGTAAAGGGAGACCTGGCCGGGATTTGCAAAGCCGGATCCGAGAGCGAGGATATGCAGGCAAGGATCGGAAGATTCGGCCTTGCGGACTGCTTTAATTTCCAGGGATACCCGGCTGTGATCTGGGATATATTCGGAAAGCAGGGGATTCCCCTGAGGACAACGATTTCTGAAATCGGCCCTCTGCTCCTGTCCAGAATCCTGGGTCTCAATGACCTGCAGAGAGATATATTGACCATCGTTTTCAAGATAGCCGATGATCAGGGTCTGCTTCTGATTGATACCAAGGATTTGAAAGCGATGCTGAATTATGTTCAGGAGAACAGCAGCGCTCTTGAGGCCGAGTACGGGAAAATCCGCAGTGCTTCCATCGGAACCATCATGCGGGCCCTGGTAGGACTCGAACTTGACGGCGGTGAGACATTTTTCGGAGAGCCGGCGCTGAATATCAACGACTGGCTGGCTCTTGACAGCAGCGGAAAAGGAACGATACATATCCTTGACAGCAGCAGCCTGATCAATAACGGCAGGCTTTACTCCACTTTCCTTCTCTGGCTGATGTCGGAACTCTTTGAGACGCTTCCGGAGATCGGAGACCCGGATAAGCCCAAGATGGTATTCTTCTTTGATGAGGCTCATCTCCTTTTCAACGATGCCAGCAGAGAACTGCTGGAGAAGATCGAGCAGGTTGTAAAGCTGATTCGTTCAAAGGGCGTTGGCATCTATTTCTGCACACAGAATCCCCGGGATATTCCCGACGGAGTTTCCGCCCAGCTTGGAAATAAAGTACAGCATGCCCTGCATGCCTACACGCCGGCCGAGCAGAAGAGTGTCAGGGCGGCAGCGGCTGCTTTCCGCGAGAACCCTGATTTTGACACATATGAGGCAATCAATGCTCTGGGAATAGGGGAAGCAATCGTTTCTTTCCTGGGCGATGACGGTATCCCGACAATCGCTCAGAAGGCATTTGTCCTTCCTCCCAGAAGCAGGTTCGGTTCCCTGACGGAGGAGGAGAGAGATCAGACCATCAAGGCAAGTCTCCTCTACTCCAAGTATTATAATCCTCAGGATCCGGATTCCGCTTACGAGTTCCTTCTTCGCAAGGGGCTGGAAGCAGAAGCGGAAGCAGCCAGAAGAAAACAGGAAGAAGAGGCAGCCAGAGAAGCTGAGGCTGCGGAGAAGGCAAAAGCTAAGGAAGAAGCTGCCCAGCAGAAGAGAGAAGAGAGCGAAAAGAGAAAAGAAGAAGCCGCTCAGCAAAGAAAAGAAGAGGCTGAAAGGAAGAAAGCCGAACGCGAGAAAGAGCGCGAGGAAAGAAAGAAGAGAACAGAGGCAAAGAAGGTAGGAAAATCTGTTCTGGGAACTGTAGGCCGTGAGGTCGGCAAGAACTTCGGCAAGAAGTTCGGCAGCCTTGGCTCTAAAGTGGGAGGCAACCTTGGCGCTACTCTGGGCCGCGGAATTCTTGAGACTCTGTTTAAAAGTTGATAAGCGGTAATTACCAACAGAAAGGGATCGATCACTTTGAATACTGAAACTGGTACACATTACAGAACGGAAAAGGAACATATCAGGACAAGAAGGAGAAAATCGGATTCGAGGACCCAGGCCAGAGTAAGGATACAGAAATGGGATATTCTGAAAGCTTTGCTTATATTCTGTGTTGTCCTGGGCCATATGGTGAATTCCTATGTCGAGACAGAAGAGGAAATGAGAAAAGTCTTTCTCTTTATCTACACCTTCCATATGCCCCTCTTTCTGTTTGTGTCCGGTCTGTTTGCCAAGAGAACCGTAAATGAAAAGAATAAGTACAGGGTTGCGGGATATCTTGCTCTGTTTGTCGTCATGAAGGTGATGTTTTTTGCCTACAATGCATTTTTCTTCAATATTTATGAGTTTGACCTTGCTACGGAGCAGACCCTTCCTTGGTTTATGTTTGTGCTGGCGGCTTTTTCGGTGATCACAATGGTGATACAGGACCTGGCGCCTTCCTATGTGCTGGCTATATCCATCCTCCTGGCCTGTGTCAGCGGCTATGATCCTCTGATCGGAGACAGGTATATGCTCTCAAGGATCATTGTTTTCTATCCCTTCTTCTATGTGGGCTATATTCTGGACCATAAGAGTCTGGAGGCCTTCTGCCGCCACTGGTGGGCTAAAGCCCTTGCCGTGCTCATCATAGCTCTGCTGATCTTTGTGATCGTGGTTTATGGTGAAGACCTGTATTTTTTAAGGCCCCTCCTGACGGGAAAGAATCCCTATTCCGAACTTGGATTTTACGGGATCAACGGGTTTACTCTCAGACTTCTGTATTATTTCTTCTGCGGACTGATCTGCGCTGCCCTGATCGTACTGACGCCGGAAAAACTCGGATTCGGACTGCTGGCGGGCATCGGCAGCAGGACTCTTGGGATATTTGTTTTCCACCTGTTTGTTCAGTATCAGTTTTTCAGAAGATGGAAGATCACGATGCTGCTGGAACCTTTCTGGAGAGACCATCATCTGCGTTTTGTAATCATCTATTCAATTCTGGCGGTTCTCTTTTTGTCACTTCCGGTTTTTACCGACATGGCATCCGCTGTCATGAAAGTGCCTAAGAGATATCCCGGAAAGAAAACGGGCGGAAAAAGATCTGTGAAGAGGGAAAAAGAGAGCAGGTCCCTCCCGGAGGAAAATTAACAAAGTAAAAGGGTATTTACATGAGGTATATAACAGAATTTGCCCTGATCGGGATCGGCCTGGCAATGGACGCCTTCGCCGTATCCATTTGCAAGGGTCTGGGCATGAAGAAGATCAACTGGGGACAAACCTTGCTGATCGGCCTTTTCTTCGGGGGATTTCAGGCGGGTATGCCCTTTGCCGGCTGGCTTCTTGGCAGCCGCTTTTCCGGAGTGATCGACTCTTTCGACCATTGGATCGCCTTTTTGCTCCTTGCAGCGATCGGGGTCAAGATGATCATAGAAGCTTTCGGGGAGGAGGAGGCCATTAAGGAAGGCGTGTCCATCAGGGAACTTTTTGCCCTGGCGGTTGCCACAAGTATTGACGCCCTGGCGGTAGGGGTCACATTTGCCTTGCTGTCCTATCCGATCATGGAAGGAATTATTATAATCGGCATAATCACATTTATCCTGTCGATAATCGGCGTCCTGATCGGGAACCGTTTCGGGAACCGCTATCAGCAAAAAGCCCAGATTGCCGGAGGAATCATATTGATATTGATCGGACTGCGTATTCTGCTGTCCGGACTGGGACTCATCGCCTGATGGGTCCTTTTTTTTGCAAAAAAATGCTTGACAAGTCACTTGAAATTAGTTATATTAAACATGAGTTAGGATACACTAACTCAAAGGAGTTTATATGAGACGGAAAATGTATGATTATCTGAAGGAACTGGATCTCAGAAAGATTGATACTCAGCTGGCTCTGCAGTGTGCACCTGTAATAGCCGGACATAAAGTGTCGAATCTTCTGAATCTCTGTGGCGGCAGCCAGGCGCAGCTCACGGAGATCCTGTCCGGAACCGGGATCAGCTGCCTGCTTCTCTCTGTGAAGAAAGACAGACATACATTTCTTCTCTACCGCAGGGATCTGCTGGAAGAATTAATCATACAGCCGGGTAACAGGCTGTATCTTAAAAAAGCGGGCCTTGGCGGAGAAAGCCTGGAAGAGATCCTTGATGAAATTCAGACACGTTACCGTGACTATATATCCGGTAGAGCGGATTTTCCCCATGAGATAGGTGTACTGCTGGGTTATCCCGTGGCCGATGTCGAAGGATTTGTGGAAAATCGGGGAAAGAATTATCTGTGCTCCGGCTATTGGAAAGTCTACGATGATCTGTCTGAAGCAAAGAAAAGATTCGCACTGTTTGACCAGAGCAGGGAAAGGCTGATGGAACAACTGGCTGCAGTCAGGGATATCCGCCTCCTGCTGGCACCACAGGCCCTGCTGCCCTCAATTGCAGGCGCCGCATAAAACAGCGTGAGACAAGAACCCGGAGGAACTGATTATGAGTAAGATCAGTGTAGTTTACTGGTCAGGAACCGGTAATACGGCTGCGATGGCAGAAGCGATCGGAGCCGGAATTGAAAAAGCGGGAAAAGAAGCCGATGTGGTGGAAGTTTCCGCAGCTTCTGTTGATGAGCTGAAGAGTGCGAAAGCATTCGCGCTCGGATGTCCGGCAATGGGTGCGGAAGTGCTCGAAGAGCTTGAGATGGAGCCCTTTGTAGAGGACGTTGAAGGCTTTGCCCAGGGAAAGACAATCGCATTATTCGGATCCTATGGATGGGGAGACGGACAATGGATGCGTGACTGGGAAGACAGAATGCAGGATGCAGGAGCATCCATACTGAATTCGGAAGGACTTATCTGTCAGGAAGCCCCTGACGACAGCGTGCTTGCTGCCTGTGAGCAGCTTGGAGAACAGCTGGCATCACTTTAGTATCCCTCAATTACTTATACCTCAAAATGAAATACCCTTTCTACATGGGAATCAGCTTGCGTATGACTGATTTCCGGAAAAAAATGCCCTTGACCTGGTGTGCTACCCGTCAAGAGGACAGTGAAAAATAATAAGTGATTGGATGCCGTCAGTTGAGAAATCAGCTGACGGTATTCTTTATGCAGCAGCTCCATAAGATGCATTGAATTCCATTGGCGTCATCCTATGAAGTTTTC
>JAFRFJ010000037.1:0-133149 GCA_017434385.1 Eubacterium sp.
AAGGGAAGAATATTTCTTGATTTGAAATATGAACTATGATATACTATGTGTGGTTTTCAGGGCATATGTCCTGTAATATTCCTCGATAGCTCAGTCGGTAGAGCACGCGGCTGTTAACCGCGCTGTCGTAGGTTCAAGTCCTACTCGGGGAGTTTGATGGAGTTGCGCACGCACCGCGTTCGCAGGCTCATCGCGCACTGCGCGCAAAATGGCTCCTTGGTCAAGTGGTTAAGACACCGCCCTTTCACGGCGGTAACATGGGTTCAAATCCCGTAGGAGTCATATGGCGTTGTAGCCAAGAGGTAAGGCAGAGGTCTGCAACACCTTCATCACCAGTTCGAATCTGGTCAACGCCTCTTAAAAGAGACTAGTCGCTGATTAGTCTCTTTTATACTGTTATCATTATATCGCGGGGTAGAGCAGTCTGGTAGCTCGTCGGGCTCATAACCCGGAGGTCGTTGGTTCAAATCCTTCCCCCGCAACTTGAAGATCGCTGGAAAACCGGCGGTCTTCTTTTTTTGTGGTTGCATTTCAACAAAAACAATTTCTTTTACTTTCAAACATAATTTAATATGGAAGGAAATGCAATTGGCAGGGGAGATTATGCTTTTGTTTTGACTGATAAAGGGGTATATGTCTATTATCCATACAAAAATAAACTGTAAACCGGTTACATTTGGCAATATTATATATTTACAAATGAAAGAATAAATGTGATAATACCACTAGCATAACATTGTATATAATTACTAAAAGGAGGAAATTGAAGTGGAGTATTTGAATTATCTACCACCTGTTCTGGGACTTCTGGCGCTTCTGTTTGCTTTTTATCTTATTAACAAGGTATCCAAAGCAGACGCAGGCACTGACAGAATGAAAGAAATTGCCGCATTTATCCATGAGGGTGCAAAAGCATTCCTGATGGCAGAGTACAAGATCCTGGTTATATTTGTAGCCGTATTGTTTGCTGCTATCGGCTTTGGTATCGGCTGGGCTAATGCAGCCTGCTTCCTGCTGGGAGCGCTTTTCTCGACAATTGCCGGATATATCGGCATGGACGTAGCGACCAAGGCCAATGTACGGACAGCAGCCGCTGCAAAGGACGGCGGCATGAATAAAGCGCTTTCCGTAGCATTTTCCGGCGGTGCCGTAATGGGTATGTGTGTTGTCGGCTTCGGTCTTTTCGGCGCAAGTGTGATTTACCTGATTTCCACATCGACAAGCTCTCTGGGCGTAAGTGTTCTGTCCGGATTCTCTCTGGGCGCGTCATCTATCGCTCTTTTCGCCCGTGTGGGCGGCGGTATCTACACAAAAGCTGCCGATGTCGGCGCTGACCTTGTAGGTAAGGTTGAGGCCGGTATTCCTGAGGATGATCCCCGTAATCCTGCTGTTATTGCCGATAACGTGGGTGATAATGTAGGTGACGTTGCCGGTATGGGCGCTGACCTTTTCGAGTCCTATGTCGGTTCTGTTGTTTCTGCCATCACACTTGGTGTGGTCCAGTATAAGGCAGAGGGTGCTCTCTTCCCCATGCTGATTGCAGCTCTGGGTATCCTGGCTTCTATTATCGGATGTTTCTTTGTAAAGGGTGATGATGATTCCAATCCTCATTCCGCACTGAAGATGGGAAGTTATTCTGCAGCAGTAGTCGTTGCAGCAGGATCCATCGCATTAAGTTTTTACTTCTTCCATTCTCCGAATATGGCGATTTCTATCATATTCGGTCTGGTTGTAGGTCTGATCATCGGTTATGTAACAGAGGTTTATACATCCGGTGACTATCGTTTCGTAAAGAAAATCGCACAGCAGTCCGAGACAGGACCTGCTACGACAGTAATCAGCGGTATCGCTGTAGGCATGCAGTCTACGGCAATCCCGATTCTCCTGATCGCGATCGGCATCATTGGCGCTTTCAGGTTCGGCGGACTTTACGGTATCGCTCTGGCGGCAGTAGGTATGCTTTCCACGACCGGTATCACGGTAGCGGTAGATGCATACGGCCCCATCGCTGATAATGCGGGCGGTATCGCGGAAATGTCCCGTCTGCCCGGCGGCGTTCGTAAGATTACGGATAAACTGGATGCTGTAGGAAATACCACAGCAGCTATGGGTAAAGGATTCGCGATCGGATCCGCAGCTCTTACGGCTCTGGCTCTTTTCGTATCCTATGCGCAGGCAGTCAACCTCTTTGAAGCAGGTATCGATCTGCTTGATTACAAGGTAATTGTCGGTCTCTTTATCGGCGGTATGCTTCCTTTCCTGTTTTCCGCTCTTACCATGGACTCCGTGTCCAAAGCGGCTTACAAGATGATTGAGGAAGTCCGCAGACAGTTCCGTACCATCGACGGCATCCTGGAAGGAACAGGAAAACCGGATTATACATCCTGCGTTGCCATCTCCACCCAGGCAGCACTCCATGAGATGATGGTTCCCGGCGTTATGGCAGTAGTTGTTCCGATCCTGATCGGTCTTCTGCTTGGCCCGACAGCACTGGGCGGCCTTCTGGCCGGCGCTCTGGTAACAGGCGTAATGCTTGCCATCTTCATGTCCAATGCCGGCGGCGCATGGGATAATGCCAAGAAGTATATTGAGGACGGCAACCACGGCGGAAAGGGAAGTGATGCCCATCATGCGGCAGTTGTAGGAGATACTGTAGGTGATCCTTTCAAGGATACTTCAGGTCCTTCCATCAACATCCTGATCAAGCTTATGACAGTTGTTTCTCTCGTATTTGCTCCTCTGTTTTTACAGGTTGGAAGTCTGCTGTAATTGTGTTACTATCTTTACAGGCTGATGAGAACGGCACAAATTGCCGAAGTGAAACTTAAGAATCAGTCCGGAATCGATTCCGGGCACATTTCAGGAGGAATACTATGAGTGACAAAAAAACTACGAATAACAAGATAGAAGATAAAATCTTAAACAACGAGGCATATGCAAAAGACTTTAACAGGATCATAAAGAGGGCGATGAGCCTGCAGCGGCCCATGCGTGTTGCCGTTGCTCCCGCAGATGTGGAGAATATCCTCTTAGGTCTTTTTGACGCTGAGGCGGCAGGTTTTGTAGAGCCCATTCTGATCGGAAGCTACAAGAAGATCAAGACCATGCTGGAGAAGCTGGGTCTTCAGGATCGTCATTATGAACTGGAACCGATCAGTGCCGATACCAACGCAGTTCAGTATGCCATTGATATGATCCACGCAGGCAGCGCTGACTGCCTGATGCGAGGCAATACCCAGACCAGGGATTTCCTTATGCCGATTCTTAACAAGAGCAACCGCCTTGTCGATGAGGGGCTGATGACCCATGTTGTTATGGTAAAAGTTCCTGATTATGAGAAGATTATGGCAATCTCCGATGTTACGATCCTGGTTGAGCCTTCTATTGAACAGCGCAAGGAAGTCATCAAGAACATGGTCAGAGTACTGAAAGTCGTAGGTGTTGAGAAACCCAATGTTGCCCTTCTTTCCCTGGTTGAGAAGCCCAGCTTCCATATGAGAGATACAGTTGAGGCACAGACGATCGTACGTGATCATATGGAGGAGCCGATCGCGGATTGTAATCTGGTCGGACCCATCCCCTATGATCTGATCATCAGTAAGGAAGCAGCAAGGCTGAAGAATTACAAGTGCGAGTACTGCGGTGAGTTTGACGGTATCGTAGTCCCGAACCTGATGACAGGCAATGTAATGATCAAGATCCTTCAGGCTAATGCAAGAGCAAACAGCTGTGGTGTAATCGTCGGAGCCAAAGTTCCGATCGCGATCACTTCCAGAAGTGATTCCAAGGAAGAGGCTTTCCTCTCTCTCGCAGCCTGCGCAGCTATCCACAGCTACAGCCAGAAAGGCTGATAAAAGCCCTTAAATAACACTTTATTAACTGAATATCTGCGAGCGGATTTAATACCCATATTCCTTTGCTTTAGGCAAAAGAATATGGGTATTATTACATTTATATTATTGCAAAGAGTGCTAGATTGTGATAAGATTAACACATCTTATTATAATGCAATAATTCTGTAATAAAGGAAGTATTGTCACGATGAAAATGGGAGGTTAACTTATGGCAAAGAAAGTTGTTTTGGCAGGAGCATGCCGTACCGCGATCGGAACGATGGGCGGTAGTTTAAGCACAGTACCGGCAGCACAGCTTGGTTCTATCGTTATTAAAGAAGCATTAAGCAGGGCAAATGTTGCTGCAGATCAGGTGGATGAGGTCCTCATGGGCTGTGTAATCCAGGCAGGTCTTGGTCAGAACGTAGCTCGTCAGGCTTCCATCTACGCAGGTCTTCCTGTTGAAGTACCGGCAGTTACGATCAACGTGGTTTGCGGATCCGGACTGAACTGCGTGAACCTTGCAGCTACAAAGATTCTTGCCGGAGAAGCAGACATCGTGGTAGCAGGCGGTATGGAGAACATGTCTCTGGCGCCTTACGCACTGGACAAAGGACGTTACGGATATCGTATGGGCAGCGGCGTTCTGAAAGACACCATGGTAAATGATGCGCTGACAGATGTTTTCAATCAGTATCACATGGGAATCACAGCAGAGAACGTAGCTGAGAAGTGGGGACTGACCCGTGAAGAGCTCGATGAGTTCTCCGCAATTTCACAGCAGAAGTGTGAAGCTGCTATGGCTGCAGGCAAGTTCAAAGATGAGATCGTTCCTGTAGAAGTAAAACAGAGAAAGCAGACAGTAATCGTTGATACAGACGAAGGTCCGCGCCCGGGAACCACAGCAGAGGGTATTGCAAAATTACGTCCTGCATTCAAGAAAGACGGTATTGTTACAGCAGCCAACTCTTCAGGAATCAATGACGGTGCAGCAGCAATCGTTGTTATGAGCGAAGAGAAGGCAAAGGAACTCGGCGTTACACCGATGGCAACATGGGTAGCAGGCGCTCTGGGCGGAGTAGAGCCGGAGATCATGGGTGTAGGCCCTGTGGCATCTACCAGAAAAGTACTTGCAAAAACAGGTATGAGCATTGATGATTTCGATCTGATCGAGGCAAACGAAGCATTTGCAGCACAGTCTCTTGCAGTTGGAAGAGAACTGGGAATCAATCCCGAGAAGCTTAATGTAAACGGTGGCGCCATCGCTCTCGGACATCCTGTAGGAGCATCCGGATGCCGTATCCTTGTTACTCTGCTTCATGAGATGCAGAAACGCGACGCAAAGAAAGGTCTTGCAACATTATGTATCGGCGGCGGAATGGGCTGCTCCACAATCGTTGAAAGAGACTGATAACATTTTATAACAGTAAGAAAGGAGCAAACGACTATGGGATTTGTTGATTATGCAGTAGATGGTCAGGTTGGTATTATTACGATCAACAGACCTAAGGCACTCAATGCATTAAACAGTGATGTACTCAAAGACCTTGAGGCAGTAGTAGACGGCGTGAATCTGGACGAGATCCGCTGCCTGATCCTGACCGGCGCAGGCGAGAAGTCTTTTGTTGCAGGTGCTGATATCGCACAGATGAGCGATCTTTCCATCGCTGAGGCAGAAGCATTCTCCAAGCTCGGCAACGACCTGTTCAGAAAGATCGAAGTTCTTCCGATTCCTGTGATCGCAGCAGTGAACGGCTTCGCTTTAGGCGGAGGATGCGAGATTTCCATGAGCTGTGACATCAGAATCTGTTCCGAGAACGCACTGTTCGGACAGCCCGAGGTAGGCCTTGGAATCACCCCCGGATTTGGCGGAACACAGAGACTTGCCCGCATCGTAGGACCGGGAATGGCTAAGCAGCTTATTTACACCGCACGGAACATCAAGGCTCCCGAGGCACTGAGAATCGGCCTTGTAAATGCAGTTTATCCGCAGGAAGAGCTTATGGCACAGGCACTCAAGATGGCAAAAGGCATTGCAAAGCAGGCACCGATCGCTGTACGTGCAAGCAAGAAAGCTATCAACGACGGCCTTGAAGTAGGCATGGACGACGCAATCGTGATCGAAGAGAAACTCTTTGGCGAGTGTTTCGAGACAGAAGACCAGAAGTACGGAATGGCCTTCTTCCTTGACAAGAACAAAGAAAAGGTAAAAGAGCCCTTTAAGAACTGTTAGTAAATTTATTCAATAATAAGTAGGAGGATAAAAAATGAAGGTTGGAGTTATCGGCGCTGGTACAATGGGATCCGGCATTGCGCAGGCATTTGCACAGACAGAAGGCTACGAAGTATATCTGTGTGATATCAATGACGATTTTGCTGCAAACGGCAAGAAGAAAATCGCAAAAGGCTTCGAGAAGAGAATCGCAAAAGGAAAGATGGATCAGGAGAAGGCTGATGCTATCCTTGCTAAGATCACTACAGGAACAAAGGACATCTGTACAGATGCTGACCTCGTAGTTGAGGCTGCTCTTGAGGTTATGGAAGTTAAACAGCAGACTTTCAAAGAGCTCATGGACATCGTTCCGGCTGACTGTATTTTCGCAACGAACACTTCTTCCCTTTCCATCACCGAGATCGGTGCAGGACTTGACAGAGCAGTGATCGGAATGCATTTCTTCAATCCGGCAGCAGTTATGAAGCTGATCGAGGTTATCGCAGGAATCAACACTCCCAAGGAGACCGTTGACAAGATCGTTGCTATTTCCGAAGAGATCGGAAAGGTTCCGGTACAGGTTGAGGAGAGAGCAGGATTCGTAGTTAACAGAATCCTTATCCCGATGGTTAACGAGGCAGTTGGTATCTATGATGAAGGCATCGCTTCTGTTGAAGGTATCGATACAGCTATGAAGCTCGGCGCAAACCATCCGATGGGCCCCCTTGCTTTAGGCGATCTGATTGGTCTTGATATCGTTCTGGCAGTTATGGAAGTACTCTATGCTGAGCTGGGAGATACAAAGTATCGTCCGCATCCGCTGCTTCGTAAGATGGTTCGCGGCGGCAAGCTTGGTATGAAGACAGGCGAAGGCTTCTACAATTACAAGAAATAATCAACAATTTAATGGAGGAATAAAAATGGATTTCACATTGAGCAAAAAACATGAAATGGCTAGACAGCTGTTTAAAGAGTTCACTGAAAATGAAGTTAAGCCTGTTGCACAGGAAGTTGATGAGACAGAACATTTTCCGGAAGCCAATGTGGCTAAAATGCAGAAGTTAGGCTTCATGGGTGTACCGATTCCCAAGGAGTACGGCGGACAGGGCTGCGACCCGCTTACATATATCATGTTAGTTGAGGAGCTCGCAAAAGCCTGCGCTACAACATCTGTTGTTGTTTCCGGACACACATCTCTTTGCTGTGACCCGATTCTTACATACGGAACAGAAGAGCAGAAACAGAAATATCTTGTACCCCTGGCTAAGGGCGAGCTTTTAGGCGCTTTCGCTCTGACCGAGCCGGGTGCAGGTACAGACGCACAGGGCGTTCAGACCAAGGCTGTTTTAGACGGTGACGAGTGGGTACTGAACGGATCCAAGTGCTTCATCACCAACGGTCAGTACGGTGATATCTATATCGTTATCGCAATTACTGATATTGTTGAAGACAGACGTGGAAGAAAGAAGAAAAACTTCTCCGCATTTATCGTAGAAAAAGGAACACCCGGATTCACATTCGGAACAAAAGAGAAGAAGATGGGTATCCGCGGTTCCGCAACTTATGAGCTGATTTTCCAGGATTGCCGTATTCCGAAGGACAACCTCCTTGGACCGAGAGGTAAGGGATTTGCTATCGCAATGCATACACTGGACGGCGGACGTATCGGTATCGCTGCACAGGCACTCGGTATTGCAGAAGGCGCTTTAGATCTGACCATCCAGTATGTTCAGGAAAGAAAACAGTTCGGCAGAACACTTGCTGCACAGCAGAATACACAGTTCCAGCTTGCTGATATGGCTACAAAGGTAGAGGCTGCCAAGCTTCTCGTTTACAAGGCTGCAAAGGCTAAAGAGACACAGAGATACTATGGTATCGAAGCAGCAAAGGCTAAATTGTTTGCAGCTGAGACAGCAATGGACGTTACTACAAGATGCGTACAGTTATTCGGTGGATACGGATATATCAGAGAGTACGATGTAGAACGTATGATGCGTGACGCTAAGATTACAGAGATCTACGAAGGAACTTCTGAAGTTCAGCGTATGGTTATTGCTGGTAACTTATTGAAGTAAGGAGGTAAAATACTGTGAAAATCGTTGTATGTGTTAAACAGGTACCTGATACAAAGGGTGGAGTAAAGTTTAAACCGGACGGAACTCTTGACAGAGCTGCTATGCTTACAATCATGAATCCGGATGACAAGGCAGGTCTTGAGGCTGCTCTTAGATTAAAAGATCAGTATGATGCTGAGGTTACAGTAGTTACAATGGGTCTTCCGAAGGCTGAGGAAGTTCTTCGCGAGGCTATGGCAATGGGCGCTGACAAGGGTATCCTTGTAACAGACAGAGTTCTGGGCGGAGCTGATACATGGGCTACATCCTCTACAATTGCAGGTGCGATCCGCAACCTCGACTATGACCTGATCATCACAGGCCGTCAGGCTATCGATGGTGATACAGCACAGGTTGGACCGCAGATCGCAGAGCATCTTGGTCTTCCGCTGATCTCCTATGCTGAGGAAATCGTGGAGATCACTGACGACAGCATTACTGTTAAGCGTCAGTATGATGACAGATATCATGTGTTAAAGGCAAAATTACCCTGCCTGATTACAGCACTTGCTGAGCTGAATGAGCCCCGCTACATGACACCGGGCGGAATCTTTGATGCATATGATGCAGAGATCACTACATGGGCAAGAGCAGATCTTAAGGATCTGGATGATGCTAACATCGGTCTTGCAGGATCTCCGACACAGATCGCAAAGGCTTCCGATAAGGTACGTAAGGGCAAAGGCGTTATGATGACAGCTGAGACACCTGAGGAAGGTGTTGACTACATCATGGACAAACTGTTAACAAAACATGTTATCTAATTGAAAAGGAATGTGGTGAATAGAATGAATATTGGAGAATACAAAGGCGTATTTATTTATGCTCAGCAGGTTGACAACAAAATTGATAACATTGCATATGAGCTGCTTGGAAAGGCAAAAGACCTCGCTGCTGACCTGAACACTGAAGTAACTGCAGTTTTACTCGGTGACGGCGTTACAGGCCTCGCAGACCAGCTGGCAGAGTATGGAGCTGACAGAGTCATCGTTGTTGATGATCCTGAGTTAAAAGAGTACAGAACAGAGCCTTATACAATCGCTCTTACAGAAGTGATCAATAAGTATAAACCCGACATCATGCTCGTAGGCGCAACGGCAATCGGCCGTGATCTTGGCCCCCGTGTTTCCGCACGTGTGGCTACAGGACTTACAGCTGACTGTACAGTTCTTGAGATCGGTGAATTCAAGGCTCGTGGAGACGCTGAGCCCCGTCAGGGACAGCTGCTCATGACCCGTCCGGCTTTCGGCGGAAATACAATCGCTACGATCGCATGTCCCAATCACCGTCCTCAGATGGCAACAGTACGTCCCGGCGTTATGCAGAAGAAAGATAAAGTTGAGGGCGCTAAGGCTGAGGTTATCGTAGAGAAGGTTGACCTTACACCGAATGACAAATTCGTTGAGATTCTTGAGATTGTTAAGAGCGTTTCCACAACAGTGGACATCGCTGAGGCTAAGATTCTTGTATCCGGCGGCCGTGGTGTTGGCGGACCTGAGAACTTTGCTCTTCTTGATGACCTCGCAGAAGTACTCGGCGGAACTGTTTCCTGTTCCCGTGCTGTAGTAGACAGCGGCTGGAAGCCGAAAGACCTTCAGGTTGGACAGACAGGAAAGACCGTTCGTCCGAACGTATACTTCGCAATCGGTATCTCCGGAGCTATCCAGCACGTAGCAGGTATGGAAGAATCCGATATCATCATTGCCATCAACAAAGACCCGGATGCACCGATCTTCGATGTAGCTGATTATGGTATTGTTGGCGATGCTCTTAAGATCGTTCCCAAGCTGACAGAGGCAATTAAGGAACAGGCTGGAAAGTAAGTATCTTTTTGAATAACAGATGATTCATCTTACATGGAGGTATCAAAATGGCAAGAAAAGTAGTATTAGCAGGCGCATGCAGAACCGCAATCGGCAAGATGGGCGGCGGCCTCTCTACTGTTCCGGCACCGGATCTTGGTGCAATCGTTATTAAAGAAGCTTTAAAGCGTGCTGGCGTTAAGCCCGAGCAGGTTGAAGAAGTATATATGGGTGATGTTATCCAGGCAGGCCAGGGACAGAACCCTGCAAGACAGGCTGCAATCTACGCAGGAATTCCGGTAGAAGTTCCCGCAACAACAATCAACGTTCTCTGCGGATCAGGTCTTCATGCAGTAAATACAGCAGCTAAGCTGATTGCATTAGGCGATGCTGATATCATCGTAGCAGGCGGTATGGAAAACATGAGTAAGTCTCCTTATCTGGTAGAGCAGGGACGTTACGGATACCGTATGGGCAATGCAGAGCTTAAGGATTCCCTCCTTCGTGACGGTCTTTTCGATGTATTCGGAAACTATCACATGGGTATCACAGCAGAGAATATCTGTGATGACTGGGGACTGACCAGAGAAGAACTTGATGAGTTTGCTGCAATCAGCCAGCAGAAAGCATCCAAGGCAATCGAAGACGGAAAGTTCAAAGATGAGATCGTTCCTGTTGAAGTTAAGCTCAGAAAGAAGACAGTGATCTTTGATACTGACGAAGGCCCCAGAGCCGGCGTGACAGCAGAAAGCCTTGCAAAGCTTCGCCCCGCTTTCAAGAAAGACGGACTTGTAACAGCAGGTAATGCTTCCGGTATCAATGATGGTGCTGCAGCTATCGTTGTTATGAGCGAAGAGAAGGCAAAAGAACTCGGCGTTACACCGATGGCTACATGGATTGACGGTGCTCTTGCAGGTGTTGAGCCGCGTATCATGGGCATCGGACCTGTTGCTTCCACTAAGAAAGTAATGGCAAGACAGAACATGGAAATCGGTGACTTCGATCTGATCGAGGCTAACGAGGCATTTGCCGCACAGTCTGTAGCAGTTCAGAAAGAACTCGGATTCAACTCCGACATTCTGAATGTTAACGGTGGCGCGATCGCACTCGGACATCCGGTAGGATGCTCAGGCTGCCGTATCCTTGTATCTCTTCTTTATGAGATGGCAAGAAGAGACGCTAAGACCGGTCTTGCAACACTTTGTGTCGGCGGCGGCATGGGATGCTCCGCAATCGTTAAGAGAGACTGATCAGCGTAAAAAGACAGTAATACTGTAATTGACAATATGAATCCCCTCCGGCTTTAGATAACAACTCTTTAGCTGGAGGGGATTTTTCTTGTTATCGCAATTTTTCGGCAACTTGTCAAAAATTAACATTTATAGGAAAAAATGTGTTATAATAGTCCCGCAGCTACAGGTGACAGGTCCCTCAGAGGTCTTAAGGGCCGGGGATCAAAGCTTTTCTGACGGTTTTGAGCCGGGAATAGGAGGTATACTATGGGACAGATGATTATTTCTTCACAGGAAGTGCGAAGAAAGAAAGAAGAGCTGGAAAGACTCAGCCGGCGTCTGAATACCCAGATCGGCCAGCTGGAAGAGACCGGACATGGATTACATTCCATGTGGGAAGGAGACGCCAAAGAAAGCTATCTCAAGAACTTTGACATTGACCTTGAGAAGATGAAGAAACTGCTGAAAGCCATCCTGGAATTCATCCAGGTGCTTGAAAAGATCATTGAGCTGTATAAAGCCATGGAGTCAAAGAATGTCGCAACTGCCAACAGCTGAGAACCCGGGGGGTATCGGCTTAAACTATGAGGATCGGGCACAATAGTGAGATCAGACAGAAAGGATGGACAGCAGTATGGCAAATATCATTAATGTAACACCGGAAAAACTCAGGTCGACAGCATCATCTTTCCAGAGCACGGGAACATCCGTAAGACAGACGACCTCCGAGATGATGAGCGTTATTAACGGGATCAGTCACGCCATCTGGAGCGGTGATGCCGGCAGTGCTTACATAAGTAAGTTTAAGGGACTTGATGCGGATGTCAGCCGTATGTGCCGCATGATCAACAAGCAGGTGGACCATCTGAATACCATAGCGCAGGAGTACATGTCCACAGAGGAGCAGGCAGCCTCTGCGGCAGCAGTTCTCCAGAACAATGTTATCGCTTAATCGGCAGACGGCATGCAGAGCAGACAGGAGAAAAAGGCGGCCGGCGTATACCTGTATGCACGTGAGAGAGAAAGCGCGATAAGCATATGGAAGATCTATGAGAGCAGTCTGGCTCTGACAGGCCTGTCCCGGATTGAGGGGAAGGTCTGCTGGGAGGGAGACCATCTTGGCACTGACCCGGTGAACGGGGCAGCTTTTATCTACTGTGATGTCTCGGAAAGGGCGGAAATTGAAAGATTGAAGGAAATCAGGAATCGCAACCCTTCCGGATGGCTGACTGTCCGGATCTGCGGTCCGCTTGCCCCGCAGGAAATCGTGACGCCGTCAAACCGTGTATCTTCCCTGCTGGGGCAGGAGGCGGACGAGGAAGAAATCAGAACAGCCCTGCGTGACCAGATTCTGCTGACAGTTTCACCGGACCGGGTTCCTGCGGACTCGCGTCTTGGCACATATAGAGTTATGGTTCCTCTGGAGGGGAACCGGATCATGATTCCGGCGGAAGAGATTATTTTTATGGAAGCAAAGGACAAGGGGATTTTAATGCATTCTATGGAGGGAGATTTTTTCTTTCGCGGAACCCTGAAATCCTATGAGGGAGCCGGCGGAGGATGTTTTGTGCGGACTCATAAAGGCTATCTGGTCAATGCCTGTCACATTATAAGGCTGAACCTTCCCCAGGCTTACATGGTCCTGTCCGACTTCAGCAAAGTACCTGTCTCCAGACATTACAGAGCCTTATTATTAAAGGCTGTAAGGGCTCTGACCTGCCCTATCGGCTATTGACCGTATGTTTTTCCGATGGTAAAATAAATTGACAAGTTCTACGATTATATAAGCATTAGGAGGAACATATGAGTTATATTAAGGAATATGCACAGAAGCTTATTACGGCAGAAGAAGCTGTCCAGAATATTCATTCAGGCCAGTGGATTGATTATGGTTGGACAACAGGTACTCCGGTGGCTTTGGACCATGCGCTTGCAGCCCGTGCGGAAGAGCTTACCGATGTGAATGTACGAGGCGGTATCCTCATGTGGGCTCCGGAGATTTTCAAGGTAGAAAACGTTGCTGAGCACTTTACATGGAATTCATGGCACTTAAGCGGAATCGAGAGAAAAGCTGTTAAGGACGGTTTCGTGTTCTATGCGCCGGTTAAGTATTCTGAGCTTCCCCGGTATTATCGTGAGAATATCCGCCATCTGGATGTAGCTATGTTCCAGGTTACACCTATGGATAAACACGGATATTTCAACTTCGGTCCCAATGCTTCCCATATGAGAGCTGTGTGCGAGATTGCGGACCTGGTAATCGTTGAGGTCAATGAAAACATGCCCAGATGTCTTGGCGGATTCGAGGAAGGCATCCACGTAACAGAGGTAGATTATATCGTGGAAGGCTCCAATCCCGCTATCGCTGAGATGGGGGCAGGCGCTCCGCCGAGTGATGTGGACAAGGCTGTCGCAGAGCTGATAGTTGATGAGATTCCCAACGGAGCATGTCTCCAGCTTGGCATCGGCGGTATGCCCAATACAGTCGGCTCAATGATCGCAGAGTCCGATCTGAAAGATCTGGGTGTACATACAGAGATGTATGTTGATGCTTTCGTGGATATTGCAAAAGCCGGAAAGATCAACGGTTCAAAGAAATGTATCGACCGCGGCCGTCAGGTATATGCTTTCGGAGCAGGAACCAAGAAACTGTATGATTACCTTGATGATAACCCTGAATGTATGAGCGCACCTGTGGATTATACAAACTGCGCCAAGACAGTATCTCAGATCGATAACTTTATTTCCATCAATAATGCCGTAGACATCGACCTTTTCGGACAGGTCAACGCAGAGAGTGCAGGTATCAAGCAGATCAGCGGTGCCGGCGGACAGCTTGACTTTGTAGAAGGCGCATACCTTTCCAATGGCGGAAAGAGCTTTATCTGCTGCTCATCTACATTTAAATCCAAAGACGGTACTCTTCAGTCCAGGATCAGACCGACCCTGACACCCGGATCGATCGTAACAGACGGTCGTGCCAGCACCCACTATGTCGTTACAGAGTTCGGTAAGGTGTGTATCAAGGGTATGTCTACATGGCAGAGAGCAGAAGCCCTGATCGGTATCGCTCATCCTGACTTCAGAGATGAACTGATCAAAGAGGCTGAAAAGATGAACATCTGGAGAAGATCCAATAAATAGACTGCAATACCCGTAAAGGGCAGAGCAGTGGATCAACCGCTAATCCGGAAAGACAATTGAATAACTGATAAGAGGGAAAGACCCCTGTACGAAAGATAATTCTCAGAGTACAGGGGTCTGTTTTTTTGTTCTGAACGGCAGGAGGCCGTCTGTGTCATATATACTGGTTATTTACGGAAAAACAAGGATCACATATACGAAAATGAATAAAAGGTCCACCCCGGCAAAAGTGGAAGACGGCATACATCAGGAGACAATCCGCCTGATTTCCGGGCCGGAAGGAAGAAAGTGGAGCCCTGTCTTAAGGAAGGGGCTCAGAGTCTGCCGGAAGAGGTCGGAGACAGATAAGATATATGAAAACTCTTTTTACCAGATCATGAAAGGAGAAGACCTGCTTGGGGATATGGTGGTCTTCAGGGAGGAAGAATGTATAAAGACATGGCGGAAAATCCCCCTTCGGAATCCTGTCACCCTGGGAAGAGATGCAGATCAGGGAGTCGTCGTATCAGGCAGCAGGCACATATCAAGAAAACATCTTAGGATATCCGTGACAGACAGAAGGGTAAAAGCAGACATTTTCAGTATGAACGGAATCTATGTGAACGGCAGGCGTGTCATGCAGAGCAGAGAGCTTTCCTTCGGAGACCGGATTCATGTTTTCGGATTCGAGATGGTCATATTAGGAGAAAAAGCTGCCTGCAGCTGTCTTCCTTTCTGCAGGGCTGCCTTCTCCCTTCCGGTCCTGCCGGAGTCCTCTGAAGAAGAGGAAGGGGACGCAGGAGCAGGAGACAGGGAGAGAGAGGAAGTGGCGGAAGTCTTTCACAGAGCACCCAGAAGAATGGAGGCCCTTGACCTGTCACCTCTTATTCTGAAGCTTCCCGCGGATATTCATGAGGAGAGAACTCCGGAATTGTTCGGTATGTTTTCTTCCGTATTCACTATGCTGCTTCCCATGCTTTCGGGAACCGGTTTTATGATGTATACCGCCAGCCTGACAGGCATGGGAAACACCATGTTTTTGCTGTCCGGAATCGTGATGACCGGATCCGGCGCTTTCTGTACGGTAACAGCAGGACTCATGAACCGGATGCTGATAAAAAGGCGGAACCGGAAAATGAAAGAAGAGGCAGCGGAGAGTTTTCAGGTCTATCTGGGTGAAGAGAGGCGCAGGCTCAGGGGGAGATATGACCAGATCAGGAAAGTCTGGAACAACAGATATGCCCCGCCTTCCGGATATCTGCTCTATGACCGGACAGCCAGGCAGCTGTGGAACAGAAATCCCCATCATGAAGATTTCCTTTTGTGCAGAATCGGGGAAGGCACTCTGAAAAGTCCTCTTGAGATAATTGTTCCCGGGGAACCTGAGCACTTAGGACAGGGGAATTTCCGGGAGGAACTCCTTTCTTTCCGGGATGAATTCGCTTCAATTGCCGGAGTTCCGGTCACTATTGACCTGCGGAGGACAGACCAGTTCGGCTTTGCAGGCCCTGAAAGTATCCGGGCGGAATTCCTGCGGGCTTTGATTGTACAGCTTGCCGCAAGCCACAGTTATACGGAGTGCAGGATGATGTTTTTTTATGACAAAGCCGGGATTTCCGAACCGCTTTTATGGGATTTTATCAGGTGGCTTCCCCATGTCCGGGACATGGAGGGGAAGCAGCGTTATATTGCCTGGGACAGGGAAAGCGGCAGGATACTGCTTAAAAGCGTCGGACGTATCATTCGTGAAAGAGCCGGAAGAGTGAGGGCAGGAGGAGAAGGGAAACAGCAGCTGCCCCACTACATCCTCTTTGTAATCAATGCCTCCTATATAGAAGAAGACCCTCTTTACAGAGTAATCTCGAGCAGTATCGGTCATCTGGGTATGACAGCGATATGGGCTGCTGATACGCCGGATCTTCTTCCCAATGCCTGCAGGCATGTCATTTATAAAGATGAAAGGGAACAGGGCATGTATGATCTTTCGGCAGAGGGAGACGGCTGGCAGCAGATTGTCCTGGATCAGGCCGGACTTGCGGAGACGGACAGATTTGCCAGATGCCTTGGCGGAATCCGGCTGGCCCGGGCCGGGCCGGACCGGAGTATTCCTGAAATGGTCACTTTTTTTGACCTCTACCGGATTTCAAAAGCAGATGAACTGGCAGTAGAAGAGCGATGGGAAAAGAATCATGGCAGTAAAAGCCTGGAAGCCGTGATTGGTCTCCGGGAAGGGGGAAGGCCCTGCTTTCTGGACATAAGCGAAAAAAGCCACGGACCTCACGGTCTGATTGCCGGAACAACCGGATCCGGGAAGAGCGAAATCCTTCAGACATACATATTGTCTCTTTCACTCAACTACAGTCCCGGGGATGTCAGTTTTTTTATAATTGATTACAAAGGCGGGGGTATGTCTGAACTTTTCGCGGACCTGCCCCATGTCTGCGGAAGGATTTCCAATCTGTCCTCCGGCCTGGTTATGCGGGCCATGACTTCTATTCAATCTGAAAACCGGCGCCGGCAGAAACTTTTCCTGGAACAGAAGGTCAATCACATCGATGCCTACAGGCAGAAATATGATGCAGGTCAGGCAAAGGAGCCCCTGGGTCATCTTCTGATCATAATCGATGAGTTTGCCGAATTGAAAAAGGAGGAGCCGGCATTTATGGCGGAGCTGATTTCTGTGGCCCAGGTCGGAAGGAGCCTTGGAGTACATCTGATTCTGGCTACCCAGAAACCTGGCGGAACGGTGGATGACAAGATCTGGAGTAATTCCAGATTCCGGATCTGTCTGCGGGTGCAGGATGAACAGGACAGTATTGACATGCTCCACAGCAAAGATGCCGCCGGGATCATCAATACGGGCAGAGGAATCATGCAGGTTGGCAGCAATGAAATCTATGAATATTTTCAGGGCGGATGGAGCGGTGCGCCCTGTTCAGGAGAGGCTGGGGAAAATACGGTCGGACTGGTGTCCCCTGACGGAAGCGTGGAGATTTACAGGGAAAGAAGAAAGGAGCCGGACCATGAAAAGGGACAGTCTCAGCTGGAATCTGTCAGGGACCTGATCAGAAAGAGTTTTTTAAAAAGCGGTCTTCCTTTGCCGGGGTCTCTCTGGATGGAACCTCTGCCGGGAAAGGTCTATATGGAGGATCTCAGGGATATGATTTCAGGGAATGAGCCGGAGATCACGGTGGGTCTGTTTGATGATCCGGAAAACCAGTGCAGAAGTGCCTTTTCTTTGCGGCTTCCGGAATGCGGGCATACTATGGTGGTCGGAATGCCTGTTTCAGGCAAGAGTGTTTTTGTGCAGACTTTTCTTTTCGGTCTTTTTGCCGGGACAGAACCGGAAGAATGCAGGGCCTATCTGATTGATTGCAGCGCAGGCTCCATGAAGGCCTTCTCCTCTATGCCACATGTCCGGGCCTACTGCGGTCTCAATGAAGGAGAAGCTTATGAAAGGGTATTCTCAGAACTGAAGGAGGAGGCGGACCGGAGGAGGAAGGCATTTACCGGCGGAAATTTTCGTCAGTACAGGGCTTCAGGAAAGGGAGACTATCCTCTGCTCTGGCTGATTATTGATGATATGGGAACATTCAGAGCCGGAACAGAATACCGTTATGATTCCATACTGGAAAGACTCTGCCGGGAGGGGGAGTCTTCGGGGATCCTTCTCCTGTTCACAGCTTCGGATACAGGGGCTTCACAGATTCCTGCCGCCCTGCGGGACGGTTGCAGGACCAGGATCTGTCTGGCCATGAAGGATGTATTCAGCCAGTCGGATGTATTCGGGATCCTGCATCTGCCGGTGATTCCGGAAACCGGCATAGAGGGCAGGGGACTGGCAAAACAGGACGGGCGCATCCTGGAGTTTCAGACAGCACTCTGCCTTCATGAGGATAACGACTATGAAAGATATAAAAAAATATGTGCTCTTTCGGCAAAAAGAAGATCTGCCTGCCCGGACGGAGCTTTTTCCGGAATCTATGTCCCTCCCCAAACAATGAAAGTAAATGAAATGGCCAGAATGATAGATGAAGACTGCCATGGAAGGGTCCCTGTGGGATTGCGATTTGAAGACGGCAGTCCCGTCCTGCTTTCGCCGGAAACATGCTGTTTTCTTGTGGTCTGGAATGAAGAAGTCTGGATGAAGCGCAGCCTGAACTTTTTAGCGGAGGGAATCAGGCTGACCGGCGGATCCGTGAAGATTATGATAGATCTCCGGGAAGAATACATTCAGCTCAGTGACTGCTTCAGAATTCTTACAGGAGAGGATGCTGTATTTGAGACATTCCGGGATCTGATTCCCGAGATACAGAAACGGGCCTCCGGCCGGGGCCGGGAGGAAATCATTTATATTCTGATTCCTCATCTGGCTGATCTGTTAGGGATCATGAAGACAGGAAAGTATGATATGAAAGGATTTTTCAACAATGTATGGGAAAAAGGGAAAGGTCTCGGCATATGTTTTGCAGGCTGGGTCAGCAGCATTGAAGATATCAGCCTGTCCGGAACGGAGGCATACGAAGCTTTTTCTTCTCACGAAAGAGGAATCCGGCAGGATTCGGAAGGGAGATGCTACATGAAAGGCAAACAGGATGACAGGATCATCATACCGGAGATAGAGATATGATACATTTTGACGTCATAATTCCTGCTCTGCATTCGGAACTTGAGTTCTGCTGCGGGCCGGAGGAGAAAATCAGGGACCTGATCCACAAAATGCTGGTTCTCCTCACGGGGAAAAAGAAATTGCGGATTGAAAAAGAAGAAGAGTTTACACTCTATTGTATACGGTCGGCCTGCATACTGGAAAAAGGCACAACTGTGGGAAAGTGCAACATCCGTACGGGTGACCGTCTGATACTTGTATAAGGAGCTGCTGCAGGAGTAAAAAAGGAGGAGGACCGGATGCCGGGGGAGGGTGTTCTGCTTGAAAATAAGTACCGGATCCTCGGCCTGATCGGGCGGGGAGGCATGAGTACGGTTTACAGGGCGGAGGATATCCGCCTGGAGAAAATACGGGCAGTAAAGGAAATCAGAAGACGCGACTGTGAGAATTATGAGATAGTGCGAAACAGCCTTCTTTCTGAGATCCGCATGCTGAAAAAACTGGACCATCCGGGACTGCCGGAAATCGTGGATGTCTTTGAATATGAAGACGGTGTCTATCTTGTCATGGAATACGTGGAAGGGGAAACCCTTAAAGAAATTCTGGACGCAGGAAAGCGCATCAGGGAGACGGTGGTGACAGGGTGGGCTCTTGAGATATGCAAAGTGCTTTACTATCTGCACAGTCAGGATCCTCCTGTAATCTACCGGGACCTGAAACCGTCCAATATTATGCTGGACCGGAAAGGGGAGATCCGGCTTATTGATTTCGGAACGGCCAGAGAATACCGTGAAGAAAGAAGCAGCGATACTGTATGCCTTGGCACATGGGGTTATGCGGCACCGGAACAGTTCGGGATTGGCCAGAGTGATATAAGGACAGATATTTATGGGCTTGGTATTACTCTTTACCAGCTTCTGACCGGGGAAGACCCTTCCTCCAGACCCTATATCATACTGACCGGAGAAGAGTGTCCTTATATTTCTGACGGAATGCGGTCGGTCGTGGAAAAATGTATCCGGCCTGAACCGTCTTCTCGATATGAGGACTGCCTTTCCCTGATACGTGATCTGGAAGCGGTAAGGACCGGGGAAGGAAAACGCGCGGAAAGAGAGAGGAAAAAACTGTGGATTCTGGCCCTGCTCTTTTCTGTCTCCCTTGTCCTGGGGCTGACCGGAAAGGGAATAAAATCCTATGGCAGATTCCAGAAAGAGTATCTGTCACAGCTGTATATGAGAGAAGCCCTCCGGTCCTCCGGCAGGGAGGAGAGAAAAAGAAACATGGCTGCCGCCTTGAAGTCCGATCCCTCAAACGCAGGGCTCTATCGGGATATTTTGAATTATTACAGTAAATCCAGCCCGCTCACACCGGAAAACCTTTCCGAGATGACAGCTCTTTTTGAAACGCAGACCGGGAAAGGACCGGCCCTGCGGGTCTTTCGGAGAGCGGACAAGGCTGCTTACAGCAGTCTCTGCTACGATATAGCTATCTACTGTTTTTATGATATCGGGGGATATCGGGGAAAGGCTGAAGCAGGTGTATGGTTTGAGGACAGTATGGAATTTACCGACCGGGGTCTGGCGGCAGACCGGTACAGGCGGGCAGGGCTTTACCGTAAAATCTGCGGTTACTATGAAGGCTTTCTGACAAAAGGGGAAGACCGGAGCGGAGAACCGGGAAAAGAAGGTTTTGCCGAGTTCTTCAGGAGTCTTCACGAAATCAATGCCATAAGACTGGATGAGGACTGTTCAGAGGCAGACTGTGCTGTGGCCTACTACATTACCAAAGAAGTTCTGTTCGCCCTTGACAGATACAGCCGGGATTTCAATAGCTGCGGCATAAGTCCCGAACAGATCAGGTCGGAACTGGAAATGGATAAGAGGTTCCGGATCTTTGAAAGATTCAGATCAAAGGAGGAGGTCGATGAATTAAAAGCACTTTACAGGGATGCCCTGGACCGGGTTCCCAAAAGGGACCGGGAAAGGGTAAAAAGGAGGAGTGAGAGTGAATCCTGACTACTTAAATGAAGTGACAAGGAGGATAGAAATGGCCGATGCCGCCTCAATGCTGTTTTCTGCAGGAGCAGTGGCCGCGGGAGCGGCTTTTGTTTTCTTCTGTGTCAGATGGGATTTCATTGCCATGACGGAACGTCGTCTGAAAGACAGAAAAGAAAGAAGAAGTAAAAGCCGGGGAGTCGCCTGTGTGATCGGGGTGATCATCCTGGGCTGCCTTTTGTCGGGAAAGGCAGGTGTAAAGGCATCTGCCGGACCGGACCCGCTCCCGGATGATCTGGTTTTGTCGATTGACTGGCAGGGGACCGAAAAGATTGCGGATGCCCCCCTGTCCTGCAGCCAGGCCAACCTGGAGACAGATACGGATCTTTCGGATATCCGGGGGAAGGATAATGAGATATTTGTCAAGGAAAAAGGGGGGATGCAGGTCAGCCTGACAGGGTCCGAACCCGATCCGGAAGCTCTTAGGATCCGCGTATTCTACCGGCAGACCCGGGATGTGGATCAGTGGGAAGATGTGACCGGGCGGGAAGAACTCTTTGACATGAATTGGAACATACCCAGAGAAAACCGTCTGGCCTGCTATATTACGTTTACGGAAGAGGGCCACTACAGGGTCGAAATCTCTTACAGGGAGAATTCCGGGAGAGGAGTCACTGCCTCGGAAGAGAGTGCGGGCTGCATGGAGGGGGAAGTTTATAAAAGTCCCGTGATTACACTGGATACCACACCGCCGGAACTTTCCTGCAGGATTCTGCCGGGTTCATCAGAGAAGGACAGGAGTGAAAGAAGCTGTTACAGGGAAAAGCCGGTCTGGAAGATCAGGGTCAGAGAAGAGAATTTTCACAGGAATTTTCTGAATATCTGTGTCCTGGTCACTGATGCCGAAGGAAAGCGCCTGGATGTGCCTGATAATTACCTTTCTGATCAGGTTGAATGGCATAGTTTTTATGAAGAGGGAGTCAGGTGGAATGAAGCCGGGATTGTCATTGAGGAAGAAGGAAACCACCTGCTTACGGTAAAGGCGGAGGATGCCGCCGGCAATCAGTCCGACACCGGCTCGGAAAAAGTGACATATGACAAGACGCCTCCGGTCATACATTTTGAAAAAAGCGGCAGCGGGGAAGGCCTGCCGGTGCTCTGCAGCACGGATCCGGTCCGCTTCTTTCCCTACCGGGACTATAATTATTTCACTAAAGGGGAGATGAAAATCAGGATCAGAGCCGAGGACCGGGTCAGCGGGGTAAGCAGGCTCAGCTATTCCCTGCCTGTTCGTGATGATGAAAAGCCTTTTCTTGAGGAGAAGACGGTAAAAAAGGCAGAAGCAGTATATATCCTTACTGTTCCGGGAGGGAAGGATGTAAGGAGATATCTTATAGCGGAAGCAGAGGATGCCTGTGGAAACCGGTCTCCTCTTTACCGCGGGGGAGGCATGGTGTCCGAGTCCGAAAAAATCCATCAGGCACACAGTCATATGAAAGTGGACCTGCCTGATCCGGTCAGACGGGATGAAGAAAAGGGAATACTCTACTATAATTCGGATATATGCCTGGAAGGAAGCTTCGGGGATGATTACTCCGGTATCCGGGCAGTTGGTATGGGAGCCGGAAGAGACAGGGAAGCATGGGAAAAGAAAACTGAGAAAACAGAGGAGACTGCCGGGAACATAATAAAGAAGGACAGTCTGAAAATGTATCTGAATGCCTCAGAGTGGGAGGACAGCTGCGATAAGAGACCGGTCTTTGTGAAAGCTTTTCTGGAGGATAATGCCGGACATCGGGATGTTGTCCCTTACCCATACAGGCTGGTGATTGACCGGGCATGTCCCCGCATCAGCGTGACTTACGATAATCTGGAAGTACAGAACGGTCATTATTATAAACGCCCCAGAAGTGCTATTGTGCTCATAAAGGATAAAAATCCTGATCTTAAAAGTCTGAAATGGAATATAAAGGGGAACTCTGAAGGTTACAGTACCGGCTCCTTTGAAAAGACAAAAGAGGGATACAGGTGCAGGGTATACTTTTTCGGAGACGGAGAGAACTACAGGCTGGGTCTTTCCCTGTCGGATCTTGCCGGCAACAGGGCCTCTTATGAGGATGAAACACCATTTACCATAGATACAAAGCCTCCCCTGATCACCATGCGGATGGACAGGAGCGATGTCCGTAACGGCAAGTACTTCAACAGAAAGAAAGACCTGACTATCGTGATAAAGGACAGGAATGTGCCGGCAGGCAATATAAAGTGGAAGCAGGTCTGCCGGAAGGAAGAGGGAAGAGTAAAAGCCCCGCTTCCCAGTCTTGTGTCTGATGTGCCGGGGACCGCTATCTACAGGGTGCATATGGAGGAGGATGCCTCTTATAATGTAGAAGTATCCTGTACAGACCTGGCCGGCAACCGGTCAGAAAGAGTTTCTTCCGGAGAATTTGTCATAGACACCAAACCGCCCGCACTCAGTGTGACGGGTGTGGGGAACGGGGAAATCTGTACGGACAGACTCTGGCCTGCCGTATGCTTCCGGGATGATCATCTGGACCCGGATTCCCTGCGTACTGTCATATGCGACGGTGCGGGAAAGCCTGTCGGCAGAAGAATCTGCGCCCCTGTATCAAGATCTGTCCCCGGCTTTGTCCGGATCAGCTGGGAAGGATTTCCCATAAAAGAAATGTGCGACGGAATCTATGAGGTTCATGCGCAGGGAAGGGATCTGGCAGGAAATGTCTGCCGGGTAAAGAAGCCGGTAAGATTTACGATAGACCGGTTTGGGGCATCCTACAGACCGGATGAAAAAAGCGCGGCCTTTCTTGCGTCCTATTATCATAAGGAGGGACAGGATCTTGTGATCAATGAGGTCAGCCCGGTTTGCCCCGAGACGGAAATCGTGCTGGTCAGGGACAATGAGAGCAGAATTCCTCTCCGGGAAGGAACTGACTATAAAAAGATTTCAAATCTGATCACGGAGGAAGAAAAGCAGGGATGGGCGAAAAATACCTACAGCCTGCCTGCCGGACTCTTCCGGACAGAGGGTGTATACAGGATTCTGCTTGTTTCCAGAGTCTTCCGGCAGGATGAAGGAAGCACTGATAAGAAAGAGCCGATCCAACAGACAAGCAGCGAGGACCGGAACCTGAAGATACAGTTTGCCATCGACAAAAGGCCCCCTGCAGTCACCTTCAGCGGACTGGAACAGAATGAATACAGGGAAAAGGTACACAGGGCCGGGGTGGCGGTCCTGGATAATTTCAGCCTGGATTATCTGGAAATCACGATTACAGAAGGCCTGATCAGGAAACATGTAAAAAAGATCAGGATCGGGCCGGAGGACCTGGACCGTAAAAACATGTATTATTTTAATATCCCGGAAGGAAGGAGTGTAAGGAAGATCAGCTATGAAGCGGGGGATTGTGCAGGTAATCTTGTAAGATCATCTGATAAAGGCGATGACTGCAGTGTCCTGGTAACAACAAATCTTCTGGTCAGGCTTATGAACCGGAAACTGCTTCTCTTTTCGGCATGCGGTCTCCTTGTGCTTTTTTCCGGGACAGCAGTCTTCTTTATAGGAAGAAAAAGGAAAGCGCAGACTTCTCCTTCGCTTTTCTAATCCCGGTCTTCATGCTACAATAAAGCATGAAAAGGAGGGATCTTATGGCAATGGATTTTCAGGCAGGCGAGATTATCAAGCTGAAGAAAGCGCATCCCTGTGGTGCCAATGAGTGGGAGATTCTCCGGGTGGGAATGGATTTCCGTCTCAAATGCAGAAACTGCGGGCGTCAGGTTATGGTGCCCCGCAAACTGGTGGAAAAGAACTTTCGGGGATATATCAGGACATCCGAAGATCTCTGATTTAAAGAATCATAATAAGCAGGAAAGAATTAATCAAAAACCGAAAAAGAAACTTGTTTTTATCAAAACTCTGTGATACAATTCGATATTGTAGCGTTATTAAATCCTTGTTCTTTCCGCGAAGAGAAAGAGCCAGTAAGACCAGAAGGAGGTGCAGATGACCATGAGTAAGTATGAATTAGCAGTGGTTATTAGTGCAAAGCTTGAGGACGATGCGAGAGCAGATGCCCTTGAAAAGGTTAAAGCCTTAGTAGAGAGATTCGGCGGTGCGATCACAAACATTGATGATTGGGGTAAGAAGAGATTATCCTATGAAATCCAGAAGATGAGAGAAGGATATTACTATTTCATCCAGTTTGATGCTCCGACAGACTGCCCGGCGCAGATTGAGAGAAATATCCGTATCATGGAGCCGGTGATCAGATATTTATGCGTTAAGCAGGATGCATAACAAATAGGAGGATTCCATGAATAAAGTTGTTTTGATGGGCAGACTGACCCGTAATCCCGATGTAAGATATTCTCAGGGTGAAAGGTCGACATGTGTCGCAAGATATACTTTGGCAGTTAACAGACGATTCAAAAGAGAAGGCGACCAGGACGCAGATTTCATCAGCTGTGTTGCATTTGGAAGACAGGGAGAATTTGCGGAGAAGTATTTAAAACAGGGTACTAAGATCGTCATTTCCGGACGAATTCAGACAGGCAGCTATGTTAATAAAGATGGAATTAGAGTGTATACGACAGATGTCGTTGTAGAGGAGCAGGATTTTGCCGAGAGCAAGGCTGCATCCGCCAGCTACAGCGGCGGAGCACAGCAGCAGGACTTCGGTCGTGACGACCGTGCCGGACAGGCGCCGGTAAGCCGCCCCGCACCTGAAAGTGCGGATAACGGTGGATTCATGACTATTCCTGACGGAATTGAAGACGAGCTGCCGTTCATTTAGAAATGTAATATACTTAGGAGGTAATATCAATGGCATACAATAAAGATCGCAGCGATTCTCCCATGAGAAGAAGAGGCGGCCGTAAAAGAAGAAAAGTCTGCGTTTTCTGTACAGACAGTAATGCGGTAATCGACTATAAGGATGTGAACAGATTAAGAAGATATGTTTCTGAGAGAGGCAAGATCCTTCCCAGAAGAATCACAGGCAACTGCGCAAAGCATCAGAGAGCGCTTACAGTTGCTGTGAAGAGAGCAAGACATATCTCCTTAATGCCCTACACAGTAGAATAATCTGCTATTCATGAATTATGAGAGCCTGTTTTGACAGGCTCTTTTTTCTTTCCCTTTTCCTTTCTGTCTCTCACCGGGATTCAAACAATTTTCACATTATTAAAATAATATGCCAATAGTTTGATAACATATTTATGTTATTTTTTGAAAAGAACATAAAATCCGGTCTCTTATAAGGGAGAAGACCGTAAAGACGGTTCTGCGGAAAGGAGGTGTACCGTGTCTCAGATCAAGATTTATCAGGGCGATAAGGAACTGACAGTCAATATCAAAAGTGTAAACTGCAGATATGTGGATATGTCCGTGCGTAACGACCTGTCGATCGATATGAAGGTTCCGGTCGGCATGAGCTGGGAAATGATCGAGCGGTATGTGCGCCTCAATGAAGAGAGCATTTTTTCGGAGTATGAAAGGAAAAAGGCCAAGAATCATCAGACTCTTCCCATCACCCTGGAACTGGAAAACGGAAAAGTACGGTATCACAGCGGCCTGAAACTGCCCTTCCTGGGTGATACCAATATGAAGCTGCGTATTAAATACCGGCCGGATTATAACGGGACAAATGTATATGTGAAGAAGGAAGCGGACGGAGGCAAGTCCCTGGTGATCAGGACAGACAACGATGAGCAGGATTTCATCCGCTACTGTGTGATCCGCTTTTACAGGAAATGCGCTGAGAGGATCGTGAAAAAGACTCTGGAGGAGTATGCTTCTAAGCTGGAACTCTCCTACAATACTTTCCGGATAACGGGAAAGAATCTGCGTTCTCCCATCCGCTACCCCAGAATTGCATCCAAGAACATCGATATAAAAAATCAGACAACCCTGTGGGGAAGCTGTAATAAAAAGAAGAATCTCAAGTTTGACTGGAAGCTGGCCATGCTGCCGATCGAGATCGTCCAGTATATCGTAGTACACGAGCTGACCCACTTAAAGAAAATGAGCCATTCCTCCACTTTCTGGCATGAAGTGGAAAAAGTCATGCCGGAGTACAATGAGTGCCAGAACTGGCTGACCAAACACGGCAAGGAATATGAGATCTTCTGACCGGACCGGGCCGGATATATATTTCAAGATACCCTGTACTTACAGAGAAGAAACTACAGGCAGAACTACATTTTATGGAGATCTGCCTGTTTTTTGTTAATCCTGAAAGGGAAGTATGACAGATATGCAAAGGAAAAAAGAAGAAAAGACACAAATGGAAGCCAGGGAGCGGATCATTCACCCTATCCCGCCTTTCTACAGACCGGACTCCCGGATTCTGATTCTGGGCAGCTTCCCTTCCGTAAAGTCCAGGGAGTGCGGCTTTTTCTACGGACATAAGAGAAATCGTTTCTGGAAAGTACTGTCGTCGGTGCTTGGCAGTGACGAGCCGGTTACGGTGGAAGAAAAGAAAGCTTTTCTTGCCCGGGAGCATATTGCTCTGTGGGATTCGCTGGAATCCTGTGAGATCCATGCCTCGTCAGACAGTTCCATCCGTAAAGCCAGACCCAATGACCTCTCGGTCATCCTGGAGGCTGCGGACATCAGGCAGATTTTCTGCAATGGAGAAAAGGCTTACAGCTATTATGACAGGATGATCAGACCGGTAACGGGAAGGAAGGCAGTCCGTCTTCCCTCCACCAGCCCTGCTAACGCGGCATGGAGCGCTGACCGTCTGGTCCGGGCATGGGATGCCGTCAGAGAACCCCTGGGAGTGCTCCCTGCAGAATGCGGACAGGTACTTCTTTCCTGGTATGACCGGAACAGGAGAATCCTTCCCTGGAGGGAGGCACCTTCCGCCTATCATGTGTGGATTTCCGAGATCATGCTGCAGCAGACCAGGGTGGAAGCTGTAAAAAAGTATTATGACCGCTGGATCAGAAGGCTTCCGGACCCGGCGGCACTTGCCGCTGTGGAGGATGAGGAACTGATGAAGCTGTGGGAGGGACTTGGTTATTATAATCGTGCCCGGAATCTGAAAAAGGCAGCCATATCCGTCATGGAAGACTGGGGAGGAGCCCTGCCGGGAGACTATGAAAATCTCAAAAGTCTGCCGGGAATCGGAGATTATACTGCAGGCGCCATTGCTTCCATCGCCTTTGGCATCCGGGTTCCGGCTGTAGACGGAAATGCCATTCGGATTGTTTCCCGCATGCTGGCAGAAGAAAGGGAGATTGACAGGGAAAGTGTCAAAAGAGAGATCCGGGAGCGGATTTTCCGGATCATGCCGAAAGAAAGGCCCGGCGACTTTAATCAGGCGCTGATGGATCTGGGGGCTTCAGTCTGTCTGCCGGGAGGGCGGCCTCTTTGCGAGTCCTGTCCCTGGGAGAGCAAATGTATTTCAGCCCGCAGGGGCAGCCAGGACAAATACCCGGTCCGGAAAAAGAAAAAAGAGAGAAAAAAAGAGGACCTGACGGTCTTTCTGATTATAATAAAGAACCGCGTCTGTCTGCATAAAAGACCTTCCACGGGACTTCTGGCAGACATGTGGGAGTTCCCAAATCTTGCGGGGAACTGTCCGCCTGACGCGGCGGCAGATTACGCGGATAAGGTTCTGGGTCTTTCGGATTACAGGCTGGAATCTGCCGGTAAGGGCAGGCATGTCTTTACACACGTGGAATGGCAGATGCGGGGTTACCGGATCCGGGCAGATCATCTGCCGGAACGGGTAATACGGGAAAAGGACCTGGTCCTTGTAACAGAAGAAGAACTGCAAAGCACTTATGCAGTACCGTCCGCCTTTGAGACATTTAAAAAAGAACTCTTAGACAAGGAGCCTGCCGGCAGCGGGCAAACTTAAGGAAGAAGAGAGGAGAAGAGGCAATGAAATTTCGCCCCTGCATTGATATTCATAACGGGAAAGTAAAACAGATCGTGGGAGGCAGCCTCCTGGACAAGATGGACCGGGCAAAGGACAACTTTGTTTCGGACCGGGATGCAGGATATTATGCCGCTCTGTATAAAAGCATGGGACTGTCCGGAGGACATGTGATCCTTTTAAATCCGGCCGGCAGCCGCTATTATGAGGAGGATGTGCGCCAGGCCTGTATGGCTTTGTCAGAATATCCTGGCGGTCTGCAGGCAGGAGGCGGCATGAATCCGGACAACGCATCTCTTTTCCTGGATGCCGGCGCATCCCATGTCATTGTGACTTCCTACGTCTTTCGCGACGGGAAGATACATTTTGACAGGCTGAAAGAAATGGTAAAGGCAGTGGGCAAAGACCGTCTGGTGCTGGATTTAAGCTGCAGGAAAAAGGAAGACGGATACTATGTGGTCACTGACAGATGGCAGAAATTCTCCGATGTCAGGCTGGACCGGGATCTCCTCTGCACTCTGCGGGAATCCTGCGCGGAATTTCTGGTTCACGCTGTGGACGCCGAGGGAATGGCAAAGGGAATTGAAGAGGATGTGGCAAAAATACTGACCTGCCTTGACCCCGTCCCGGTAACCTACGCAGGCGGGGTAGGCAGTTATGAAGATATCATGCGGCTGAAAGAAATAGGCCGCGGTAAGATCGATGTGACTATAGGAAGCGCCCTGGACCTTTTCGGCGGGCAGCTCTCTTTTTCAAGAGTACTTGAGATGCTTTGACAGGGCTATGGTGACCCCTTTGAACTTTACCTTGTCGCGGAGGAGAAGTCCTTTTTCGGCAGCCAGGAAAGAACTGGCGGCGGAGACGGAAAGTACGCCGGTTTGCTGAGCAACAAAATCTGAAGGTGCGATTCCCAGGGAGGAAATGTCGAGTTTCTCGATTTCCTCTGTAGAGATGACCTTGAGGGGCGTTTCAAAATAAGCAGAAGCTGCATGGATACCGGGTTCATCCGCTTTTAAGGGGATGGTGCTGATCCACTCCAGACTCCTGGGGGCAAGGCCTGTTTCCTTCAGGACGGCGGACAGGGCTTCTATGATGGATTCTCCATCCATGCCCCGCTTGCACCCGATACCGGCGCATATTGTCCTGGGTCTCAGAACCAGAATTTCAGACCCTTCCCCGGGCAAGCCATCAGCATACAGAGATTCGTCGATGATCACAGTCGGAAGCTTTGCTTCCGGCTCTTTTTTTGTATCCGTCTTTCCGGACGGCCGGTCTGATTTATTGCTTACATAGTCACTTACAGACACTTTGGAGGCCAGTTTCCGGCTGACCAGGTCTTCAACTTCCGGGAAATGACAGTCTGTAACGACAAGGATCGGTTTTCCCGAGAGAAGAGCTCCGCTCACGTGCTTGAGCTCCCGGATGTTTTCTATGGCCATCTCATGGGACTTGGCAAAAGTATCAAAGGAGAGGAGGCCCGCAACATCGGTAGCCGTAGTGATCACCGGCTCTCCGCCTGCAAGAAAGGCCATTTCCCGGGCCAGATCATTGGCGCCGCCCAGGTGGCCGGACAGGAGACTGATGGCATGCCTGCCCTTCTGATCCATGACGACCACAGCCGGGTCACTGCTTTTGTGTACCAGGAGCGGGGCCAGGATCCGGACGACGATTCCTGTTGCCATAATACATATCAGATTCTCATAGCGGGAGAAGGCTGTCCGGAGATTCTCCCTGAAGTTGTCTTTTCCGTACAGGTCGCCGGGATGGCCGGCGCTGAGCCTTAAGGCCAGGGCTTCTCCCTCCGGTGTCAGATAAAAATAAGCTGTATTCATTCAATCTGCCCTCCGCTTTTATCAGTACTTTCTTAAAGATTCAAAATAATCATAGCACGGGAATTCAGGCCGCGCAATAAAGTAAATACGGAGAAATGCAAAGATAAGAGACGGAAGGATAAAAAATTGTCATAAAAACCCGATTTACAGGGGCAAAAGTTTTCATGTCGGCTTAATCTGTACAAATTGCATGGAAAAATCAAAAATCAGGTGGAGTTTCAGGTTTTAAGCAAACAAAATTATACAGCATATAACAGTAAATTGTTGTTGGCATTTTAATAAATCTATCTTTTGTACAAATATGTTTCATGTTATAATATCATTTGGTGTACAATCTGGACCGGTAAGTGATACAGAAGGAGGAAAAGTATGAATATTTCCAGATCTGAAGAATTATATAAAGAGGCCCTGACCCTGATGCCCGGCGGAGTCAATTCTCCGGTGCGTGCTTTCGGTTCTGTGGGCAGAAATCCTTTGTTTATCGATCACGCCAGTGGATCGAAAGTCTATGATGTGGACGGTAATGAGCTGATTGACTATGTATGCTCATGGGGACCGGGCATCCTGGGCCACGCCCACCCGCAGGTGGTGGAGGCAGTACAGAAAGCCTGCTGTGACGGCCTGACATTCGGCGCACCGACAAAAAAGGAGAGTCAGCTGGCATCCATGATCAGGACATGTATTCCTTCCATGCAGCGTATGCGGCTGGTCAACTCCGGAACGGAGGCGACCATGAGCGCCATCCGGGCAGCCAGAGGCTATACGGGCAGAGATAAGGTGATCAAGTTTAAGGGATGTTATCACGGACACAGTGACGGACTCCTTGTGCAGGCGGGTTCTGCGGCGCTGACCCAGTCCGTGCCGGACAGCAGCGGTGTTCCTGCTTCCTATGCAGCCCAGACCCTGGTGGCTCTTTTCAATGACAGAGATTCGGTGAGGGAACTGTTCGAGAACAACAAGGACCAGATCGCGGCAGTGATCGTGGAGCCGGTAGCAGCCAACATGGGTGTTGTGCTTCCGGAAGAAGGATTCCTTCAATTCTTGAGGGATATTACGTCAGATAACGGAACGGTGCTTATTTTTGACGAGGTGATCACCGGCTTCCGTCTGGGACTGGGCGGCGCCCAGGCATATTATGGCATCGATCCCGACATGACAGCTCTCGGAAAGATCGTGGGAGGCGGCATGCCCATGGCGGTTTACGGGGGAAAGGACGAGATCATGCGGAATGTAGCCCCAGAAGGAAAAGTCTATCAGGCAGGAACCCTCTCGGGCAATCCCATTGCCACGACAGCAGGTATCGCCACACTGAAGCTCCTTATGGATGATCCGGACATTTATAAAAGGATCGGGGAGAAGGGACAGAGACTTGCGGAAGCTTTCCGTGCAAATGCGGCAGAAAAGGGAAGAAAGATCTGCGTCAACCAGATCGGTTCTCTTCTGAGCGCATTCTTTACAGACAGGGAAGTGAAAGATTACGCGGGAGCGACCTCCTCGGATACGGATGCTTATGCGGACTATTTCGGCTATATGCTGGAGAACGGAATCTATGTGGCTCCGTCCCAGTTTGAGGCCATGTTTGTGTCCGACGCTCACAGTGAAGAAGACATTAATAAGACTATTAAAGTCATTATGCAATAGATCAACTACGGAAAAGACATCGGCAGCCGGCGGCTGCCGGGAAAGGAAAAGGTTTAAAAAATGGTACATTTCATCGGAGCAGGCCCCGGAGATCCGGAACTTTTGACATTAAAAGGAAAAAGACTGATCGATCAGGCGGATGTGATTATATATGCAGGATCTCTGGTCAATAAAGAGGTCCTTGCCGGAGCAAAAGAAGGAGCCAAAATCTATAACAGTGCAACTATGACTCTGGAGCAGGTGATCGAGGTCATGAAAGAGGCGGATGCCAAAGGACTGGATGTGGCAAGAGTCCACACCGGAGATCCGGCTATTTTCGGCGCGCACAGAGAACAGATGGATGAGCTGGACCGCCTGGGTATCGCCCATGAGGTGATTCCGGGAGTCAGCTCCTTCCTTGCTACAGCGGCAGCGCTTCAGAAGGAGTATACACTGCCCGGCGTTTCCCAGACAGTGATCCTTACCAGGATGGAGGGCCGCACGCCCATGCCGCCCAAGGAGAAGCTTGTCGATCTGGCAAAGCATAATTCCACCATGATCATTTTCCTCAGCGTGGGAATGATCGACGAACTCTCGGAGACACTCAGGAAAGAGTACCGGGAAGATACGCCGGTGGCAGTTGTCTATAAGGCATCCTGGGAAGACCAGAAAATTGTTATAGGAAATCTGACTAATATTGCCCGGAAGGTTAAAGAGGCAGGCATCACAAAGACGGCCCTGACTGTAGTGGGAGATTTTCTGGGAGATGAATACGAACTTTCTAAACTGTATGACAAGACATTTTCTCATGAGTTCAGAAAGGCAGAAGAGTAATGGGAATTCAGGTAATCAGCATTACACATAAAAGAGTACCACTGAATATCCGGGAAAAGTTTTCTTTTACCAGAGAGCAGCAGGACGAGATCATGAGAAAGGCTACGGACTGCCTGGAAATACTGGAATGTGTGCTCCTGTCCACCTGCAACCGGACGGAAATGTATGTATATGCGGACTCCTCAAATTCCAGGCTGGTTTTTAACCGGATGGAAGACGTGCTTTTTGAGGAGGCCGATATCGATACTGAAAATGAGGATGTGGGAGACTATCTTCTCTTTTATCAGGATGACGCGGCGATCCACCACCTTTTCCAGGTGGCAGCAGGTCTGGATTCCATGGTGATCGGCGAGGATCAGATTCTGGGACAGGTCAAGGAAGCCCATAAATACGGAAGGGAAGCCGGCACAACAGCCGTTTTTCTGAATACATTTTTCCGGGATGCCGTGACAGCGGCAAAAAGGGTGAAGACAGATACAGAACTTTCCAAGACTTCGGTCTCTACCGCTACTCTGGCCATCAAAGTGGCCGAGGAGGAACTGGGAAACCTGCGGGGCAGAAAAGTAATGGTAATCGGCGCTTCCGGAAAGATCGGGGGCATTGTCCTCATGAACCTGCAGTCTCTGGACGGTGTGGATCTGTATGTGACCCTTCGGAAAAACAAGGTTGTCGGATCCAAACACAGCAAGAGCGGGTTTGATACGGTCGACTATGAGGACAGATACAGTGTCCTGGACGACATGGATGTGGTGATCAGCGCAACGGGAAGTCCCCATTATACGCTGACATACAATAAGATGGTCAAACATCTTCCCACCCGGAAGCCCCGGGTCTTTGTGGATCTGGCTGTGCCCATGGACATCGACGGGAAGATTGGTCTTCTGCCCGAGACTGCCTATTACAATATCGATGACATGAACCAGATTGCCATGGAGAATAACCGGAAAAAGCAGGCGGAAGCCAAGATGGCTGACCGGATGCTGGAGGATTATGAGAAACAGTTCAAACAGTGGATGATTTTTCAGAAGTCCCTGCCTGTCATGAGGAAGGTTAAGCAGAACTTCCTTGAAGTAGCGGATAAAAAGGGTACGGATAAGGCATTTGACCACCTTTTCTATTGGATCAGGGAGAACAATGAGCCCGAGAATCTTGAGACCTTTTTCCGCTGCCTGAAGAACTGAGTATTATACAAAGGAGAATAACATGGGAAAGATATATGCGGTGGGCTTCGGCCCCGGCGGCTATGAGCACATGACCATCAAGGCGGCTGATACCATCAGAAATGCCGATGTGGTTACGGGATATACGACATACATTGACATGATCAGGGATTATTTCCCGGATAAGGAGTATCTGGCAACACCGATGACAAAGGAAATCGACCGGTGCAGGATGGCTGTGGATCTGGCAGCGGAAGGCAAGACAGTGGCCATGGTAAGCTCCGGCGACAGCGGAATCTACGGTATGGCCGGAATCCTTTTGGAAATTGCCAATGAAAAAGGAGCGGATGTTGAGATCGAAACCGTGCCGGGCGTAACTGCGGCCAGTATGGGCGCTGCAGTCCTGGGTGCTCCCCTGATGCATGATTTTACCATCATCAGTCTTAGTGACCTGATGACACCCTTTCCGCTGATCATGAAGAGAGTGGACTGCGCAGGGCAGGGAGATTTTATCGTCTGCCTTTACAATCCCAAGAGCAGAAAGCGTGTGGACTATGTGGAAAAGGCGGCGGATATTCTGATGAAGTACAGAGATCCCGAGACGCCGGTGGGAATCGTCCGCCATGCGGGACGCCCGGAAGAGACATCTCTTATCACCACTTTGAAGGATTTGAAGGACGCGCCTGTAGATATGTTCAGTATCGTCATCATCGGTAATTCCAACACCTATATCAGGGACGGAAAGATGATCACACCGCGGGGATATCAGGATAAATACGGATTTGCAAATGTATAGAGTGACCGGAGGATTATTATGAAGAAGGTCATACGAATCGGAACAAGAAAGAGCCTGCTGGCCCTGATCCAGACAGATCTCGTAAAGGAAAAGATCAGTGAAGCTTTTCCTGACCTGTCGATTGAAATAGCGAAAATTGACACGAAAGGCGACCAGATGCTGGACAGATCCCTTACTTCCTTTGGGGGAAAAGGAGTCTTTACCCAGGAACTGGAGGCGGAACTTCTGTCCGGAAAAGTGGACATTGCTGTCCACAGTGCCAAGGACATGCCTATGGAATTTCCGGAAGGGCTGGGAATCGGGGCTGTTCTTTCCCGCGCGGATGTCAGAGATGTTTTTGTGACAACAAGCGGAAAGAAACTGGCTGATCTGGAGCCGGGAAGCGTTGTGGGAACAAGTTCTTTAAGAAGAGAACTGCAGGTCAGGGAAATTAACCCGGACGTGGAGATCCGCATGCTGCGGGGAAATGTCCAGACCCGGCTGCGCAAGCTCAGGGAAGGTCTTTATGACGGCATTCTGCTGGCGGCGGCAGGTATTGAGAGGCTTTCCTGTCAGCAGGAGGAAGGTATTTTCTATGAGTATCTGGATCCGGAAGTATTTCTTCCCGCGGCAGGCCAGGGAATCCTGGCAGTGGAAAGCAGGACGGAAGACTCGGAGATAAAGGAAATCCTAGACAGGATACACTGCGAGGACGCCGCATGTCTGCTGGAGGCGGAGAGGGCTTTTCTGACCGCCATCGGCGGAAGCTGCAACGCGCCGGCGGCCGCTGTGTGCAGGCAGACAGGCAATACATTTTCCATGCGGGCCATGTTCAGCAGAGACGGACGGCGGTGCCGCAGGGAATACATGGATATAACTTTTGAAGAAAAGAATAAACTAAAAGCGGCAAGGAAACTGGGCAAAGATATAGCCGGCAGACTGCGGGAAGGAAAGGTCTGGCTGGTCGGCGCGGGTCCCGGGGATGAAGATCTCTTTACCCGCAAGGGTCTGGCAGTGATCCGCCAGGCAGACGTGGTAGTATATGACAGCCTGGCTACGGATTCCATTCTCAATGAGATCCGGGATGACGCGGAGCTGATCTATGCCGGAAAAAGGTCTTCTCATCACCATTTAAAACAGTATGAGACAAACCGGCTTCTGATAGATCTTGCAAGAGAAGGGAAGCAGGTGGTCCGTCTCAAGGGCGGAGATCCTTATATATTCGGACGCGGCGGTGAGGAAGGACAGGAACTTGAACAGGCCGGAGTAGCCTTCGAGGTGGTTCCGGGAATTTCCTCCTCCTACGCGGTGCCCTCCTACTGCGGCATACCGGTAACCCACAGAGACTATGCATCCTCCTTCCACGTGATCACGGGGCATGAGGGTGATCATAAAAAGGGTGAAAATGTACTCGATTACAGTACCCTGGCAAAGGAGGAAGGCACACTGATCTTCCTTATGGGTCTTAAGAATCTGCCCAATATTGTGGAGAATCTGATTGCCAACGGCAAAGACCCGGCTACACCTGCCGGCGTTCTTCAGGAAGGAACCACTGCCCGGCAGAAAGTTGCCACCGGCAGCCTGGCTGATATTGTGGAGGTCGTGGAGCGGGAAGGCATCCGCACGCCGGCCATCACGGTAGTCGGAGATGTGGTCGGTCTGCATGACACTCTTAACTGGTACGGGAAAAAGCCCCTTTTCGGGCAGAGAGTCCTGGTGACGGGAACCCGTTCCATGGTGGACAGGCTGTCACCCCTCTTAAAAGAGGAGGGAGCGGAAGCTATTTCCTTCAGCCTGATCCGTACCGAGCCCATGGAGGACCCGCAGCTGGCGGGTGCTCTTGCCGACATCAAAAGCTACAGCTGGATTGTCTTCACCAGTGCCAACGGCGTTAACTGTTTCTTTGACAGGATCCGCAGGGACCGGATGGACATCCGAAGCTTTGCCCATATACATTTTGCAGTGATAGGAAGCGGCACCAGGGATGCCCTGGAAAGCCACGGCATCTATTCTGACTTTGTGCCGACAGCCTATTCTTCCGAAGACATGGCCACTGCCATTCTTCCCCATCTGGGAAAGGATGACAGGGTGCTGCTCCTTAGGGCAAAGGAAGCCAATCAGGTGCTGCCGGACACACTGGCCGGCGCAGGGATTGACTGCACATGCATCAGCCTTTACCACACCGTGCGGGACTACCGAAAACAGGAGGAACTTAACCGGCTGATTCCCAGTGTGGATTATGTCACATTTGCAAGTTCCAGCGCGGTCAAAGCCTTTGCGGACATGATTGAAGACCCGGCCCTGGTAAAGGGCAGGATCATCAGCATTGGTCCTGTCACCTCAAAAACCATCAGGGCGGCGGGATACCATGTTGACCGGGAGGCCCGGGAATACACTGCCCGTGGAATCACGGAGGCCATCAGAACCTGCGTGGAGACAGACTGCAAAGAGGAGCGGGATAAAACATGAAAACACAGATCAAAAGATTCCTGCTGACCCTGGGTTTTATGACCCGGATCCCGGTAACAGTGAACCTGGGAGAAGTGCGGGATGAAGACATGCATAAAGGCTTTCTCTATTATCCGGTAGTGGGTATGATCATCGGTCTGCTGGACACAGGAGTGTTTTTCCTGGTCAGCCTGGTCCTGCCTGAAGTCTTCGGCATACTTTTCGCCATGCTGGCAAATCTCTGTGTGACGGGGGCCTTTCATCTGGACGGTCTCTGTGATACGGCGGACGGAATTTATTCCGCCAGGACCAGAGAGCGGATGCTGGAGATCATGAAAGACAGCCGGATCGGGACCAACGGAGCCATTGCCATGGCCTTTGACCTGGCTCTCAAGTTTGCGGGAATCTACTACTGTGAAGATCCCTGGCTGATGATCCTTCTTATGCCGATCGCCGGCAAAATGGTCCAGGGAGCCATAGTATATAAAGCGGTTTATCCGAGGAAAAAGGGAATCGGCATCTATGTGGGTACTGTGGACAGGCCCACGGTGATCGGGACCATGATCCTGGGTCTGATTCCCATGATCCTGGCCTTCTCCTTCTGGGGTCCGGTTATTTTTGCCGTCCTCTTCCTTCTGGCATGGCTTTTCCGCATTTATGTGAGCGGGAAAATCGGCGGTGTGACAGGAGATGTTATGGGAGCGGGCAGTGAGCTTGCCGAAATAGAACTGGCCCTGCTGGTTCTTATCCTGACCCGGTTCGCGGGGCTGATCCCGCTGTCACTTTTTGGCATGTAAAAAATGTATAGTAAATAAGAAATAGAGAGAAAAGAATATGAATTTAGAAGAAGCGAAAAAAAGAATCAGGCCTCTGGATGAGGACGCCATGGAATATACCCGATGGAGATGGAACACTTTGGGGAAGCCCCTGCACAGCCTGGGAAGACTGGAAGATCTGGTAACAGTGTTTTCCGGTATCTACAGGACCAGGGAGCCCCATCCGGGTAAAAAGGCAGTAATCGTAATGGCTGCCGATAACGGTGTGGTGGCTGAAGGCGTGACCCAGACCGGTCAGGAAGTAACAAAGATTGTTACGGAAAATATGACCAAACACAATGCCTCCATCTGCATCATGTCCGGCATGAGCGGGGCGGATGTCTACCCGGTGGATATCGGTATCGTTACTGACGTGACCCAGCCGGGCGTATTGAATAAAAAGATCCGTTACGGTACTGCCAATATGCTGCATGAACCGGCCATGACCAGAGAGGAAGCTCTCAAGGCCATCGAGACGGGAATAGACATGGTCGGCCGTCTTCACGAAGAAGGCTACGACATGTTCGCTACCGGTGAGATGGGTATCGGCAACACATCGACCAGCAGCGCCATCTGCGCTGTTCTTCTGGACGAGCCGGTAGAAAAGGTTACGGGAAAAGGCGCCGGTCTGACCAGCAAGGATCTTGAGCATAAAATTGAAGTAATCAGACAAAGTATTGAAGTGAACCATGTGGATCCCTCGGATCCCCTGGATGTCCTGCATAAGGTGGGCGGACTGGATATAGCCGGTCTGGTGGGCTGCTTCATCGGCGGCGCGGTATACGGCGTGCCTGTATTCATTGACGGCTTTATATCCTCCGTGGCAGCCCTGGTAGCAACAAGACTGGTTCCGGAGTGCAAACCCTATGTCTTCCCCTCTCACTGTTCCAATGAACCGGCGGGGATGATGGTGCTTGACGCCATGGGCATGCAGCCCTACATCCTGGCAAATATGTGTCTGGGAGAAGGTACCGGCGCAGTGATGGGATTCACGATCGCGGACTATGCATTCAAGGCATACTGGGAGCTCCCCAGCTTTGAGCAGACCGCATTCGGCACATATGAAGAGCTGAACTGACCAGTGTTCAGCACGATTTTTTAGACGAGGTTAAGGTATGTTAGATAGAATTCAGATTGTAAAACCTGCTGATATCGAAAAGAGAAGCATGGAAATCATCACAGACGAGCTGGGAGGCAGAACCTGGCCGGAACCCGAGTTTTCCATTGTGAAGCGGTGTATCCACACGTCTGCGGATTTTGACTATGCGGATAATCTGAAGTTTTCCGACCGGGCGGCCTCCATCGGAGTAGAAGCCCTGAAAAAGGGAGCCCACATCGTAACAGATACGAGGATGGCCTGGTCCGGCATCAACAAGAACAAACTGGCTTCCCTGGGAGGCCAGGCCCACTGCTTCATGTCCGATGAGGACGTGGCCGAGGAGGCTAAGAGCCGGGGCTGCACAAGAGCGGCAATCTGTATGGAAAGAGGAGCCGCTCTGGGTGAAAATGTAATATTTGCCATCGGAAATGCTCCGACTGCCCTGATCAGACTCTATGAGCTGATCCGTGAAGGAAGGGCGAATCCGGCTCTGATCATCGGAGCCCCGGTCGGCTTTGTAAATGTAGTGGAATCTAAAGAACTGATCATGGAAGCCGGCGTTCCCTTTATCGTTCCGGTCGGACGTAAAGGCGGCAGCAATATCGCGGCGACCATCTGTAACGCAATGCTTTATCAGATATGAAAAAGAAACTGAGAGAGGGCGTTTCCACGGGATCCTGCATGACGGGCGGGGCAGCGGCTTCTGCTGTCTGGCAGACCACAGGCAAATGTCCGGCTGTCATCAGGGTGGACACACCCATCGGAAAAACCTTATATCTTGATGTGATTCCCCTTGAATACGGGACCTGCGCCATTGTAAAAGACGCGGGAGACGATCCGGATGTAACTCACGGAAGCCGGATCGTCACAAAGCTGGAAATCCTGGATCATGACGGAGAGATTACATTTAAAGGAGGAGAGGGGGTTGGACTGGTAACACAGCCCGGTCTCAAGGTACCCCCGGGAGAGCCGGCAATCAATCCGGTTCCAAGGGAAATGGTCCGAAAGGCCCTGCGGGAAGTAATCGGCGAAAGGGCCGCCGTGGTGACGGTCAGTGTTCCCGGCGGAGAGGAAATCGCCAGAAAAACATTTAATCCCCGCCTCGGCATCAAAAAGGGGATCTCCATCCTGGGGACCACCGGCATCGTACGTCCCATGAGCGAAGAAGCCATGAAGGATTCTCTCCTGGCTGAACTTGATATGTACCGGAACCAGGGACATTCCTCCATTCTTTTCGTCCTGGGAGGTACCGGTGAAAATGCGCTGATCCGCCTCTTCGGCGGCTTTCGCTGCATTCTCCAGGTCAGCAATTATATCGGTTTTATGATCGAAGAAGCCGTGGAGAGGGGATTTACCCATATCCTTATCGGCGGATTTGTCGGCAAGCTGGTCAAGGTGGCTTCTGGCACCATGAACACCCACAGCCATGTATCGGACGGAAGGATCGAGACGATCTGTACCCATGCCGCCCTGCATGGCGCCGGCCGGGAAGTGATCCGGAACATTTACGATTGCAAGACGACTGCCGCGGCCATGAAGATCATCAAAGAAGAAGGCCTTGACGCCATATGGCCTGACATGGCCCGGAAGGCTTCGGAGTATTGTGAGAAGACAGCCCACAAAATGGCGCAGGTGGGTATGATCTTCCTTGACAGTGACAATGAGATTCTGGCACAGAGCCCTAACGTGGAGGAAGTCCTGGCCAAAGTGATCTGTGACCGGAAGGAGGAAAAAGATGAGTAGACTAACCATAGCGGGAATCGGACCGGGCAATACGGCCTATCTGATTCCGGAGGCAGTTGAAAGAATGCGCCGGGCCCATACCGTTATCGCCGCCAGGCGGACCCTTCCGGACCTGGAGGCGGTCTGCGGTGATACAGATGCGGACTTTATAGCCATGGGCCGGATCCGGGACACTCTGGACCGGATCGGCGTCCTTCTGAAAGAGGGTCATGATGTGGTTCTGGCTGTCAGCGGAGACCCGCTGATGTACAGCCTTTACAAGACCATCACCAATGATCCTGCCAGTCGGGACTGGGAGATGGAGATTCTCCCCGGGATCGGCTCTCTGCAGATGCTGGGAGCGGCTGTGGGACAGACCATGGAAGATGCCGAGATCATCAGTGTCCACGGCAGGAGCCGCACGCCTGGATCTATTGCCCTGGCAGTGAAGGAGAATCCAAAGGTGTTCTTCCTGTGCAGTAAGGAACAGGGACCGGGATGGCTGTCAAAGATCATGCTGGACTATGGCATGAAGGATGTGACGGTTTACTCCGGGTCGGACCTGTCCTATGAAAATCAGCAGATCATGCAGGGATCTCCTGAAGAGATGGCGGAAAAGGAGTTTCCGGCCCTCTGCGTAGCCATGATCTTCAATCCCCGGCCGGAGAAGATCACCAGACCCTGCTTCCTGTCCGATGCGGACTTTGAGCGGGGAAAAACGCCCATGACCAAAGAGGAAATCCGGGCGCTGATCCTTCAGAAGATGAAGGTGGCGGCAGACGACGTCATCTGGGATCTGGGGGCAGGAACAGGATCCGTTTCCATTGAGTGCGCCAGACAGGCTCCCTTCGGCCAGGTCCACAGTGTGGAACAGGCGGAGGAAGCTGTGAACCTGATCAGAAAGAACAGAGAAAAGTTCGGCACGGACCATCTCCATGTTCACCACGGCAGAGCCGGTGAGATTATCCCCACTCTGCCCGATCCCGACAAGGTCTTTATCGGAGGCAGCGGCAAAGAACTGGCTGCCATCATGGAACATATCGCTTCCCGGGAAGGAAAATGCCGGGTAGTGATCACTGCCGTAACACTGGAGACCATAGCGGAGGCAAACAGCGTGATTGCCGAATATACCCCCGATTACGATGTGATACAGGCAACAGTGGGAAGAGGCAGAAAAATAGGAAGTTATCATATTGTTGACACAAATAATCCGGTCATGATATTCACAGCGGAGGTGTAGCATGAGCAGGAAAGCATTAGTGGTAATCAGCTTCGGATCCAGTTATCCTCAGGCGGTCCGGGCAATTGACAATGTGGAAGATGCATTGAAAAAAGCCTTTCCGGACCATGATTTTTACCGGTCCTTTACGTCGGGTATGATCATCAGGAAGATAGAAAGGGATCAGGGTGTTCGCATCCTGAATCCGGCACAGCTGATGGAAAAACTGGTGCAGGACGGCTATGAGGAAGTCCTCTGCCAGCCTACTCATATCATGAGCGGAATCGAATACGAGAAAATGGTCGGGATGATCGAGTCCTTCAGGGACCGGATCCCGGACATCCGGATCGGGGCGCCGCTGCTGACTGACCCCGAAGATTATGAAAAGGCAGCCCGCATCCTGCTGGAACAGGTTCCCGAAAAGCTCTTGGAAGACGAAGCGTTTGTCCTTATGGGTCACGGGTCTGCTCACAGCGCGGACGCAGCATATAAACGGATGCAGGAAGAGTACCTGCGTCAGGGATTTGAAAATGTATTTGTAGCCACAGTGGAAGGATCCGTCCGGATCGGCAGTATCGTCGGAAAACTTAAGGAAAGAAAGATTACAAAGGCATATATGATGCCCATGATGATCGTGGCAGGAGATCATGCCAGAAATGATATGTACGGGCCTGAGGAGGATTCATGGAAATCCATCCTTGAGAAAGAAGGGATCAGTACGGAAGCTATCATGCTGGGCATGGGAGAAATTGACGAGATCGCCGATATGTATGTGGCACATTTAAAAAACACTATAAAGGAGAAAAAGATGAGAGGAAAATTATATGGAATCGGCGTAGGCCCCGGAGATCCGGAACTGATCACTGTAAAAGCACAGAGACTGATCAGGGAGTGTGACGTGGTGGCAGTCCCCGTAAAAAAGGAGGACGAAGACAGTGTGGCGTTGAATATTGCCAGAGGAACCACTGACATTCCGGAAGAAAAAGTCATGAAAGTTCTTTTCAAGATGGATCCTGACAAGGCAGTCAGGGAGGCATGCCGGAAAGAGGCCATGGAAAAGGTTAAGAAGACTCTGGATGAAGGTAAGAGCATTGCCATGCTGGCCCTCGGAGACATCGGAATCTACAGCACCTATTCCTATGTACACAGGATGCTGGTGGAGGCAGGCTATGAGACAGAGATGGTCTCCGGTATTCCGGCCTTCTGCGCAGGTGCCAGCAAGGCAGGTATCTCCATCGTGGAAGGAAACGACGGTTTTGCCGTAATTCCCTCTCTGGCAGGAATAGAAGAAGTGGAGCAGGCGCTGGATCTTTTCCAGGACCTTGTGATCATGAAGGTCGGAAACGATGTGAAAAAGGTATGGAAAGTGCTCTGTGACAGAGGGCTCCAGGATACTTCCGTAATCATCAGCAATGTGGGACTGGAAGGCGAGTATGTAGGACCGGTGGATCCGGACCGTGAATATGGCTATTTCACTACCATGGTAATCAAACACACCCTGTAAACTCTATAAGGCAGGAAGACAGAATGAAGTATGATGTGCTTGTAATCGCAGGGACAACTGAATCCAGACAGGTAATCGAGGATCTCCTGAAAGAGAAGAAGCAGATTCTTGCCAGTGTGGCTACGGAGCTGGGAGCAGAAATGCTCTCGGATTATCCGGTGGACATCCATGTGGGAAGACTGGACAGGGCAGGATTTGCCATGCTCTTTTCCGAGCATGAGATTTCAGAGATTATCGATGCTTCCCACCCCTTTGCAAAGATTGTCACGCAGACTGTCAGGGAAGCTGCAGAGGAGGCCGGTATACCTTATAAACGTTATGAGAGAAAAATGCTCACATATGACTATGACCGGATCATCTCCGTGGCGGATGCCCCGGCGGCGGTGGAAAAGCTTAACGGGATGGAAGGAAATATCCTTCTGACCACGGGAGTCAACACGGCTGCCCTTTACGCGCAGGGCGTCCGGGACGCGGGGGACCGGGTCTACATCCGGGTGCTGGACAATGAGGCTTCCAGGGAAGGCTGCAGAAAAGCGGGTTATCCCGATGACCATGTGATTGCCGAGATGCCTCCCTTCAGCGTGGAGGATAATATCAGACAGATCCGCCGGACAGGAGCAAAGGTCCTGGTGTCAAAGGACAGCGGTAAGGCGGGCGGCGTGGACGTAAAGGTGGAAGCATGCAGGCAGACGGGAATCGATATGATCCTGATCAGCCGTCCTGAAAGCTGAGTTACATCATGGAGATAAAAATGACAGATCATCAGACGGGAGGGATCCCCAGGATCCTTCTGGCCGGTTCCAACAGCGGATGCGGAAAGACAAGCATAACCTGCGGCATCCTGAAAGCATTTACGGACCGGGGACTAAAAATACAATCTTATAAATGCGGACCGGACTATATCGATCCCATGCTGCACACCCATATTACGGGCCAGGCCTGCAGGAATCTGGACCCCTTCTTCTGTGACGGGGACATGCTGAAAAGTCTGGTGGCAAAAGACAGCGCGGAAGCGGACCTTACCGTGATGGAGGGTGTCATGGGCTACTATGACGGTATCGGTGTAAGCAGTGATAAAAGCACCCACACGGTATCGGTGGAGACAGGAACGCCCACCATTCTGATCCTGAATGTCAAAGGCATGTCTCACACCATGATCCCTCTGATCAGGGGACTGATCAACTATAAGGAAAACCCGGTTGCCGGCGTGATTCTCAACCGCTGTTCTCCGGGACTCTACCGGCTTATAAAGCCGGAGCTGGAGAAGAGCCTGGGCATCGCTGTAGCAGGCTATTTCCCCCAGACAGAGGGCATCCATATCGGCAGCCGCCATCTGGGTCTTATGACAGCCGCAGAGATCAGCAACCTGGATGAAGTCATCAGTCTGCTGGGCAAGGTGGCCGAGGAATGTATCGATCTGGATCTTCTGGCGGAGATTGCCCGCGGGGCAGCGCCGCTGCCTGCAGTCAGCCGGCCGGATCTGCCGGCTGAGAAAAAAGCCGTGATTGCGGTGGCCATGGATAAGGCTTTCTGCTTTTATTATCAGGAAAACCTTGAAATCCTGGAGCAGTCGGGGGCGGAACTTAAATATTTCAGCCCGGTAAATGACAAAGAACTTCCGGAAGGAACCGATGGTATTTATCTGGGCGGCGGATATCCGGAAACCTATCGCAGGCAGCTGTCGGAGAACGCCTCCATGAAAAAGGCTATCCGGCAGGCCGTGGAGGAAGGAGCCCCGGTGATTGCGGAATGCGGAGGCTTCATGTATCTTAGCGACAGCCTGATCGAGACAGACGGAAGCTCCATGCCCATGCTGGGCCTGCTGGATACGGATGTGACCATGACCAGACGCCTGTCCATGGAGTTCGGCTATGTGACCATGACGGCTGAATATGATACGGCATTTTTTGATAAAGGTACGGTCATAAGGGCCCATGAGTTCCATTATTCCAAAGCGGGAAAGCGGGGCGACGCTTTCCGTATCGAGAAGTATTCCGGAAAACACTGGAAGGGTATCTATGCCGTCGGTCATATTCTGGCGGGGTATCCCCATCTTTATTTTGCCAATTGTAGAAGCCTGGCTGAACGTTTCGTCAGTCTGGCAGGCAGGAAAAGGAGCGGGACATGAAGCTGGCAGTGATGATGAGCGCCGGCTTCCTCCTGGATCTGATTCTGGGAGATCCCCACAGGCTGATCCATCCGGTCCAGATGATCGGCTGGCTGATCGATTTCGGGAAAAAAATGGCCTGGAAGTTGATCTACGGCTGCTCTTATGATGAAGTCAGAGAAAAAGGTTTAGAGAGAAAAAAGAACAGAGAAATATTTGCCGGCTTCTGGCTGGCGGTGCTGGTGGTAACGGTCACTTATGCCGTATCAGCGGGCCTTCTCTACCTGGCCGGGAGGATCCATCCCTGGGCCGGATATGCCCTGGAGACGTGGATGATCTACCGGATCATGGCAACAAAGAGCCTGCGCAGGGAGTCCATGAAAGTTTACGACAGATTAAAAGCGGGCGACCTTGCGGGAGCCAGGAAGGAGATTTCCTATCTGGTCGGCAGGGACACACAGGAGCTGGATGAAAGCGAGATTGCCAGAGCTGACGTGGAGACGATCGCGGAGAATACGGCGGACGGTATTGTGGCGCCGCTGTTCTTCATCGCCATCGGCGGCGCTCCTCTGGGCTTTGCCTATAAGGCGGTCAATACCCTGGATTCCATGGTAGCCTACCGCAATGAGGAGCTGCTTTATCTGGGCAGATTTTCCGCCAGGCTGGATGATATATGTAATTTTATTCCGGCGAGACTGGCAGCATGCATGATGATACTTGCCGCCGGGATTTTAAGACTGGATTTCAGGGGAGCAGTGCGTATATTCCTGCGGGACCGCTATAACCACCTGAGCCCCAACAGTGCCCAGACAGAAGCAGTGGCGGCAGGAGCCCTGGGAATCCGGCTGGGAGGAACCCATACTTATTTCGGGAAACCGGTGGTCAAACCGGAGATCGGTGATGATCTGCGGCCGGTGGAATATGAAGATATAAGGAAGACAAATCAGCTTTTGTATGTATCGGCCTTTCTGACACTGGTCGTCTGCTGCTTTGTCAGGATCGCGGTCTTCAGCCTGCTCCGGTACATTTTCTGAAAAATAAAGATAGAATACGAACATTTATATGAATATGAACAGTAAACATGGTGGAAATATCTACCGAAAAGCAAAAGAACTGAATATACCGGAATCTCAGATTCTGGATTTTTCCGCAAATGTAAATCCTCTGGGACTGCCGGATTTTATCCGTCAGTCCCTGACGGCATCCATAGATGGTGTTATCAATTATCCCGACCCTGACTGCATGGAGCTGACTGAGGCGCTGGCGGATTTTCACGGAACTCCCCCGTCCTTTGTCCTCTGCGGAAACGGAGGGGCGGATCTTCTCTTCCGCCTGGCCTACGGACTCAGGCCGAAAAGGGTCCTGCTGGCTGTGCCGGCATTTGTAGAATATGAGGAAGCCATGCGGGCCGGCCGGGCTTCCATTGATTATTATCCCATGGGGGAGGATCTTTGCATCCACGAAGATCTTGAGGACAGGATCGGGGAAGGCACAGACCTTCTGGTTTTATGCAATCCCAATAATCCGACGGGTCTTCTCACGGAACGGGAACTGATCAGAAAGCTTTTAGGACGGGGAATGGAGACAGGAACCCGCGTCCTTGTGGACGAGTGTTTCCTGGACCTGTGTGATGACCCGGAAAGCTATTCCCTCATTCCCGAGCTTAAAGAGTTTCCCAATCTGCTGATTCTCAAATCCTTCACCAAGCTTTATGCGGTACCCGGTATCCGCCTTGGATATCTGCTGGGCAGTGACACAGATCTGCTTGCAGCTGTAAGAGATGCGGGACAGGCATGGTCGGTCAGCTGGCCGGCTCAGTGCGCGGGAATTGCCGCCCTGAGGGAAAGGGACTATCGGGACCGGGTCGTAAGGCTGATTTCCCGGGAGAGAGATTACATGATCGGGGAACTGGAAAAAATGCCCCTTAAAGTCTACAGGGGAACTGCCAATTACCTCTTTTTCCGGGCGCCGGGGATGGAGGACCTGGACCGACGTCTGGAGGATTACGGAATCATGATCCGGAACTGCAGTAATTATGTGAATCTCGGCAGGGACTACTGGAGAGTGGCAGTGAGATATCATGAAGAAAACAGAAGACTCCTTAAAGCCATGCGGGAGATCTTTCAGATAAATGACAAAGATGAGGAGGGTGTTTGATGGGTAAAGCGATTATGGTGCAGGGAACCATGTCCAATTCCGGCAAGAGTTTTGTGACAGCCGGACTTTGCAGGGTTTTCCGGCAGGACGGTTACAAGGTGGCGCCTTTTAAATCACAGAATATGGCCCTGAATTCCTTTATCACCAGAGAAGGACTGGAGATCGGCAGAGCCCAGGCCATGCAGGCGGAGGCGGCCATGGTGGAGCCGACACACTGGATGAATCCCATCCTGCTCAAGCCGACCAGTGATATGGGATCCCAGGTGATCGTCAACGGAGAAGTATTCGCCAATCTGAGCGCAGTCGACTATTATAAAATGAAAGATCAGCTGGCTCCGGAGATCATGAAAGCCTTCAACCACCTTTCCGATGAAAATGATATCGTGGTGATCGAAGGTGCGGGTTCGCCGGCTGAGATCAACCTGATGGAAAATGATATAGTAAATATGGGTATGGCAAAAATGGCGCAGGCGCCGGTCATCCTGGTGGCGGATATCGACCGTGGCGGTGTTTTCGCATCTGCCTACGGGACCATTAAACTGCTGCCCCAGGAGGACCAGGACAGGTTCTGCGGTATTGTGATCAACAAGTTCAGGGGCGATGTGGAAATTCTCCGTCCGGGACTGGAAATGCTGGAGGATCTTACAGGCAAACCGGTCCTGGGGGTCGTTCCTATGGAGAAGATTGATATAGACGATGAAGACAGCCTCTCCGACAGGCTGAACCAGCGGACGGTCACAGAGGGAATCGATGTGGCTGTAATCCGTCTGCCCCATATTTCCAACTTTACCGATTTCAGTGTCTTCGAGCTGATCGATGGTGTATCCCTCCGTTATGTGACCCAGAAAAAAGAGCTGGGATCACCGGACCTTATCCTGCTTCCGGGCACTAAAAATACCATGGGGGATATGGAGTGGCTGATTGAGAGCGGTCTGGAGGGCGCCATCATGCGGGCTTCCGCCACAACGAGGGTGATCGGTATCTGCGGCGGCTTCCAGCTGCTGGGCAAAGAGATGGAAGATCCGGAAGGTGTCGAGCATGGCGGAAGCATGCGCGGCCTGGGTCTGCTGGACCTTAAAACCACATTTGTAAGTCAGAAGACCAGAACCCGGATCGAAGGCCGGTTCCTGGAAGATCAGAATCTTTACGGTCTTGACAACAAAAAAGTGACGGGTTATGAAATCCATATGGGAACAACCGATAATCTGGGCGGCGCTATTCCCATGATCAGGCTTTCCGACGGGCGGACAGATGCCTACAGGAACGAGAGCGGCCGGATCTGGGGAAGTTATCTTCACGGCATCTTCGATAATGAAGATCTGGTATTTGCCCTGGTACATGAAATCATGAGAGAAAAAGGAATAGATCCCGACGATAACCATTTAAGCGTAGCGGAATATAAGGAAATCCAGTATGACAAGCTGGCGGACCTGATCCGCAGAAGCCTGGATATGGACCGGATCTATCAGATTCTCTTCGGGGAAGACCGGAAGGGAACTCCTTCTGAGCAGGATCCTGAATAAGAAGATAAAGGCAGTACTTGAAAAATTCCGTCCGATGGCGGATAATGGTGACGGAACCGAAAAAATACAGGTGTCAGTATGGCTTATTTTCCTTTGTTTACAGATATCAGCAGTAAGAAATGCGCTGTGGCCGGAGGCGGGGCGGTAGCCCTGCGCAAGGTCAGGACTCTTCTTTCATACGGGGCGGATGTATATGTGTCGGCCAGGGAGATCTGCCCGGATATCCGGGCCCTTCTCGGGGAAGACCGTCTGGTTCAGGGAGATCTGACAGAGGACTTTTTTTCCGGCGCTGTACTCGTAGTGGCGGCTACCAGCGACAGAGAGGCCAACCACCGGATCGCAGAATACTGCAGGCAGAGGCAGATACCGGTCAATGTGACGGACTGTCCGGAAGAATGTACATTTATATTTCCCGCGGTGGTCCGGAGAGGAGAAATCAGTATCGGGATCAACAGCGGTACCGGCACACCCGCTCTGACAAGGAATCTGCGGCGGCGGATCAGTGAAGCCGTGCCGGAGATCTACGGACAGGTGGGGAAGCAGATGGCAGATTTCCGGGACCGGGTCAGGAAGGAAGTGGCGGATGAGAAAAGCCGCGGGAGAATCCTGGGGGCGGCCGCGGACCTTGCTTTCGACCGGCAGAGACTACTGACGGAAGAGGAACTTGATGAGATCATCAGGCGGGAATTGACATGATAGAACTGGTGGAAGACCGACTGGATATTGATACCTATATGGAACTGCGGGCCTCTGTGGGATTTCATGAACTGACCATAGAGCAGGCGGAGAAAGGACTGAAGAACAGCCTTTATATCCTGGTGGCCTACAAAGACGGAAAAGCGGCGGGCATGGGCCGGATTGTCGGAGACGGCGCGATCATCTGCTATGTGCAGGATCTGATCATACGTCCCGAGTATCAGAGAGAAGGGATCGGAGGAAAGATCCTGGAAACACTTAAGTCTTTTGTCATGCGGGAAGGCTTTCCGGGGACCATGATGATGTTTGATCTCATGTGTGCTACCGGCAGAGAGGAATTCTATAAGAAACATGGCTTTATTTCCAGACCCAATGACAAACTGGGACCGGGAATGATCCAGTATCTTTATATTGAATAAGGAGGAGAATGAATATGATTAGAAGAAGGAGACTTCGTTCATCCGAGTATATGAGGGCGCTGGTGCGTGAAACTTCTGTCAGTGTCAGTGATCTCATTTACCCGCTTTTTGTTGTGGAGGGAAAAGACCAGAAGAATGCGATTCCTTCCATGCCCAACATTTATCAGTACTCTATAGACAGACTGGATGAGGAACTTGACCGGATCCGCCAGGCGGGAATCAAAGGCGTTCTGCTTTTCGGTATTCCCGAGCATAAGGATGAAGTGGGAAGCGAAGCCTACAATGAACATGGTATCATTCAGGAAGCAATCCGATATATTAAAAAGGTATTCCCAGAGCTGGTAGTGATTGCGGACATCTGTCTTTGCGAATACACATCCCACGGACATTGCGGACTGATCCATGACGGAATCATCCTTAATGACGAGACCCTGCCACTGCTGGCAAAAACCGCAGTGACCTGCGCCCAGGCAGGTGCTGACATGGTTGCCCCGTCCAACATGATGGACGGACATGTGGCTGCCATCCGGGCCGCTCTTGACGAGGCAGGTCTTGCAGGCACACCGATCATGGCTTACAGCGCAAAAATGGCTTCCGGCTATTACGGACCCTTCCGTGACGCGGCACATTCCGCTCCCGGATTCGGAGACAGAAAGACCTATCAGATGGATTATCACAATCCCAGAGAGGCCATCAGGGATATCCAGGATGACATCGATGAGGGCGCGGACATCATTATTGTAAAACCGGCCCTGGCATTCCTGGACATTTTAAAGACAGCATCCATGCGGACAGACATGCCTCTGGCTGCTTACAATGTAAGTGGTGAGTATTCCATGGTGAAAGCGGCTGCCTTAAACGGATGGATCGATGAGAAGAAGATTGTTATGGAGAATCTGATCGGAATGAAGAGAGCAGGCGCGCATATGATCATTACCTATCATGCGCTGGATGCTGCTGCATGGATCAAAGAAGAGGACTAGAGATAATACAGACTTTATTTAAAGGTGGTGGTACCCGTGCCAATGTATGTTTACTGGTTTGGAGCGGCAATTGTGCTGATCATCGTTGAATTCATGTCTCTGGGGCTGACTACCATTTGGTTTGCCGCAGGTGCTCTTGCGGCGGCTCTGAGCTCCCGGCTGGGCCTGCCTGTCCCAGCACAGATCGCAGTCTTCCTTGCAGTTTCACTGATCCTGCTGGTACTCACAAGACCCTGGGCGGAGAAACATCTGAACAGCCGCCTGAAAAAGACCAACCTGGACAGCATTATAGGAAGACAGTGTCTGGTAACAGAGACTATAGACAATATACACGCCAGGGGGCAGGTAAGCCTTGGCGGACAGATCTGGACGGCGAGGAGCGCGGCGGATGACATGATCATACCGGAAGGCGCGACGGTCCGGGTCAGGAATATTTCCGGTGTAAAACTGATCGTTGAGGAGACAGAAAAGGAGGAAATCAAATGATTGGTGTTATTATTCCTATTATTCTGATTATATTGATCATCTACATGGTTGTGACCAGTATCCGGATCGTACCCCAGGCACATGCCTATGTTGTGGAGCGTCTGGGTGCTTATCAGGAGACCTGGCCGGTAGGAATGCATATCAAGATGCCTGTGATCGACCGGATTGCCAAAAAGGTAACACTGAAGGAGCAGGTGGTTGATTTTGCTCCCCAGCCGGTTATCACAAAGGATAATGTAACTATGCAGATTGATACGGTAGTCTACTATCAGATTACAGATCCCAAGCTTTATGCTTATGGTGTGGAAAACCCCATCATGGCTATTGAAAATCTGACAGCTACGACACTTCGTAATATCATCGGTGATCTGGAACTGGACGCGACACTGACATCCCGTGAGACCATCAATACCCAGATGAGATCTACTCTTGATGTAGCGACAGACCCGTGGGGCATCAAGGTCAACCGTGTGGAGCTTAAGAACATCATTCCTCCGGCAGAGATTCAGAATGCCATGGAGAAACAGATGAAGGCGGAACGTGAAAGACGTGAGGCCATCCTCCGTGCCGAGGGTGAGAAAAAGTCTTCCATTCTTCGTGCAGAAGGTCACAAGGAGTCCATGATCCTGGAGGCAGAAGCCCAGAAAGAGGCAGCCATCCTGAACGCGGAGGCTCAGAAAGAGGCTATGATCCGTGAGGCAGAAGGTCAGGCGGAAGCGATTCTCAAGGTACAGCAGGCTACCGCTCAGGGACTCAGTGCCATCAAGGATGTGGGAGCAGACGAGGCAGTCTTAAGGCTGAAAGCCATGGAGGCCTTTGCCAAAGCATCTGACGGCAAGGCGACCAAGATAATCATACCTTCTGAAATCCAGGGTATTGCAGGCCTCGCTTCTTCGGTCAAGGAGATCTTAAGTGACGCTCCTCAGGAAGACAGCCAGGATGACGAGTTCTGATAAGGCAGATATTTACAGAAGACCATAATGACAAGGAGACCGGAAACGGTCTCCTTTCTTTACTGGAACAGTTTTCACAGCAGAACAGATACCGGAAGCCATACGGGAAACCGGCTTCCGGCCGACATCAGGAGAAGAATATGCGTTTTCTCAAGACTATATACCGGCAGCACAGACTGATTTACCCCCTTCTGGCGCTGAAGGTTTTTCTTTTTTATATGCTCACGGACCGGCTGGATATGATGTGGATCCTGGAAGTCCCGGCAATTACATTTTTAATACTGGCCGCAGTTTATGAGTTTTTCTCTCTGAAAGAAAATCGTTTCCTCCGGTGGGGGTTTACGATTATATATATATTTATAACCCTTGTCATGTTTGCGGATGCAGCCTACAGCAGTTATTTCGGCAGATATATATCGGTCAACCAGATTTACCAGCTGTCAAGTTTCCGCCAGATCGCCACGGACGGAAATGTGGTTTCGGCAACAGTGAATCCCCTCTGTCTTCTGGCCCTGGCAGACCTGCCTGTGGTTCTTCACTGGTACAGGCTTCGAAACAGAGGAAATGCCGGCATGGTCAGCGGACTCTTTGCGGCCCGGACCGCCAAAAACAGGGTCATGGCCTGGGGGTCTGTCCTTGTCCGGTCAGTCCTCTTTGCCGCTGTCCTCTGTCTCTGGTATTACTATGGTTTTAATCCGCAGAACCTCAGGTCTGTCCAGCAGGTGAATCATATAGAGCACTTCACCTACCACACCAATGACATCCTTGTCAACGTAGTCGGAAAAATGCATAGAGGGGACGTGGATAAAGAGGAACTCCAGGCCCGCATAAAAGAATTGGTTCCCAAATCTTCGGGAGACGCTTATCACGGTGTCGCCAAAGGGAGGAATCTGATTCTGATCCAGACGGAATCCCTTAATGACTTTGTCGTGGGCGCCACTTATAACGGCCAGGAAATCACTCCCAATCTCAACCGTCTGCTGGGGAAGGATACCCTGTATTTTGATCATTTTTATTCCACCACCGGTGTAGGCAACACCAGCGACGCGGAGTTTTCAGTCCTGAACAGCCTTTATGCCAACGACGAGCGGGAATGTTACAGGATGTATGTGGATAACACCTTCCACGGCCTTCCCTGGATGCTGCGGGATGAAGGCTATGAGGCAATGGCCTTCCACGGCTATATCAAGACCTTCTGGAACAGGGAGGAAGCCTATAAAAACCAGGGCTTCTCACATTTTTACTCGGAGGAGGAACTGGATGTGACGGAAGTCTCCGGCTTCGGTCTGACCGACAAGGAAATGTTCCGTCAGGCCGTCGATATACTGGCAGAGAAAAAGCAGCCCTATTTTGCCTTCATGATCACACTGACCAATCATATACCTTACGAGCTGGACCAGGACCTGGCCAGCCTTAATCTTCTGGACCGGGACAAAGGGTCTACTTTCGGCAACTATCTGCAGACGGTAAGGTATACGGACGAAGCCTTCGGAAAGCTGATCGACCTGCTTAAGAAGAAAGACATGTATGATAACACTATGATTGTGATCTACGGAGATCATCAGGGACTCAACAAAGAGACACCTGCAGTCAGCTACAAGATGAGAGAGTACCTGGGCAGGGACTATGATTTTGATGAAATGCTCAATGTGCCCCTGATCATTCACATTCCGGGGCTGAATGAAAGCCGGACCCTCCATAATGTGGGCGGACAGGTGGACGTGATGCCCACTATCGCCAACCTGATGGATCTGGATCCCGGCCAGCCCTATGTGTTCGGCCATGATCTCCTCAATTCCGATGAGGGATTCCTGGCTCAGATATCCTATGTGGGGAAGGGCTCATTTATCAGCGGAAACGGAAACAGGATCTTTGTCATCGGAAAGGACGGTACCGTGGAAAACGGCAGGACCATTTCCCTGACCACCGGGGCCATGCTGCCTACGGACACGGCTCAGGCCCAGGCTGATTCGGACCGGGCTCTGGCCCTTCTTTCCCTCTGCAGGGAAGCTCTGGACTATAATCTGATCGCGGATTATATTCTTGACACAAAATGAAAAATTTGTTAATACATTTACTATGACTCATTGATAAGGATACGTAATTATTATAAAAGAGATAAGGACTGACCAAAGGGGAGGCAGGCATGAATTTAAAAGGCAGAAGTTTTCTGACACTGACTGATTTTAAAAAAGAAGAGATCCGTTATTTTCTGGATCTGGGACATGAATTGAAAAGGAAGAAAAAAGAAGGTGTGACAGGCGATTCCCTCAAAGGGAAGAATATCGTACTCATCTTTGACAAGTCTTCCACACGGACAAGATGTTCCTTTGAAGTGGGAGCTGTGGACGAGGGTGCACATGTGACCTATCTTTCCAACTCTCATATGAATAAGAAGGAATCCCTTGAGGATTCCGCAAAGGTCTTCGGAAGGATCTACGATGCCATTGAGTACCGGGGTTACGGACAGGACATCGTGGAAGAGCTGGCAAAGTATTCCGGCGTTCCCGTCTGGAACGGGCTGACGGATACGGACCATCCCACCCAGGTCCTGGCTGATTTCATGACCATGGAGGAGCATATCGACAAGCCTCTTGAAGAGATGAAGCTGACCTTTGTGGGCGATCTTTCCGATAATGTGATGTATGCCCTTATGTACGGATGCGCCATCATGGGAATGACTTTTAAGGCTGTGGGACCCGAGGAAACAGTATGTGATCCTGAAGTTCTGGCCAGGGCCAGGGCTCTCGCCGAACAGAGCGGAGGGTCTGTCGGGATTTCCCATGACCCCGAAGATGTGGCAGGGTCTGATGTGATCTACACGGACATCTGGGTCAGCATGGGAGAGAAGGAAGAGCTTTACCCTGTGCGGGTTGCCGCTCTGACTCCCTTTAAAGTAACAGAGAAAATGATGGCGGATACAGGGAATCCTGACTGCCTTTTCATGCATTGTCTTCCGGCATACCATGACTTTGAGACATCTGTGGCAAGAGACATGCGGGACCGTCTTGGACTGGATATCCGGGAAGTGGAGGACAGTGTCTTCCGCTCTCCTAATTCCGTGGTCTTTGATGAAGCAGAGAACAGGATGCATTCTATTAAAGCCGTGATGGTGGCAACGCTTGGAAAGGAGCAGGATGAAGCAGAAAATACTTGAAATGCTCGAGGAAACGGATGGATTTGTGTCGGGACAGAAAATGTGTGAGACACTTTCCGTATCCAGGACGGCTGTCTGGAAACACGTTATATCCCTGCGTAGAGCCGGATATAAGATTGAATCGGTAACCCGGAAGGGTTACCGGCTTGTGGAAAAGCCGGACCTGCTTAATGAGCAGACTTTTGCCGCTAACGGGATCGAGAAGCTGGTCAGAGGGCGCATCCATCTTTTTAATGAACTGGATTCCACAAATGAAGAAGCAAAGAGGTGTGCAGCCCGGGGAGAACCTGACGGCAGTCTTTTTGTGTCCGATCGCCAGATCAGGGGAAAAGGAAGACGTGGACGCGAGTGGATCTCCCCGCCGGGGAAAGACCTTTTTATATCCCTGCTCTACCGTCCGGATATTCCCATGGAATCGGCATCCATGGTCACACTGGTCACAGCGCTGGCCTGTGCTCTCACCATTGAAAAATGCACCGGAGCCCGGCCTGTGATCAAATGGCCTAACGATGTGGTTGTGGGAGAAAAAAAAGTAGCCGGGATCCTGACTGAAATGGGCGTGGAAATCGATCATATCGATTATCTGGTCATCGGGATCGGCTTCAACCTGAACAGAAGCAATTTTGATGACACTATATCGGACATGGCCACATCCCTGAAAAAGGAAACCGGGAAAAGCGTGAACAGGGCAGAATTCCTGGCTGAGTTTCTAAAGACATTCCGCCCCATGTACAGCCTGTTCCTGGAAAGCCTTTCCATGAAACCTTTTCTTGAAGATTATAACAGAAGGCTGGTCAACAGAGACCGACAGGTCAGAATCCTGCAAAAAGGCCGGTCTTTAACCTGCCTGTCAAAAGGAATCAATGAGCAGGGCGGACTCATGGTTGAGGACGAGAAAGGGGAAAGCATGGAAATCCGGTCCGGAGAGGTATCTGTCCGGGGCCTTTACGGATATGTATAAAGGGGAGACTATGTCTAATCGGAAAACAGTCCTCTGCGGAGCGAGCAGTTATGAGGAAATATTTTATTTTAACCCCCTCTTTAACTCTCTCCCTGAGGAAATAAAAAAAGAACTTAATATTCTTTGTGTCCTCTTCACGGAGGATGTAGGCGGTATATTCCGCCTGGAATTTGAAGAAGACGGTACACTGGATCTGACAGTGGACGCTGAGGAAAACGACTTCCTTTTTGATGAAATCGGAAGCGTACTCAAGATCAAAGAACTCCGGATGGAAAAGCAGGAGCTTTTTGAGAATCTGGAAATGTATTACAAAGTCTTTTTCCTGGGAAAGGATCAGGGAGAAAAAGAAGATAAGGATGAATGAGAGGACCGGAATATGCTGATTGGAATTGACATCGGAAACACAGAGTTTACTATAGGGTTATTTGACGGAAAGAAGTTGTGCGAGACATTCCGGATGCGGACAAAGGTCAATCAGACATCGGATGAGTACGGCGTTTTTATGCAGAATATCCTGCATTATAAAGGCTACGGCTCCGTTAAGATCGACGCGGTCATCATCGCCTCGGTCGTACCGGCGGTCATGCATTCCTTTAACAGCGCTATCATTAAATATTTCGGAATCAAGCCTATCATCGTAGGGCCGGGAATCCGTACCGGGATCGAAATCTGTACATCCAACCCGGGTCAGACCGGCGCAGACCGTATCGTGGACGTTGTTGCCGCCTACACCCTCTATGGGGGACCGACTCTGGTGATTGACTTCGGAACAGCAACAACCTATGACCTGGTGACAAAATCAGGTAAGTTTGTGGGCGGTGTGATTTCGCCCGGAATCCGTACGGCGGCAAATTCCCTGACCCAGCATACGGCCAAGCTTCCGGAAATTGAGATCCGCATGCCGGAAAAAGTGATCGGCAAGGAGACTGTAAGCAGTATGCAGTCCGGACTTGTTTTCGGTTATATCGGCCAGACCGAATATATCATATCCAGGATCAGGAAGGAGAGCGGAATCGACAATCTTACCGTTGTGGCTACCGGAGGTCTCGGGAAAATGATCTCCGAGTCAACGGACAGTATAGATTATTATGATCCTACCCTGACTCTGAAAGGTCTTCAGATCATTTACGAGAAACAGAGATGAGAAAGTATTCGACAGAAGAAATATACGGCTGCAGTTTTCCGGTGATCCTGGCCCCGATGGCAGGGGTCACCGATCTGCCTTTCCGGATCCTCTGCAAGGAGCAGGGGGCGGATGTGACCGTGACGGAGATGATCAGCGCCAAGGCGCTCTTTTACGGCAACCGGAACACACTGCCGCTCATGGAGTATGACCCCGGAGAACATCCGGTGGGCATCCAGCTGTTCGGGTCTGATCCGGAGCTGATGGCGGATATGGCAGCCGGTATCAGTGACAGGGGCTTTGACTTTATTGACATCAATATGGGATGCCCTGTCCCCAAGGTGGTCAACAACGGAGAGGGAAGCGCCCTCATGCTTGACCCTGAGCTTGCGGGAAGGATTGTAAAAGAAGTGTCAGCCCGTGTAAGCCTGCCTGTTACGGTCAAGTTCCGCAAAGGATTTGACGAAGACCATGTCAACGCAGTCGAATTTGCCCGTATCATGGAGGAGAACGGCGCGGCAGCCGTGGCTGTCCACGGCAGGACCAGGCAGCAGTATTACAGCGGAAAGGCTGACTGGGACATCATCCGCAGGGTCAAAGAAGCGGTGGATATACCGGTCATCGGCAACGGTGATCTGTACTGCGCTGACGATGTCATTGCCATTAGAGAAGAGACCGGCTGCGATGGTGCCATGGCAGCAAGAGGCGCCAGGGGAAATCCCTGGCTTTTCCGCGATATCCGACTTGCTCTTTCCGGCCGGGAAGCTGAGGAGGCACCTGACCGGGATCAGATCGGCCGGATGATCCTGCGTCACGCAAGGCTTGCCGTTGACTTTAAAGGAGAGTATACGGCCATCCGGGAGATGCGAAAACATGCGGCCTGGTATACGGCAGGAATCAGGGGGAGCGCCGCTTTCCGCAGGGAACTGAACCATACATCGACCTACGGGGAGCTGGAAAAACTGGTGATGAGATCACTCTTAAAAGGCTCTCTGCCCGAGGGATCCCTGTCATATGAGAAGTCATGTTGACAAGGTGCCTTTTTTTGATTATAATATCCCGGTATCAAATTATTGCTATATGAGTCTGTATTGAGGAAGGTGTGAACGAAATCGTGGACGAGAAAAAAAGAATTCTTACTGCCAGCGGCCTTCGTGCTCTGAAAGAAGAACTGCATGAACTGAAAGGCCAGGGCAGAAAGGATATCGCCCAGAAGATAAAAGAGGCTAGAGAACAGGGAGATTTATCTGAGAACGCGGAGTATGACGCAGCCAAAGAAGAACAGCGCGCCATGGAGACCCGAATCGAGGAGCTTGAGAATATCATCAAGAATGCCGAGGTTGTTGATGAATCATCCTATGATAAAGATGTTGTGGGAATCGGCAGCATTGTACGTTTCTACGACATTAACAACAATTACGAAGAACAGTATCTGATCGTCGGCTCGACAGAAGCCAACTTCCGCGAGAAAAAGATTTCCAACGAATCACCGGTCGGCAAGGCCCTGATCGGCGGACGTGTGGGGGACGAGGTGGTCGCTGAGACACCCGGCGGAGAAGAAAGATTCAAGATTCTTGAGATCCTTCGTGAGGAGGAGTAAGACCGGCGGGATGCAGTCATCCCCTGCCATATACGAAAGACAGGCTTCCGGATGGAAATCCGGGGGCTTTTTCTTTTTTGCGGAAATGTCAGGCAAAAGGATTATGTCCTTAGTCCTTGTATATTGATTGTCAATCGTGATATACTAAAACGAAGACAGTGAAAGGAGATGCGCAGGGAAAATGATTGATGCCAAGAAGGTACGGGCTATGACCAGGCTTTCCGTTTACGAAAACGGAGCGGGACGTCAGGAATTGAAAATTAACCGATATAAGAGGAGTACCTATCTGGCACTGAAGCTTCTTGAAAGCGCGGTGGCAGTGACGGCGGCCTATATTTTCGGCGCTGCCCTTTTCAGCTTCAGGTACTATACACAGGTCAGCATTCAGGGACTGGAATTTCCCTATCAGAAGCTGCTTTTCGGGGGCATCATCCTTTACCTGGTGATTTTTACAGTCTATATGCTGTCCTCTGCAAGTTATTACAGGAAAAAGTATGACAGGATGAAAGACAATGTAAAGCAGTATGATAAAGAGCTTTACATTTTGAAGAAATATATACAGAACGCAAAGAAATCATAAGGCGACTGCACCTGCAAAGGAAGGAATATCAGCATGGTACAGCTTGTTAATTTAAAAGAATCACTTATCATATTTTATCAGAAGCGGGAGAATATCATCAGACCCCTCCTGAAGGTACTGCTGGCATTTGCCGTTTTGTGCTTTACCCAGGCGGTCTTCCCCTACAACAGCGCGGTGAACCGGCCTCTTCTTTTCCTGCTGGTGGCGCTGGTACAGGCGTTTCTGCCGATCACATTTCTCTATTATGCCGCTTCATTTCTGATCATGATGAACCTGTGGACCGTGTCCGCGGATGTTTTTCTGGGATTTGTCCTCCTCTTCCTGATCTGTCTGCTGACATTTGTCAGGAACGACGGCAAAATGGGCGTGGTCACAGTGTTGATTCCCGTCCTCTTTTACCTGAAACTGGAGTATCTGATCCCGGTCATCCTGGCTGTCACCGGCGGCTTTGCCACCATACTTCCCGTGGTCTGCGGAACGCTGATCTACTATCTGGGATTCTATACCAAGGACGCCAGTACACTCCTGACCTATTCGGCTGATTCGGACGCGGGTATGGGACTTTCCTATATTGTAAGTCTTATGGCGGCTGACAGGACCCTTCTGGTGATCCTTGTCACCTTCTTCCTTGTGATTTTCGTGACCAGCCTTCTCTACAGGATGTTTTACGAAAGAGCCTGGCTTTTCGCCATCGCGGTGGGTAATGCAGCCATGGCCTTCCTCCTGCTCTGCGGCAGGTTTATATTTGAACTGGATTTTACCATCTGGAGAGTTTTTCTCGAGGCACTGCTGTCTTTCCTGATCTGCCTGATCATACAGTTTTTCAGGGGGATCGGCGATATCTCCCGTATGGAGAGAACCTCATTTGAGGATGACGACTATATCTATTATGTCAAGGCCGTGCCTAAGATCAAAGTAACGCAGAAGAAGAGAAATGTAACAAATATCAAGTCTGAAGAGGCGGAGGAGGATATGGAGGAAGAATAGTCCTTTACGCTGGCCGGGCATGTTTCATTTTACGAGAGGATTTATTATGCAGATCTTTACCCCTATTTCACAACTGAACAGTACTCTGCAGAAATATCTTTCCATGTTCTCTTTCAGGAGTATCGGCCTCAATGACCTGGTGGACGTGATCATCATCAGTTTCATTGTCTATCAGATTCTGTGCTGGGTACAGCTGACGAGAGCCTGGACTCTGTTCAAGGGAATTCTGCTTCTGCTTTTGGTGGCCCTGATTGCGTCCTTCTTCCACCTGAATACGATCTACTACCTTCTGTCGCGATCTTTCGGAGTGGGCGTGATGGCTGTGATCGTTATATTTCAGCCGGAGCTCAGAAACGCGCTGGAACAGCTGGGCCGGAGCAACATAATGGCCAACCTGAATTTCTTCTCCGATGCAGTTTCCACAAAAAGGGAGACGACAGAACGCACAGTGGATGAATTGGTCAAAGCCTCCTTTGAAATGTCATCCACCAGGACGGGTGCCCTGATCGTTATCGAGCAGTCTGTAGCCCTGGGTGAATACGAGAGGACAGGAATACCGGTAGACGGTCTGGTAACCAGGCAGCTCCTGGTCAACATATTTGAAAAAAACACGCCGCTTCATGACGGCGCTATCATAGTACGGGGTAACCGGGTTGTGTCCGCGACCTGTTATCTGCCCCTGACAGACAGCCTGCGCCTGGGCAAGGAACTGGGTACGCGGCACAGGGCCGCGGTTGGAATCAGTGAGGTGTCCGACAGCATCACCATTGTTGTGTCGGAAGAAAACGGCAAAGTATCCCTGGCAAAAGAAGGTATCCTGATCAGGGACCTGACGCCCGAGACACTTACCGCACAGCTGCAGGTACTCATCAATGACGGAACAGAAACTGACAGCAGAGGCGTATTCGAGAAATGGAAAGGCCTGTTGAAGAATGAGAAAACTAATAACAAATAACTTACAGATGAAGCTGCTTTCCGTGGCGATTGCCATCGCCATATGGCTTCTTGTGGCCAATACCAATGACCCGGTTAACACAAGGAAGTTCTACGGGATCAAGGTCGAGCCGATCAATGTGGAGAAGCTGACCAGGCAGGACAACGGATATGCATATGAGATCATTGACGGCGAGACGGTGGATATCGTTGTAAGAGGCAGGAGAAGTGTCCTGTCCACCCTGTCCAAGTCTGATTTCCAGGCCACGGCGGATTTCGAGAAGCTTTCCATCGTGGATGCTATTCCCATAGACGTAACCGTCTCCCATGACGCCAATGAGCTGGAGATTTCCCTGTCCGGCACCAGTGTCATGAAGATCAAGAAGGACGAGATGGTTACCGTCAGTGTGCCTGTAAATGTGGAAGTCAGCGGACAGCCTGAAGAGGGATATGTGGTGGCCAGAAAAACAGCGGCCCCCAACCTGATCAACGTGACCGGGCCTTCCAGCCTGCTGGAAGATGCAAAAGAGGTTGCTCTCACTGTTGATGTGAGCGGTCAGAAGACTGATGTATCGGAAACTTTCGATACGAAACTGACCAGTACATCCGGGGCAGAAATCAGCAGCTCCCAGATCACATTTGACAGAAACAGGATCCAGGTGGATGTCACATTATGGCCGTCCAAAGAAGTACCGGTCAATCTGACCTGTATCGGAGAACCGGAGACGGGATACCAGCTGGCCTCCTTCGCCTATGAGCCCAAGACGGTTACCCTGGCTGCGCCGAAGGAAATCCTGGCCGGAATCGACGGACTGGATCTTCCTGCCGTGGACATCAGCGGTCTGTCCGGCAATGTGGAGAAGGGCATAGAGCTTAACCAGAAACTCCTGACAGAACTCTTTGACACGGAAGATGTGATCTTCGCGGATGAGACGGAGGAGATCAAGGTCAAGGCTACGATTGAGCCTGAGAGAGAGCGGACCATCACATTCAAAAGCAAAGATATAGATGTCAGAAATAATAAACGTAAATACAAAGTGATTTACAGCAGCAATGAATACAAGCTGGCGGTCAGAGGAGCCCGGTCTGTGGTGAAAGACCTGAAGATCAGTGACTTCAAGCCCTATATCAATGTGCAGGACCTTGACCCCGGCGAGCACACCATGACATTCCGTTACCGGGAAGTAGACGGCGCGGATGTGATCTCGGTTCCGGAGATTCACATTGTATTAGAGGAATAGAATTGATCAGCAGTATTTCAAATGTAAAAATCAAACAGATTGCCGCTCTGATGAAGAGTGCGAAAAAGAGACGTGACCGGCAATGTTTTATCGTGGAGGGACCCCGGATGTTTTTCGAAACACCCGGGGCCTCTGTGGAAGAGTGCTATGTGACGGAAGAGTTTCTGAAACGGTACAGAGACCGGATGGGAACCGTAAGCTATGAGGTGATCAGCGACGCGGTATGCCGCCACATTTCGGACACGAAAACACCCCAGGGTGTGATCGCGGTTGTCAGGAGGCAGGAAATCACTGTAAAGGAGTGCCTGGACACCCGGGATACTCCTTGTTTTTTTGTGCTGGAGAACCTGCAGGACCCTGGTAATATGGGCACAATCATCCGGACGGCGGAAGCAGCAGGCGTAACCGGCGTCCTGGTGAGCAGAGGATCCGTGGATCCCTGGAGCCCCAAGGTGATCCGGTCAACCATGGGAGCCATCTTCCGGGTTCCGGTCATCCTTTCGGAGGACCTTGACGGAGATATCCGTATGCTGAAAAAGCATGGCATCAGGATCTGCGCGGCCGTCCTGGGCGGTGAAACTGTCTACAGGACAGACTTAAGGGGTGCCTGCGCCTTTCTCATCGGAAATGAAGGCCAGGGTCTCCTTGAGGAGACGGTAAAGCTTGCCGACTGCCCGGTTTCGATTCCCATGAAAGGAAAAGTGGAATCCCTTAACGCCTCCGTGGCTGCAGCCCTTCTCATGTATGAAGTGGCCCGTCAGCGCGAATGGTGAAATGTCACAATAAATAGTGTGAATCTTCTGAAAAATCTTATAAATGTTGCTTGAATATATAGAAGAGGACCGGCTGTTTATCATGCAAAATACACGAAAAATATACAAAAACACCTAATTGTCTAAACACAGTATAAATGATTTGTGTTAATATAAACTTGCCGGATATCGTGTCCGGATAAAGAAACGATCATATTTATAGGAGGTTTACTTATGGCTAAGTACATGATGGCGTTAGACGCTGGAACAACAAGTAACCGTTGTATCTTATTCAACGAAAAAGGCGAGATCTGCAGCGTAGCTCAGGAAGAGTTTACACAGTATTATCCGCAGCCGGGCTGGGTAGAGCATGATGCAATCGAGATCTGGAACACCCAGTATTCCGTAGCTAAGAAAGCTATGGAGCAGTTAGGCGTAACAGCAGCAGATATCGCTGGTATCGGTATCACAAATCAGCGTGAGACAACAATCGTTTGGGACAAGGTTACAGGCGAGCCCGTATTCCACGCTATTGTATGGCAGTGCCGTCGTACATCCGAGTATTGTGATTCCTTAAAGGACAAAGGTTTAGTTGATTCCATCAGAGAGAAGACCGGTCTTGTTATCGATGCTTACTTCTCCGGCTCCAAGATCCGCTGGATCCTTGAGAACGTTCCTGGCGTTCGCGAGAGAGCAGAGAAAGGCGAACTCTTCTTCGGTAACGTTGACACATGGCTGATCTACAAACTTTCCGGCGGAAAAGTTCATGTAACAGACTACTCCAACGCTTCCAGAACCATGCTTTTCAACATCAACACACTTCAGTGGGATGATGAGATCCTTGCTGAGCTGGATATTCCGAAGTCCATGCTTCCGAAGGCTTGCCCGAGCAGCCAGATCTACGGCATGACAGACGCAGCTTTATTCGGCGGCGCTATCCCGATCGCAGGTGCTGCAGGTGACCAGCAGGCAGCTCTGTTCGGACAGACATGCTACACAGCAGGTGAGGCTAAGAACACATATGGTACCGGTACATTCATGCTTATGAACATCGGTAAAGAGAAGAAATTATCCGAGAACGGTCTTGTTACAACAATCGCTTGGGGACTTGACGGAGATGTTGAGTACGCATTCGAGGGTTCCGTATTCGTAGCTGGTGCTGCTATCCAGTGGCTCCGTGACGAGGTTAAGATCGTAGACGCTGCTCCGGATTCAGAGTTCTTCTGTAACAAGGTTCCGGATACAAACGGATGTTATGTAGTTCCTGCTTTCACAGGACTTGGAGCTCCGCACTGGGATCAGTACGCTCGTGGTGCTATCGTAGGCCTGACACGTGGATGTAACAAAGCTCACATCATCCGTGCTACAGTTGAGTCCCTGGCATATCAGACATATGATATCCTTGAGGCTATGCAGGCAGACGCAGGCGTTAAGCTGGCAGCTCTGAAGGTTGACGGCGGCGCTTGTAAGAACGATTTCTTAATGCAGTTCCAGGCAGACATCATCGACGCTCCGGTTCTTCGTCCGCAGTGCGTTGAGACAACAGCTATGGGTGCTGCTTACCTTGCAGGTCTTGCAGTTAACTACTGGAACAGCAAACAGGACGTTATCGCTAACTGGGCAATCGACAAGAAGTTCGAGCCGAGCATGGACGCTGATACACGTGCTAAGTTACTCAAAGGCTGGAAGAAAGCTGTTAAGCTTTCCTATGGATGGGCTAAAGAGGACTAATCAAATCTGTGTAAATATCTGATCATCAGATAACAGAAAAATAAGGGGAGGTTGGTTTGCAGGACGCAGGCCGGCCTCCTTTTTATTTACTTATGGCGGCAGGCCGGCAGCAGTCTGATCAGACACGACAAACTTTTCCGAACAGATCCTAACCAAGATTGCGATTGACTAATATAAGACCCTTGGGGTAAGTTTAGAAAGACAGAGATAAATCTGGAAAGACAGAACTTATGAAGGATTCGGAGGATTTTGACATGAACAGAGAAGACAGTAAAAAACTGGCCATGCATATTTCAAATGTCAGCATCTTGGGAAATGTATTTCTTTCCGTTTTCAAGATGCTTGCCGGCGTGATCGCCAATTCAGGCGCAATGTTATCGGACGGTGTACACTCCCTTTCGGATGTGATCAGCACGATCGTGGTGATCGTCGGAATCAGGATTTCATCCAAGAAAGCAGACGAGAGTCATCCGTACGGACATGACCGCTTTGAGAGTGTGGCCGCGATCATTCTGGCCAATCTGCTGATTCTTACAGGCCTTGGTATCGGCTATAAAGGTGTACGGACCATAATGGCCGGAACCGGACACATAAAGGTTCCCGGTATGCTGGCCCTTGTGGCGGCGGCCGTATCCATTGTCGTAAAAGAGCTCATGTTCCACTACACCAAAAACGGAGCCCGTAAGATTAAATCTGACGCACTGATGGCAGATGCATGGCACCACCGCTCTGATGCTCTTTCGTCTATCGGCAGTTTGATCGGTATCGGCGGCGCAATGTTGGGATTCCCGATCATGGATCCCCTGGCAAGTATCGTAATCTGTCTTTTCATTATAAAGGCAGGAGCGGAAATCTACATGGAAGCAGTAGGAAAGATGGTGGATTCCTCGGTCAGCCAGGATGTCATTGACAGCATGAGAGAGTACATCCTCAAGGAAAAAGGAGTGGTCTCTGTCGACAAGATTCAGACCAGACTTTTCGGCGGCGGCTATTATGTGGATCTTGAGATTGCGGCTGATGCCCACCAGACACTGCATGAGGCACATGAAATTGCCCATACCGTACATGATGATCTGGAAGAGGCATTTCCGGACATCCGTCATGTAATGATTCATGTCAATCCGGTTTTTGCTAATGATTGATGACAATCAGAGGATATATATAAAATGAAAGTCACATACATAAAACACAGCGGATATCTTGTTGAAACAGAGAAGAGTTACTTCCTGTTTGATTACTGGCAGGGAGACCTGCCCCGCCTGAACTATGACAAGACCCTGTATGTCTTTTCCTCCCACGCCCATCATGATCATTTTACCAGGGACATATACCGCCTGGAACATGCCTGCTCCCATACGGTCTACATACTTTCGGATGATATCCGGCGGGCAGACCGCCTGTGGAGACAGGTCGACAACGTGATCTTCATGAAGGAGTGGCAGGAGAAGGAAATCGAGGGACTTAAAGTCCGCACCCTCCGTTCCAATGACGAAGGAATTGCCTTTCTCATAAAGACAGAGGGAAAGGTAATCTATCACGCAGGCGATCTCCACTGGTGGGACTGGCCGGGTGAACCGGACGCAGACAACCGATATATGAAGGAGACCTACTGCAAAGAGATCGAGAGTCTGGAGGAAGAAGAGATCGACCTGGCTTTTGTGGTTCTGGACCCCCGTCAGGAAGAATCCGGAAGCCTGGGTATGACCTGGTTCCTTCAGCATGTGCATGCCCGCTATGTCTTTCCCATGCATTTCTGGGAAGACTATGCTTTTGTTAATGACTATATTACCGGCAACAGCGGCCGCTTTCCGGCAAGCCGCCTCATGAGACCGGAAAAGCCCGGACAGGCTTTTGAATTGGCGGATTGAGGGAAAAGACCGGCTGAATGAAAAAGAGGATCTGCCTTTTGGTAGATCCTTTATTTGTGTGTAATATAGTATTATGCTACAATAATCATATCCGGAACAAGAGTAACTGAGAAAGGAGCTGACGTCCACATGGTACGGGCAGAGATAACGATCGCGAATATCAACGGCATCCATCTTGACGCAGCCAATAAGGTTGTAAATGTAGCCGAGTCTTTTAAGTCTACCATCTATCTGAAAACAGAATACATGGATATAAATGCCAAAAGTATCATCAACCTTGTCAGCGGCACCCTCCGCTACGGGGACACAGTCCTCTGCGTCTGCAAAGGCCCCGATGAAAAGGAAGCGCTGGCAGCCATGAAGGAGATCCTTTCAAATGATCTGGAAGATTAGTCCTTCTTTGAAGCAAGATAGGCATCCAGTCCCTCCTTGCGAAGCTTGCAGGCAGGGCAGTTGCCGCAGCCGTCACCCCGGACTCCGTTGTAGCAGGTGAGGGTTTCATTGCGGATGATGTCAAAGACACCCAGACTGTCGGCCAGGGCCCAGGTCTCCGCCTTGGTGAGCCACATCAGAGGTGTGATCAGGTCAAATGTATAATCCATGGAAAGATTAAGCGTGGTGTTAAGGGATTTGATAAATACATCCCTGCAGTCCGGATAACCGGAAAAGTCAGCCTGGGAAACGCCGGTTATGACATCCGTAATACCGCGCTGCTTGGCAAAAATGGCTGCATAGGTCAGGAAGAGCAGATTTCTTCCGTCCACAAAGCTGTTGGGAGGACCTTCTTCCGGCGCTTCTTCGTCCACTGTGATATGGTCCCGGGTCAGGGAGTTGGGCGCAAGCTGATTCAGAAGAGTCAGGTCCAGCACATAGTTTTCAATTCCGTAGCGCGAGCAGAGCTCTGCCGCGCATTCCAGCTCGGGCAGGTGTCTCTGTCCGTAATTAAATGAGAGGGCAATCACCTCATCATATCGCTTCATTGCCCAGAACAGACAGGTCGTACTGTCCTGGCCGCCGCTGTATACTACAACGGCCTTTTTTTTGTTCTTTCCTTCTTTCATTTCCGTTCCCTATTTGAGCATCATAAAAAGCTGATTTCTAAGTGTGTCCTCTGCGTCAAATCTGCCGCGGTAAGTGGTGGTAACCGTGGAGGCATTTTCTTTGCGGATCCCTCTGGCAGACATACAGCTGTGGGTACCCCGGATAATGACTGCAACATCCTCCGTGCCGGCTGCCTCCTGCATGATCTGGGCGATATCAGCTCCCAGACGCTCCTGAAGCTGTAAGCGCTTGGAAGCCATGTCGCAGATTCTGGCTACTTTGGAAAGTCCCAGCACCTTGTTGACGGGAATGTAAGCCACGGACACGGTCATATTGTACATAAGGGCCATGTGGTGCTCACAGTAGCTGAAAATGGGGATATCCCTTACCAGAACCATGTCTCTGCGTCCGTCTGACAGAGAAAGGTCATCCGTGAAAGACCGGTCGAACATGGCGGCGATCTCATGGTTGGAATAGTTCATCCCTTCGAATACTTCTTCATACATTCGGGCAACCCGCTTGGGAGTGTCTTTGAGACCTTCTCTGTCGGGGTCGTCACCCAGAGCGATCAGGATCCCGCGGATGTGTTCCATGATCGCTTCTTTATCTATAGCCATAACTTAGTTCCTCCTTCATACGCCCCGCATTTCCGGCGGCCAGATATATTTGTGCATCTGCAGCTGCAGACGGACATCCTGCCAGCCGCGGCTGATCATATAGTCAACAATATCCCGGGGACTGATATCCGAGAAAGAAGCGCTTAAGAATACATGGCAGCGCTCTGCCAGCCGGCAGTCGTCACATACCCTTTTCGCACAATCCAGGTCTTCACGGGATGAGACAACGAACTTTACGCTGTCACAGGTCTCAAGGCAGTCATAGTTGGAAGTCAGCATATTTCCTTCCATCCCGCTGCCGGGACATTTGTAATCCAGGGTAAATACAGGCCGGGGCCTGATTTCCGAAAAAGGCCGGATATCAATGCTCCCGTTGGTCTCAATCTCCACCCTGAAACCGGCCTCACAAAGAGCCCGGATCAGAACCATGATATTCTCTGCCATGAGGGGTTCGCCGCCGGTCAGGGTGACCCGACGGATTCCCCGGTCATTAAGCCATCCCAGGATATCCTCCACTGTTTCTTCTTCGACCGGGCAGGCCGGGTCATTGGCCCAGGCCGTGTCACAGTAACGGCAGGAAAGGTTACAGCCCTTCAGCCGGATAAATGCAGCCGGGAAACCGGCATGAGCACCTTCACCGTTGATGCTGATGAACTTTTCCGCCACCTGCCAGGTCAACATGTGGATTCCTCCCTGTAGAGGGCGCTGTTGCCGGATGTCTCATATACGGTAACATCAGAAACCGGATAACCGGCTTTTTTCAATTCTTCATAAAAATAGCGGGCAAAGGATTCGGCGGTGGGGCGGAAGGGAACTTCGACGACGGTAAAACCTTCTTGGGAAAAAGCCTCCAGTGTCCGCGGCGCCAGGGATCCTGCCTCGGCTATGGTTACATGATCAAAGGGTTCAAGAAGGTCAGTAAGAGCCTGTTTCAGATCACTGAAATCCATGACCATATCTCTGCAGGATCCTTCCGGTATCAGTCCTTCGGAAAAAATCCTGGCTTCCACTTTCCATTCATGACCGTGCAGGTTGCTGCACTTACCCTCATATCCTTTCAGAAAATGAGCAGCCGCAAAAGTCTGCTCTGTTTTTATTATATACATCACATTTCTCCTGTTTGGTATCAGCCTGATGCCTGATGTGATGACAGCAAAAGCATAAAATAATGCTGCAGAACCATCTGCAGCATACTCTGTAATAAGACTGTATTATAATGCTGTCCTGGTTTTGTTTTGAGACAGGATGGTACAAATGAACTGTCTTTTGGAAAGTGTAACATGGAATGATTTGTTTGTAAACCCGGGAAATATAGTTGGATTTTGCTTGCGGATATTGTACAATAAACATCAGAAAAGGAGTAATGACTATGGCTCGGATTCATAAACTGTCCATTATAGTGTCAGTTTATAATGAAGAAAAAGTACTGGGACAATTTTACGAGAAGGTTTCGGAGGTCCTTGATTCACTGCCGGTAAGATCTGAACTGATCTTCGTCAACGACGGAAGCACGGACGCCTCGCCGGGAATCCTGGAGCGTCTGGCTTTTACATCCGGACGGGTGAAAGTGATACATTTTTCCAGAAATTACGGACATGAAGCGGCTATGATCGCCGGTGTGGATTACGCTTTGGGAGACGGAATCATCTGCATGGATGCCGATCTGCAGCATCCGGTGGAGTGCATTCCCCGGATATACAGCGCCTTTGAGGAAGGCTATGACGTTGTTACCATGGCCAGGCAGGAGAACCGGGGAGCCGGAAGGATCCGCAAGTTCTGCTCGAGTACATTTTACTGGCTATTAAATCTTGTTTCCAACGTGGAATTCAATGAAAATGTATCGGACTTTTTCGGTTTTACGGAAAAGCCGGCCCGGATCCTGCGGGAACACTACAGAGAGTCCTCGAGATTTCTGAGGGCTTATGTCCAGAATATAGGCTTTCCGTCTACAACTCTGGATTATGTGGCGGCACCCAGGGCGGCGGGAGAGAGTAAATACAGCATCAGAAAGCTCTTCCGATATTCTCTCCAGGCCTTCTTAAGTTACTCCGATATCCCGGTCAGGATCGCATCTTTCTGCGGGACTCTCGCAGGCCTGATCGGCCTTCTGATGATGGCATACACTATTTACACCAGACTGACCAGCGGAGCTCCAAGCGGATATGCAACCATTATTGTTGTCATGTGTTTTATGTTCACCATTCTCTTTTTCCTTTTGCGCATCATGGGAGAGTACCTGTCCGTGATCCTGGAGGAGGTAAGGGGCCGCCCGATCTATACGGTCAGGTCCCTGGTGAATTTTGATGAGGGAGAGGAGGAAAGCTGACATGGATCTTAAGGGACATTTTGTGACGATTACAAGACATAAGCTCCTGGTGATGAAAATGTGCTTTCAGGTAGGCCTTTACAAACAGGGCCTGCTGCATGACCTTTCCAAATACAGCAGGATCGAGTTCCTGCCCGGTGTGAAGTATTACCAGGGAGACCGCAGTCCCATCAACAAAGAAAAAGAACTGCACACCTGCTCCCAGGGCTGGCTCCATCACAAGGGAAGAAATCCCCATCACTTCGAATACTGGATCGACTATACATTTTCCGTTTCGGGTGACGGGGGCAGTGGCAAGGCCGCTCCGGTTCTTGTTGGCATGAAGATGCCGAAAAAGTATGTGGCGGAAATGGTGATCGACCGAATCTGCGCCAGCAAGAACTATCAGAAAGAGAATTACAAAGATTCCAGCGCCCTCGAATACTATATGCGAGGAAGAAACTTTATGATGATCAATGAGGAGACTGATTACCTGACCAGATACCTGCTGACCATGCTGGCCGTCAGGGGGGAAGCGTATTTTATCCGCTATATGAAAAACAGACTCTTAAGACACAAAAACAGAGACTATTTCGTGAAGGACGGGAGGCTCTATCTTGCGTAATTTTCCCTTGAATTTTGCACATAGTTGAGATATAGTAAACTTAACAATAGCCTGGAATGTTCGACATCCCCTGCTGTTTTGAACCTACATTTTTGATATAGGGAATCTGATATCGCTGAGAGGATGACAGGCCTCGCTGACCGGAGGAAGTCAGAGACTCATCTGAAGTTACCCACCTGGCTGAGGCTAGGAATCAAAATCGCAGGAAACGGCATTTTGGGTTTGAAGAAAATGCCGCCTCTCATTCGTGAGGCGGCTTTTTATGTATAATAAAACTTACGCAGCAGCCGGCATCAGTCCGGGGAGGAAATCCGATGGCCAATCGTATACGCAGTCTTCTGCGGCTGATAGAAGATTTTATTAAAAAGTGTACAGATGACCATGTGGCACCATTTGGAGCAATGAGTGCCTTCTTTATGCTGCTTTCTATTTTCCCCTTCCTGATCTTTCTCCTGACCCTGACCCAGTATATGCCCTTTACCAAATATGATGTGATCCATGTCCTGAACGAACTGGCTTCCTTCGAGAACAGCTCTTTCATCAATGGAATCGTCAATGAAATCTACGGCAGAGCGGGCAGGACCGTATCGACACTTTCTCTTGTCATTGCCCTGTGGTCCTCGTCCAGAGGTGTTTACTCCATCATTGTCGGTCTGAATTCAGTTTATGATATCGATGAGAACAGAAATTATCTGGTTTTGCGTCTGATCAGTATGGTCTATACTTTTCTTTTCGCAATCATAATCGGTACCGTCCTGATTGTGTGGGTATTCGGCAACAGCATTCTGGATTATGTCAAGGACAGATGGCCCTTCCTTTCCTATACCATCGGACGCTTTATCGAGGTCAGGACACTGTATTCCGTGGTCATCCTTACCATTATATTCATGCTGGTCTACCGCTATATTCCCAACAGGAAGAGCAGCTTCTGGCGACAGCTTCCGGGCGCCCTGCTCTGTACCCTCAGCTGGATCTTCATTTCCTATCTCTGCTCTCTCTATGTAAGAAGCTTCACTAATTTCAATTATCTCTACGGCAGTATGGCCGGTGTCATGATCCTGCTTCTCTGGTTCTACTGGTGTATGTCCATGGTCTTTTATGGAGCGGAAATCAACTATTTTCTGGAGAACAGCAAAAACTACCACCAGCTGGTTTCCATCATCCGCCCCAGATACAACAGAAGGCGGCGGGCCCAGGAGAAGGCTTTGACCGGAGGAGAGAAAGAGAAGAATGCCGAAAAGGAGGAAGAGAATGTACAGGATTGATTCTGCCATGATCCGGGAAATCACGGAATTTATCTTTGTGGAAACTCCCCTGACGGCAGCGGATGTCATATGGGTTCCGGGAAATGCCAGGCCCGATCACGCGCCGGCAGCGGCAGAACTCTACAAAAAAGGAATGGCCCCTCTGATCATTCCCTCCGGAAGTTATGCAAAAGAACAGGGAAGGTTTATCCCTGACCCGGAATTCGGACAAATGTACGGAACCGACTTCGCCTGCGAAGCAGACCTGATCGAGGCGGTTCTTCTTGGAGAAGGAGTAGCCCGGGAGGCAGTCATCCCCGAAAGAAAAGCCACCTTCACACTGGAAAATGCGCAGAATACCCGGCAGATTCACCTGGAGCTGGGACAGATACCTGCGAAGGCAATACTCTGCTGCAAAGCCCATCACAGCCGCAGAGCACTCATGTACTATAAGATGGTATTCCCCGAAACCGAAATCATGCTGTACCCGGTGGTTTCCGACGGAATCAGCAAAGACAGCTGGTATCAGACCTTAGCAGGAAGAAAAGCCGTATTTGGAGAGCACAGCCGCATAGGCCGGCAGCTGATCATGATGGATGAGGCGGGCCAATTGTGCCTTGACAGATGAACTGCCTTTTGCTAAAATGTATTCCGTTGTAAAAGCGATGAAGGCAAGACCCCCAGGGTCAAAGTAGGCAGCCGTTAACTGTCAGAGAGGGAGAATCACCGGCTGTAAGTTCTCCTCAGCACTGGCCTCTGCCGAAATTCTCTGCCGGAGCTGTATTCCGTACGCATGACCCGCCTGCGCAGGCATGTAAGGAATAACGCCGCACACGTTACGTGCAGATATAAAAAGTGTCCGGATAAAAGTCCGGGAATCAGGGTGGTACCGCGATCACATCGTCCCTATCAAGGGGCGTTTTTTTATTGTATAAGTCCAGTCACAATGCAGGGACGCATGACCGCTTGCGGGCAAATGCGGTCATGCATTAGTGACGACAAGCGATATCGAGCACGAAGCACGAAGTGCGAAAGTGCGAGATATCGCTTGGGGGGATTGCGGCAAGCTGCGAAGCAGCGTTAGCAATCCCGACTTATACACTATTCCGAACCATACTGTATAAAATCCGCAAAGGAAAGCAAGGAGAAATATGATGAAAGACAAGATCAAAATGATCACAGAGGAAGCCAACTCTGCGATCGAAAAGTCTGCAGGTGTTGATAATCTGAATGATATCAGGGTCAAATTCCTCGGAAAGAAGGGGGAACTCTCCAAACTTCTCAAAGGAATGAAGGATGTAGCCCCGGAAGACCGTCCCAAGATCGGACAGATGGTAAATGAAGCCAGAGCCAGCATCGAAAGCCTGATGGAAAAGAAAAAAGAAGCCATCCAGGAGAAGCTGCTCATGGAGAAGATGAAGAATGAGCGCATCGATGTTACACTGCCCGGAACCAAGATGGCAGTAGGACACCGTCATCCCAATCAGATTGCCCTTGATGACATAATCAGAGTATTTGTCGGCATGGGTTACGAGGTCGTGGAAGGTCCCGAAATAGAGTATGACAAATATAATTTTGAGCTTTTAAATATCCCTGCCAACCATCCGGCCAAGGATGAGCAGGATACATTTTATATTACCAAGGACATCCTTCTGCGGACACAGACATCTTCCGTTCAGGCCCGCATTATGCAGACCGGCCAGATGCCCATCCGTGTGATCGCGCCGGGACGTGTATTCCGGTCCGATGAAGTGGATGCAACACATTCTCCGTCTTTCCACCAGGTGGAAGGACTTGTCATCGATAAAAATGTCACATTTGCCGATCTCAAGGGAACACTGCAGCAGTGGGCGAGAGAGTTCTTCGGTCCGGAGACAAAAGTTAAGTTCCGCCCCCATCATTTCCCCTTCACCGAGCCCAGCGCCGAAGTGGATGTCACCTGCTTCAAATGCGGCGGCAAGGGATGCCGTATGTGTAAGGGAAGCGGCTGGATCGAGATTTTAGGATGCGGCATGGTTCATCCCAAGGTTCTGTCCGACTGCGGCATTGACCCCGAGGAATACTCAGGATTCGCTTTCGGCATCGGTCTGGAGAGAATCACCCTGCTCAAATATGAAATCGATGACATGCGTCTGCTCTATGAAAATGACGTGAGATTTTTAAAACAGTTCTAGGAGGATAATAATGAATACACCTATTTCATGGATTAAAGCATATGTTCCGGATCTCGACTGCAGTGTGCAGGAATATGTGGACAGAATGACTCTGTCCGGATCTCACGTGGAAAATGCGGTTTATCTGGATAAGAATCTTGAAAACATTGTAGTCGGACGTGTGGAGTCAATAGAGAAACATCCCGATGCTGACAAGCTGATCGTCTGCCAGGTGGATGTAGGAGAGAAAAAAGTACAGATCGTCACAGGCGCACCCAACGTCACAGAGAGCGCTCTGATTCCGGTAGTCCTGGACGGCGGCCGCGTGGCCGGCGGACATGACGGCAGCCCCAATCCCGAGAACGGCATTAAGATCAAGAAGGGAAAACTCCGCGGAGTCGTATCCGAAGGTATGATGTGCTCGATCGAAGAACTGGGCAGCTCCAGAGAAATGTATCCCGAAGCACCGGAAAACGGCATCTATGTATTTGAAGACGACGCTGACGTGAAGCCCGGCGACGACGCCGTTGCTGCCCTGGGCCTCAGGGACGCGGTGGTAGAGTTCGAAATCACCAGCAACAGGGTGGACTGTTTCTCCATGATCGGAATGGCAAGAGAAGCAGCAGCCACATTTGACAAACCCTTCCATGCCCCCGAGGTAAAGGTGACAGGGAACGATGATGACGTAAACAATTATATTTCCGTGGAGGTCCATGATCCGGATCTCTGCCCCAGATATACAGCCAGAGTCGTAAAAAATATCCGTCTGGCACCCTCACCCAAATGGATGCAGAGAAGACTTGCAGCCATGGGAATCCGTCCTATCAACAATATCGTGGATATCACCAATTATGTCATGGAAGAGTACGGCCAGCCCATGCATGCCTACGACCTTGACACCATCCGCGGCAAAAAGATCATTGTAAAACGTGCGGAAGACGGCGATGTCTATACTACTCTGGACGGACAGGAGAGAGCCCTGGATCATGACGTGATCATGATCAATGACGCGGAAGGCCCGGTCGGCATCGGCGGAATCATGGGCGGCGAGAACTCCATGGTAACCGACCAGATCAAGACTCTGCTTTTCGAGGCGGCAAATTTTGACGGAACCAATATCCGCCTGTCATCCAAACGGATCGGTCTCAGAACGGATGCCTCCGGTAAGTTCGAGAAAGGACTGGACCCCGAATCAGCACTGGCTGCCATGAACCGTGCCTGCCAGCTGGTGGAGGAGATGGATGCCGGCGACGTTGTCGGCGGCGTGATCGATGTTTATCCCAATCCTGTATCCCAGGTGACACTTTCCTTTGAGCCGGATAAGTACAACCGCCTTCTGGGAACCGATATCACAGCAGATCAGATGCTGGAATACTTAAAGAGACTGGAAATCGGCTATGATGAGGAAAGCAACCTCCTCCAGATACCTTCCTTCCGTCTGGACCTGCGCTGCCAGGCAGACATCGCGGAGGAAGTTGCCCGCTTCTTCGGTTATGACAATATACCCACAACCCTGCCCCATGGCGAGGCGACAGCCGGTAAGGAATCCTTCTCGGCCAGAGTGCAGAAGGTCCTGCAGGAAACAGCAGAGCAGAACGGTTTCTGCGGCGGTATGTGCTACTCCTTCGAGAGCCCCAGGGTATTTGACAAACTGAGACTGGATGCGGACGACCCGCTCCGCCGGGCCATCGTAATCTCCAACCCTCTGGGTGAGGATTACAGTATCATGCGGACCATCGAGCTGGACGGCCTGCTCACATCACTGGCCGGCAACTTCAATCACCGCAACAAAGAAGTGCGCCTCTATGAAATCGGCAACGTATATCTGCCCAAGTCCCTGCCCCTGACGGAACTCCCCGAAGAGAGGAAACGTATGGCCCTGGGCATGTACGGAAGAGTGGACTTCTTCGACCTGAAGGGCGTTTTAGAGGAAATGTTCCTCAAACTGGGTCTGGGAGACAGAGTGGAATTCGTTCCCTCCTCCGACAGAAATTATCTTCATCCGGGAAGACAGGCCATTATTGAAATTAACGGAGAATACGCCGGATTTATCGGACAGATCCATCCCCTGGTCTGCTTAAACTACGGAATGAAATGCGAAGTCTATGCTGCAGGACTGGATATACCGGTCATCGTGGATAAAGCATCATTTGACAGAAAGTACAAAGGTGTCGCTAAGTATCCGGCAGTGAACAGAGACCTTGCCCTTGTAATGGACAAAGAAGTTTTCGTGGGTGATGTGGAGAAAATCATGAAAGCCAAAGGCGGCAAGCTCCTTGAAAGCATCGAACTCTTCGATGTATATGAGGGAGCCCAGGTAGGCAAAGGAAAGAAATCCGTGGCATTCAGCCTGGTATTCCGGTCCTCCGAGGGAAGCCTGGAAGCAGCCGAGGTAAATAAGATCGTTGACAGGATTCTGAAAGAGCTTGAGACATCAGGCATCGAACTGCGTGCATAATGAAGACAAGTGATTTTTATTTTGATCTGCCCCGGGAACTGATCGCCCAGGATCCCCTGCCAGCGCGGGATGCTTCCCGCCTGCTGGTCCTGGACAGAGAAACCGGGCAGGTCACCCATAAAAAATTCCGGGATATCCTCAGCTACCTGCATCCGGGGGACTGCCTTGTGATCAACGACACCAAGGTCATTCCCGCCCGCCTGCTGGGCGTGAGGAAAGGGACCGGCGGCCATGTGGAGATTCTCCTTCTCAAACGTCAGAAAGATGATGTGTGGGAAGCAATCGTAAGACCGGGAAAGAAACTGCGTACCGGCGCCCGGGTGGAGTTCGGAGACGGTCTTCTTGAGGGAGAGATCACAGAAGTGCTGCCGGACGGCAACAGACTGGTCAGATTCAGCTATGAGGGGATATTTGAAGAAGTACTCGACCGTCTGGGACAGATGCCGCTTCCGCCCTACATTACCCATCAGTTAAAAGACCGGAACCGCTACCAGACTGTCTACGCAGTCCACGAAGGATCTGCGGCAGCCCCTACGGCGGGACTGCATTTTACAAAAGAACTGCTGGAAGAAATCCGGCAGATGGGAGTGAAGATCGCCAGGATCACACTTCATGTGGGACTGGGAACTTTCCGGCCCGTCAAAGTGGAAGATGTGACAGAACATCACATGCATTCCGAGTACTACCGGGTCAGCCCCGAGGCGGCGGATCTGATCAATAAGACCCGGGCAGAAGGAGGACGGATCATTTCCGTGGGAACGACCAGTACCCGTACTCTTGAGTCCGTGGCGGATGAGAATGGAAAGATCGTCCCCGGCAGCGGCCAGACGGATATCTTTATCTATCCGGGATACCGCTTCAAAGCCATCGACGGACTGATCACCAATTTCCACCTGCCGGAGTCCACCCTGCTCATGCTGGTGTCGGCCCTGGCGGGAAAAGAACACATACTGGCGGCGTATGAGGAGGCTGTCCGGGAGGGCTACCGCTTCTTCTCCTTTGGAGACGCCATGCTGATCCTCTAGTCCTCTTCTTCGGGAGCAAGGACAGTCAGGGAGAGTCTGGCGGCCAGAGCTCTGGAAGCACTGTTGCCGGGAGGTATAAAGGTGAAAAAGTCCTTCATATCCCAGTAGCTGCCGGCAAAGGCAAGGAGAGCGGATAAGCTTTCATAAGCATATTGCATACCATGATACCGGGTCAGAAAAGAGTAACATACTTCCGTGGCCTCAGTATCAGAAAGATTTTCGCTGCCGGACGGCATCCGGCGGCCGGAGAAGCCGATGAGGCCCAGGAACTGATTTTCCCGGGCTTCTTTTTTTTCTGTCCCGGACTCATCCGTCAGGGGCTCTTTTGCCGTTACAGCATAGAGTCCGTAGCCGTAAAGAGGGTACTGGCAGCGGATGTAATCCTCAAGAAAGCGGGCGTAATCGGAAGGCTCCGTGTTAAAGAAGCGTCCTTCCGGCCGGTCTGCATTTTCATCCTGCAGGCGGATCAGGGCAGGCAGGTCCTCCATGGACAGTTCCCTGATCAGGCAGCGGCCGGTTTCCGCAATCAGAAGAGGCAGATGGTAATGATGGCAGTAGACCTCCTCCAGAAAGAATTCCGTGATGGAGTCGGGACTTTCGATCAGCCATCCGGCGCCCATGAGTGACTGGTCATGATTGCCATCGTGGGAGAGAGCGATCACCGGGCAGCCCGTGAAGGAGGCATAGGAGACAGAAAGGTCATTGTCACATAAGAAAATGGTATTCTCATCAAACTTGCGGCCGTATGGAAAATGTTCATAGTGCTCGCATCGGATGAGGAAAGACTTTTCGAATTTTTTCAGGCGGCCGGCCAGGCTAAGCGTCCGCTTTTCCGGCATAAGGCAGCACAGGGTCAGTGACGGAAAATGTCTGTTCCTGCTCATTTCTGATTCCTCCTCTTTTGGCTGTCAGGTTGCTTTTTACCTATATTATATGTATAATGACCTGGTAATGAAAGCATATAATATAAGAATTCATACAGTGGAAAGACAGTAAAGAAACTATGAAGAAAAAAATCTTTTTAATAATCAGGCTGTTGATTTTCGCGGCCCTGGCATTCCTGATATTTACCATGGTCTCGGAGTACTTCCGTAAAGACCGTGACAGCGGTGAAAAGGTCGTGATCACCATTGAGAAGGGGAGCGGGAGCAGGGAAGTTGCTTCCATATTAAAAGAGAAGGGACTGATCCGGTATGAACTGCCCTTCCTCCTCCGCCTTTACCTGACAGACTATCAGGGACGGATCCGTTACGGAACTTTCTCTCTCCATAAAGGCATGTCCTTAGATACCATTATCCGAACCCTTTCAAGCGAGGGAGAAATGGCAGACAACAGGTGCCTGACGATCCCGGAAGGCTACACCATCGAGAGGGCGGCAAGACTGCTGGAGAAGAAAGGGATCATGGATGCGGAGGAATTCCGCGCTGCAGTAAGAGCAGCGGCAGAAGATTTTGTCTATGCCGATATCCTGCCTGATGAAGAAGATGTTCTCTTCCGGATGGAAGGATATCTGTATCCGGACACCTATTATTTTTCGGAGGATATTACCGGAGAAGAACTGGCGGATATGATATTCGGCGAATTCGACACCATGTTCGGCGATGCCCGGCGCAAGCGGGCGGCAGAGATAGGAATGAGCGTGGAAGAGGTGCTGATCCGGGCGTCTCTGGTGCAGAAGGAGACTGAAAAGGCTGAGGAGTATCCCATTGTGGCGGATGTGATCCAGAACCGGCTGGATATAAATATGAATCTGCAGTTTGACTCCACAGTTGTCTATGCGGTCACGGACGGCTACTATGGCAAGGACAGGGTGCTCTATTCAGACCTTAAAGTGGATTCTCCCTACAACACCTATCTTAACAAAGGACTGCCGCCGGGACCCATATGCAGTCCGGGCCTGGATGCCATTGACGGTGTTCTTTATCCCGATGACAACAATTATCTCTTCTTCCAGACAGACACGCAGAAAAATGACGGTTCCAATCTCTATTTTGAGACTTATGAGGAGCATTCTTCGGCTGCGGCCACCACGGAAACAGGGCCGGCAGAAGATACGGAACCCGCAGAGGATACGGAAGAGACAGAGGATACGGAGCCTGCGTCTGAAACAAAATCATCTCAGTAAAATATGAACGGATTAATTCCGGAAAACAGGGTGACAGGGTAAGAAGATCCTGTCACTTTTTTTTGCCCCCGATCAGGTGCTGGAAAATATTTCCATTTTATGATAAGGTGTTATCGACCGACTTTGAGACCTGCGCAGGGAGGGGTGGTGAGGAGATTGAAAAAATGAAAGATATTCTGAGATTTGCAGCCTTTGCCGTACTGGTCCTGGGCGCGCGGGAAGACCTGCGGTCCATGACCATTCCTGACCGGACCCATCTTCTTCTGGCGGCTGCCGGTATCGGCTTAAGTTTCTGTCCCGGCACTCCCGGATTGCCTGACCGGGTCCTGGCTGCCATGCTCGGCGGAGGAATCAGCCTTGTCTTTGCCCTGGCTTTTCCCGGCGGTCTGGGCGGCGGGGATGTGAAACTTGTGGCCGGCGGCGGTTTCCTTCTGGGGACGGAAGCCCTGCCCGGGGCAGTCTGGTTTTCCCTCTGGCCCTGCGCCCTTTTCAGCCTGTTTTTGCTTGCCACCGGGTCCGGCCGTGACAGACCTGTCCCCCTCGGCCCTTTCCTGGCCTTCGGAATGGGCTTGTCCCTCCTGGCCTGATTCAGCAAATAGTAAGCATTTAAGAGGGGAAACTGCCCTCCTGTATCTTTACATTAAAATCAAAAAATGTTACTATTATTTTACGTTAATATCCACAAACTTTGACAAGGAGGGAATACTATGCCCAGAGCAAAACAATCAATGGATGGTAATACCGCTGCCGCTCATGTAGCTTACGCTTTTACAGATGTCGCAGCGATCTATCCGATCACTCCGTCCAGCCCCATGGCAGACGTAATTGACCAGTGGTCTGCAGCAGGACAGGAGAATATTTTCGGCAATCAGGTTGTTGTAAGTGAGATGCAGTCTGAGGCAGGCGCAGCAGGAACAGTTCACGGTTCCCTGGCAGCCGGCGCGATCACCACAACATTCACAGCTTCCCAGGGCCTTCTTCTTATGATCCCCAACATGTACAAGATTGCCGCTGAGCAGCTTCCGTGTGTATTTGATGTATCGGCACGTACGGTAGCAACACAGTCCCTGAACATTTTTGGTGACCACAGTGACGTATATGCATGCCGCCAGACCGGTTTTGCAATGCTTGCAGAGTCCAATCCCCAGGAGGTTATGGACTTAAGTCCGGTAGCACACCTTTGCGCGATTGAAGGAAAGGTTCCGTTCCTGAACTTCTTCGACGGTTTCCGTACATCCCATGAGATCCAGAAGATCGAGAAGTGGGACTATGAGGATCTCAAGGAAATGTGCAACATGGATGCTGTAAAGGCATTCCGTGAGCATGCCCTGAATCCCGAGAAACCGGCAATGCGCGGTTCTCATGAGAACGGTGATGTCTTCTTCCAGCACAGAGAGGCATGTAACCCGGTTTACGATGCACTTCCCGCAGTTGTTGAGAAGTACATGGCAAAGATTAACGAGAAACTCGGAACAGACTATGACCTCTTCAACTACTACGGCGCACCGGATGCTGACCGTGTCATCATCGCAATGGGCTCCATCTGCGACGTAACAGAAGAAGTTATTGATTACCTGACAGCTGCAGGCGAGAAGGTTGGTCTGATCAAAGTCCGCCTCTATCGTCCGTGGGTATCTTCCTCACTGCTTAAGGTGATCCCCAAGACCGCTAAGAAGATCGCTGTTCTTGACAGAACAAAAGAGCCGGGTGCTCTTGGCGATCCGCTTTTCCTTGACGTTGCTGTTACACTCCGTGAAGCAGGACTGAATGACATCGTGCTGACAGGCGGACGTTACGGCCTCGGATCCAAGGATACACCGCCGTCATCCGTATTCGCAGTTTACAAAGAGCTTGAGAAAGATGATCCCAAGCCCCGTTTCACCATCGGTATCGTGGATGATGTTACCAATCTTTCACTTCCGGAGGTTAAACCGGCTCCCATCACTTCCGCACCCGGAACAGTTGAGTGTAAATTCTGGGGTCTTGGCGGTGACGGAACTGTTGGTGCAAACAAGAACTCCACCAAGATCATCGGTGACCACACAGATAAGTACATCCAGGCATACTTCCAGTATGACTCCAAGAAGACAGGTGGTATCACAATTTCCCACCTTCGTTTCGGCGACAACCCGATCCGCAGCCCCTACTATATCAACCAGGCTGACTTCGTGGCATGTCACAATCCGTCCTATGTCATCAAGGGATACAAGATGGTACAGGATGTTAAGCCGGGCGGAATCTTCATGATCAACTGCCAGTGGTCCGATGAAGAGCTTGACAAATATATGCCGGCAGTTTCCAAGAAGTATATTGCCGACAACAATATTCAGTTATACACCATCAACGCGATTGACAAGGCAATCGAGATCGGTATGGGCAAGCGTACCAATACCATTCTCCAGTCCGCATTCTTCAAGCTGGCAAACATCATGCCGATCGATGACGCTGTAGATTTCATGAAGTCAGCAGCTAAGAAGTCCTACAGCAAGAAGGGCGACGCAGTCGTAGAGATGAACTACAAGGCAATTGACGCCGGCGTGGACGCAGTACATAAAGTAGACGTTCCCGCATCCTGGAGCAATCCGGAAGCAGACGCACCGGCAGCTGAGCTTGTCGGACGTCCCGCAACCATCAAGATGGTTAAGGAAGTTATGAACCCCATCGGCCTGATGGATGGCGACAACCTGCCTGTATCCGCATTTAAAGACAACGCAGACGGACAGTTCGAGCTGGGTGCTTCCGCATACGAGAAGCGCGGAACAGCCGTAACCGTTCCGGAGTGGGATGCAGAGAAGTGTATCCAGTGTAACCAGTGCGCATTTGTATGTTCCCATGCAACAATCCGTCCCTTCATGCTCAGTGATGAGGAAGTAGCGGCAGCACCGGAGAACATGAAGATCGCAGATACAAAACCGAAAGCAAGCCAGTACAAGTACACCATGAGTGTATCTCCCTTAGACTGTATGGGATGCGGCGAGTGTGTAACCGTATGTCCGACAAAGGCAATCGCTATGGTTCCGCAGGTATCCCAGGCAGCAGAGCAGCCGGTATTCGATTATCTGGTAGCAAATGTAGGAAGAAAACCGGAAGCACCGGCAGAGACCACAGTAAAAGGTTCCCAGTTCAATCAGCCGCTGCTTGAGTTCTCCGGCTCATGTGCAGGATGTGCAGAGACTTCCTACGCAAGACTGATCACTCAGCTTTTCGGTGAGCAGATGTATATCTCCAATGCAACAGGATGTTCCTCCATCTGGGGCGGACCTGCTGCAACGGCTCCGTATACAGTTAACAAAGATTCCGGCAGAGGACCTGCATGGGCTAACTCCTTATTCGAGGATAACGCAGAGCACGGTTTCGGTATGTACCTTGGTCAGAAGACCCTGCGGAATCAGGCAATCGCTAAATTAGAGAAGATGGCAGCATCCGACAAGTCTTCCGATGAATTCAAGGCAGCATTCGCAGCATTCATGGAGACAAAGGACGACACAAGAAAGAACCCGGCAGCAGCAGAAGCCCTCATCGCTGAGGTTGAGAAAGCAGCAGCAGACGGATGTCCCGATGCACCTTTCGTACTCGATAAGAAACAGTATCTGTCCAAGAAATCCATCTGGATCTTCGGCGGAGACGGCTGGGCATATGATATCGGATTCGGCGGACTGGATCATGTACTTGCTTCCGGCGAGAACGTAAATGTAATGGTATTCGATACCGAGATGTACTCCAACACAGGCGGACAGGCATCCAAGGCATCCAACATCGGCGAGGTTTGCCAGTTTGCTGCAGCAGGTAAGGAGATCGGAAAGAAGAGCCTTGCAGAGATCGCTATGAGCTATGGCTACGTATATGTAGCACAGATCGCTCTGGGAGCTAACCCCAATCAGGCAGTGAAATGTCTGGTAGAGGCTGAGGCATACGACGGACCGTCCCTGATCATCGGCTATGCACCCTGTGAGCTTCACGGTATTGCCAAGGGCGGCATGAACCATTGCCAGGATGAGATGAAGAAGGCTGTTAAGTCCGGTTACTGGAATCTTTTCTCCTTCGATCCGGCTAAGAAAGCTGCAGGAAAGAACCCGTTCACACTGACATCCAAGCCGGGCGACGGAACTTATCAGGAATTCCTGAACAACGAAGCTCGTTACACCCGTCTTGTGAAACCGTTCCCGGAGAGAGCAGAGAGACTGTTCAAGAAATCCGAGGAAGTAGCTGCAGAGCGCTACGAGCACCTGCAGAGGCTGGTAGAGCTTTACAAATAAGCTTCTGCCAAAAGCCGGCTGAGCCGGCTGCATAAGAGTATAGTGAAGACCTTTTCCCGGGGAGTCTCCGGGGAAAGGTCTTTTCTTGGAAAAGACCCTGTTTACGGTGGAAATATGAATGAAGTAGTAAAACAGTTATTTGACCGTAAGTCCGTGCGGGCTTTTGAGGACAGAGAAATCGACGAGGCGGTGGCAGAGGATATTCTGAAGGCCGCGGTTATGGCGCCCACAGCGGGAAACCAGCAGCTCTATACTATTCTTCGGATTACGGACCCGGCCATCCTGGAGGCCTTAAGCCGGTCCTGTGACAACCAGCCCTTCATAGCAAAGGGGAAGATGGTTCTTCTCTTTCTGGCAGACTGTCTGAAGTGGCATGACGCATTTGAAAGCGCGGGCTGCGGGCCAAGACTTCCGGGAGAAGGTGACCTGCTCCTGGCTGTAAATGATGCCCTGATTGCTGCCCAGAATGCAGTGACGGCTGCCTGGTCCTACGGAATCGGTTCCTGCTATATCGGGGATATCATGGAGAATTACGAGATCCACAGGGATCTTCTGGGCCTGCCGGATTATGTGTTCCCGGCGGCTCTCCTGGTCTTTGGCTATCCAACGGTCCAGCAGAAGGAAAGACCTAAACCCGAACGGGCAGATATGAAGTATATAGTACAGGAAAACCGCTACAGGCGGCTGTCCGCGGATCAGCTTAAGGATATGCTGGCCTATAAAGCCGGGGATGAGGATTACCGGTCCTGGCTGGATAAGTTCTGCCGAAGGAAGTATAATTCTGATTTTTCCATGGAGATGACAAGATCTGTGGGAGAGTATTTAAGGCAATTTAAAAAGGGGGAGTAAGACAATGCTGATGGAGAAGGAAAGACTCCTGATCGTGGAGTACGGGAAAAAGATGAGTGCCCAGGGACTGAGCAGCGGAACCACGGGGAACCTGAGCATATTTGACCGGGAGTTCGGCTATATGGCTATCAGCCCCTCGGGAGTAGGCTACTTTGAAACCCAGCCCCGGCATGTGGTAATCATGGATCTTGACGGCAACCGGATCGACGGTGAATGTAAGCCGTCCAGTGAATATGATCTTCACCGGGCTGTATACAGGTGCCGGCCGGAAGCAGGCGCGGTGGTTCACACACATTCTGTTTACTGCAGCACGTTTGCCTGCCTCAATGAGCCTTTAAAAGCAGTCCACTATATGATCGCAGGGGCCGGGACAGATGAGATCCCCTGTGCCCCCTACCGGACCTTCGGGACGCCGGAACTGGCCGAATCAGTCAGCCGGACCATGACAGCCCACGACACAAAGGCGGCTCTTTTACAGAATCACGGACTGGTAGCCTGCGAGGTGACCATGGCAAAAGCCTTCGACCTTGCAGTGAACCTGGAATTTGTGGCAAGACTTCAGTATCAGACCCGCTGCATAGGCAATCCTGTCATTTTAGACCATGAAGAAATGGGCCGGGTTCTGGAAGGATTTAAAAGCTACGGACAGACTTCCGGGAAAAAATAATGAAAACAAAAAATGGGATAATTCTGAAATTTTCCTCTTGAAATTTCTGCAGAGAAGTATAGAATGTGTTCCATTGCGTGAATGACTCCGCAAAAAGAAAAAGGAGGAAATTAAATGAGTATTATAGATTTTAACAGTAAAAAAGGTTTTATATGCGATATGGACGGCGTGATCTACAGAGGAAGCGAACTCCTGCCGGGAGTTACTGAATTTGTAGACTGGCTGAACCGGGAGAATAAGGAATACCTTTTCCTGACAAACAACAGCCGCTACACACCGAGAGAACTGGCCCAGAGGGTGAAAATGCTGGGACTGGATATCACGGAAGATCATTTCTACACCAGCGCCCTGGCAACGGCTTCCTTTATCAGCGAGCAGAAGCCGGATCCTACTGCTTTTGTACTTGGTGAGGCAGGTCTTATGAACGCCCTCTATGATAAAGGAATCATTACCAATGAGGTCAATCCGGACTACGTGATCCTCGGTGAGAGCCGTACCTATAATCTGGATTCCGTGACAAAAGCCATCAATCTGGTCCTGAAAGGAGCTAAGCTCATCGGAACAAACTCCGATGTTTCAGGTCCCATTGAGGACGGAATCGAGCCAGGCTGCCGCGCCCTGATTGCCCCGATTGAGATGGCTACGGGCAAAGTGGCGTATTTCTGCGGCAAACCTAATCCGGTCATGATGCGGGCTGCACTCCGTCTGATCGGCTGTCATTCAGATGAAGCCGTGATCGTGGGAGACCGGATGGATACAGATATCATCGCGGGTCTGGAAACAGGCGCGCAGACAGTTCTGGTCCTTTCAGGAGTGACGGACCGGACGGAAATGGAAACCTATGCCTTCCGCCCCACCATGGTTCTTGACGGGGTCGGTAATATAGCAGATATCGCACAGAAACTCGGATAAAACAGGATAAAAAATGGCCGCATGGGCCCGGCAGATTCAGTCTGCCGGACTCATGCGGCTTTTTGATTTCAGATGATTTAATAGGGCTTCAATACATAGGATGTGCGGGGCGGAATTCTGAGACCGCCGCCAAAGTCAACGCTTTTGCCTGTGATCAGGTCATGGGCCCTGCCTGCCTGGGCGTCAAAATGTGCCACAAATTCACTGTCTTCCGTATTGATGGCAATCATGATTCTTTCTCCCTGATAAGACCGGCCGATGATACACTGGCGATTGGTCAGAAGAAGAGAGGAGAAATCTCCATACTGGAGCGGTGGATTCTCCTTCCAGGCGCGGGCAAGTGCCGCGATATGGTCTGTGAGGGAAGTCCACTCAGGCCAGTCGAAGGCAGGCCGCAGAGACCGGTCGCCGGGTTCTTTTACTGCCTGATATCCCCATTCGCTTCCGTAATAGATGACCGGTATGCCGGGCATCCCGAAAAGAAGGGTGTAGAGAAGAGGCAGATTTTCCGGCTCGGTCAGTATACTCGCCACTCTGGTTACGTCATGGTTATCGGCAAAATTGAAGAGGTGGCTGCCCCGGTAGAGTGTCCAGGGCTCCGGCCCGAACTGCCGCATGAGGGAGTGGACGATCTCGAAGAGGTTATTTGAATTAAAGCTGGAATAGAGCCCTTTGTAGCATTCATAGTTGGTGACGGAGTGACACATCTGATCGTTCATAATCTGCTTATAGTCACCGTGAAGCATTTCTCCCACCAGGAAGAAGCCCTCCTTTAGCCGGTCCGTCCTGTTCCGCAGAAGACGGAGAAAATCCCTGTCGACCATGTATGCCACATCCAGGCGCAGACCGTCTATGTCAAATTCACGGATCCATCCCTCGACAGATTCCAGAAGATAGTCTGTAACGGCTGGATTTCTCAGGTTCAGCTTGACCAGGTCCTGGGTACCTTCCCAGCCTTCATACCAGAAGCCGTCATTGTAACAGGTGTTTCCGTCAAAGCTTATGTGGAACCAGTCACGGTAGGGAGAACTTTCTCTGTTCCTGATCACATCCGTAAAGGGGCCGAAGCCTCTGCCCACATGGTTGAAAACACCGTCAAGGACAATGCGGATTCCCGCGTCGTGGAGTGCATGGCAGACTTCCGCAAAATCTTCGTTGGTGCCCAAACGGGGATCCAGCTTCCGGAAATCTCTTGTATTGTATCCGTGGGTATCCGAATCAAAGAGGGGTGAAAAATAAATGGCCCCGATTCCCAGCTTTTTCAGATGGGGGATCCAGTCTTTCACCTTGAGAATCCTGTGCTCGAGACGGCCGTCATTGGCAAAGGGCGCACCGGTCATGCCCAGGGGATATATTTGATAAAAAACGCTTTCGTAAGCCCACATAGTATTAATTCCTCCTTATTGCTCACACTGTAGAACAGTATACCATACTTCAGCTTTTTAGCACACAAAATAACGATTGATAATAAAATTTGATGCCGCTATGGACATTTTGTTGTTCAATATATACAGAAACTTACATTGACATTCTTTACAGGCAAATCTATAATTATTAATAAGTATATCTATGTTCATCTGCAGGTCGGAGGATTAAAAATGTGTGATTTTTTCACATTACATGAGACGGGACTGAAATATACGGCGCTGACCAAAAAGGCTATGCGTGTGTGCTATCAGGCCCACAGCGGACAGTGCGATGCATCAGGTATTCCTTATGTATTTCATCCCTTTCATCTGGCTGAACAGATGGATTCAGAGACGGAGATCTGCGTTGCTCTTCTTCATGATGTTCTTGAGGATACAAACTGGACCATAGAAGATCTGGAGCGTGAAGGATTTCCGGAGGAAGTCCTCGAGCCGGTGCGTCTTCTGACCCATGACCCGAAGGTTCCTTACATGGACTATATCGCCATAGTCAGGAAGAATCCGGTTGCCAAAAAGGTGAAGCTGGCAGATCTTAAGCATAACAGAAATCTGGACCGGCTGGATTTCATTTCTGATTATGACCGCAGCAGATACCGGAAGTACTGTGAAGCGGAGAAGGTGCTCCTGGAAATTGAAGCGCCCGGGGACAGCCGGTGATCGTGCTGAAGGCGGTACGATGAATGATAATTTAATTGTTGGAGTATAGTTATGATAACAGCAGTGTTGATTCTGATCGTTTTACTGATTCTCGTAGGGGGCCTCTACCTGATCGTTCGGGAAGTCGGCCGTAAGAACTGGGGCAGGGCAGGTATCTTTACATTGATCCTGATCGGCTGTCTGGCAGCGATTCGTGTGCTCATGATCGCCATTGCAAGTGGAAAACTTTGATGGTGTGATTTCCTGAAAGGAGTAACCGGTGCTTGATCTTTTGATTATCGGAAGCGGGCCTGCAGGCCTGTCCGCGGCAGTATATGCAAGGCGGAGTAATTTGAATATGATGGTAGCCGAGAAGGATTCCTTCGGGGTCGGGCAGGTTTCCGGAAGCGTGAAGGTAGATAACTATCTGGGCTTTTCGGGAATCAGCGGTTTTGATCTGGGCATGATCTTCCGTGAACACGCGGCTGCTCTGGGCGTTCCCTTCTTTGAGGGAACGGCAGTATCGGTGCGCAGGACCGACGGTGGCTGGCGGACAGGATTTGACGACGGCCGGTTCATTGATTCCCGGGCACTGATCTATGCCGCAGGCGCCAGACCGCGCCGCCTGAAGGTGAAGGGCGAGCAGGAGTTTATCGGAAAAGGTATTTCCTTCTGCAGTGTCTGTGACGGTCCCTTCTTCAAGGATAAGACGGTCGCTGTAATCGGAGGTGGAGACAGCGCTCTGGACGCATCAGCCCATCTGGCGGACCTGTGCAGAAAGGTCTATCTGATCCACTGGAGATCAGACTTCAGGGGCAATGACGCGACTTATGAGAGAATCTGTAATCTTGACAGGGTTGAAGTCCTGAAGAATGCTTCCATACGGTCCATACAGGGGGACGATGTCCTTTCCTCCGTGAGCCTTTCCAACGGACGGGTATTAAAGGTGGACGGTCTCTTTGAGGCAATCGGTTCCGAACCCAGGACAGAGATTCTTAATGGACTTGTCATGCTGGATCATGAAGGCTATATCGTGGCAGGGGAGGACTGTGAGACAACGGCGGCCGGATTCTTTGCCGCAGGCGATGTCCGCACCAAACCTCTGCGCCAGGTATCCACAGCTGTTGCCGACGGTGCCAATGCCGTCTATTCGGCTATGCGTTATTTAAAAAGACATTGACCGGGTCATATGACCTTCTGTGAAACTGCTTTCCATGTTGGGGAAGCAGTTTTTTGTCTGCATTAAGTTGATTCTTTGATTATGCGATGGTAAAATGAAAAAGTATAATTACAAACAAGGGTATTTAACTTAGGAGGTTTCTATGGTTACAAATGATGCTACCACCTTAAAGCTGAAACATGAAGTTCTTTATCGTGTTGCCAAGCTGACATTTGAAGGAAAGCTCGAAACAGAAAGGGAGAAGATTCCCTATGAAATGATTCCCGGTCCCAAGGCACAGTATCGCTGCTGTATCTATAAGGAAAGGGAAGTAATCCGCCAGAGAGTGAACCTGGTGGAAGGAAGAACACCTTTAGGCGAGGAGAGAGAGGACAAGAAGAAAATTGTCTTTATCATCCCCTCTGCCTGCGAAGAGTGTCCCATCTCCCGCTACACAGTTACCAATAACTGCCAGAAATGTATGGGTAAAGCCTGCTACAACTCCTGTAAATTCGGAGCGATCACCATCGGCATGCATCAGGCTTATATTGACCCGTCCAAATGCCGTGAATGCGGAATGTGCGCCCAGGCATGTCCTTACAACGCCATTGCCGACCTGCTGCGTCCCTGCCGGAAGAGCTGTCCGGTGGATGCACTGATGGTTGACTCTGAAACAGGTATCGCCTACATCGATGACGAGAAATGTATTTCCTGCGGACATTGTGTTCACAGCTGTCCTTTCGGAGCCATCGGTACGGCTACAAATGTAGTGGAAGTTGCTTCTGCCATCCGCGACGGAAAGCGCGTTGTAGCCATGTTTGCACCTGCTCTTGAAGGCCAGTTCGGACCGGATGTGACCATGTCCAGCCTCAGAAAGGCATCCATCGATACCGGATTTGCCGATATGGTGGAAGTCGGACTCGGCGGTGACCTGACTGCTGCAGCAGAGGCGGAAGAGTGGGCAGAGGCTTACAAAGAGGGCAAGAAGATGACGACATCCTGCTGCCCGGCCTTTGTTAACATGATCCACAAACATTTCCCGGATGCGGTGGAGCACATTTCCACGACTGTATCCCCCATGTGCGGCGTATCCCGTATGCTGAAAGCAAAGGACCCGGAGACAGTCACTGTTTTCGTCGGTCCCTGCGTGGCAAAGAAGAGCGAGAGAGTACAGGGAATTGAAGGAAATGCGGATTATGTTCTTACTGTAGGAGAGTTCCGGGCTCTCATGAAGGCAAAAGATGTTGAAATCCAGCCTGGTGAGAACGATTATCAGGAGTCTTCCGTATTCGGTAAGAGATTCGGTAACAGCGGCGGTGTTACCCAGGCAGTCCTCCAGTCTCTGAAGGAAGAGAATGAGAACGATGACATTACGGTTAATGTCTGCAACGGTGCCCAGGAGTGTAAGAAAGCGCTTATGATGCTGTCCAGAGGCAGGCTCAAAGAAGACTTTATTGAGGGTATGATCTGCGAGGGCGGCTGCGTGGGCGGTCCCAGCAAGCATCGCTCCGAGACAGAGTCCAAGCGTGCAAGGGATAAGCTGATCAAGGAAGCTGACGGACGTCTGATTCTTGAGAACCTTTCTGCCTATGATCTGGATTCCTTCTCCATGCACCGCAAATAAGCGCAGGCAGTGACAGCCTGTAATTCAGATTGCATTTTTCAGCCGCGTTTGCTATAATAAACGCTGCGACTGCCGCCGGTGTAAGCCGGCGGCAGTAATCTGGAGATGTACCCAAGTGGCTGAAGGGTCCGCACTCGAAATGCGGTAGGCCGGCTTATACCGGCGCGAGGGTTCAAATCCCTCCATCTCCGTAACGATCATTGAGCGACAGAGCCGGCAAGGTGCTGTCGCTTTATTACATTACATGCTTTTGTATTCCGGAGTGATATGATGGATAAGGCAGAAAAAAAGCATAAAGAACAGACAGCTGCAGAAGAACATATCGTTGTGGGCATCCTGGCCCACGTGGATGCGGGAAAGACTACTCTGTCCGAAGGCATGCTTTATCTGACGGGTAAAATCAGGAAACTGGGCAGGGTGGACCACAGAAATGCTTTTCTGGATCATGATCCCATGGAAAGAAAAAGGGGCATTACCATCTTCTCCAAGCAGGCTGTCTTTTCCAGGGAAAATCAGACATTTACACTCCTGGATACACCGGGCCATACGGACTTCGGCGCGGAAATGGAAAGGACCCTGCAGGTCCTGGACTACGCAATCCTGGTAATCAGTGGCCCGGACGGGATCCAGGGTCATACCATGACCCTGTGGAAACTGCTTGCCGCCTACAAGGTGCCGGTTTTCCTCTTTATCAACAAGATGGACCAGGAAGGTACGGACAGGGAAAGACTCCTGGCTCTCTGCCGGCAGAGGCTGGACGATGCCTGCGTGGACTTTACCGGATTTGAAAGCCCTGTTATAGGAGCGGGCGACCGGGGCGAGGAAATTGCCATGACCGACGAGGCGGTTATGGATTATTACCTTGAAAACGGCCGGATTCCTGAAGAGGAGACCATAAGGCTGGTCCGGGAACGGAAGCTTTTCCCCTGTTACTTCGGTTCGGCTCTGCAGCTTACCGGGGTATCTGCACTCCTGGATGGCATGAGTTTCTTTATGAGGATGCCGGAGATAAAAGAGGAGGCAGGCGGCCGGATCTTTAAGATCATGCACGGGCCGAAAGGGGAGAGACTGACTTTTGCCAAAGTCACAGGCGGCAGCCTCAGGGTAAAGACTTTTCTGCCCGGCCATGAAGGAGAGAAAATCGACCAGATCCGGATTTATTCCGGTGAGACCTTCCGGCTGGTACCGGAAGCGGTCCAGGGAGAGGTCTGCGCGCTGACGGGGCTTTCGGAAACAGAGTCCGGTCAGGGATACGGTTTTGAAAGGACATCTGCCAGGCCTGTTCTCCGCCCGGTCATGACCCGGGTCATGAATCTGCCGGAAGGAACAGATGCGGCAGACCTGATCCGGAAACTGGGAAGTCTGGAAGAGGAGGACCCCCAGCTGCAGATTCTGTGGGATGCCGCCCACCGGGAAATCAGTGTCTGTCTGATGGGAGATGTGCAGACAGAAATCCTGACCGGAATCATCAAAGACCGTTTCGGTCTGGATGTTACTTTCGGTCCCGGAAGGGTCGTGTACAGGGAGACCATAGCCGGACCGGTCGAGGGCTGCGGACATTATGAGCCTCTCAGGCACTATGCCGAGGTCCACTTAAGACTGGAACCCCTGCCCAGAGGAAGGGGACTGGAGTTTTCTTCTTCCTGCAGTGAGGATCTTCTGGACAGAAACTGGCAGCGGCTGATTCTGACACATTTGCAGGAGAGGATTTATCCCGGCGTTCTGACAGGATCGCCCATCACGGACATGAAGATTACACTTACAGCAGGCCGGGCACATTTGAAACATACCGAGGGAGGAGATTTCCGCCAGGCGGTGATCCGGGCCCTGCGCCAGGGTTTGATGTCGGCGGACAGTATCCTGCTGGAGCCCTGGTATGATTTTGTTCTGGAAATACCGTCGGATCAGGTGGGCAGGGCCATGTCGGATATACAGAAGATGCACGGAAGCTTTTCTGATCCGGCCGCGGCAGATGAGGATACGGTGATCCTGGAAGGAAAACTGCCTGCTGCCTGCGCGGAGGATTATCCCAGGGAAGTCCTTTCCTATAGCAGAGGGCGGGGCCGGCTGCAGCTGACATTTTCCGGCTATGAGACCTGCCATGATGCGGAAAAGGTCATTAGCGAGACAGCTTATGATCCTGACCGGGATACGGATTTTCCTTCGGGATCGATTTTCTGTTCCCACGGCGCCGGTTATTTTGTCCCCTGGGACCAGGCGGCGGAGAAAATGCACATTTCTGTCCCCGGGCACAGGGAAGATACGGTTCCCGGTCCACGGACGGGCGGAGGAGGATCTTCCATGTATGAGGAAGATGCGGCATTCAGAGCCGTCTTCCTGCGGGAATTCGGCAGCAGACAGGCCCAGGACGATCATGCAGGCCGGTTCAGACGGCGAAACCCTGAAGGGAGCCGGCCGGAGCAGGATAATGTGCCGGTCAGAAAAAGCACCCGCACCAGGCCCAGGAAAAAGTATCTGCTGGTAGACGGCTACAACGTGATCTATGCCTGGGAGAGCCTGGCCGGACTTGCCGAAGCGGATCTTGGCGCGGCCAGAGATAAGCTTACGGAAATCCTTTCCAATTACCAGGCCTTCATGGGATATACCCTGATTCTGGTCTTTGACGCATATAAAGTTGAGGGAAATCCGGGAGAAATCATAAAAAAAGGAAATGTTTATGTGGTTTTCACTAAAGAAGCGGAAACCGCTGACCAGTACATTGAGAAGACGACCCATGAGATTGCCGGAAAGCACGATGTCCTGGTGGCGACCTCCGACGGTCTGGAGCAGGTGATCGTTATGGGCCAGGGAGCCATGCGGATATCAGCCAGGGACCTTTATGACGAGGTTGCCAGGGTTGAGGAGGAAATCCGGCGGATTGCCGAGGAAAAGCGGGCCGGACGGCGGTATCTTTTTGATGACATGGATAAAGAATTACATGAACATATGGAAAATGTCAGACTCGGAAAAGTAAGGAGGGAAGAAGATGGCACAGTTTGAAGAGGAAATCATGCGCTATGAGAAAAAGATGAACAATGCGTCCACTATGACGGACCTGCTTCTTGCCATGTCAGCATGGCAGAGCTTTGCAGACTCCCGCGGCCTTAGTGACGCGGACAGGGCACCGGTGGATTCCGCCTATCTGAAAGCGGAAGCAAGACTGATGGAAAACGTCAGCAAAACACCCTGGTAGGAGTCCGCTGACGCTGTAATAATTCTGCATGAAATAAGAAATCCCCGGCTTTTAAAGCCGGGGATTTTTCTGCTGTATAACAGAACAGCATGTTTTTTCCGCTTCTGCCGGCAGGCTTAAGCTTATTCCACTGCCGGTTCGCCTGAAAGGATCCATGGTGCGGGTTTGGCCTCAAACACGCCCTTGGAATTGAGCTTGGACATGGAAATCTGAATAACTTCCTGCTGCTCAATATGGTACTTCTGGAAAATATAAAGGATATCCGAGAGAATATCCAGCTCCAGAGTGTAGACAACGAACTTCATCCTGGGATTGAGCCGGAGCAGGTTCTGCACCTCTTCCTCAAACTTCTTGGTGGCAACGATGAAGGAGAGGGAAGGTACAGGCAGACCTTTCATGGATTCTTTGGATGTGTCATTGATGATAGTTACATTATGAAGACCGAACTTGGTAATGTTCTCCTCCATGGAGTAGCGGTCATGCTTGTTATATTCCACTGCGATGATCTCGCCGTCGTTGGCGATCATGGCAGACTCCACAGCGATACTCTCTCCGCTGATGATGCAGATGGTATCCTGATCGTCAAGATGAAGCTTGTTGATGATAATGGAGCGGATCTCGCTTGCAACATAGCGGACCGAACCCTGTGAGAAGCTGGTGTTCTGGATACTTCTTCTGTAGGAACTGGTCGCTTTCTGATTGACGATCAGCATAACGGAAGGCTCCGTAATCTCCTGGTCGATCATATCGGCGATCTTACATATTTTTACTTTACCTTTGGGGGTTGTCCCCGTCCTGAACCAGAGTTCGCAGTCACCCAGACCTGACTCCCAGAGGTTGAAGAAAAAGCCCGGATGTCCTTCATCGATAAAAACCATAACAGATTTGTGCGACTCAATGGCGGGGATTATGTTTTTCTTTTTCCGGCTGACATCGATCAGCTTGACCTTCTCGATTTCTGTACCTGTAAGTTTAGTGTAATAGTTGACCCACGCTAATATCTGATCGTTTGTGAAGGAAGAACCTTCCTGTTTCATAACGCTACCTCCCTTAGTTTTTTTCTGATTATATTTTATTACAGTTATTATAAAAAGGCAAGAAAGGCAGGCATGTCTGCAGGAAAATATTTCCTTGAATCTGGGTAGGAATAATAGTAAAATATACAGGAGAACAGAGGAGGAAAACGATACATGAGAGTTTCGACAAAAGGACGGTACGCTTTAAGACTGATGCTGGATATTGCGATCCACGGCAGTAGCGGCACCCCGGTCCGGCTCAAGGATGTGGCCGGGAGGCAGAACCTTTCAGGCAAATACCTGGAGCAGATCATTGCTGTCCTGAACCGGGCAGGCTATGTCAGAAGTATCCGGGGTCCCCAGGGAGGCTATCTGCTCAGCAAGAATCCCAGGGATTATACAGTCGGCATGATCCTGAGACTGACAGAAGGCAGCCTGGCGCCGGTGGCATGTCTGGACAGCGGCGAGATGGTCTGTGACCGGGTCGAAAGCTGTGCCACAATTACCTTGTGGAGAAAACTGAATGATGCCATCAACGGCGTGGTGGACACGGTGACGCTGGCGGATCTCATAGAATGGGATGAAGAACGCGGCGGAAATGACTATGTTATATAATATGAAAGAATTAAAAAAAGATATAGGATTGACATTTCAGCGGATATAAGGTAAAGTTCTTTTAGTTTTGATAACCATGGAGAAGTCTGATCAAAGGAAGTATTTGCATGAAAGAATTGCTTAGAAAGTATTACCGGTATCCGGCAGCGGTTACATATTATCTTATGTACCTGGTAGCATTCTATCTTCTTGAGAGAAGAGTGCCGGCCACACTGCACATTATCCACTGCTCGATAGACCAGTATATTCCTTTTTTGGAAATATTCATAGTTCCGTATTTTTTCTGGTTCGCGTTCACCGCGATTACAGTCCTGGTGCTTTTTGTCTTTGACAGGGAGATCATGTTCAGGATGATATGGATCGGAGTAATCGGTTTCTCATTATTCCTGTTTGTTTCCTATGTTTATCCCAACGGACTGGATCTGCGTCCCGAGACATTTGCCAGAGATAATGTATTTGTTGATATGGTAAAGTTCCTTTACAGGATCGACACGCCGACAAATGTACTTCCCAGCCTGCATGTTTTTGTATCGACTGTGGCTGCAGCCGCCGTATACAGGAGCGAGGTGCTCAATAAGCATGTCATCTACAGGAGAGCGACCGTTGTGACCGCTGTTCTGATCATTCTGTCTACCATGTTCCTGAAACAGCATTCAATCGTGGATGTGTCCATGGGACTTCTGATGGCTTATGTATGTAATGAGATCGTCTACGAAGACGGAATCATCCGCGGTCTTCTTCGTGATACCGAATATGTCCTGGAAGAGGCGGGAAGAGTCAGGCAGATGAAGAAAAAAGGCTTCCTGGGCGGAAGGCAGTTTGACAGGAAAGAGTCGTAATTATCATGAGAAAGATCATGTTTGTCGGCAGAAGTGAGTCCGGGAAAACAACCCTCACACAGGCTATGAAGGGTAAGAAGCTGACCTATCACAAGACACAATATATCAATCATTATGATGTGATCATAGATACACCCGGAGAGTATGCCGAGACCAAGGAACTGGCCGGCGCCCTGGCTGTATATGGAGCGGAAGCGGATGTGATCGGCCTGCTCCTGAGCGCTACAGAGCCTTTCTCTCTCTACCCGCCGAATATAACAGCTGCGGCGAACAGGGAAGTGGTAGGCATTGTCACCAAGTGTGACCACTGGGCCGGCGACCCTGAACAGGCGAGGCTGTGGCTGGAACTGGCCGGCTGCAGGAAGATTTTCATGACCAGTGCTTTTTCCGGAGAAGGAATCACTGATATCATTTCCTATCTGAAGGAAGAGCATGAAGTGCTTCCCTGGGAACAGGTAAAAGCGCAATATGACAAGCTTTCCTACGGGGAAGGCAGCAGTCATGAGGAAATGACCATCAACGGTGTTGTAGTCTGATCCCCGGCTTTTTAGAAAAAACAATCCGGCGGCACTGATGTCGCCGGTTTTTTTATAGTAATCACCGTCATTATGACCGGTAAATAAAAAAGACCACGGTTTTAACCGTGATCTCTTTGAGGACAGCTCCCTGCCGGACTTGAACCGGCGACCTACGCATTACGAATGCGTCGCTCTACCAACTGAGCCAAGGAAGCCTGTCAGACTGACTTGATTATTTTACTATAGTTCCCGAAAAAAATCAATCCTTAATTGGACGGCCCGGATAAGCGGGATGTTCCGGCAGGAAGAAGCGGAATATTGACAAAGATTTTTAGGGATAGTATTATATATGACACGAAATGTGAAGGAGGAAATACAATTATGTTAGATAAAATGAGAGAAATCATTGCCGAGCAGCTTTCCGTAGAGGAGGACGAAATCAATCTTGACACCAGTTTCAGGGAGGATCTGGGAGCGGATTCTCTGGATCTTTATGAACTGGCTGAGCTTTTAAAGGACGAGTACGATGTTGAGATTCCTGAAGAAGAAGTAGCCAACCTTCTGACAGTGGGCGACGTGATCAACTTCCTCAAGGAACACGGTATTGAGTAATCTTACGAATTAAAGTCAATGTCTGAAGTGTCAAAAAAGCACTTTTCAATTTGTCCCAATTCGTTTATAATAACCTAGTATGCATAAATCCTTTTGGAAAGGAGTTTTCTGATGGCAACAGATATTGGAATTGATCTGGGAACTGCCAGTATTCTGGTCTATGTAAAGGGCAAGGGAGTTGTGCTCAAAGAGCCGTCCGTTGTCGCTTTTGATGTTGATACAAGAAAGATTAAGGCGATCGGCGAGGAAGCCAGACTGATGATCGGCCGTACACCGGGCAATATTGTGGCGGTAAGGCCGCTGCGCCAGGGCGTTATCAGCGACTATTCCGTTACGGAAAAGATGCTTAAGTATTTTGTCCATAAGTCAGTGGGCAAGAGCCTCTTCGGAAGAAAGCCCAGAATCTCTGTCTGTGTACCCAGCGGTGTAACCGAGGTAGAGCGCAAGGCAGTAGAAGATGCGACCTATGCGGCAGGAGCCAGAGATGTTAAGATTATTGAGGAGCCGGTAGCGGCAGCAATCGGTGCCGGTATTGATATCGCAAAGCCCTGCGGCAACATGATCGTTGATATCGGAGGCGGTACATCAGATATCGCCGTCATTTCCCTTGGAGGCACGGTAGTCAGCACCTCCATCAAAGTAGCGGGTGATGATTTTGATGAAGCTATCGTCCGCTATATGAGAAAGAAGCATAATCTTCTGATCGGCGACAGGACGGCAGAAGATATCAAGATTCAGGTAGGCAGCGCTTATCCCCGTGCTGAGGAGTCTTCTATCGAAGTGCGCGGCCGTAACCTTGTAACAGGTCTCCCCAAGACCGTGACCGTCACGTCAGAGGAAACCAGAGAAGCCCTTCGCGAAGCTACGGCTCAGATTGTGGAGGCGGTTCACAGTGTCCTTGAGAGAACACCGCCTGAGCTTGCGGCAGATATTTCCGACAGAGGTATCGTACTTACCGGCGGCGGAAGCATGCTGCAGGGACTTGAGCAGCTGATCGAGGAGAAGACAGGTATCACAACCATGACGGCAGATGACCCGATGACCGCAGTGGCAATCGGCACCGGCCAGTTTATCGAATATCTCGGAAGGTAATTATGGCACATCTTGAAGGGTATGTCAGCCATATCCGATTTCATAATGAAGAGAACGGCTATACTGTTCTGGATCTGGAATGTACCCACGGGGATGAAGTCCTCGTGGGATATTTTCATTTTATCAGCGAAGGAGAGTATCTGGTGGCTGAAGGAGACCTGGTTGACCATGCTGTTCACGGCCCCCAGTATCAGGTAAAGTCCTATGAACTGCGGCAGCCTGAAGACAAGGCGGCCATGGAGCGTTATCTGGGATCGGGTGCCATCAAGGGAATCGGGAAGGCGCTGGCAAAAAGAATCATAAAAAAGTTCAAAGGGAACACCTTTGACATCATGGAAAAGGAACCGGAACGGCTGGCTGAGGTGAAAGGAATTTCCCTGAAAAAGGCCATGGATATCGCCATCCAGTTTCAGGAGAAGCAGGAAATGCGCCACGCCATGATGTTTCTGGCTGACTACGGAATTGCCACCAATTACGCGGTCCGCATTTTCGAGGAATACGGAGACGATATGTATGAGATTCTCCGTGCCAATCCCTACAAGCTTGCCGAAGACATCCACGGAATCGGTTTCAAGCTGGCGGACGGGATCGCCATGCGGGCAGGAATTGCTCCGGATTCCGGATTCCGTATCTGCGCCTCCATCCTCTATGTGCTGCAGCAGGCAGTCGCAGCGGGCCATGTATGTCTTCCCAGGGAAATCCTTTGCCGCAATGCGGGAAATCTCCTGGACCTGGAGTCGGATTTCGTGTCGGATCATCTGATGGAGATGGTTCTGGATAAAAGGCTGATGATCCGGATCAGCGGGGAGGAAGAATATGCCTATCTTCCCTCCTTCTATTTCATGGAGCGGAATACGGCTGTCATGCTGGGAAACATGGATCTGTCTTTTCCCATGTCGGAAGAGGAGTGGGAGAGCCGGCTGACCTGGCTGGAAAGCTGCCAGGAGATAGAACCGGACCAATCCCAGCTTCAGGCCATACGACAGGCGCTGACCCAGGGAATATCAGTGATCACCGGCGGTCCCGGCACAGGAAAGACAACGACTATCAACCAGATCATCCGGCTTTTTGAGCAGGACAATGCGGATATCCTGCTGGCGGCGCCGACAGGGAGAGCAGCCAAGCGGATGACGGAAGCCACAGGCTATGAGGCAAAGACCATACACCGCCTGCTGGAAATCAGCGGCGGGGCAATGGACGGAACCCCCTATCATTTTGACAGGAATGAGGAAAATCCTCTGGAAGCGGACGTGATCATCATCGACGAAATGTCCATGGTCGATCTGCAGCTGATGTACTCCCTGCTTAAGGCAGTCCTTCCCGGCACAAGGCTGATTCTGGTAGGAGATGCCAACCAGCTTCCCAGTGTGGGTGCGGGAAATGTTTTGCGGGACATCATATCTTCAGGCCGCTTTCCGGTGGTCAGCCTTACCAGGATATACCGCCAGGACGAGGACAGCCAGATTATAGTCAACGCCCATAAGATCAACCGGGGTGAGCAGATTTCCCTGGATAACCGGAACAAGGACTTTTTCTTCTTTTACAAAGAGGATGCAAGATCGGTGATCGGAGCCCTTGTTTTCCTGATCCGCACCCGCCTGCCGGAATACATCGGTGCAGACCCCATGGATATACAGGTGCTGACGCCCATGCGCAGAGGAGAACTCGGTGTTGAACACCTTAATCGGGTGCTCCAGTATTACCTGAATCCGGCTTCGCCGGAAAAGGAGGAGCATGAGTCAGGCAGCCAGGTCTTCCGGGAGGGAGACAAGGTCATGCAGATCCGGAATAACTATAAGCTGGAATGGCAGGTTAAGAACGGTAAAGGATTTGTAATATCAGAAGGAACGGGCGTATTCAACGGCGACCTGGGAATCATAAAGGAGATCAATACATTTTCCGAGAAAGTGGTCGTGGAATATGACGAGGGCAGGAGAGCCGAATACAGCTATTCTATGCTGGATGAGATTGAACTGGCCTACGCAGTGACAATTCACAAGTCCCAGGGAAGCGAATATCCGGCAGTGATCATTCCTTTGCTGCGAGGCCCGGACATCCTTTATAACAGAAACCTGCTCTACACTGCCGTGACCAGGTCGCAAAAATGCGCGGTAATCGTCGGAAGAGATGATGTAGTGGAACAGATGATCCGCAATGAGAGGGAGCAGAGACGGTACTCAGGCCTGAGAGAAAGTCTGGAGGAATTCTTTATTCCTGACTGATACTTCGGACACGGTCCCTGATAGTGCAGCAAAGCATCGATTTGGTGAGAAATCATCGGGTCGGTGCTTTTTTTGTGCCCTTAGGAGATTATGAAGCTACATTTTGCAATACAAAAACAAGATACCATAAAAGAAAAGCAGAATTGGACTAAAATCCCCTAATAACAAAGGAAATAAAAGCAAGATCCTGCAATAGGCCACTCGTTTTTGTGGAATAGATACCGGTATAAACTTCCGATAAAATGTTTATATAATTAGAAGTTTGCCATTTGTTTTTTTTTAAAACGAGGAGGTATGAAATGTTAAATCATGTTTTCAGTCCGATAACAATTAATGGAATGGAATTAAAAAACCGTATGGTGGTAACTCCCATGGTTACGGATTATTGCAATGATGATGGTACAGCTACAGAGAAATATCTTGCCTATCACGAAGAGAAGGCAAAGGGCGGCTTTGGCCTGATTATTACAGAAGATTATAATATTGCACCAAATGGACACGGATTCAAAGCAACGGCGGGATTCTGGAATGATGGTCAGATTGAGAGCATAGCGCACTTCCGCCCAGAGTACATAAGTATGGGGCAAAAATCCTTGCACAGATCTATCATTGCGGCAGACAGACCAATACAGGAGCAATTCCGGGACAGACAGCGAGGTCCTCATCAAAAATTGCCTGTCCTTTCAGTGATATGATGCCCGAACCGTTTACAACAGAAGAAGTGAAGGAAGTTGTTCAGCAATTTGGAGACGCTGCACTACGTGCAAAAAAGGCCGGATTTGACGGCGTCCAGATCCATGCGGCCCATGGTTATCTGATCACCCAGTTTTTCTCTACCTATTCCAATAAGAGACTGGATGAATATGGTGGAAATTTCTGGAACAGAACAAGGTTCTGCAGAGAAATCATACAGAACATCCGTGAAAAATGCGGAAAAGAATTTGTTATTGATATCAGACTGTCCGGAAGTGAGTTTGTAGAAGGGGGTCTTACTATTGAAGACACCAAGATCATTGCCAGAATGGTGGAAGAAGCCGGAGTGGACATGATCCATGTTTCCCTGGGTAATTATCTGACTTTTGACTGGAATATACCCAGTGGATACCGCGAAGATAATCTGATTGCGGAGCATGGCAGAGCCGTTAAAGAAGTGGTTAATGTTCCGGTTACCGTCGTCGGACGTATTAATGATCCTTTCCTGGCAGATACTGTTATTGCATCCGGTCAGGCTGACCTGGTAGGTATGGGGCGTGCATCTCTTGTAGATCCGGCCATGCCCAACAAGGCCAAAGAAGGAAAATTTGAAGATATAAGAAGATGCTTTGGCTGTGATGTAGGATGTATCGGTGTCCTTCTTACAGATAACCCTATCACCTGTGTTCTGAATCCTGAACTTGGATATGAATGTGACGGAGGGATCAAGAAGGCAGATGTTAAGAAGAATATTGTAGTTGTCGGTGCTGGCCCGGGTGGTCTTGAAGCGGCAATTTATGCAGCCAAAAGAGGGCACAAAGTTACTGTATTTGAAAAGGAAGACCATAATGGCGGCCAATTCTTCTTTGCTGCTATTCCTCCCGGAAAAGGAGAAATCACAGATTTCCTGGTATGGCAGACCACACAGTGTAAAAAGCTGGGAGTTGAAATTCGTTATAATACTGAAGCTACCATGGAAAATATACTTGAGCTTGAGCCGGATCATGTGATTCTGGCCACCGGTGCTACAAATAAAAGGCCTCCGATCCCCGGATTGAAGGATGATCCCAGAGTGGTGGATCCGGGGGATGTGCTCACCGGTAAAGTGTGGTATGGAAATAAGATTGTCGTGATCGGCGGTGCTCTTGTCGGATCTGAGACCTCACATTTCCTGGCCCAGGAATTAAGAGATGTCAGCATTGTGGAGATGAGAGGAGAAATTGCAACAGACGCAGTATATCCTGTAAAATGTGATGTCAACGGATATCTGGATAAATGGGGTGTTCATAAATATGTCAATACTACAGTAAAAGAGATTACAGAAGCAGGTGTCGTGATTGAAGATGCAGAGGGCAACAGCAGGATATTGCCTTGTGACCAGATCGTTGTCGCTGCAGGCCGTGATCCATATAAGCCTCTTGAGGAACCGCTTAAAGAATCAGGGGTTGCCTACACGGTAATCGGTGACGCCAACGGACATCATGAAGCAGGTGAGGCTATGAGAGAGGCATTTCTGCTCTGCAGAGACCTGTAATAATAAAAGGAAAAACTAAAATGCCCGGATGTCTCTTGGAGACACCCGGGCTGTTTCCTAGGGCCGGGAGCTATATAGATGGAGCGAGAATCTGATTGTAGTAATGCCTCAATTCGGCCGGTGTGCTGCCGGTTTGTTTCTTAAATACAGAGTAAAAATACTGCAGATTCGGATATCCGCATTCAGCAGCTATCTTTTTGATCGGGTCCTTGGTGAAAACAAGGCTTTCCTGGGCTTTGCCCAATTTTCGCTTTACAATATACTGATTAACAGTGCAGCCTGTTTCTTCTTTAAATTTATGAGCAAGATGATAGGTGCTGACATAAAAGTGTTCGGCCAGCGTTTTCAGACTCATGGCTTCACCGACATGAGAGTCAATGTAATCCAGAACCTGAGAGATGAAAGGGCTAAGGGTCAGTTGTTGGGATTCTTCCACTGCATTGGCGATCATCATATTGATCAGAGATAATTCGTTCTCTATAGCCTGCCTTGTAAAGTCAGCGGATTTAATGGAAGAATCGGAACTGATCTCATAGAGGTAGGAAGTCATGGAACGCAGATAGTCAAAAGCCTTGCCTGTATGAATGACAGGGCTGATTCCTTCCGGAATCAGAGCATTGGCCGGCAAATCCGGGGCATTGACTCCACTGATACCCAGGCAGTACTGTTCGAAACCATCATCACAGGATGAGAATTCCGAATGCAGGACACCGGCATTCTTGATCACCAGATCACCCGGGATCAAAATATATTTGATCCGGTTGCATTCAAAATCGGCTTTGCCTGAAATAATCAGTGAGATCTCAAGGAGATTTGTATGATTATGCAAAGAGAATTGCCATGGTTCCTTACCGGATTCTTGGACAATGTGGTAAAAGGTTTCAACCTTTAAAGTGTTTTGATGGTCAATATATCGTTCTACCGGCATTCTCATAACTTTTTACTCCCGACATATTATTATCAGAGATATAGTACAGGTTGTTGATATTGTATCATATGAGAGAAGAATTGTCTTTCTTTAACATTGCGCCTGATTTGTTTCATATTTGTGCCAAAGGCTTTTTGGAGGATTCGGATATTGTATAATATCGATAGTTATTTGGTATTTTTTTACACTTGATATAGAGCAGAAATTCAAAGTCAGGAGGAAGGCAATGGTTGTACTGAATAAAGATAATCTGACAGAATACTTAAAAGGTCATCTGACAGAGCTGGATTATACACATCCCTTAAACATTTCTGCGGTCGGAGAAGGCAGTGAGGAAGAAGATGGAGACGGGTATCTGAATTTTATATTCAGGGTCAGTGACGGGAAGCGCAGTGTGATCGTTAAACAGGGGAGAACTGTCGGAAGAAATGAAGGATTTACAGATCTTTCTACTGAGAGGACCCGGCTGGAGTACGAGTCCATGATGATTCGAAAGGCCATTGTGCCGGAATACATTCCTGATCTTTATTTTTATGACGAAGAGAATCAGGTATTTGTCACAGAGGATGTATCTTATCTTAAGATCATGCGTTTTCAGCTTAACAAATCTGTGATGTTCCCGGGATTTGACAAGATGGCGGCAGATTTTCTGTCAAGAATCCATTTTTATACCTCAGAACTTTTCATGGATACAGGTCTCTTTCGAAAAATGGATAATCATTTTACCAATCATAAGATGCGGAGCATTTTTGACAGTATTCTTTTCGTTTCGAAAGAGGAGTTTGGAGATGAAAAATACGGTCTGAGCCTGGATCCGGAAGTTGCCGACTGTATCAGGGAGATTGTTTTCGACCCGAATGCTGTTTTGGAAAGGTATCGGCTGAGGGAGATCTTTATGAAGACTTCAGAAGCCCTGATCCATTGTGATTACCACACATCCAATATATTTATCGGGGATGGAAAGATGAAGGTTATTGATATGGAGTATGCTTTCTGTGGTCCGGTTGCTTTTGACCTGGGTTATCTTTTCGGCAATCTGATCTCCCAGTATGTTTGCGCCGGGTTCCGCCCATATGACAAGGAAAAAGACCGGGAGACCTTCAGAAACTATATCATGGATACGATTGAAGGAATTTATACAGAGTACTGCAGACTGGTTACCCTTTACTGGAATAAGGATGCCAAGGAGGAATATAAAGGGGTGAAGGGACTTCAGGAGGATTTCTTCGGGAAACTGCTTGGAAGGACCATCGGATATTGCTCGAATGCCAATCTTTTCCGTATTGCCAGCGAGATTGACTTCCCGGAGTACAGTGCTATTCCGGATCGGGAAATGATGAGACAGGCAGTAACCCTGTCAGCTCTTATGGACAGAAGAATGCTTCTCAACCGTGATAATTATAAAGAGATTCAAGAATGGCTTGCCGATATGAAGCAGCTTGAGAAAACTTATGGAATATATATAACAAAGTGTGAGGAAAATGCTTAAGATACTGTCGCGACTGTCTCTGGGTCCGGATAAGGAGGAGCAGGATCTGCATGGAACGGACAGTTTTCCATGCGAGATTTATGAGACATATTTACAGAACCATATTCGCAGCCGGATTCCCGAACACTGGCATAATGAGATTGAAATGGGATACGTTGAAAAGGGAGCTGTAACATTTTCCTGCAATAAGGACAGTCACGTTCTTCATGAAGAAGACGTGTATTATTTCGGACCCGCATGCAGGCATGCCATGGAAGACCTTTCGGAGAATTCGGTTTTCTACAGTGTTGTATTTCATGAAAATATGATACTCGGCCCCGGCTCAATTAATGAGAAATATCTTTATCCGGTAATCCATAACAGAGAATGTCCCTTTTTACTGATCAGGGATCCCTATATATTGAATCTGCTTAAAGAGGTTGTTCAGCTGGGAGATGAACAGCTGCCGGGTTATGAGCTTCTCATCCGAAATCATTTAAGCAGTATTGTATTATGGCTCTACCGTAAATATAATGTAATAGAAAATGTACCGAAACCTTCCGAGGTGTCTGCGAGAGTAGAGAAGATGCTGACCTACATGACAGACAATTATATGAAGGACATACAGGTCAAACAGATTGCAGATTATGCCCATGTAAGCAGCAGAGAATGCTACAGGGCATTCCGCCAGGAGCTGGACAGCTCTCCTACAGAGTATCTTCATCAGTACCGGTTAAAAAAAGCGGCAGATTTGCTGGCTGCCACCGATTTAAAGATTGAGGAGATTGCCTTTAGATGCGGATATAATCAGCCCGGCTATTTCTCAACAAGATTTAAGAACAGTTATCTCTGTTCTCCCTTAGAATACAGAAAATTGAATCGTCAAAGCAACTAAGGATCTTTTTGCAGGCAGTTTGATCGGCCTGCTGTCAAAAGGAGCTGAAATCATGGAAAAAAGGAGCGTGGGTTTTATAGAGGCCATAGGGCTGGCGAGCGCTGTAGAAGCAGCGGATGCAGCTGTAAAATCCGGAAATGTGACTCTGCTTGGATATGAATATAGTGGTTATGATGCCAGAGTAGTTGTGAAAATTGAGGGTAAAATTGCTGACGTTCAGAATGCCATAGCAACTGCTGAGAAGGCAACACAAAAGATAAAAGGATCGTTAAAGGGGTTTGAGCATTCCCTTAGTAAGGGTGCACTTGACAAAAGGGTTTATGATTCTCTGGTGCATAATGCTCTTACTGTCGGGGATGATCTGCAGATTGCTTCAGGCAAAAGGCCTCAGGGAACGAATAAAACAGGAAAACGTGCCGGTAAGTGGAATCCTGTGGGGGTGTATATATACGAATGAAAAATAATAATCTGGACAAAAAGCTTTTCATCAACGAAGAAAAATGTATCCACTGCGGTCTGTGTGAAAAGACCTGCTGGAATGGAGCTTTGAAGTTAACCGGTGAAAACAGGATGCCCACTATGGTGATTTCAGAGATTACCGATGAATGGCATTTGTGCTGGGAATGTCAGCGCTGTCTTGCAGTTTGTCCGACCGGAGCATTATCGATCTGCGGAAAGGATCCGGCAGACAGTCTTCCAAGAGAGATGATTCCGTCACCGGAATCTGTAGAAGCTTTGATTGCCAATCGACGCAGCTGCCGCAGCTTTCAGCAGAAGAATGTAGATAAAGACCTTATCTATGATATTCTATTCGCCTGCGGAAATTCACCGACGGGAAGCTGTAATCAGATCATGGAATTTACTGTGATCGATGATATCGATGTCATGAAGGAATTCACAACACTCCTTCAGAAAGAAATGTTTGAGAAACTGGAGGAAGGAATCCATCCGCCCAGATTTGATTTTGATGATATGGCAATGATAAAGAGCAAGTATGACGCAGGGGAAGAATTCTGCTTCCGTGGAGCTCCGCATCTTCTGATCGCCCATGCCCCTGTTGGAAAAGGCGAATGGGTATTTGACACCGGTATTGCGCTGGGGTATGCAGAATTATTGATGGAAGCAAACGGGCTAGGTTTTATCTATGTTTCCACTCCCTGGGCGGCGCTTCAGATCTGTCCCAAAACCCGTGCATTCCTCCAGATTCCGGAGAATCACTATATCAGCTGTCCGGTCGGTTTTGGATGGCCTGCTTATCATTTTAAACGTGGTGTACAGCGACAGGATGTCTTTAAAATAAACAGGCTTACTTCTGCTGAAGGAAAAGAAGTACTGCATAAGCCAATGAGATAGCCCCCCTGTTCATGTAGTGTTATAAGGGGAATCATCCTGCGAGTCTCTGGAAAGACCTGTGCAGACAGAGCAGATATAGACATCTTTTATGCCTGCCCGGTTGAGGACGCGGGTACATGCTTCCATGGTGGCGCCGGTAGTGTAAATGTCATCTACCAGCAGAAGACGCCCTATGGAGGAAACATCACCGCTGTATTGCTTATTAAAGGAAAAAGCATCCGTAAGATTGGCAAGTCTGGCCTGGGAGCCGAACTGCTTTTGAGGCAGTGTGTTGACTTTGCGGATCAGAAGATCGGAAATATGAGAGAGGCCAAGACCATAGGCGATCCTGCTGCTCAGGAGAGCCGCCTGGTTGTAGCCTCTCTTTTTGTATTTGATACGGTGTATGGGGACAGGGACTACCGCGTTGATTTTCCAGGAACGAAAAAGAGACCGGTACCGCCTCAGGATCTCATCAGAGAAAAAGTCGGCCAGAACCCGCTGGTTATGGTATTTGAAACGGACCATGGCCGGCTGGGTCATCCGGTCATAAATAAGCAGAGAACAGCCGCCAAGAAAACTTTTGGAGAAAACTCTGCAGTCATAGCAGTATTCCTGTCCGGGATCAGAGACGGGCTTTCCGCAGCTGTAACAGGTGCAGGATCCTACAAAGGGAAGCTGCCTGTAACAGGAAGGACAGATGGCCCTCCCAAAAGGGACCGCCGCCTCGCATACCGGGCACCGTAAAGGAAAAATAATCGGCAGGAGTTTCCTGCCGATTATCTGATAGTAACGCATATATTGACTTTGATAGGATCTTTTGATCATCTGATTAGTTCTTTCCGGTTGAGCCGAAACCTCCACGGTCCGGATTAGCCAGGACCTGAGCCTCTTCAAAATGTATGGCCGGCTGATGTTCCATAATACGGAACTGGCAGATCCGGTCATTGACCCGTATGTCCGTATCACGCATTGCGATCACAGGCATATGCCACTGATCGTTGTCTCCGCAATAGGACTCATCCACAATGCCCATGTGATTGGCCTGGATGATACCGAAGTTTTTATAAGTGGAGCTCCGGGGTACGATATGTGCTTCATATCCTTTGGGAAGCTCCATGGAAACACCTAAGGGAATCAGGGCAAATTGGCCTTTTTCCAGGTGCATGTCTTTTGCGGCCCGCAGGTCGATCCAGTCTGAAATGCCGTCTATATAAGTCAGCTTCTCGATTTCATCCGAGATATATCTGATACGAATGGTTTTCATATGATCTCCCCGCTGAATTCATCTGTAAGGCGGATCAGCCGCTGATTTGCGCTGCCCCTGAATGGAAGTTCCAGACTCCTCTGTTCCTCTATGTAGGGGCCGTCAATCAGAAGATCCGTTACATCAAGTAAAGCCTTAACCCAGGGATCAGATGATGCCCGGTCGAGCAGATCCTCATAGATGAATCCTGTGTAGGTTATGACATTACCGCCTTCTTTCCGGACCATCTGTCCCAGACGGGCCAGGGCTTCCGGCTGGCAGAAGGGCTCTCCGCCTGAGAAGGTTACACCGGACAGAAGAGGGTTCTTCCGGTACCGGTCGAAAAGCTCATCTACTGTAATAAGACGGCCTCCGTCAAAAGCGTGGGTCTGGGGATTGTGACATCCCCTGCAGTTGTGCGGGCAGCCCTGAACGAATATGGTAAAACGAAGGCCCGGCCCGTCAACGATGGAATCTTCGATGATATCGTTGATCCGCAGATTACATTCCATGCTTTACGCGGTCCTTTTCTTCCTCACGCTTGGCATTGTTAAAGCGATCTACTGTTCCCACAAGATATCCTGTGATGCGGCGGATCCGCTCGAAACCTACGCCTTCGCCTACAGTTACTGTATCTTTGCTTCTTTTGATCGTCATGGTAATCTCCTTTGTCTTTTTTTAAATTTTCCGGTGGGGCTGCTGACAGTCAGCAGCCCGGTCTATGGTTAAAACCTTCCGTCACGGCTATTACAGCTGCTTCGGTCAGGTTGTGCATTCATAAACAGGAACATTGGGGAACTTCTTGCGAAGTTCTCTCAGCTTCTCGGCCGGTACGGATTCTCCTTCCCTTCTTCCGCAGCGCGGGCAGACATCACCGATAACACCGGTGTAGCCGCATACGGGATCACGGTCAACAGGATGATTGACGGAACCGTAGCCGATGCCCTGCTCCTTCATGTAACGGATGATGTTCTCAAAGGCGGTCAGGTTGCGGCAAGTATCGCCGTCCAGCTCTACATAACTGATATGTCCCGCATTGGTAAAGGCGTGATAAGGAGCCTCGAGCTGAATCTTACGATATGCCTGAATCGGGTAGTAGACCGGTACGTGGAAGGAATTGGTGTAATATGCCTTATCCGTGATTCCCTCGATTTCACCGTACTTGTTACGGTCCATCCGGACAAAACGTCCGCTCAGACCTTCGGCCGGTGTGGCCAACAGTGTGAAGTTCAGACCGGTTTTCTCGGATTCCTGATCCAGCTTGTGACGCATGAAGCGGACAATCCGAAGTCCCAGCTGCTGAGCTTCCTCGCTTTCTCCGTGGTGTGCACCGCAGAGAGCCTTGAGGGTTTCAGCAAGCCCGATGAAGCCGACACTTAAAGTACCGTGCTTAAGGACTTCACCGATGGTATCGTCAATGTCCAGTTTGTCGGAATCGATCCAGATGCCCTGTGCCATCAGGAAGGGGTAATTACGCACTTTCTTTGCCGCCTGTATCTTAAAGCGGTGAAGAAGCTGGCGGATTACCAGATCCATCATGTCTTCGAGCTTGTCGAAGAACACGTCTACAGCGCCGTTGGCCTCCAGACCCAGCCTGGGCAGGTTGATGGAGGTAAAACTGAGATTGCCCCGTCCGAAGGTACACTCCCTGGTGGGATCATAGTGGTTGCCCAGTACTCTGGTACGGCAGCCCATGTAAGCGACCTCGGTATTGGGATCTCCCGGCTTGTAGTAGGAGATGTTGAAGGGCGCGTCAAGGAAGCTGAAATTTGGGAACAGCCTCTTGGCTGATGTGGCAACAGCCTGCTGGAAAAGGTCGTAGTTGGGATCGCCCGGGTTGAAGTTCACGCCTTCCTTCACCTTGAAGATCTGTACGGGAAAGATGGGTGTTTCACCGGCTCCCAGACCGTCCATGGTTGCCTCAAGCAGCATGTGGGTCACCAGGCGTCCTTCCGGGGAAATGTCGGTTCCGTAATTAATGGAAGAAAAAGGAACCTGTGCTCCCGCGCGGGAATGCATGGTGTTGAGGTTGTGGATGAGGGCCTGCATGGCCTGCTTGGTCTGATCCCGGGTGTCGGTCCGTGCCTGTTTGACACAGAAGCTGTGCATCCGGCGGATCTCTTCTTCGGAAAAATCGGGAAGAGACAGGCTGAGGAGATCCTGAAGGAAAGAATCCTCATCCTCGAGCGCCAGGGGATGACTCACACCGCCCTCGATCAGGGTCTCAAGCATCCCGGCTTTGTCAGGCTCATAATCATGAACAGCTGTCACATAGGACTTCAAGGCATGGAAGTATTCTTTGTGGTAGGTCTTTGCCACACCGTCGGCCATGGCGAAATCGAAGTTCGGCAGACTCTGTCCGCCGTGCATCTCATTCTGGTTTGCCTGGATGGCAATACAGGCCAGTGCCGCGTAAGTCTGAATGGACTGGGGCTCACGGACGTAGCCGTGTCCGGTGGAAAAGCCTCCGTCAAAGAGCTTGGTCAGGTCTATCTGACAGCAGGTCTCTGTCAGCATGTAGAAATCCATATCATGGATATGAATGTCACCGTTGACATGGGCTGCTGCGATATCCTTGGGCAGGACATGATTGATGATAAAGAACTTGGAACCTTCGGAACCGTACTTGAGCATGGTTCCCATGGCCGTGTCACCATCAATATTGGCATTCTCCCGCTTGATGTTCTCTGACTCTGCGTCGGAGTAGGTCAGACGGTGGTAGATGTCCATCAGATAGGACTCTGACTCACGGATCTTGGTATGCTCCGCGCGGTAGAGAATATATGCCTTGGCTGTGCTTGCAAAATCATAGCGGATCAGTGTCTCTTCCACAATATCCTGTACCTGCTCGACGGTGGGTACCGGAATATCCGCAACTCTGTCGCAGACTTTCTGTGTGAGGTAGTTGAAATCCGCAGGCGTCATGTTGTCGTCTACTGCCTGGCTTGCCATATGAATGGCATTCATGATCTTCATTGGATCAAAAGGGACCAGATCGCCGCTCCTTTTCTGTATCAGTCGTTCCATAGCCAGAAACCTTCCTTATTATATAATGAAGAAACAGGTGTGCTCCCCGGGAAAAAACCCGACTGGAATGGCAGATATTCCCTCCCTAGTCAAAAATAACAAAACACAACATTTTGTATGTTATGTTTCGTCGGAGCACAAAATAACGGATATACTACTAATATTATACCGAACATTTGTTTTTGTCAATAGAAATATTTGCAATATGAGAAGGCCGGTAATATTCGGAATTGAGCGATAGAAAAAGACAGAAAACAGAGTTTTCTGAAATGTTGATAAGAGCCTGGTCATCCACCTTTTATCCACAGAGAATTCTTGCAAAGACAGAACCGAAAGAGTATGATAAAAAAAGACCTTTAAAATGTCAGCCGAAGACTTGTCCACTTTACCCACATACCTATGTGGATTTTGTGGATAACTTATACACAGCAAAAAAATGCATGACCGGCTTTAATCTGCGGCCGGATTCTCCCGAAAGAAAATGTGTTGACGAACAAATATCCTTATGCTATATTAAGGTGACGATGGAAAGGTCTTTTTTTTATGCCCTTTTTTCCGTAAAGGAATTGCCCGGGCACTGAAAGACCGTAAAAAATGAAAATTGGAGGTGGAAGTTGTGCGCGTTAGGATAACATTGGCATGCACAGAATGCAAGCAGCGTAACTACAATACGACGAAGGAAAAGAAGAATCATCCTGAGAGGCTTGAGACTCGTAAGTATTGCAGATTCTGCAAAAAGCATACTGTTCATAAAGAAACCAAGTAGAACCGTATGAAGGAGTGATTGCATGAGCAATAAGTCAAAAAAGACGGGAATTAAAGACTGGTACCAGGGCCTTCGCGGGGAGTTCAACAAGATCAGCTGGCCTGATCGTGAAACCCTCACAAGGGAGACAGTCACCGTAACAGTCGTGTCGATTGTGATCGGCGTCATCATTGCGATGCTTGATATGGTTCTTCAATATGGAATTAGCTTTCTGGTCTAGTATAAAGGACAAGGTGAATCTATGTCAGATTTCAACTGGTATGTAGTCCATACCTATTCAGGATACGAGAATAAAGTTAAGGCTAATATTGAAAAGACAATTGAAAACAGGAAGATGCAGGATCAGATCAATGAGGTCAGGGTTCCGCTGCAGGATGTAGTGGAAATAAAGAACGGCCAGCAGAAGACAGTATCCAAGAAGATGTTTCCGGGATACGTTCTGGTAAATATGGTCATGAATGATGACACATGGTTTGTGGTCCGGAACACGCGAGGCGTTACCGGATTTGTCGGTCCGGGGTCGGAACCGGTCCCGCTCACAGACGCGGAGATCAGGAACCTGGGCATCGGGACAGATCAGGAAGAAGAAGTTATCAGCATCGACGTGGAGCCGGGCGATATGATCCGCGTGGTTTCCGGCGCATGGGTAGGCCGGGAAAGCGTTGTCAAGGCAGTTAATTTCAATAAGAAGACCGTCACGATCGAAGTTGAAATGTTCGGAAGAGAAACTTCCGTTGAAATTGGATTTTTGGATGTACAGAAAGTATAAGGTCTGCGGCAGGCAGATCTGTGGGAGGGACACCCCCGTAATTACCACAATAGGAGGTAGCTATCATGGCAAAAAAAGTTACAGGTTATATTAAGTTACAGATTCCGGCAGGAAAGGCAACTCCTGCACCGCCTGTAGGACCTGCATTAGGTCAGCACGGTGTGAATATCGTTCAGTTTACCAAAGAGTTCAACGCGAGAACAGCAAATCAGGGCGACCTGATCATCCCGGTTGTAATCACGGTATACCAGGACAGAACATTCAGTTTTATTACTAAAACACCACCGGCAGCAGTATTATTGAAGAAAGCCTGCAACATCCAGTCAGGATCCGGCGAGCCCAACAGAGTAAAAGTGGCAACCGTATCCAAAGACAAAATCAGAGAAATCGCTGAAACAAAGATGCCTGATCTGAATGCGGCAAGCATTGAGGCGGCTATGAGCATGATCGCAGGAACAGCTCGAAGCATGGGCATTGTTGTGGAAGATTAGTTTTGAAAGATAAGAGATGTTAAAGTGGGAGGGTTGCTCCCGATAATACCACAGGAGGTTTAATAGATATGAAAAGAGGAAAAAGATATCAGGAAGCTGCAAAGCTCAGAGATAAAACAAATTTATATGAAGCAGCGGAAGCCATTTCCATCGTTAAACAGGCAGCCAGTGCTAAATTCGATGAGACCATCGAAGTTCATCTGAAGATGGGTCTTGACGGACGTCACGCTGATCAGCAGATCCGTGGTGCCGTTGTATTACCTCACGGAACCGGAAAGAACGTCCGCGTTCTTGTATTCGCTAAAGGCGAGAAGGCAGAAGAAGCCGCAGCAGCAGGCGCTGATTACGTAGGCGCTGAGGAGTTCGTCCCCAAGATCCAGAAAGAGGGTTGGATGGACTTTGACAAGTGTGTTGCTACTCCCAACATGATGAGTGTTGTAGGACGTCTCGGCCGTATCCTCGGACCGAAGGGTCTTATGCCGAACCCCAAGGCAGGAACAGTAACCATGGATGTTGCTACAGCAGTCAAAGAGCTGAAAGCAGGTAAGATCGAATACAGACTTGACAAGACCAACATCGTTCACGTGCCGATCGGCAAAGCTTCCTTTACAGAGGAACAGCTGGCCGAAAACTTCCAGACATTAATAGACGCTATTGTGAAAGCAAGACCGGCGGCTGCAAAGGGACAGTACATCAGAAGTGCTGCAATCTCTTCCACCATGGGCCCCGGAATCAAGATCAATCCTACAAAGTTCTAGGACTGACCTGATCATATTAAGCGCAGAAGATACCGTATCCTTTTTTAAGGATGCGGTATTTTTTTGTCCGCGGACCGGGTTATGTGATATACTGTATATACATAAAAAACTGAGAGGAGGGCGGCCGATGGAACAATTAAAACAGTACAAATGTCCGGTATGCGGCGGCGAAGTCGCATTTGACAGCAGTATCCAGAAAATGAAGTGTCCCTACTGCGACACAGAGTTTGAAGTGGATTACTTTGAAAAGCCGGATGAATTCGGCGAGGGCTCTGAACAGGGAGAAACTGCAGCAGAAACGGAACAGGACGGTCCGGTAAGCCCCACATCCCAGTGGAGTAAAGAAGAAGCCGCTTCCATGCGGGTTTATGCATGCACGGCCTGCGGCGGCGAGATCGTGACGGATGAAACCACGGCTGCGACAGATTGTCCCTTCTGCGGGAACCATGTGGTCATGAAAGAGCAGCTTTCCGGAGACCTGAAACCGGATTTCGTGATCCCCTTCAGGAAAAGTAAAAATGAAGCAATCAACACCTACAGGAAATACATAAAGAAAAAAGATTTTGTACCCCGTATCTTTAAGGACAGCGGCCATATCGATACCATGAAGGCAGTTTACGTTCCCTTCTGGCTTTTTGACATGGAAGCGGATGCGGATATGATCCTCAGCGCAAGAACGACCCGGGTCTGGATTCAGGGAGACGAGGAGTTTACGGAAGTAAAGGAGTATGACGTGCGCAGACAGGGGCAGATGCATTTTGAACGGGTGCCTGCCGATGGCTCGACTTCCATGGATGATGCCCTGATGGAATCCCTTGAACCCTATCATTATGAGGAAATGGTACCTTTCTCGGCGGGTTATCTGGCAGGTTATCTGGCCGACCGTTATGATGTCAGCGCAGAGGAGTGTATTGACCGGGTCAAAGCCAGGGTAAGGAAGAGCACCGAGCGGCAGATTATCTCTTCGGTACAGGGATACGACTTTGTAAAGCCTGTGGAAAGCAATATTGATGTTGCTGCGACCGGGATTTCCTACGCCCTGTGTCCGGTGTGGCTGCTGACTACCAGGTGGGGGAAGGAGAATTACCTCTTTGCCATGAACGGGCAGACCGGAGCCATGATCGGCGATCTGCCTTTTGACAAAAAGTCCTTCTGGAAATATGTTCTGATCCGCGGTCTGATCACTGCAGTGGTCATTTATCTGATCATGTGGATCATTGTCCTGATGTAAGGGGGTGACGAGATGAAGAAAGTATGGTTATCCCTTCTTCTGGCTCTCTGTATGGTGATTGCTGCGGCAATTCCCTCTCTGCCTGCCCGTGCCGCTTCCGGTCTGCCCAGGCTGGTTGATGACGCGGATATTCTGACGGACGATGAGGAAAAGGAAATCCTTGCTCAGCTTGACCGGATCAGTGAAGAGCAGGAGTGCGATGTTCTGGTATACACGGCGGATTCTCTGGAAGGGAAAACAGCCACGGAATTTGCCGATGATTATTATGATTATAGAGGATACGGTATGGGACCGGCGAAGGACGGAATCCTGCTCATGATCTGCATGGAAGAGCGCGACTGGGCAATCTCCACCTGCGGATACGGGATTACGGCATTCACCGATGCGGGACAGGAATACATGATGGACCGGATCCTTCCTTATTTAAGCAGCGGCAATTACGGCAGGGCATTTATGACCTATGCCGACATGTCGGAGGATCTTCTTAAGCAGGCAAGGGCGGGTGAACCCTATGATGTGAGGCCGGCTGAAAAGGAGAAAAGAGGAGTATCTCCCTTCTGGCTCCTCGGCGATGCAGGAATCGGCTTCGGAACCGCTTTAATGGGGGCCAACAGGAAGAAACGGAAACTGAAAACCGTCTACAGGAAGAAACAGGCATCCATCTATATGCAGCCAAACGGATTTGTTCCTGCTTTCACCAACGACAGCCTGATCAATACCCGTATCACCCACACAAGGATCCAGAGGGACCGCGACAATGACAGTTTCGGCGGCGGAGGAGGAAGTACGGTACATACCAGCTCCTCGGGAACGACCCACGGCGGTTCCAGCGGCAAGTTCTAGGCCCGGCGGGGAAATATTTCCGATTTTCTTTTTCCGGCACTTGACAAATGAAGAGAAATGATGATAATATAGCCGGGTACGAACGCCGAAGACAGCAGGTGCCTTATGGCATAATGTGATGAACGCCTGCCGAGGAAGTAAGATCAGTATTTGTGATACTATGCTCTCTGTCTTTGGACAGGGAGCTTTTTTTCTATACTTCGATGGAAACCGGCCCTCCCGGGGGACGGCGGCGGTACACACAAAGAATCAAGGAGGTGCACCAATGGCTAAAGTCGAATTAAAACAGCCGATCGTTGATGAGATCAGAGCCGCATTAGACGGAGCGAAGTCAGTGGTTGTTGTGGACTACCGCGGTATCTCGGTTGCAGATGTTACCGAGCTTCGTAAGCAGTGCCGTGAAGCAGGTATTGTTTACAAGGTATACAAGAACACAATGGTCAGACGCGCTGTCGAGGGAACAGAGTTCGACGGGATCACAAAGGATCTCGAGGGAACAAATGCATTTGCAATCTCTAAAGAAGATGCGACAGCACCTGCAAGAATTATTGCAGGATTCATCAAGAAGGCAAAAGTCTGCCAGCTGAAGAGCGGAGTTGTCGAAGGCACATATTATGATGCAGCAGGCATCAGTGAAGTGGCTACGATCCCGTCCAGAGACGAACTTATCGCAAAGTTCATGGGAAGTATCCAGTCTCCGATCGCAAACTTTGCTCGCGTTATCAAGCAGATCGCGGAAAAAGACGGCGAAGCTGCTCCTGCAGAAGAAGCTGCAGAGTAAGAAGGAATCATGTTTGCGCGGCAGAGGCTGCGTAAAGGTCCCCAGGCATGACTTTAGTGCCTGAATGAAAAGATGAATAATGGAGGAATAATAAGATGACAACACAGGAAATTATTGAAGTTATCAAAGGATTATCCGTATTAGAGTTAAACGAGTTAGTAAAAGCTTGTGAAGAGGAATTCGGCGTTTCCGCAGCAGCAGGCGTTGTTGTTGCAGCAGGCCCGGCAGCTGAGGAAGTTGAAGAGAAGACTGAGTTTGACGTTGAGCTTACTGAGATCGGCGGCCAGAAGGTTAAGGTTATCAAAGAGGTTCGTGGTATCACAGGTTTAGGTCTTAAGGAAGCTAAGGCTCTCGTAGACGGCGCTCCGAAGCTTGTTAAGGAAGCTGTTTCCAAGGAAGAGGCTGAGGCTGTTAAGAAGCAGTTAGAAGAGGTTGGAGCTAAAGTTACAATCAAATAATCGAACTGCATCTGCTCAGAATCATGAGAAAAGAAGAGGACTGTCACTGAAAAAGTGGCAGTCTTTTTTTCTTGACATGGCTTGACACGTGTGCTATTATAGGAAATTGATTCACAATGGGTTTGTATGCCTATTGGATAGGAACTGATAATTCAACCGCAAGATATCAAGGGGTGAATACATCTATGGAAAAGAACAGAATTCGTCCGGAAAGGGTCACTGGCAGTAAAAACATCAGAATGAGCTATGCCAGAAAGAAAGATGTCCTCGACATGCCTAACCTGATTGAGGTACAGAGGAACTCGTACAACTGGTTTCTGAACGATGGTCTTGCTGAAGTGTTCCGGGATATTTCTCCGATCACGGATTACAATGGCCAGCTCAGCCTGGAGTTTGTAGACTACCAGCTCTGTCGGGACGATAAGAAATATACGATTGAAGAGTGCAAAGAAAGAGACGCTACCTACGCAGCACCTTTGAAGGTAAAGGTACGCCTCCACAATAAAGAAACAGATGAATTGACCCAGCATGATATCTTTATGGGGGATCTCCCCCTAATGACGGAGACGGGTACATTTGTCATTAACGGCGCGGAGCGTGTCATTGTTTCACAGCTCGTCCGTTCTCCGGGAATCTACTATAAAATAGGTCATGATAAGATCGGAAAGAGACTGTTCTCCTGTACGGTCATCCCCAACAGGGGAGCATGGCTTGAGTACGAGACGGATTCTTCCGACATTTTCTATATCCATGTGGACCGTAAGAGGAAGGTGCCGGTAACAGTCCTTGTACGTACTCTGGGATACGGCACCAACGCACAGATCCTTGACCTGTTCGGGGATGAGCCCAAGATCCTCAAGACGCTGGAAAAGGATACGGCGACTAATTATAAAGAAGGTTTAAGAAAGCTGTATGAAAAGATCCGCCCGGGCGACAAGTTCTCCGATGACGGTGCGGAAAGCCTGATCAACAGCATGTTCTTTGATGCCAGAAGATATGACCTGGCAAAAGTAGGCCGTTATAAGTTTAATAAAAAGCTGATGCTGCGCAACCGGATCGCGGGACATACTCTTGCCCGCGAGGTAGTGGACGAGACTACCGGCGAAATCCTCTTCGAGGCAGGAACCCGCCTTGACAAGGAAATGGCCGACAGGATCCAGAACGCAGCTGTCAGAGCCGTGTACATCGATACGGATGAGCGCGAGGTCAAAGTACTGTCCAGCATGATGGTAGACTTCTCCAGCTTCTGTCCGGACATTGATCCTGAGGAAGTCGGCGTGACTGAACTCGTATATTATCCGCTCTTAGAGCAGATCCTCGAGGAAAACACCGAGACAGAGGATATCAAAAATGCCGTCAGAGCCAATATCGATGAACTGATCCCCAAGCATATCACCAAGGAAGATATCATTGCTTCCATTAACTATAACATTCATCTGGAGTACGGAATCGGCAATGATGACGATATCGATCATCTGGGCAACCGCCGGATCCGTGCCGTGGGAGAACTCCTCCAGAACCAGTACAGGATCGGTCTGTCCAGAGTGGAGCGTTTCGTGCGCGAGCGTATGTCCACCCTGGATCAGGAGACGGTATCTCCCCAGACACTGATCAATATCAAGCCGGTTACGGCAGCAGTCAAGGAGTTCTTCGGAAGTTCCCAGCTGTCTCAGTTCATGGATCAGCATAATCCGCTGTCCGAGCTGACACACAAGAGAAGACTGTCCGCTCTCGGACCCGGCGGTCTGACAAGGGACCGTGCAGGTTTCGAGGTCCGTGACGTTCATTATTCCCATTACGGAAGAATGTGCCCCATCGAGACTCCCGAGGGTCCCAACATCGGTCTGATCAACTCTCTGGCGACATATGCCCGGATCAATGAGTACGGATTTGTTGAGGCACCTTACAGGAAAGTCGACAAGAGTGACCCCGCCAATCCGGTTGTCACCGACGAAGTAGTTTACCTCATGGCAGATGAGGAAGACGAATATACAGTTGCGCAGGCAAACGAGCCTCTGGATGAAGAGGGACATTTTGTACATAATAATGTATCCGGAAGACACAAAGAGGATACATCCGAGTTCCCCAAGAGCAGGATCGACCTGATGGACGTTTCTCCTAAGATGGTATTTTCCGTGGCGACTTCCATGATTCCCTTCCTGGAGAACGATGACGCCAACCGTGCCCTTATGGGATCCAACATGCAGCGTCAGGCAGTACCCCTGCTGAAGACGGAAGTGCCGGTAGTCGGTACCGGTATGGAAGCAAAAGCAGCCCGCGATTCAGGTGTCTGCATTATCGCAAAGCACAGCGGTACAGTGGAATACTCCACCAGCAAGGAAATCGTGATCCGCAGAGAGGATGGCGTACGTGATACATATCACGTGATCAAGTTCTCCAAGAGCAACCAGGGCAACTGCATGAACCAGAGACCGATCGTCAGGAAAGGCGAGTATGTGGAAGCCGGCGATATCATTGCCGACGGCGCATCTACCTGCGGCGGCGAGATGGCACTGGGCAAGAATCCGCTGATCGGATTCATGACATGGGAAGGTTATAACTACGAGGATGCGGTTCTCTTAAGTGAAAAACTGGTGCAGAAAGATGTCTACACTTCCGTTCATATTGAAGAGTATGAGACAGAGGCCAGGGACACCAAGCTGGGACAGGAAGAAATCACTAGAGACCTGGCAGGTCTGAGCGAAGACGTACTGAAAGATCTTGATGAGAACGGTATCATCCGCATCGGCGCTGAAGTTCATGCCGGTGACATTCTCGTGGGTAAGGTTACCCCTAAGGGCGAGACAGAACTGACTGCAGAAGAGCGTCTGCTCCGCGCAATCTTCGGTGAGAAAGCCCGTGAAGTAAGAGACACATCCCTTCGTGTACCCCACGGTGCTTACGGTGTCGTAATGGATACGAAGGTGTTCACAAGAGAGAACGGAGACGAGCTTCCGGCTTCTGTCAACAAGTCCGTTCGAGTATATATCGCGCAGAAGCGTAAAATCTCTGTAGGCGACAAGATGGCCGGACGTCACGGAAACAAGGGTGTTGTATCCCGGATCCTTCCGGTAGAGGATATGCCCTTCCTTCCCAACGGACGTCCCCTGGATATCGTGCTGAATCCTCTGGGTGTTCCCTCCCGAATGAATATCGGGCAGATCCTGGAGCTGCACCTGAGCCTGGCTTCAAAGGTGCTCGGATTTAATGTATCCACACCGGTCTTCAACGGAGCCAACGAGAATGACATTATGGAAACCCTGGAAATGGCCAACGACTACGCCAACTCTACATGGGATGAGTTTGAAAGCCGCTGGGGTGACAAGGTCAATGATGATATCATGAAGTTCCTCTATGATAACCGGGATCACCGTGAAGAGTGGAAGGGAGTTCCCATTGACCGTACCGGAAAAGTCCGCTTAAGAGACGGACGTACCGGCGAAGAGTTTGATTCTCCGGTTTCCATTGGATTCATGCACTACCTGAAGCTGCATCATCTTGTTGATGACAAGATTCATGCACGTTCCACCGGTCCTTACTCTCTGGTAACACAGCAGCCTCTGGGCGGAAAAGCACAGTTCGGCGGACAGCGTTTCGGTGAGATGGAGGTATGGGCACTGGAGGCGTACGGAGCATCCTACACTCTGCAGGAAATCCTGACAGTGAAGTCGGATGATGTGATCGGCCGTGTGAAGACCTATGAGGCCATCAGCAAAGGCAAGAACATCCCCGAGCCCGGCATTCCGGAGTCCTTCAAGGTATTGTTAAAAGAGTTCCAGTCCCTTGCACTGGATGTGCGTGTCCTGAAAGAGGATATGACAGAAGTAGATTTCAAAGAAGAAAGTGAGACCATTAATCAGGAAGTAAATGATGTTCTGACCAGCGCGCCCGAGGAAGGCGACTATGAGCAGGAAAGCTTTGAAGATCACGGATATGCCGAGCGTACTCTTGAGGAGGACAGCAGCATAGACGAGTCGTCCTTCGCTTTTGCAGCGGCAGAGCCCGGTGATTCGGATTATTAAAAGAACCCGGACCGGGAGGACTGTATTTGGCAGATTGGAACAGTAAAGGTTTTACGAAAAGGAGATACCTATGTCTGTAATGAATAATCAACAAGCAGAACAGTCAGTGAATTTTGACGCGATAAAGATCGGCCTGGCTTCTCCGGAAATGATCCGTAAATGGTCCCATGGTGAGGTGACCAAGCCGGAAACGATCAATTACAGAACACTGAAGCCGGAAAAAGACGGCCTGTTTTGTGAGAGGATCTTCGGACCGAGCAAGGACTGGGAATGTCACTGCGGAAAATATAAAAAAGAGCGCTATAAAGGCGTTGTCTGTGATAAATGTGGTGTTGAGGTTACCAAAGCAAGCGTGAGGCGTGAGCGTATGGGACATATCGAGCTGTCCGCGCCGGTTTCCCACATCTGGTACTTCAAGGGAATCCCCAGCCGTATGGGACTGATTCTCGACATGTCACCCAAGGACCTGGAAAAGGTACTGTACTTTGCTTCCTATGTGGTTCTGGATTCCGGCAATACCACCTATCTGGAAAAGACAGTGATTTCAGATGCGGAGTACCGCCGTATTCTGGACGAGTACAAGAACGCCGGTGACGATATCGGAACCTTCCGTGTAGGTATGGGTGCCGAGGCCGTCAAAGAACTTCTGCAGAAGATCGATCTTGAAAAGGAGTCCGAGACCCTCAGGGAGAGTCTTGACAGTACGAGCGGACAGAAGAAAGCAAGGGTTATCAAGCGCCTTGAAGTGGTGGAAGCATTCCGCCAGTCAGGAAACCGTCCGGAATGGATGATCCTTGATGCGATCCCTGTTATTCCTCCGGATATCCGTCCTATGGTACAGCTGGACGGCGGCAGATTTGCCACATCGGATCTGAATGATCTTTACCGCCGTATTATTAATAGAAATAATCGTCTGAAAAAGCTTATCGATATGAAAGCACCGGACCTGATCGTACGTAATGAGAAGCGTATGATGCAGGAAGCAGTGGATGCCCTGATCGACAACGGCCGCCGCGGCAATGCGGTTACCACCCAGGGCAACCGTAAACTGAAATCACTTTCCCATATGCTTCGCGGTAAGCAGGGACGTTTCCGTCAGAATCTTCTGGGAAAACGTGTAGACTATTCCGGCCGTTCCGTTATCGTGGTAGGACCGGAGCTGAAGATTTATCAGTGCGGCCTTCCCAAGGAGATGGCAATCGAGCTCTTCAAGCCTTTCGTTATGAAAGAACTGGTTGCCGACGGTAAGGCAAGTAATATCAAATCAGCAAAGAAGAAAATAGAGAAAATGGATCCGGAAGTATGGGATGTACTGGAAAGCGTGATCAAAGAGCATCCTGTTATGCTGAACCGTGCGCCTACCCTCCATCGTCTGGGAATCCAGGCCTTTGAGCCGATCCTGGTAGAAGGAAAAGCCATCAAGCTGCATCCGCTGGTATGTACAGCCTTCAATGCGGACTTTGACGGTGACCAGATGGCAGTACATCTGCCCCTTTCCCAGGAAGCGCAGGCTGAATGCCGTTTCCTCCTGCTCTCGCCCAATAATCTCTTAAAGCCGTCTGACGGCGCACCTGTTGCGGTACCTTCCCAGGATATGGTCCTCGGTATTTACTACCTGACCATGGAAAAGGAAGGAGAGAAGGGAGAAGGCAAGTGCTTTAAATCTGAGAATGAAGCCTTTCTTGCTTATGAAAACCATATCATTACCCTTCACAGTAAAATCAGGGTAAGAAGAAGCATGGTAGATGAAGAAGGCGTCAGACATACAGGCATTGTCGACTGTACAGCAGGAAGACTTCTTTTCAACGAGATCATCCCCCAGAACCTGGGAATCGTAGACAGAAGCCAGCCTGAGAATCTCCTGAAACTGGAGGTCGACTACCAGTGCGGCAAGAAACAGCTCAAAGACATCCTTGACCGCTGCATCAATGTGGAAGGAACCACAAAAACAGCAGAGGTTCTGGACAATATCAAGTCCATCGGATATAAATACTCTACCATTGGCGCCCTGTCCGTATCTATTTCTGATATGAACGTTCCCAAGGAAAAGACAGCAATCCTTGAGAAAGCGCAGAAGGATGTAGAGGATCTGACCAGACAGTACCACCACGGTTTTATGACGGATGAAGAGCGTCACAGACAGGTAGTGGAAGTATGGTCCAATGCAGATACCGAGCTGGCCTCCAAACTTAAGGTCAGCCGTGACAAATATAACAACATTAACATGATGGCAGACTCCGGAGCCCGTGGTTCTGACCAGCAGATCAAGCAGCTCGTCTGCATGCGTGGTCTTATGGCAGATACATCCGGACGTACCATCGAGCTTCCCATTAAGTCGAACTTCCGTGAAGGTCTTGACGTACTGGAGTACTTCATCTCCGCGCACGGCGCCCGTAAAGGTCTTTCCGATACGGCCCTGCGTACGGCCGATTCGGGTTATCTGACCAGACGTCTTGTTGACGTTTCCCAGGAGCTGATCATTCGTGAGAGTGACTGCTGCGAGGGTACCGGGAAGATCCCCGGCATGTATGTCAGCGCGATCATTGATACCGATATCAACGGAACTGCTGATGACGACAAGAAAAACGAGATTGAGGAACTTAAGGACAGGATCTCCGGAAGATACGCAGCGGAAGACTACTACGACCAGGAAGGCAATCTGATCGTTAAAGCCAACCATCTGATTACTTCCAGGAGAGCGGATGCCCTGATTAAAGCGGACTACAGCCGTGTCAAGATCAGAAACATGCTCACCTGCAAGTCCAAGAACGGAGCATGTGCCAAGTGCTACGGAGCCAACCTTGCAACAGGAAAGCCCGTTCAGGTAGGTGAGGCTGTAGGTATCATCGCGGCACAGTCCATCGGTGAGCCCGGCACACAGCTGACAATGCGTACATTCCACACCGGCGGTGTTGCCGGTAACGATATCACACAGGGTCTTCCCCGTGTGGAGGAGCTTTTCGAGGCACGTAAGCCCAAGGGTCTTGCCATCATCACAGAAATTGCGGGACGCCCCGAGGTTAAAGAGTCCAGTGAGAAGCGGGAGATCACAGTGGTCAATGACGAGACCGGAGAGAGCAAGGATTACCTGATCCCCTACGGTTCCCGTTTCAGCCACAAGGTGAATAACGGCGAGTACCTTGAGGCCGGCGATCAGCTTACCGAAGGTTCCGTCAACCCGCATGACATTCTCAAGATCAAGGGTGTTGAAGCAGTACAGGATTACATGATGCGTGAAGTGCAGCGTGTATACCGCCTGCAGGGTGTTGATATCAATGACAAGCACATTGAGATCATCGTCCGTCAGATGCTTAAGAAAGTCCGGATCGATGAGGCCGGAGACAGCAGCTATCTGCCGGGCACCCTGGTAGACAACCTGGATCTGGAAGAAGTAAATGAAAAGCTTATTGCCGAAGGTCTGGAGCCCGCAAGCGGAGAACAGACACTTCTCGGTATTACCAAAGCATCACTGGCTACCAACTCCTTCCTGGCTGCGGCTTCTTTCCAGGAAACCACAAAAGTACTGACAGATGCCGCTATCAAAGGAAAGATCGATCCCCTGATCGGTCTCAAGGAAAATGTGCTTCTCGGTAAACTGATCCCGGCGGGAACAGGTCTTAAGAAGTACAGAAACCTGAGTCTGGTCCTGGAAGAGGATGAATGCAGTCAGCCGGCAGATGATGAAAACGGCGCTTATGATTATGATGCGGACCCGGTAGTAGAGGGAATGCAGGATATGGGTGAGCCCGTAAACATGGAACAGCCGGAAGGAATGCCCTTATAAAACCGGGCAAGACTGTACTTGACAAAGTGATTCAAAAAAGATATAATCCAAAAATGCGTGTGCGCTCAGGCGTGCACGCTTTGGATTGATATAGTTATCCCGGCATGAAGCCGGAAAACTGACACTAATCAGCAACCGCAGAATATTATGCATGGAGGTGAATTGCTGCAATGCCAACTTTTAACCAGTTAGTTAGAAAAGGAAGACAGTCATTAGCAAAGAAATCCACAGCACCTGCTCTGCAGAGAGGTTATAACTCCCTGAAGAAGCGCGCGACGAACACAAGTTCACCGCAGAAGCGTGGAGTATGTACTGCTGTTAAGACTGCAACTCCCAAGAAGCCGAACTCTGCGCTTCGTAAGATCGCCAGAGTACGTCTCAGTAACGGAATCGAAGTAACAAGCTACATTCCCGGTGAAGGCCATAACCTTCAGGAGCACAGTGTTGTTCTGATCCGTGGCGGAAGAGTAAAAGACTTACCTGGTACACGTTATCATATCGTGCGTGGTACACTTGATACAGCAGGTGTAGCAAACAGACGTCAGGCTCGTTCCAAATATGGTGCAAAGAGACCTAAAAAATAAGTAAACTCACTTGATAATGCCGGAAAAGCATAATATTTTCTATTGGTTGCAGATGAAGATATAAACTTTGTCCGAGCATGAACATCGGGGAGACCATCCCCATGAGTACCGGTGATCTAATATCTGATCATACAGATGAGAGTTAATTAAGGAGGGAAGAACCGTGCCGCGTAAAGGACATATTGCAAAAAGGGACGTATTACCGGATCCCATTTACAAGAGTAAAGTAGTAACAAAACTGATCAACAACATCATGTTAGACGGCAAGAAGGGCGTTGCTCAGAAGATCGTCTACGGTGCCTTCGAGCGAATCAGCGCTGAGACAGGCAAAGATGCTGTTGAGGTATTTACAGATGCCATGAATAATATCATGCCTGCACTGGAAGTTAAGTCCAGACGTATCGGTGGTGCTACATATCAGGTACCGATCGACGTAAGACCGGACAGACGTCAGACTCTGGCCCTGCGCTGGATGACAGAATTCTCCCGCAAGAGAGGCGAGAGGACTATGGAAGAGCGTCTTGCTAAGGAAATCCTTGACGCTTCCAACAACACCGGAGCATCTGTAAAGAGAAAAGAAGAAATGCACAGAATGGCAGAGGCAAACAAGGCTTTTGCTCATTACAGATTCTAAACGGTTTTTATGCTGGATGGCTGCGGAAAACCGCAGCCATCCGGTTTTTTAGACATGATAAGATTACTAGGAGGTTTAAACCTTGGCTGGAAGAGAATACCCGCTTGAGAGAACCAGGAATATCGGTATTATGGCACACATCGATGCCGGCAAGACTACGTTAACTGAACGTATCCTGTATTATACCGGTGTTAATTATAAAATAGGAGAAACTCACGAAGGCTCAGCCACCATGGACTGGATGGAGCAGGAGCAGGAGCGAGGCATCACGATCACATCAGCTGCCACGACCTGTCACTGGACATTGGAAGAAGACGGAAAGCCTAAGGAAGGTGCCGCAGAGCACAGGATCAACATTATTGATACTCCAGGGCACGTTGACTTTACAGTCGAAGTGGAAAGGTCTCTTCGTGTGTTAGACAGTGCAGTTGGAGTGTTTTGTGCAAAAGGCGGCGTAGAGCCGCAGTCCGAGAATGTATGGCGCCAGGCTGACACCTATTCCGTTCCCCGTATGGCATTTATCAACAAAATGGATATTATGGGTGCGGATTATTATGGTGCTGTCGAGCAGATCAGAACAAGACTCGGCAAGAACGCAATCATGATTCAGCTGCCGATTGGAAAAGAAGACGATTTCAAAGGCCTGATCGACCTGATGGAGATGAAAGCCTATATCTATAATGATGAAAAAGGCGAAAGCATCGATATCGTCGACATTCCCGATGAAATGAAAGATGACGCAGAGCTTTATCACACAGAGATGATAGAGAAGATCTGCGAGGCAGATGATGATCTGATGATGATGTACCTGGAGGGAGAAGAACCTCCTGTGGAAGACCTTAAGGCTGTTCTGCGAAAAGGAACCTGTGATTGTACCATGGTACCGGTATGCTGTGGTTCCGCATATCGCAACAAGGGAGTGCAGAAGCTTCTGGACGCAATTATTGAATACCTTCCGGCACCTACAGATGTAGAGAACATCAAAGGTGTGGATCTTGACGGAAATGAAATTACCGTTGAGACATCTGACGATGCTCCGTTTTCAGCTCTTGCATTTAAGATCATGACTGATCCCTATGTAGGAAAGCTTGCTTTCTTCCGTGTATATTCCGGTACTATGGAGGCCGGTTCCTACATATTAAATGCTACAAAGGGAAAGAAAGAGCGTGTCGGCCGTATCCTGCAGATGCATGCCAATAAGCGTACAGAACTGGATAAGGTTTATGCCGGCGATATTGCTGCAGCAGTCGGCTTCAAGAATACAACGACCGGTGATACCATCTGTGATGAAGATCATCCTGTAATCCTTGAATCCATGGAATTCCCGGAGCCGGTAATCGAGCTGGCCATTGAGCCTAAGACCAAGGCAGGTCAGAGCAAGATGGGTGAAGCCCTTGCCAAGCTTGCAGAGGAAGATCCTACATTTAAAGCACATACAAATCCTGAAACAGGTCAGACCATCATTGCCGGAATGGGCGAGCTGCATCTTGAGATCATCGTAGACCGTCTGCTCCGTGAGTTTAAGGTGGAAGCCAATGTCGGCGCGCCGCAGGTTGCTTACAAAGAGTCCTTTACCAAAGCGGTCGAAGTGGATTCCAAGTATGCGAAACAGTCCGGCGGACGAGGACAGTACGGACACTGTAAAGTTCGCTTTGAGCCTATGGACGCAAATGCGGAAGAGACATTCAAGTTCGATTCCGAAGTTGTTGGCGGATCGATTCCCAAGGAATACATCCCCGCAGTCGGCGCAGGTATTGAAGAAGCATCCAAGGCCGGAATCCTCGGCGGATTCCCTGTTGTCGGCATTCATGCCACAGTCTATGACGGATCCTACCATGAGGTGGACTCCTCTGAGATGGCATTCAAGGTAGCCGGCTCCCTTGCCTTCAAGGATGCGATGCGCAAAGCAGAGCCTGCATTACTGGAGCCGATCATGAAGGTTGACGTCACTATGCCTGAAGAATACATGGGCGATGTAATAGGTGACATCAACGGAAGACGAGGCCGGATCGAAGGAATGGAAGACGTCGGCGGCGGCAGGATTGTCCACGCTTATGTACCTCTGTCCGAGATGTTCGGTTATTCCACGGACCTTCGTTCCAGAACCCAGGGCCGCGGCAACTACTCCATGTTCTTTGATCACTATGAGAAAGTGCCGAAGAATGTACAGGACAAGATCCTGAACAGTGATGCCGGACAGCTCTGATAGCACACATAAAATTTTTTGTGGGCAGAAGTAACTTTTGCTTGCAAATATAAATAAAATGAAATATAATCATTACAGTTGCGGTCTTTTAAGCCGCAGTCTGGCTGTGATGAGAATCGCCTGGTCGATTCCGGCCGGGCGAAGTATAGTATTATTATATTAAAAAAGCCTTGTCGGGCGAATATTTAAGGAGGAAATTCAAAAATGGCAAAAGCTAAATTTGAGAGAAACAAACCACACTGTAATATCGGAACAATCGGTCATGTAGATCACGGTAAGACAACTTTAACAGCTGCTATCACAAAGACTCTTCACGAGAGATTAGGTCTTGGTGAGTTCGTAGCTTTCGATAACATCGATAAAGCACCGGAAGAGAGAGAAAGAGGAATCACAATCTCCACAGCTCACGTTGAGTATGAGACAGCTAAAAGACATTACGCACACGTTGACTGCCCAGGTCATGCCGACTACGTTAAGAACATGATCACAGGTGCTGCTCAGATGGACGGTGCTATCCTTGTTGTAGCTGCTACTGATGGTGTTATGGCTCAGACAAAAGAGCATATCCTTCTTTCCCGTCAGGTAGGCGTTCCCTACATCGTTGTATTCATGAACAAGTGTGACATGGTAGACGATGAGGAGCTTCTTGAGTTAGTAGATATGGAAATCCGCGAGCTCCTTAACGAGTATGAGTTCCCGGGAGATGACACTCCGATCATCCAGGGTTCCGCTCTTATGGCTCTTGAAGATTCTTCAGGAGAGTGGGGAGACAAGATCCTTGAGCTTATGGACGCAGTAGATGAGTGGATTCCGGATCCGCAGCGTGATACAGATAAGCCGTTCCTTATGCCGATCGAGGATATCTTCTCCATCACAGGCCGTGGAACAGTTGCTACAGGTAGAGTAGAGCGTGGTGTTCTTCATGTATCCGACGAAGTTGAAATCGTAGGTATCGAGGAAGAGATCCGCAAGGTTGTTGTAACAGGTGTTGAGATGTTCCGTAAGCTTCTTGACGAGGCTCAGGCAGGCGACAACATCGGTGCGCTCCTTCGTGGTGTTCAGAGAACAGAGATCCAGCGTGGTCAGGTTCTTGCTAAACCGGGTTCCATCACTCCCCATACAAAGTTTACCGCTCAGGTATACGTTTTAACAAAGGATGAGGGTGGCCGTCATACACCGTTCTTCAACAACTACAGACCGCAGTTCTATTTCCGTACAACAGACGTAACAGGCGTTATCACTCTTCCCGAGGGAACAGAGATGTGCATGCCTGGTGACAACGTTGAGATGACAATCGAGCTGATCCATCCGGTAGCTATGGAGCAGGGTCTTACATTCGCTATCCGTGAAGGTGGACGTAC
>JAFRFJ010000038.1:0-38025 GCA_017434385.1 Eubacterium sp.
TCTACGGGAATCAACTGCGCAAACTCGCGTGCGCTCGGACAAGCTTGTTGATTCCACGACAGATTCTATTCGTTGTTAGCAGTAGCCTCTTTACTCAAACAGCACCCTCTGATATAGGTGAGACTTTTGTTTTAGGTTTTTATCTGCCGGAAGCAGCAGCTTGTGGGAGGTAGTCCTTTGTGACGTTCATTCGTTTTAGTCCGGCTGTCCGGGGGAGCTTCGCCCCCTCAGGCAGCCGGACATATTCCGCCAGCCGCCTTTGCTGATGCTGATTAAATATAGCGGATTGAAGGCGGCGCCGGAATATGGTTTGATCAGACGGGCTGCGCATGCTATGATGCCGGCAGGCCGGCGCGCAGCCCTGTTGGAGATAGCATTTACATATAAAAGATTAGTTCGTATATTTGTTGAAAAAAGGTATTGCAGGTAAACGATATATGACTGGCAAGACTTTCTGGCCGGTCTATGGTCTTGCTTCCTCTTGTTTGCTTTTTTCCACACCGTTCCTGGCCTGTCAAGGCTGCGTAGCACCGTGATACGGCTCCGGCCTTGACAGGCCAGGAGCCGGTGTGACACTTTGCAGACAAGAGGGAGCAAGCATTTTTTTCCTTACAGACTCCTCTTATTCTTGACCTTTTACAGGTGTTTCTAATATTAAAGACTAGGTCCATTCCAACTTAAACAGGTCTGCGCTTCGGCTTGCCGACTATAAAGCATGCGCAGACCGTCTGATTATTATATATTCCGCGCCACCTTCAATATATGACGATTAATCAGCGCTTGATGAGGTGGCTGGCGGAATATGTCCGGCTGCCGGGGGGTGCAAAGCACCTCCAGGGCAGCCGGCACTAGAACGAATGACCACCAGAAAGGACTGACTCCCTCAACTTGCTTTCCACAAGCTGTCGCTTCCGACAGAAAACACCTAATAATAAAAAGACTCATCTATATCAGAGGATGCTGTTTGAGTAAGCGGTTAACTGCTAACAGCGAATAAAATCTGTCGTGGAATCAACAAGCATGTTTGAGCGAATGCGAGTTTGCGCAGTTGATTCCCTTCAGAGACAGATTTTATGAGTGCTTTAGCAGTCCGCTTCCTCAACCTGCATCTTTCGATATAGATGAGCCTTTTATTATTTTTTATACTTAATTTGTCGGAAACAACAGCTTGTCGAGCGAATGCGAGTTTGCGCAGTTGATTCCCTTCAGAGACAGATTTTATGAGTGCTTTAGCAGTCCGCTTCCTCAACCTGCATCTATCGATATAGATGAGCCTTTTATTATTTTTGCACTTAATCAGCCGGAAGCAACAGCTTTTCGTCTGAATGCGAGTTTGCCATATCATTTGGATAGCAGAATCCGGTCATTATCCAATTCTTCCCCCGCATTCTGGGCGAATCGCTCCAGCAGCTGATCCACAGTCATATTTTCCCTTTCCTTGCCGCTGACATCAAACACGATTCTTCCGGAATCCATCATCAGCGTCCGATTTCCGTGGGAGAGGGCCTGGTGCATGTTGTGGGTGATCATGAGACAGGTGAGCCGGTGGCCGCCTACTATCTCATCAGTCAGCTCCAGGACTTTACTGGCGGTTGCCGGGTCAAGAGCTGCCGTATGCTCATCCAGCAGAAGAAGCTTGGGAGTCACAAGAGTAGACATCAGAAGAGTCAGAGCCTGCCGCTGGCCGCCCGACAGCAGACCGACCGGGTTTTTCATCCGGTCCTCCAGTCCCATATCAAGACGGGCCAGCTGCTCACGGAAGAAAGCCTTGTCTTTTCTTGAGACCCTCGAGAATACAGTCCCTTTCTTGCCGGCATTACGCAGATAAGCCACCGCCAGGTTTTCTTCGATACTCATATTGGGCGCCGTCCCCATCAGAGGATCCTGGAAGAGCCTGCCTATATAACGGCTTCTTTTATGCTCGGAGACAAATGTGATATCCTCCCCGTCCAGCTCAAGATAACCGGTATCAGGAATCAGCGTACCGCTGATAATGTTAAAGAGAGTGGACTTGCCGGCACCGTTGGAACCTACAATAGTGATAAAATCCCCTTCATTTACAGTGAGGTTGATGTCGAATAAAGCCTGCTTTTCATGAACAGTCCCTTCATTAAAGACTTTTGAAACACTGAACAGATTAAGCATGTCCTTCACCTCCCTGTCTTGCCCTTTTCCTCATGGCAATCGCCTTGCGTTTTTTCCTGTAGGACAGGAAGAGATTCCTTGCCTGGGGAGCAGCAATAGCCACGGCGACAATGATCGCGGAAACCAGTTTGAAAGCTTCCGTAGGAACATTCAGCCTGAGAGCCAGGGAAATGATGAACCGGTAGAGGCAGGAACCGATGACTACACAGATGATACGCCAGGGAATATTCCTCCGGCCTGATATAGTCTCTCCTATGATCAGGGATGCCAGGGCGATGGTGACCATGCCTGTACCCAGATTGATATCACAGGATTTGTTGTACTGGGCGATCAGAGCGCCTGCAAGCCCGGTAAAGGAATTGGAGACGCAGAGACCGATGGTGATCATGAGGGCCGGATTGATGGAAGATGCTTTTACCATGGCCGGACTGTCACCCGTTGCCCGGATAGCCAGACCCAGGTGGGTACCCAGGAAAAACCAGAGTCCCAGGCAGATGACAAAAAGAATGGCAGCAAGGAGAATGAGTTTGCTCCATTTGGCATATGCCGTGTCAGGGGCAAGGGATTTCATCAGGGAAAAGATGGTATCCTTGCCGAAAATGGAAAGATTGGCACTGAAGCCCATGACAGCCAGGTTAATGGTATAAAGACCGGTATTTACTATAATGCCGGCCAGTATGCTGGGAACCCCCAGCCGGGTCTGGAGCAGGGCAGTGATGAAGCCGGAACAGATGCCGGCTGCCATGGCTGCAAATAAAGCCAGGACAGGATGCCCCATAATAGTGACGACAGCGCCTACGGCACAGCCGAGGGTGTAGCATCCGTCTGTGGAAAGATCACAGATATCCAGGATGCTGAAACTTAAAAACAGAGACAGGGCCACCAGAGAGTAGATCAGGCCGATCTCCAGGGCTGTCTGTATGATTTCAACAGTTAAAAATCCGGTCACGGAAAAAACCTCCCAAATCATTAGTGTCGTTCAAATGTATGATTTATTCAAAGTTTTCTGCAGTCTTGATTTCTCTGATTTCCGTACAGAAGGGTTTGAAGGCAGCCTTCACATCATCCAGCTTGTAGCCCAGACTTTCACATACTTCTGTATTGACGCATGCAATACCGTTGTCAAATGTTCTGATGGGCGTTGTCGCGGGATCGGCTCCGTTGACAAGGATTTCCACGATCATGTCAGCAGTCTCCTTGCCCAGGTTGGCATAGTCAACACCGTATCCGCAGAAAGCACCGTTTAAGGCAAAGGAGTCAGCCCCGCAGTAGTGGGGAATGCCTGCTTCCGCCAGCTTTTCATAGATGGAAAGTTCGGCGGTCATGATGGTATTGTCAGTGGGAGTGAAGATAGCATCTACTTTTTCAGCGATCAGGGCGTCTGCAGCAGCCATGACCTCATCGTTCTTTGTGCCGGTTTTCTCAATATATTTGATTCCCTTCTTATCCAGATATGCTTTTGCGTCCTTGATGGGCTGGGTGGAAGCATCCTCACTCTTGGAGTAGAGAAGTCCTACATATTTGACGTCAGGATTCTGGGCACAGATCAGATCCATGATGGCGTTGGTGTTAAGAGCATCGGATGTACCCGTGATGTTTGCTCCCGGTTTGTCCATGCTGGCTGCCAGCTTGGCTCCTACGGGATCTGAAACAGCGGAGAATACGACCGGAATGGGATCGTCTTCGGTTGCGCTCTGCACAATCTGGGCTGCAGGAGTGGCAATGGGGACGATGACATCCACATGGTCGGAAACCATCTGGGCAGCCATCTGATTTAAGACGGTGCCGTCTGCCTGTCCGTTCTGCAGATCGACTTCAAATGTGACACCCAGTTCTTTTCCCTTTGCTTCCAGCTCTTTTTCGATATTTTCTTCGATCTGGTTCAGGGAAGCATCATCTACGAACTGAATGATACCGACCTTAAATGTACTGCCGGTTACATCTCCGTCGGATCCGGTGGAGCCCTCAGAAGCCCCTCCGCCGCAGGCTGCCAGTCCAAATGTCATAAGACCAGCCATTACAAGTGCCCCTGCTCTTGTGATGATTGATTTCTTCATAATTTCTTTCCTCCTTCTTTCTTACATAAAAAAAACAGCCCTTGTCCCTTGGGACAAAAGCTGAGCTTATGCGGTACCACCCAAATTGATCTTATAAGTCATAATAAGATCCACTCTGTCTGGCCGCGGCGTCTTAAGCAGATTACAAAAGGACGCTTACGGCGTACCCTGCTGATAACGGGAGGGAGCCCGTCGGCGTCTACTGGAAGATATGATCACTTCGTTCAAGCCGCCCTCGGAAGGCCATTCACCGGATTCCCTCCGCCGCAATCCCACCATCTGCGGCTCTCTGTAGTTCGGTTCCTTCCGGCTACTATTCTTCTTCACAGGTTTGTAGCATTATATCATGAAGAATATCCATTTTCAAGTTTAACTTTTACTGCGGATATGCTAGAATCATGGAGTATAAGGGAAAGTTCTGTCCTGACGGCAGACCATGTCCTGCGCCCGCTGCGGGACGCAGGTGACAGATAAAGGAGTTATGGGATGAGAGTTACAGATGTGCTGAAAAGCAAGGAGAGAACACTGTCTTTTGAAGTGTTTCCTCCCAAGACGTCTGACAAGATGGAAACGGTCCTGGAGGCGGCGGAGAAGATTTGTGCCCTACGGCCTGATTTTATGAGTGTCACATACGGGGCAGGAGGCGGAACCAGCCTCTATACGACTGAGATTGCTTCTGACCTTGAAGCAAAGTATGATGTGCCTGTTCTGGCCCATCTGACCTGCGTTTCCTCGACAAAGGACTATGTCAGGAAGATGATCGGTATCTATAAAGATGCCGGCCTTCAGAATGTGATGGCCTTAAGAGGAGATATTCCTCCCGGGGGACCGCCTGCTCACGACTACAGGCATGCTGTGGAGCTGATCTGTGATATAAAAGAACAGGGAGATTTCTGTATCGGCGGCGCATGTTATCCGGAGGGACACCCTGAGGCAGCAAACCGTGACGAGGATCTGAAGTTCCTTAAGGAAAAGGTGGATGCGGGATGCGATTTCCTGACAACACAGATGTTTTTCGATAACAGTGTATTCTACAATTTCCTCTACCGTGCCCGGGATATCGGGATCCATGTACCTGTGATCGCAGGTATCATGCCCATCACCAACGCGGTCCAGCTTAAGAGAAGCATCGCCATGTCCGGCACCGTAATGCCTGAGCGTTTCATGGCCATCGTAGACCGTTTTGGTCCCGATCCGGATGCCATGAAGCAGGCCGGCGTGATATACGCCACGGAGCAGATTATTGATCTCTTTGCTCACGGCGTGAAAAACATCCATGTTTATTCCATGAACAAGCCGGAAGTGGCGGCAGGAATCAAGGCCAGTCTCTCGGAAATCATCAAATGAAGATACGGAGCATATCATTATCATGAAAAAGACAGGATTTGACAACGAAAAGTACTTATCAATGCAGTCTGACCATATCCGTCAGAGGATGGAACAGTTTGGCGGAAAGCTGTACCTGGAATTCGGCGGCAAGCTTTTTGATGACTATCATGCTTCCAGGGTGCTGCCGGGCTTTGAGCCTGACAGTAAACTGAAAATGCTGCTGAAGCTGAAGGAGCAGGCGGAGATCGTGATCGCGGTAGGCGCCGGCGCCATCGACAACAATAAAAGACGGGGAGATATCGGCATTACTTACGATATGGAGGTAATCCGTCTGATCGATCTTTTCCGCAGCGTGGGCCTTTATGTCGGAAGTGTGGTCGTGACCCGCTATGACGGACAGAAGTCGGTGGACTCTTTTATCAAGCGGCTTGAAGAACTGGGTGTTGCTGTTTACCGCCATTATGAGATAGAAGGTTATCCTTCAAATGTACCTTTGATCGTCAGCGAGGAAGGCTACGGAAAGAACGACTATGTCAAAACCAGCCGGTCCCTGATCGTGGTTACGGCCCCCGGTCCAGGCAGCGGCAAGATGGCTGTCTGTCTGTCCCAGCTCTACCATGAGAACCGGCGCGGCATCAAAGCGGGATATGCCAAGTTTGAGACATTCCCCATCTGGAATATGCCTCTCAAGCACCCGGTGAACCTGGCCTATGAGGCAGCGACGGCAGACCTTAATGATATCAATATGATCGATCCTTTCCACATGGACGCTTATGGAGAGGTCACAGTCAACTATAACAGAGACGTGGAGATTTTCCCGGTCCTGGAAGCTATTTTCACGGAAATATACGGAAGCTGCCCCTATCAGTCACCCACGGATATGGGTGTAAATATGGCCGGCAAATGTATTGTCGATGACGAGGTGGTAAGGGAAGCAGCCCGCCAGGAAATCCTCCGCAGATACTATAAAGCTCTCTTTGACCAGAAAAAGGGAGCGGAAAAGGGCGATGAGATCAGTAAGCTAAAAATCCTCATGAAGCAGGCCAATCTCAAGGAGGATGACAGGCTTGTGGCTGTGGCTGCACGCCGCAGAGAAGAGGAGACGGGTGAACCTGCCGCAGCCATTGAACTTCCGGACGGGACCATCATCACCGGAAAGAATCAGGATCTTCTCGGCGCCTCCAGCGCCATGATGCTCAATGCCCTGAAGGTGCTGGCCGGAATCGACGATTCTGTCGCACTGCTCAGCGCGTCGGTTATCCGTCCGGTTCAGGAGCTGAAGATCAATTATCTGGGGAACCGCAATCCCAGGCTACATACAGATGAGGTCCTGGTGGCCCTTTCTGTCAGTGCCGCGGAGGACGAGAATGCAAGAAAAGCCATGGCATGTCTTCCCATGCTGCAGAACTGCGACGCACATTGTTCCGTCATGCTGTCTCCGGTTGACCTGGATATTTTCCGCAGACTTCTGATCAATATAACATGTGACGCAAGATATCAGGATACAGGAAGAATGTTCTACCGTTAGTAACAGGAGAAATGTATGCCTACCATCAAAGATGTTGCAAAAGAGGCCGGTCTGGCAGTGGGAACTGTGTCCCGCGTCCTGAATAACCGCGGTTATATCAGTGATGAAGCCAGAAGGAAAGTGGATGAAGCCATGAAAAAGCTTCGCTACCATCCCAACGAAAATGCCAGATCCCTGAAAAAGCAGAAATCAAATACTGTGGGAGTGATCGTGCCTCATATCGCGCATCCCTACTTTTCCTCTCTGGTAAGCTACATTGAGGAAGAAGCTCATGCGGCCGGATTCAGGGTCATTCTTCTCAATTCCAAAGGACTTGAAAAGAATGAAATCAGGCTGCTGGACATATGTGAATCCAACAACGTGGCAGGTATCATCCTCTGCAGCGGTCGCCTGTCCATGAAAGATTATATCAGGCTCGATCTTCCCGTGGTGACCATAGAGCGCAGCACCGAAGGTGACTGCACCTCCATAGAGTGCGACAATGAGGCCGGAGGAAGAATTGCCACGGAACACCTGATTGAAAGAGGATGCAGACGTCTGCTCCACATCAGCGGGCGGACCGAAAAAAACATGCCTGCCGATCTGCGGGAAAAGGGATATAAGGAAGCCTGCAGGGATCATGGCCTGGAGGCCTGTATTATTCGGACCCAGCTCCATAAGTACAAGCTGGAAAACGCGGCTTCTTTCATGAAACAGGTTTTTGATGACTACCCTGAAACAGACGGCATATTTGCAAGCAATGACCTGCTGGCGGCAGGGGTAATTCAGGAATGTGGCCGGCGCGGCATATCAGTACCCGGCACCTTGAAAGTAGTGGGATTTGACGGAACCCATTTTGCCTCCATGTTGACACCTGTCCTTACCACAATCCGGCAGCCTGTCACTGAAATGGCCAGGCAGGCAGTGGAGATTATTCACAGCTGTGACAGACGGCATTCAGCCGCGGAAAGAATCATTTTTCCCGTGGAACTGGCTTTGGGTGAGACGACATGAAAAAAGGTCCTGACAAAGAGTTGTGAAGCTGCAGAATTATATATATGAAACGTTTGACATATCATACTTAAAATGATACTTTATAATAGACTGATAGCAACTCATTTTATATAGAAAAAAGAAAGGAGATGTTATGGGTAAATATGATGTAACAGCCCTCGGAGAACTGCTGATTGATTTTACCGAAAACGGTATCAGCGGCCAGGGAAATCCTCTTTTTGAGGCCAATCCCGGCGGGGCGCCCTGCAATCTGCTGGCCATGCTGCAGAAGCTGGGAAGAAAGACTGCATTTATCGGAAAAGTCGGCGTGGATATGTTCGGAACCATGCTGGAGGAGAGGGCAGGCAGTACCGGTATTGACCTGTCAGGTCTGGTAAAAGATCCGGATATCAACACGACACTTGCTTTTGTTCATACTCTGCCGGGTGGAGACAGGGAGTTTTCTTTCTACCGCAAACCGGGAGCAGATATGATGCTTAATGAGAAGGAAGTATCCGACCGTGCCGATAAGATTCGTGACGCGAAGATATTCCATTTCGGCACCTTGTCCATGACCCATGACGTGGTGGAGCAGGCGACGGTCAAAGCCATTGAAATCGCCAGGGAAGCCGGTTGTATCCTTTCTTTTGATCCCAATCTGAGGCCGCCCCTCTGGGACAGCGAAGAAAAAGCAAAAGAGAAGATTTCCTATGGCCTGGGTCTCTGTGATGTTCTGAAGATTTCGGATAACGAGATTGAGTTCATGACAGGTAAAGAAGACCTGGAAGAAGGTGTCTGCGACCTGATCAGAAAGTACAGGATCCCGCTGATTCTTGCCACATACGGCAAAGACGGAAGCAAGGCATACTATCTGCCCGAGGATAAAAGAGGCGCCGATGCCGGTCCGGAAGATTACATCCGGGTATTCGTGGACGGATTTGTTAATCCTGATACGATCGAGACTACCGGCGCAGGCGATACATTTGGCGGATGTTCCCTCCATTTTGTGCTGAAATACGGACTGGACGGATTTAACGAGGACAGGCTGCGCGAGCTTCTTACTTTCGCCAACGCGGCAGCGTCCATCACTACCACCCGGAAAGGTGCTCTCTGCGTCATGCCTGAAGAGCAGGAGGTCAATGATTTCCTGTCTTCACGGTAACCGGGACGGATACAGGGGGAAGAGGATATGTTTAAGGACAAAGGATGGGATCCGGTATTTCTCCGCCGCTTTGAGCAGCATTACGACGAGCTCAAATGGCTTTACGGGGAAATGTATGATAATGATGAAGAAGCCTTTAACTATTTTTGTACCATGCTTTATCAGTGCTTTGAGGAGCGTAAACCGGTTCTGAAGAAGCAGGATGAGGCAAGGGAAAAGGATCCATTCTGGTACAGGGATAAAGAGATGCTTGGTATGCAGATGTACACGAACGCATTTGCCGGCACTCTGCAGGGAATCCGGAAGCATCTGGATTATCTGCAGGAATGCAAGGTGAATTACGTGCACCTGATGCCTCTGCTGGAGAGCCCGGAGGGAAGAAGTGACGGCGGTTATGCCGTATCTGATTTCCGAAAGGTGGCACAGCATTTGGGAACCATGGAAGATCTGGCGGACCTGGCGGATGACTGCCACAGCAAGGGGATGAGTGTCTGTCTTGATTTTGTCATGAACCATACCAGTGAAGATCACGAGTGGGCTGTCCGGGCAAGAGCCGGTGAAAAAGAGTATCAGGACAGATTCTTTTTCTATGACGACTGGGATATCCCGAATGAATTCGAAAAAACTGTACCGCAGGTATTTCCGCAGACAGCACCGGGCAATTTCACATGGTGCGAAGAAGCGGAAAAGGTGGTCATGACCACTTTTTATCCCTACCAGTGGGATTTGAATTATGCAAATCCCGTTGTTTTCAATGACATGACGGAGAATATGCTTTTCCTGTGCAATCACGGTGTGGATATTATCCGTCTGGATGCCGTGCCCTATATCTGGAAAGAGCTGGGCACCAATTGCCGTAATCTGCCCAAGGTGCACACACTGGTCCGCCTGATGCGGATGGCGGCTGAGATTGTATGCCCCGGCACACTTCTTCTTGGAGAAGTGGTCATGGAGCCCTCCAAGGTTGTTCCCTATTTCGGAACCGTGGAGAAGCCTGAGTGTCATATGCTTTACAATGTGACCACCATGGCCAGCACCTGGCATACGGTAGCCACCAAGGATGTAAGGCTGCTCCGCCATCAGCTCGGGACAGTGTTCGCCCTTCCCAGGGAGTACACATTCCTGAATTATCTGCGCTGTCATGATGATATCGGATGGGGACTGGATTATGACTTCCTCGGCCAGTTCGGCATGCAGGAAGTTCCCCATAAGAAGTATCTGAATGATTATCTTTCCGGAAAGATTTACGGCGTGGATTCTAGGGGAGAGCTCTACAATGATGACCCCCGCCTGGGAGATGCCAGAATGTGCGGAACCACCGCTTCCTTATGCGGTGTGGAAGCTGCCATTTACGAGAAAGACGAGAAGAAGCTGGCCAGAGCCCTTAAGCTTGTGATCATGCTTCATGCTTTCCTTTATACTCAGAGCGGCATCCCTGTTCTTTACAGCGGGGATGAAATCGGACAGATCAACGACTACACCTACCATGAAAATCCGCTGAAATGGGATGACAGCCGCTATCTCCACCGGGGAGATCTGGATTGGGACGAAGTGGCAAAACGGAAGGACATGTCCACTGTGCCCGGCAAGATTTACAATGCTATTGCCAAGCTGTTTGCTATCCGGACATCTCATGAAGTCTTCCAGACTAATGCGGACACCTGGATCGTGGAGACCTACAATGACCACGTTCTGGGCATCGGCCGTTACTATGAAGGCGAAAAACTGATTGCCCTCTTTAATTTCAGCGATGAGGATCAGACTGCCTGGATTAACGAGCCCGAAGAATACACAGACCTTATGACAGGAATGCCGCGCCCGGCAAAGGCAGTGGGAGTTCCGGCCGTAAGTTTTGCATGGCTGCTAACTACATTTTCGTAAAAAAAACAGCAACGGAAATGTCAGATAGAGAAAGTAACATGTTAAAGTAAACCAATACAAGAGAGAGAGGGGAAAAACATGGCATTGGATTACAGAAAATGCGCGCAGGAGATTTTTGATAATCTCGGCGGCAAAGACAACATTGTCAGTGCTGCTCACTGTGCAACAAGACTCCGCCTTGTAATTGCTGATAACAGCAAGCTCAACACAGAAGCGCTGGACCAGGTGGAAGGCGTTAAAGGTATGTTTGAGAACGGCGGACAGCTTCAGCTGATCATCGGAACAGGAACAGTCAACAAAGTATATGATGAGTTCATCGACATTTCCGGTGTAAGTGCAGCTTCCAAGGATGAAGTAAAAGCAGCGGCAGCAGCCCAGCAGCCCATCTGGAAGAGAATGATCAAGACAATCGGTGACGTATTCGTTCCGATCCTTCCGGCAATCGTAGCATCCGGTCTTCTTATGGGTGTTGTAGAGGCTCTTGGTAAGGCAATGCCTAACTTCGCTTCTACAGACTGGTACGGATTCCTTGATATGATCGCAAATACCGCTTTTGCATATCTGCCGGTTATCGTAGCGATCAGTGCAGCCAGAGTGTTTGGCGGCAACATTTTCCTTGGCGCGGTTGTAGGTCTTTCCATGATCCACAGCGCACTGACAAACGGCTGGGCAGCAGCAGACGGATACAACATCTGGTACCTGTTCGGACACGTTAAGATTGGAAGTTACACCCTTGGTCAGGTCAACCAGCTGGGTTATCAGGGACACGTCATCCCGGTAATCATAGCGGTGTTCCTAATGAGTAAACTGGAACAATGGCTGCATAAGCATGTTCCGGAGATGATTGACCTCTTTGTAACACCGATCACCACAGTATTCGTAACCTGTCTTCTTACATTTACCATTATCGGACCCGTATTCTCCTTCCTGGAGACAATGGTATTAAATGGTGCACAGGTACTCGTAACAAACGCATTTGGTGCTATGATAATGGGTGCTATATACCCGATCACCGTTGTAATGGGTCTCCACCACATGTACAACGTTATCGAGGCCGGCATGCTTGCTGCTGAAGGCGGACTTAACACATGGATGCCCATCGCTTCCTCCGCAAACTTCGCACAGTTTGGTGCCTGTCTTGCAGTAGGTCTTAAGTGCTACAACAACAGAACAAAACAGGTAGCGATCCCGTCCTCCCTGTCCGCAGCACTTGGTATCACTGAGCCGGCAATCTTCGGTGTAAACATGCGTTTCTTCAAGCCTTTCGTATGTGGTATGATCGGCGGCGCTGCAGGTTCCCTGTTTGGTGCTCTGGTACATCTTGGCGCAAAGGCTTACGGTGTAACCGGTATCCCCGGATATCTGACAATCACAAACTATCCGCTTTATACAGTAATGCTTCTTATCGCAGGCGGTATCGCATTTGCTCTGACCTGGGTTATCTGGAAAGAGGATGAGAAAGATATTGAAGCAGAGAACAAGAGAAGAGCAATCGAAGCTGAGAAGGAAAATGCAGAGGCATCCTTCAGAGCTCCCGATAACTACGTTATGACCTGCGAGTCCGGCAAGGTACTTGCTCCCTGTAACGGTGAAGTAATTGCAAGAGATCAGATCCCGGATCCGACATTTGCATCCGGACTTCTCGGCGATGGTGTAGGAATCAACCCCAAAGAGGGAATCGTAGTTGCTCCTTTCGACGGAACTATCAGCTCAGTGGCAGCAAGCAAACATGCGATCGGACTTACATCCGAGAACGGCATGGAGCTCCTGATCCACGTAGGTGTTGATACTGTAAAGATGGAAGGTGACGGATTTGAGCCCACAATCGCTGAAGGCGATGCAGTAAAAGAGGGCCAGGTAATCCTTAACTTCTCCAGAGACAAGATCAAAGAAGCTGGCTACAGTGACTGTGTAGTTGTACTTATGGCTAACTCTGATGATATGAAAGATCTTAAGATCGGAGAAGACTTATAATTTTTAGAATTTAAGTCATACAGGATGTGACAGAGGCGCTGCCGGTATATCCGGCAGCGCTTTTTTTTTCTTTTCCTGCCTGCCAAAATGTGCCATAATATCAGAAAAGATGAAGAACAGAGGAGACAGAAAATGGGAAAGTATGATTTTGATACAGTAAGGGACCGGAGAGGAACCTGCAGCTTAAAATATGACACCGGACCGGAGATTGTCGGCTGGCAGGATCTTCTCCCCATGTGGGTGGCAGATATGGACTTTGCCCTGCCCGGAGAAGTTCTTGATGAGCTACATAAAAGAACAGACCATGGTATTTTCGGTTATACCATGCCGGACGACCGCTACGCAGAGACTCTGGAAGGATGGTTTCTTCGCCACTATGGCTGGAAACCGGACCGGAACTGGAATACAGTCGTTCCCGGTGTCGTATACGGAATCACTCTGGCAGTGCGGTCCATGGCAGAACCGGGAGAAGCGGTTATGATCCAGGAACCGGTATACTATCCTTTCCGTGGCCTTGTTGAATCAAACGGACGGAAAGCTGTGAACAGTCCCCTGCTGGAAAAGAATGGACGCTATGTGATGGACCTTGCGGACTTTGAGAGTAAGATTATCGGGGAAGATGTCAGAGCCTTTATCCTCTGCAGCCCCCACAATCCGGTGGGAAGAGTCTGGACAAGGGAAGAACTCGAGGAGGTCCTTTCTATCTGCAGAAAGCATAATGTTAAGATTATTGCGGATGAAATCCACTGTGACATCATCTACCCCGGCAACAGTTTTGTCTCCGTAGCCAATCTTGCCGGCGGCCTGTCGGAGGATACGGTGCTTTGCACATCACCCAGCAAAACATTTAATATAGCAGGTCTGCAGATCTCTAATATCCTGATACCGGATCCGGAGCTCAGGAAAGCCTTCCGCAGGGAGCATGATAAAAACGGCGTTGCCCTCTCAAGTGCTCTGGGGCTGACTGCAGCCGAGGCTGCCTACCGGCTGGGAGACAGATGGCTTTCGGAGCTGCTGGATTACCTTCAGGGAAACCTGGATTATTTCCGGGAATTTATCAAAAAGGAGATACCCTGTCTCAGACTCGTTGAGCCGGAAGGAACCTACCTGGTATGGGTGGATTGCTCAGGACTTACAGATGACAGCGAAAAGCTTTACAGCTTTATGAAAGAAGAAGCCGGACTCTGGCTGGATGACGGCGGCATTTTCGGCAGGAACGGAGAACTTTTTGAACGATTTAATATTGCCTGCCCCAGGTCTGTCCTAAAGCAGGCCCTGAATCAGTTAAAGGAAGCCGTTGACCGGATGGGGGACTGACATATGCTGTCCGAACTGCTTGCCAGAAATTGCCTGCTATTGTATACTTTATAAAAATGAAAAAGAGAAAACACTAGTAGCCGACGGAATCAAAGGAGGAGTTTTCATGGAAAAGATCTCAATCGGAAAAGAACTGAAAGAGAACGCATATCCCGGCAGAGGAATCGTAGTGGGACGGTCAGCCGACGGTAAGAAAGCGATGATCGGATACTTTATCATGGGACGCAGCAGCAACAGCCGTAACCGTATCTTCGTAGAAGAAGGGGAAGGCATCCGCACAGAGGCATTTGATCCTTCCAAAATGGAAGATCCCAGTCTCATCATCTATGCGCCCGTCCGTGTGCTGGGCAATAAGACGATCGTCACCAATGGTGACCAGACAGATACGATCTACGAAGGACTGGACAAGCAGATGACATTTGAACAGTCCTTAAGAAGCAGAGAGTTTGAGCCCGACGCTCCCAATTACACACCAAGAATTTCTGCGGTTACCCATATCGAAAAAGGCGAATTCAATTATGCTATCTCCATCTTAAAAGCTGATGGTCAGACACCGCCTTCCTGTAACCGCTATACATTTGCCTATAACAATCCGGCAGCAGGAGAGGGAAGATTCATTTCTACCTATATGCATGACGGCAACCCTCTTCCCAGCTTTGAGGGTGAACCCAGATTAGTAGAGATTCCGGATGACATGGATGCCTTCGGAGATATGCTCTGGGAAAGCCTGAATGAGGATAATAAAGTATCTCTTTTTGTAAGAGCGATTGATATAGAGACAGGAAATTACAAGTCAAAAATTTATAATAAGAATCAATAGTCAGAAAGGGAAATATGTATTGTTTAGAATGTGGAAAACAGATTCCTGATCATTCAAAGTTCTGCTGGATCTGCGGTGCGCCTCAGCCTTTCTATAAACCGGTGGACCGTGCACCCCGGGGCGATGCCGGCCCGGGACCGGAATCCCCTGCAGAACCTGTGCAGGAAGCGGAAAACGAGCCTTCAGAGGACTTGATACCCGATACAGTACAGGAAGCAGAAGCGGAGCCGGTACAGGTGCCTGAGCCGGAAGCAGCACAGGAAACTGAGCCGGAAAAAGTACCGGAAGAACCGGAAGTGAAGGAAGAAGTGGTTGAGCAGGAGCCTGTAGCAGAGGAAGCGGCAGAGCCGGAGGCGGAAGAAGAGCCCGAGCCCGAACAGGAACCGGAAGAAGAGCCCGAGCCTGAAACAGAAGAAGAGCCCGAGCCTGAACAGGAACCGGAAGAAGAGCCGGAACAGGAGTCCGAACCGGAAGAAGCAGCGAATCAGATCCCGGACCATACAGAAACTCTGTCCACTAATCAGTGGACAGATGAGATGCCTCCGCCCAAGCCGGATCAGGCACCTGAACCCTTACCGTATACTCCTGAGACCGCTGCCGGAGTTCATACGGATTCATCGGATGCTCTTTCTGACCATAAAAAGAAAAAAGTACCAGTAGCTGCATTTATCGCAGGAGCGGTCCTGCTGGCAGCCGCCGCGGCTCTTATCGGAATCCTGAACTTTACAGGCCTTCTTCGGGGCAAGGAAACCGTGTACTATACTACCCGCTATACCACATACGATGCTTCTGACAAGAAAACCGGCTGGACTGAGTATAGTTATGATGACAATCATAATATGACAGAAATGGTTGAGTATGATGAATCTGGCAAAGTGATCAGTAAAACTCTCAACAGATATGACGGGCTCGGCAGGCGGGAAGGTTCCGCCTGCTATAATGAAAATAACAAATTGAGGTACGAGACCTCTTTCCGTTACGATGCTGACGGTAAGCAGGTTTTCTACGAGTTTGTTTACTACCAGGATGACGGCACAAAGCACAGAAACACGACAGAGACTACCTATAACGATTCTGATCACTCTTATGTTGAAAAACATTATGAGTATACGGGATCCAATGTCAGAAATCTTTCCGATGTAAGAGAGGTTAAACTTGATGATGATGACCAGATCATCAGTGCGATCACCTATGATTCGGATTCGAAACGCTCCAGAATAAGCCATGAAAAGTATGAAAGAGACGATCATGGTAATATGATAAAGTATTCGAGCTTTGATGATAAAAATAACCATGAAGAATGCTACTCTGAGTATACCTATGATTACAAAAGAGATAAAAAAGGCATATGTACCGGATATGAGTTTTACTGGTATCCCAGGGATTATGACTGGGATAACTACGGAAATGAAACCGTAACTTACGAGAGTAAGGCTGTGATCTCAAGCAAATCAGAGTATGATAAGCATGGAAATGTTAGTAAAAACATCAGTTATGACACTGATACAGGAAAAGTGGAAAGCTATTCCGTCTATGAGTACGACTCATATAAGAAGGAGAAAGAGGACAAGAAATAAGCACCATTATAAGGAGTAATTACGATGAAAGAACTTGAGTTAAAGTATGGCTGCAACCCTAACCAGAAACCGTCAAAAATTTATCTGGAAAGCGGAGAGGATCTTCCCATCACTGTATTAAACGGAAGACCGGGATATATCAATTTCCTGGATGCCTTTAACGGATGGCAGTTGGTATGTGAGCTGAAGAAGGCAACAGGCCTTCCGGCAGCAACGTCTTTTAAGCATGTATCACCGGCAGGCGCTGCAGTCGGCCTGCCCTTATCCGACACTCTGGCAAAGATTTACTGGGTGGATGATCTGGGAGAACTTTCACCCCTGGCCTGCGCCTATGCAAGAGCCCGCGGCGCGGACAGAATGTCTTCTTACGGTGACTTTATCGCCCTCTCTGATGTATGTGATGTGCCTACGGCCAATATGATCAAGAGAGAGGTGTCTGACGGCGTGATCGCGCCCGGATACGAGCCGGAAGCTCTGGAAATCTTAAAGAGCAAAAAGAACGGAAACTATAATGTGATCGTGATGGATACCGAATATGTGCCGGATCCTGTTGAAAAGAAACAGGTTTACGGAATCACATTTGAACAGGGAAGAAATGAACTGGATATCAACGACGATTTCTTTGCCAACATCGTGACTGAGAATAAAGAATTTACAGACCAGGCAAAGATTGATCTGGCAATTTCCATGATCACCCTTAAGTACACCCAGTCCAATTCCGTCTGCTATGTAAAAGACGGCCAGGCAATCGGCATCGGCGCCGGCCAGCAGTCCAGGATCCACTGTACCCGTCTGGCAGGCCAGAAGGCTGACAACTGGTGGCTCCGCCAGTCTCCCCAGGTTATGAACCTTCCCTTTAAGGAGGATGTACGCCGGGCAGACCGTGACAACGCCATCGATGTCTACATGGGCGACGAGTATGAAGATATTCTCAGAGACGGCGCATGGGAGAGAGTCTTTACAGAGAAGCCGGCAGTCTTTACCAGAGAAGAGAAAAAGGCATGGATTGCCAAGCTTGAAAATGTGGCCCTGGGATCCGACGCTTTCTTCCCCTTCGGCGACAACATTGAGCGTGCCCATAAGAGTGGTGTTAAATATGTTGCACAGCCGGGCGGTTCCATCCGGGATGACAACGTAATCGAGACCTGCGATAAGTACGGCATGGTGATGAGCTTTACAGGACTGAGGCTTTTCCACCACTAAAATGCAAAAAGACCGGCGGCAGCCGGCTGAATAATAATAAAAACCCGCCTGTATCTTATGATACTGTTTTTGAAAGCATTATCATAAGATACAGGCGGGTTCTTTTATTTCAATTATTATGTTCTGATTAAGTTCTGCTCCACTTCTTATCCCAGAATGCTAAAATCTCTGCCCTTTTTGACTTTCTGATCAGATAAAAACCGTAAATTGCCAGACCGCCTTCGATGATCAGCCAGACAACTGCCACCCAGTCAGGCAGATCATCTACGTAGTAAGCAGCAGAGAATACCAGGATATCATGCAGGGCATGGGTGAACATCAGAGGCCAGATACATCCTGTCCTGAGATAAACTGCTGAGAAGAATATGCCAAAAAATATGCTGAACCCGGCCTGCAGCAAAAGACCTACAATGTCTCTGCTGCCCATTATGCCGTTGCTTAAATGTATAAGACCGAATGCAACTCCCGGAATGAGGACCATGGCAGGTATATATTTCCCCTCTTTCCACTGCCTTGCCATGTAAGATATGGGCAATTCCCTGAAAGCGGCCTCCTCGCATATGCCTGCCGACAGAGCAGCTGCCAGAGAGGCGGGGGCTACAGGCCCGAAGGGGAACCTTCCCGCACAGTATGTGTCGATCGGTATATAAGTTATCCAGAAGATGAGAAAAGGACTTAAGAGGCGGAATGTATTCAAAAAGTCTTCTTTTCCCGACTTCCATCTGTATTCCGGACTGAACCGGAAAAAGTGAAGGAATACAATCAGAATGCCTCCGATACTTGCTCCCAGTGCGATACCCGTCTTTAAACCTATACCCGCTTTTGATAAGAGGAAACCGAGAAGTCCTCCTATGATTATCTGGGCAAGCAGCATGCCGCCGAACATGAGGATGATCAGTCCTGCCAGCGTATGTTTATCAAAGAACTTGTGAACCCCTTGTTTTCTTTCCATATTGTATGTCACCCTTTCTGTTTTTTACAAAGGTCTTTTTACAAAGGTATAAGTTAAACGGAAGACAGCATGTCAAGCTGCCTGTAGAAATCGGGATAGGAGATGACAACGCAGTCACTGTCCCTGATCACGGTTTCTCCCTCGGCCAGGAGTCCGGCCACAGAGAAAGTCATGGCAATCCGGTGATCCTGCCTGCAATCAATGGATGCACCCTTAAGGGAATGTCCTCCATGAATGATAAATCCGTCTTCGGTGGCCTCCACATCGGCCCCCATGGCCTTAAGCCCTTTGCTGACAAGCTCGATCCGGTCGGATTCTTTTACCTTAAGTTCTCCGGCATCTCTTATGATGGTGGTTCCCTCGGCCAGCGAGGCCATCAGGGCAATGACAGGGATTTCATCAATCAGGGTCGGAATCAGGCTGCCTTCAATAACAGTGCCCTTCAGCCTGCTTGTACGGACTCTCAGATCTGCTACCGGCTCTCCACCTTCCAGTCGGACATTTTCTGTCTCTATTTGGGCATTCATGGACCTGCAGACAGTAAGGATACCGTCTCTGCTAGGATTAATGCCTACATTTCTGATGACCAGTTCCGAATCCGGAACCAGCAGAGCGGCAGCAATAAAGTAAGCCGCCGATGATATGTCGCCCGGCACTGTGATATCCCGGGCATGCAGGGAAGCAGGCGGGGTGACAGTGCAGGTGTTTCCCTCAGATTCCATATGGACACCGAAAGCCCGGAGCATCCGCTCTGTGTGGTCTCTGGATAAAGCAGGTTCCTTTACACTGGTTTTCCCGTCGGCATAGAGACCGGCCAGGAGGATACAGGATTTGACCTGGGCTGAAGCGACAGGCGACCTGTACTGTATAGCTTTTGTATGCCCTCCTTTAATGCGCAGAGGAGCACATCCGTTGCCGCCCAGACTTGTGATTTCCGTCCCCATTTCCTTTAAAGGAACCATGATCCGTTTCATGGGGCGCCGGTTCAGAGAGGCATCTCCGCTTAAGACAGACTCAAAAGGCTGCCCTGCCAGGATGCCGCTGATCAGGCGGATGGTGGTTCCGCTGTTGCCTACGTCCAGCAGTTCCTCCGGTGCCGAAAGACCGTGCAGTCCTTTACCGTGGACGATGATCTCAGGACCTTTTTCTTCTATGTTTATTCCCATCTGCCGGAAACAGGAGATGGTGGAAAGACAGTCTGCTCCTTTGAGAAAACCGCGGATCCTGGTGTCGCCCTCTGCCAGTGCTCCCAGCATGACAGCCCGGTGAGAAATGGATTTATCACCCGGGACGGTAAGACTGCCGCGCAGACTGTCTGTCTTTCTGATGATTTTTCCTGTATCTGCCATCTTATCTTACTTTCACCTGGTAATTACGCTCTTCAAGTATCTCGGCCGATTTCCGGCAGGTCTCCTCGTCGTAGAACATGATTTCCAGGACACCTTCCTCGAATTCCCTGTTATGGTTGATACCGATATTTTTGATGCTGATCCCGTTGAATGCCAGCAGAGAGGCAACGGTTGCCAGTGTGCCGGGCTCATCGGGGATATTGACATAGATCCTGGATACTTTCTTAAAGAGGCCGGTGGCATTTTTCGGTACCGAATCCCTGTATTCCTTGGCACTTCTGAAATACTCCTCCACATAGGCCTCGTTTCTCCCGTCCAGCTGGCGGATCATCTCCTGCATGTCCTGAATTACATTTTCCAGAAGCGTTTTGATGTGAGGGGCATTGATGGAACAGATCTGCTTCCACATGATGGGAGATGAGGAGGCGATGCGGGTGATATCCTTAAACCCTCCTGCCGCAAGCTGCTTGAGCATTCCGTTGCTCCGGTCGGCCCGGCGTACCAGATGAACCAGCTCACAGGCCATGATATGTGGCACATGACTGATTGCAGCGGTAAAATAATCATGCTCCGCCGGAGACAGGGTGACAGGTATGGCACCCAGTCCCTGGATAAAGGAAGAAAAGCGGGCAGTCAGCGCAAAATCGGATTCGCTGGAGGGAGTCAGGAAATAATAGGCATTTTCGATCAGTATATCAGTTGAATTGGCATAGCCGGTTTTCTCGGATCCCACCATGGGGTGGCCGCCCATAAAGTACGCCTCGAGGTTGAGCTGGTCCACTGCTGCCTGGACAGGTTCCTTGACACTGCCCACGTCAGTGATCAGACATTCTTTGATTCCCATGGCTTTAAGTCTGGACAGGTATTCCAGATTGGATGATACGGGCGCGCAGAGAAAGATCAGTCTGCAGTCTGCAAATTCCGGATCAAGGCTTTCATAGGCCTGGTTGATCACGCCTTCCCGGACCGCTTCCTTCAGGGAATCCGTGTCTTTATCAAATGCGATCATTTCAGCGGCCGGATACTTTTTGCGGATTCTCTTGGCAATGGAACCGCCTATAAGACCCAGTCCGATAAAACCGATAAGATTTTCTTTTTTCATTTTCCTGACCTCCCGATAGAATATGCTTCATTTTACATGGAATTTGATTTTGTGTCAACACTTTCATGTGTTAAAGTGCAAAAAGCAGAATATCCTCCTGTAAGGAGCTGATTTTGTTGTGAATTACTTTAAATAATTCTTGTAAATGTGCGTGTTTTTTAGTAGAATAAAGGTTGAGTTTTAATACAATTAATATACAGGAGGAACAGATATATGAATGTATATGCTACTGAGAATGTTCGTAACGTCGTAATGCTCGGACACGGCGGCTGTGGAAAGACTTCCCTTGTTGAGGCAATGTCTCTTGTCGCAGGGATCATCAAGAGAACCCGTACCGTAGCAGAGGGCGGAACTGTCAGCGATTACGATAAGGAAGAGATCAAGAGACAGTTCTCGATCCAGACATCCGTAGTTCCCATGGAACTGGACGGTGTCAAGGTCAATGTTCTCGACACGCCCGGTCTTTTTGACTTCGCAGGCGAGGTTTATGAGGCACTGAGTGTTGCTGATGCAGCAGTAATCGTGATCAGCGGTAAGTCCGGCATTGAGGTTGGAACCCGTAAAAGCTTTGATTTCTGCGCAAAGAGAGGCATTCCGGTTATTGTATACATTACAACAGTGGAAGACGAGCATGTGGATGCGGCTGCCATCGTGGAAGAACTCCGTGAAGAGTACGGCACAGGAATCGTTCCCTTTGTAATGCCCATGAAAGAAGGACATGACTTCAAGGGTTATGTCAATGCGGTTAAGATGCTTGAGTGCCCTGTACAGGCAGACGGCAGCGTAGCTGAGAACGCAGTGGAAGAGGGCGCAAATGATGACCTGGATGAGTTCCATATGTCCCTGGTTGAAGGTATTGCCGAGACAAGCGAAGAACTGATGGAGAAGTTCTTTGAGGAAGAGCCTTTCACAGAGGAAGAGATCAACGGCGCGATCAAGAGCGCACTGGCACAGCGCGACCTGATGCCGGTTATCTGCGGTGCTAATGACTCCACATACGGTGCAAAGGTTCTTCTTGATACAATGGTTACTTACTGCCCGGCTCCCGGACAGATTGAGGATCAGTTTGTCGGAAAGAAGACCAAGACTGACGAGGACTTCAAGGCTTCCTTCGATGATTCCGCAGCAGTCAGCGCATTTGTGTTCAAGACGATCGCAGATCCTTTCGTAGGACGTTTCTCCCTGGTTAAGGTAACAGACGGTGTCCTTAAGGGCGACTGTTCTTTATATAACAGCAACAAGGAGACAGAGGAGAGAATCGGTAAGCTTTATATCCTCAGAGGAAAAGAGCAGCTTGAGGTCAGCGAGATTCACGCAGGTGATATCGGCGCTATCGCAAAGCTCGCTGTTACAAAGACAGGCGACACCCTGTCCCTCAAGGCTGATCCGGTTATGTTCAAGCCGATTGACACTCCGGTTCCCTACACATTTACACGTTATGTCGCTAAGTCCAAAGGTGACGAGGACAAGGTATCTTCCGCTCTGAAGAAGCTTATGGACGAAGATCTTACCTTAAAAGAGGTCAACGACAAGGCAAACCGTCAGATGCTTCTCTATGGTCTGGGCGACCAGCATCTTGAGATTGTCAGAAGCAAACTGGCAGACCGTTATAAAGTAGAAGTAGAACTGATCAAGCCCAAGGTAGCCTTCAAGGAGACCATCAGAGGCAAGGTTGAGGTCAGAGGTAAATATAAGAAGCAGTCCGGCGGACACGGCCAGTACGGCGATGTTCTTATGGAGTTCGAGCCTTCAGGCGATCTTGAGACTCCCTACGAGTTCTCCGAGAAGATCTTCGGCGGCGCAGTTCCCAAGAACTACTTCCCGGCTGTTGAAAAAGGTATCGCTGAAAGCTGCCAGAAGGGACCCCTTGCAGGATATCCTGTTGTCGGTGTCAAGGCAGTCCTGACCGACGGTTCCTACCATCCGGTAGACTCCTCCGAGATGGCATTCAAGATGGCAGCCATCACTGCTTTCAAGAATGGTGTCATGGATGCAAAGCCTGTTCTTCTTGAGCCGATCGTTAACCTTAAGGTTGATGTTCTCGACAAGAATACCGGTGATGTTATGGGTGACCTGAACAAGCGCCGCGGCCGTATCCTGGGAATGAACCCCATCGAGGGCGGACGTCAGGAACTTGAGGCGGACATCCCGCTGGCAAGCCTGATCGGATACTCTACAGATCTTCGTTCCATGACCGGCGGAAGCGGAGAGTTCTCCTATGAGTTCAGCAGATACGAGCAGATGCCTGCAGATGCACAGGAGAAGGTGCTCAAGGAAGCTGCAGAGGAAGAGAAGGATAAATAATCCCGTAAAAGGAGCGGGGGCTCCGTCGGGAAATCATTAAAAATGTAAAGGGAAGAGGGTGCTCTGAAAAGGCTTTCTCTTCCCTTTCTTTTGTCTGCTGAAGAAGTTGAAATAAGAGGCAAAAAAGCTCTTTTTGTCTCTTGCATTATCAGTTCATATGTGATAATATCTTTCGGGTGAGAACAAATGTGTTTGTCAGACGGACAGACTCCTTTCTGAGATAATAATTTGGGACAGGTGAGATATAATGGCAGACGAGTCCAGATTCTATATGGTCAGGGGAAAGGCGCTCCCTGAAGTTCTCCTCAAGGTAGACGAAGCAAATCGGCTCCTCCACAGTCAGGAGGCCAGGACGGTGGCCGAAGCGATCCGCCGGGTGGGAATCAGCAGAAGTGCCTATTATAAGTATAAGGATGACATTTTCCGGCTGCATGAAAAGCTGGAAGGTAAGATACTTACATTTGTCATGGAGATGGAAGACCGGCCGGGACTGCTGTCCGGTGTGCTGTCGAAGATCAGCGCGTCAGACGGAAATGTTCTGACCATTTATCAGAGTATTCCCGTAAACGGAAGAGCCATGGTCACCTTAAGTGTCCGTGTCCTGCCCTCACAGGCTGCCATCCCCGACCTGATCGAGCAGATCGAGCAGGCGGAGGGTATACACAGTCTGAAGATGGTATCCGGCGAATCATATATGTAATCAACTGATCAGGAAACAGGTAAACAAACAGGAGGAAGCTATGGTACATGTTGCAGTATTAGGTTATGGGACGATCGGTTCCGGCGCGGTACAGGTGCTTGCGAGAAACGCCGGGTCCATTGCCGCGCGGAGCGGAAGCCCGATCGAGGTCAAATATATTCTGGATCTCAGGGATTTTCCCGGAGATGAATTCGAAGATAAAATCGTACATGATTTTGATATCATAAATAACGATCCCGACATCAGTGTGATCGTAGAGTGCATGGGCGGAACCGGCGCGGCATATACATTTGTGAAGGCTGCTCTGGAGAGCGGCAGAAGCGTGGTCACTTCCAACAAGGAACTGGTAGCCATGTACGGCCCGCAGCTGATTGCCCTGGCGAGAGAAAAGAATGTCAATTTCCTGTTTGAGGCAAGCGTGGGCGGAGGAATTCCCATTATCCGTCCCCTTATTTCCAGCCTGACAGCTGATGTGATCGAGAAAATCAACGGAATACTGAATGGTACCACCAACTATATCCTCACCAAAATGGAAGAGGAGGGCATCGATTTCGGAACAGCCCTTTCCCAGGCACAGGCACTGGGTTATGCAGAACTGCATCCCGAGGCGGATGTGGAAGGTTATGACGCATGCAGAAAGATTGCCATTCTTTCTTCCCTGGCATGGGGCAGTCAGGTGGATTACCGTGACATCCATACGGAAGGAATTACAAAGATTACGGAAGATGATATCCGCTATGCCAATGCAGCCGGCTACAAGATCCGTCTGCTGGGCAGCAGCTGGAAGACAGAATCCGGAGAATACTGTGCTATGGTGGCACCTTTCCTGGTGTCCAATGAAAATCCTCTGGCCGGTGTCAAGGACGTGTTCAACGCCATCTTCGTCCGGGGAAACATGGTGGATGATACCATGTTCTACGGTAAGGGAGCGGGAAGCCTTCCCACTGCCAGTGCCGTAGTGGCTGATGTGGTTGACTGCGTCATAAATCAGGGCAGAAACATCCGGATCCACTGGGATGAGAAGAAATGTCAGATCAAAGACCATCTGGAGTATGAGAGGAGATTCTTTGTCCGCATGCCCGGAGATACGGATGACAGCCTGATTGCTCAATGCTTCGGCTCCACACAGGCAGTCGCGGCGGAAGGCATGAATGATAAGGCTTTCATCACAGATATCATGAAGGAAAAAGAATTTGAGGCGGCCTGTGCCAAAGCAGGGACAGTGATCTCGGGAATCCGTCTTGACTGATCAATAAGAGACTTTAAGCAGGAGGACAAATGATATGCTGATCGTAAAGAAGTTCGGAGGAACATCTGTTGCGAATAAAGAAAGAATCTTCCATGTTGCCAAGAGATGCATTGAAGATTATATAAAAGGCCACGATGTGGTGGTGGTTCTGTCGGCTATGGGAAAGTCGACGGACGATCTGATTGAAATGGCCCGGGATATTAATCCCAGGCCCTCAAAGAGAGAAATGGACATGCTGGTTTCCACGGGAGAGCAGGTCTCCGTAGCCATGATGGCCATGGCTCTTGGCGCCCTCCGGGTACCCGCAGTTTCCCTGAATGCCTATCAGGTAGCCATGCACACGACCCACCGCTATGGAAACGCGAAGCTTAAGAGGATCGATACCGACCGGATCTTCAATGAGCTGGAACAGAGGAAAATTGTTATAATTACAGGATTCCAGGGTGTTGATAAATATGATAACATAACGACCCTGGGAAGGGGCGGCTCAGATACGACGGCAGTAGCCCTTGCGGCAGCCCTGCACGCGGATGCCTGTGAAATTTATACTGATGTAGACGGTATCTACACAGCGGATCCCCGCTACGTAAAATCAGCCCGTAAACTGAAAGAGATTACATACGATGAAATGCTGGAGCTTTCCACTCTGGGAGCAGGCGTCCTTCATAACAGGTCCGTGGAGATGGCCAAGAAGTACGGCGTGCAGCTTGTGGTAAGATCCAGTCTCAATAACAACGAAGGAACGATCGTGAAGGAGGATATCATGGAAAAAATGCTTGTAAGCGGTGTTGCATCTGACAAAGGAGCGGCACGGATTGCCGTCATCGGACTGAAGGATGAACCGGGAATTGCTTTCCATCTGTTCAATACACTGGCCAAGTACCAGATCAATGTGGACATTATCCTGCAGTCAGTGGGCCGGGACGGCACCAAGGACATTTCCTTTACGGTAGATGAAGACATGGCGGATGAAGCCATTGCCGTGATCTCCAAGAGTTTCCCCAGAAGCGAGTACAAGGAGATCAATCTTGACAAGAAGGTTTCCAAGGTGTCGATCGTGGGAGCGGGCATGCAGACCCATCCCGGCGTTGCTGCTTCCATGTTCGAGGCTCTTTATGACTGCGGCGTCAATATCCGCATGATTTCCACGTCCGAAATCAGGGTTACAGTCCTTATTGATGAGCAGAATACGGAGAAAGCCATCAATGCTATCCATGACAAATTCTCGCTGGATGATTAAGAAACGTAATAAAAACGAAAAAAAATATTAAGAAATTTAAAAAACAGTATTCACAAATGTCGATATTTATGATATGATGTGTAAAATATGTGGATCGTGAGGTGCCATATGAAGAGACAGGATTATCTTTCCTGGGACGCCTATTTCATGGGAGTGGCCATGTTGTCGGCCCAGAGGAGCAAAGATAATAATACGCAGGTGGGAGCCTGCATCGTAAGCCCTGAGAACAAGATCCTATCCATGGGATACAACGGAATGCCGACGGGATGTGACGATGACAGGATGCCCTGGGAGCGCAAGGGTACGCCCCTTGACACAAAGTACCTGTATGTTTGCCACGCGGAGCTGAACGCCATTTTAAACTACGGAGGCGGGTCGCTCCGGGACGCAAGAATATACACCACCCTTTTTCCCTGTAATGAATGTACCAAAGCCATCATACAGTCAGGGATAAAGGAAGTGATCTACTACTCAGACAAATACGCCGCAACGGATTCCATCATCGCATCAAAAAGAATGTTCGACATGGTGGGCATCAGTTACCGGCCATATAATAAAGAAAATAAAAGCTTAGTTTTAGATTTATAACAGACTTGACAGAGTTTTCGTAAAGTGCTATATTAGCAAAGGTCATAGAAAGCAGAGCATCCACTCTCACCTTAGCACATTACGGTGACTCAGGTTAATATCAGGATTGTAATAACCTGGATTCGGGAAATAGGATCCTTCGTTATTGAATTTTGTGTGGGTAGTCTGTTGACTGCCCGTTTTTTTATGCGCAGGCCTTTTTAAAGGGACTGTCCGCCAGACAGGAACCCGGCCTGATGACTTTCAATGGCTTAATAATCTGTAACTGTACAATAGTGATAACAATCAGACAGCACATGTCCCGTGAAGGGAATGTGGATTTTTATGGAGGTGTACTACAATTAACGAACTGATGATTAATGAGCAGGTACGGGATCGTGAAGTAAGACTGATCAGCAGTACCGGCGAGCAGCTTGGTATCATGTCAGCAAAAGAGGCCATGAAGATTGCGAGAGAGGAAGAGCTTGATCTGGTAAAGATCGCCCCCCACGCAAAGCCGCCTGTTTGTAAGATTATTGACTATGGTAAGTACAGATATGAATTAGCCAGGAAAGAGAAGGAAGCAAAGAAAAAGCAGAAGACAATCGATGTCAAGGAAGTAAGATTATCTCCCAATATCGACAAGAACGACCTGAACACAAAGGTCAACCAGGCAAGAAAGTTCTTAAGCAAGGGAAACAAAGTGAAAGTGACACTGCGTTTCCGCGGAAGAGAGCTTGCCCATGTGAACACCAGCAAGGTCATCCTTGATGAGTTCGCCAAGATGCTTGAAGATATTGCGGTAATCGACAAAAAGCCCAAGTTCGAAGGAAGGGCTATGACCATGTTTTTATCGGAGAAACGTTAGTATACAGACACAGGAGGAACACTATTATGCCGAAAATGAAAACCAGCAGATCAGCTGCAAAGCGTTTTACAAAGACAGGTACCGGAAAGTTAAAGAGAAATAAAGCTTACAAAAGCCATATCCTGACCAAGAAGACGCAGAAGAGAAAAAGAAACCTCAGAAAGTCAACTATCACAGATCCTACAAATGTAAAGAACATGAAGAAGATCTTACCTTATCTTTAATCAGGATTTAACTGACCGTTTATCGTATATATAGGAGGCAATACAAATGGCTAGAGTAAAAGGCGCAATCGGCGCAAAGAAAAGACACAACAGAGTTCTTAAACTTGCAAAGGGTTACCGCGGAGCAAGATCAAAACAGTATAGAGTAGCTAAGCAGTCCGTAATGCGTGCGCTTACAACCGCATACGCAGGAAGAAAGCAGAGAAAGAGACAGTTCAGACAGCTCTGGATCGCTCGTATCAATGCAGCTGCAAGAATGAACGGTATTTCCTACAGCAAGTTCATGCATGGTCTTAAACTGGCCGGCGTGGAAATCAACAGAAAGATGCTCTCCGAGATGGCGATCAGTGATCCGGCAGGATTCACTGCACTTGCTGAGCTCGCGAAGAGTAAGGTGGCTTAATGAAATGGGTGACCGGCAAACGAAAGTTTGCCGGTCTTTTTTTATAATAAAAAATATGTCCATTTTCTAAATAACATTAATTTTATTTTTCAAAAGAGGAGGGAGACGTTTTGAAAAGTTCAAAAATTGTTAAGAGATTTGTAATGATTATCATGGTTTGTGTCCTGGTAATGAGTTCCATCGCCGCAAGTGCAGCCGTAACTTATAAGAAGAGCGGCAAGACACGCCGTTACACCGGCGCATCCTACAAGGTTTACTACAATGGGGTGAGAGTGAATACAGCATCCCGTCCGGCACTGAAGATCAATAACAATATCATGATTCCTTATAACTACACTCTGGTAGCAAGAGGACCCAGGATTTCTTATTCTTACAACAAAAAGAAGAAAATGCTTACGCTTTGCAATAAGAAGAATCTTGTAAAGCTCTATCTCAACAAGAAATACATGTACGTAAACGGGAAAAAGAAAAGCCTTAGTACTGCACCTTTCACAGCTAAGCTCAATGGACCGAGCTGCATCATGGTTCCCGCTAAAGCTGTGGTACCTGCCCTGGGCTTTAAGTATAAATATGATAAAAACACAAAATCTGTATTCATTACAGGAGATCAGGCAGCTGCAACAACTGCGCCCGCAGCAACGACTACTACAGCTGCCAAGACTACAACAACTACTACAACCACAACAACAAGTGACCTTTCCAAGGCTTCCATGATCAGTGCAACCAAGTTCAAGGGCATGACAACATCTCAGTTCATCGCTGCAATAGGACCTATTGCTCAGGAGAACTACAGAAAAACAGGTGTCCTTGCTTCCATCACAATGGCACAGTGTATCCTGGAAAGCGGATGGGGTAAATCCTACCTTGCTCAGAACGCCAACAACATGTTTGGTATGAAGACTTCACTTTCCGGCAATACCTGGAAAGGATCCACATGGGATCAGAAGAGCTACCTGCAGATCAAGACAGGCGAAGAGTACGGCGGAAAGAAAGTAACCATTACAGCTAAGTTCCGTAAATATAAATATGTGGGATTATCAGTAGACGATCATTCTGCATACCTCTTAAATGCAATGAACGGTTCCGCTAAGCGTTATGCGGGCCTGGCTTCTACAGCAAGCTTTGAAAAGCAGGCAAATATCATCAAAAAAGGCGGATATGCGACATCTTCCAACTATGTGGCTTCTCTGAAGACTCTGGCGAAGACTTACAATCTGACAAAGTATGATAAGAAGTAACAAATCTTAAATAACAGAAAATGGACATCTATTCTTCCGGGGAGAACTGCGCGTTCTTCCCGGAAGTTTTTTATAGAGCTGACCCCAATCCGGCGCCAAGACACGCGAGCGAGTCTTGAAAATGCAATTTGTCTTGTTTGTGTTACTTTATGATATGTGTTAACATAGGAAAAGGCATATTATAAAGAAAACGGAGATAGATCATGAGCATGAATAACAGAAGAAGAAAGCGTAAAAGCCAGACACCGATCATTATTCCCATTGTCATCCTCCTCGTCATCATGATGGCATCTGCTGTTGTCGCGGGCATTGTCGTTTCACGAAGAGCCGCCCGCCGCCAGGCTGAAAGCACTGCCGGCAGTCAGGATACAGGGGATACTTCGGATAAGGAATACCTTGAAAAGGAAAAAGATTTCAAGCCCTGTTACATCATGACAAGATGCAGGGAAGAAGATCAGATCACGGCAGACAGAGTCCCCGGCAATCCCGGTAAAAAATCTGTTCTGCTGACAGAGGGCAAGATTCTTCTGGCAACAGAGAAAGGTACGGCAGACGGGGAAAGCTACTATCATCTGGATGACGGGACTTATGTAATCGCAGATGATACCTGGTTCATCCATCTGCAAAGCTATAAGCCTCTTGAAGGCTACATCGTCATATCCTATGTCAGCACCAAGGGTGTGAATCTCAGAGCCTGGGCTGACTTCTCCTCCACAGACAATATCGTAGGATCTGCCTTTGTGGGAGACAGGCTCAACATAACCGGAAAGGTCCTGACTGAATCCGGAGACAGCGCATTTCAGACGGAAGATGGTCTCTATATCACCACAGATCCCGGGTATTCTCAGGACTTTACCACAGATCCCGCCGCTGAAACTAATACCGGCGATGAAAGTACGCAGAAGGAAGACGGCAGCGGAAAAGAGGAGAAAAAAGAAGGCAAGATCGTATGTCTCGACCCCGGACACCAGGGACCGGATGTGGATATGAGCGCCAGCGAACCCAATGCTCCCGGCTCGGATGTGATGAAGCGGAAAGCTACCGAAGGAGCTACAGGATCCTATACCGGCGTAGGCGAGTATCAGTTGAACCTTGATATAGCTCTTCTGGTCCGGGACGGACTGGAAGCCAAAGGCTATCAGGTGATCATGACACGGGAAGACAATGATAAAGCAATATCAAATGCGGAACGGGCGCAGCTGGCCAATGATTCCGGCGCAGCTATAAGCGTCCGCCTCCACGCGGATTCAGCCGACAGCTCTGATGTTTCAGGTGCTCACGTACTGATCGGATCGGAAGACAACCCCTATGTGGGAGATTTATACAGTGAAAGTTACAAATTGGGAAACAGTGTGCTGGATGCCTACTGCAAGTCCACAGGCATGAGAAACCGCGGAATTGTGACGGATGATTCCATGACCGGAATCAACTGGAGCAAGGTGCCGGTCATTATACTGGAAATGGGCTTCATGTCCAACAAGGAAGACGACACCAATATGCAGGACAAAGAATATCAGCAGAAAATGGCGGATGGTATCGTAGAAGGAATCGACAACTATCTTAAAGATACAGGAGAATAACTATGAAGCGTTGCATCCATTGCGGTATGGCAAATAATGATACAGCAAAGTTCTGTATATCCTGCGGAAAACCCCTGCAGGCAGCAGGACCTGCCCAGGGACCAAAACAGGGACCGCAGCAGGTACCACAGCAAGGACCGGTACAGGGACCAAAACAAGGTCCGCAGCAAGGTCCGATACCCGGAAGAGAAGCGGCACCGCCACCGTCCGACTACGTTCCGGGTCCGCCTCCCCGCGGAGCCGGCGGACCGCCGCCCCTGTCATTTGGAGCAGGTGGCAGAGCCGGTGGAGAAGATCCCTACGATCCCTATTACGGAGATGAGAAGAAGGGAATCGGGGGGAAACTGCTGATTGCGGCTGTCTGTCTGATTGCGGTGATAGTGATCATAGTGAGTATCTATATCATCCTTTTCGGAGGGAAAAAGCCTCCGGGTCCGGGAGGAGATAAGAAGGATACAACCGAAGCGGCTGACACCACAAGGGAAGCTGAGACGGAAGAGGAGAGCATCTTCGGTTATGATACAACGACAGAAGCAGAAACATATGAAGATCAATATGATGATACGGACGAAACAGATGATGATTTCTGGGATGACAGTTCAGATGATTCATCAGATTCAACCGGTTCGGATTACATCCTTCCCGGAAGTGACAGCACTTATTTGAGTGAGAGTGACCTAGCAGGCCTGTCTTCCGAAGAATTAAGACTTGCCCGTAACGAAATCTACGCAAGACACGGAAGAAGATTTAAAGACCAGGGATTACAGGATTACTTCAACAGTAAGGACTGGTATAATGGTACAATCTCACCCGAAGACTTTGACGCCCATGAGGAGACTTATCTCAATCAATATGAAAAGGCAAACAGAGATCTGATCAAAAAATATGAGGCGAATCACTAGAAAATAAAAAAAGGCCGGCCAAAGCCGGTAAACAGCATATAAGGAAATGTATAAATCCACGCACAGCTGCGCGTAAACGCTTTCGCTGTGCTAAGCAATATCTCGATTCCGTGCTGACGCACTACATCTCGATATCGCTTATCGTCTCTAAAACAAAGACAGATTTGCGTGCAAGCACGCATCTGTCTTTGTTTTGAGACTGGATTTATCCAATAAATGAAAAAGACCAGGCAACACACAACCCGGTCCCTTTCCCGCCATCGGCGGATTTGGAAATTATGACACTGTCATTATAGCATAGGGACTATAGAAAATCAAGAATAAAAATTGTTATTTATTTATATAACAAAAATTATATTTCTTTTACAAGAGTGATACATCCTCAGTAACAGCTTGGAATTCACATAACAGGAGCATTGGAAATGAAAGTATATCTGATTCGTCACGGAGAGACGATCTGGAACTCTAAAGGGAAGCTGCAGGGCAGGGTTGATATCCCTTTATCAAAAGAGGGGATTGAACAGGCCAGACTTACGGCTGAGGGAATGAAAGACATTCCTTTTGACCATGCCTTCACAAGTCCCCTTAAAAGATCATTTGTCACAACTCAGATAATTGTGGGTGACAGGGGACTTGAAATCAACAGAGATCCCAGACTGATGGAAATCTGCTTTGGCATCTATGAGGGGCGGAGGACCAGGAGAATGCTGCGGGATCCCAGATACCCCCGCATCCAGAGACTGTTCAAGGATCCGGCCCGATACCGGGCTCCCCGCCACGGCGAATCATTATATGCTGTCTCCGAACGTGTCATGGAATTCTACCGTGAGCAGGTACTTCCCCTGGAAGGAAAGCGGGAGCATGTCATGGTAGCAGGACACGGAGGTATCCTCCACGGGCTGATCTATCAGCTGCAGGGCCAGGATATCAGCCATTTCTGGTCTTCACCCTTCGGGGCAAACTGTTCGGCAGCCATCCTGGAAGTGAAGGACGGAAAAACCACGATTCTGAAAGAAAACGCGGTATTTTATGAAACCGACAAAGTAAACTGGAGTTGGGAGGTATATTAGAAATGGTAAGAATTAATAAAGACACGACCATCGGCCAGCTGCTTGCCCTTGATCCTCAGATGGCAGACATTCTCACAAGCATGGGTATGCACTGCAGCCGCTGCCCGTCGGCACAGAGGGAAACACTGGAACAGGCGGCCGAAGTACATGACATGGACGTCGATGATCTGGTGGAAGATATCAAAGGATTTCTCTATTATTAGAAAGTTACAGTATCAGTGCAGACATTTGCATGATGGATAAAGGAGGAAGGCAGAATGCAGTTTCGGCGTGACCGCTATGGGAACCCTGTCTCCGTGCTGGGATTCGGCTGTATGCGTTTCCCGACAAAGATGGGCAGAATCGACCAGAAAGAAGTAGAAAGAGAGATCAGCCTTGCCATAAGAGGCGGAATCAACTATTTCGATACGGCATACATTTATCCGGGAAGCGAAGCATCCCTGGGAAAAGCACTGGCAGCTCTCGATGCCAGAGATAAAGTAAAAATAGCCACAAAGCTGCCTCATTATATGATCCGCAGCAGTGAGATGATGGAAAAGTATTTTCAGGAACAGCTTCGGCGTCTGCAGACAGATCATGTGGATTATTATCTAATGCACATGCTGACGGACGTCGGGACCTGGGACCGTCTCTGCGAGCTGGGAATCCGGGAATGGATCGCTGCTAAAAAAGAGGAAGGAAGCCTCCGGCAGATCGGTTTTTCCTACCATGGAAACGCAGACATGTTCATGAAACTCCTGGATGCCTACGACTGGGATTTCTGTCAGATCCAGTATAACTATCTGGACGAACACTCCCAGGCAGGGCGCACCGGCCTTCAGTATGCCGCCTCCAAAGGAATTCCCGTAGTCATCATGGAACCCCTCCGCGGAGGGAAACTGGTAAACCGCCTGCCCAAAAAGGCAAAAGAAATGTTCGACAGCCATCCGTCAGGCAGAACACCGGCTGAGTGGAGCTTCGGCTGGCTCTGGGATCAGAAGGAAGTAACCTGCGTCCTCTCCGGCATGAACAGCATGGAAATGGTCCGGGAAAACATAAAAAATGCGGGAAAATATCCCTCCGGCACCTACACAGAGGAAGACAGGGAATTCCTGGAGGAAATCGTCCGGGAAATCAATCGAGGCATGAAGGTAGGATGCACCGGATGCCGCTACTGCATGCCCTGCCCGCAAAATGTGGACATACCCGGCACATTTTCCGCATACAACCGTCGCTACAGCGATGGAAAGATCCCGGCCCTGACCGAATACTTCATGTGTACGGCTCTGAGAAAAGACGCCACCAGCGCGTCCAACTGTATCGAGTGCGGAAAGTGCGAACGCCACTGCCCCCAGGGAATCCCGATCCGCCAGGAGCTGAAAAAAGCCTCGGCCTGCCTGGAAGGGCCTGTCTACAAAGTCGGCTCTCGCATAGTCAAGCTCTTTATGAAATACTGAAAGGGCAGACTTGTTAAAAAACCTTATTAAATGTGATATTTAGGGGATGAGAAATGCATATCCACAGTCTTCCGGATGACGATATGGTTCATCACTATAAAAAATCTATTGTTGTCTTATTCTCCGGAAAAAGGCACGTAATCAGTACCGGCCCAAACAACGGCGGGTACAGGGAAGATCTTCAGGCGGTATTTAACCGTGACGATAATCCGGGTCCGGGAATGGCCTGCGTCATGAAAGACGACAGCTATGAAAAGCACATGGATCTTGTTGCCCTGGAGGATCTGGGACTGGATCCGGAAAAATGTTCCGGATTGAGTACAGCTGCAAGCATGGAAAATGTATCTATCAAAACCATGTCCTACCGGTCACTTACAGTGACAGCCATTGTCACGGCAGGAATCGAACATAACGGTGGGCGTCCGGGCGATCCGGCCGCTTACTATGAGGAAAACGGGACATTTTACAGCTTGGAGGAAAAGGAGAAAGAAGATCAGTTTCCGACTCCTTTACCCGGCACAATCAATATCATTCTCCACACCAACGCCTGCCTTGATGCAGGGACACTTGCACGAACCATCATAACAGTCACTGAGGCAAAAGAAGCAGCTCTTCAGGAACTGATAGCCGCAAGCAGTAACTCCACAGGACTTGCCACCGGCTCGGGAACGGATGGGATTATCACTATTTGTAATCCGGAGTCATCCTTGAAACTGACCAATGCGGGCAAAGGCAGCAAACTGGGAGAACTCATTGGAAAAACTGTGATGGAGGCAGTAAAAGAGGCACTGTTCAGGCAAACCGGTCTCTGCCCTGAAAAGCAGCGGGATATTCTGCGGATTATGGGAAGATACGGCCTTGATGAGGATACACTTTGGAAGGAATACCAATTAAGGGATTTTGACAGAAAAATGACCAAAGCCGATTTCATTGACCGGCTGGACAGCATGAAAAAATCTCCGGAATCAGTTGGTACGGCATTCTTATATGCTCACATTCTGGACCTTCTGGAGTGGGGACTGATCAGCCCCGGGGAAGCAGAGCAGATGACTGACATCCTGATTCCGGCTGTATACAGACAGGAAATATGTTCAGAAGGATTGGAAGGCCTGGTAGGAAGATATATCCGGTTTATCTGTTCCTCAATATCTTAGATTAGAAAGAAAAATATATCATTCTGAGATTCTGAAATTAGTGCTTGCAATTTAAAAATCACCGTGCTATAATAGCATTCGTTGGTGAGAAACCAACAGATGCAAGCAGTCGTGGCGGAATTGGCATACGCGCTAGACTAAGGATCTAGTCCGGGCTTACTGGGTGCGGGTTCAAGTCCCGCCGACTGCATTGTAATGGGGATTTCAGATTCATATCTGAAATCCCATTTTTTTATACCGGAATCATACCGGATAGGAGAACCCTATGCATACAATATTTAAAGAAGCTGATATCCTGCTCCCGAAAAAAGATGTCGACATGAGCCGCTGGTCAGTCATAGCCTGTGACCAGTTCACCAGCGAGCCCGAATACTGGGAAGCAGTAAAAGATACAGTCGGCGGCGCTCCGTCCACTCTGTCCATGTTTCTTCCGGAAGTGTACCTGGAAGAAGGCAATACGGAGGCCCGTCTCCGGGAAATCAGCCGCGTCATGGAAGAACGTCTGAACAGCGGATTTTTCCATAAATATCCGGACAGCATGATCTATATCAGAAGGATTGACAGCAGCAATAATCTGAGGGAAGGTCTGGTAGGCTGTATCGATCTGGAAGAATACGAGTATTATCCCGGCAGCCACACACCTGTCCGGGCTACGGAAGCCACCATACCTGACAGACTGCCGCCCCGGGTTTATATTCGCGAGAAAGCCATCTTTGAACTTCCCCATGTCATAGTCCTGATTGACGATGAAGAGGGGACCGTTATAGAAAAAGTTGGCACAGACTGTGAAAAGCTGGAAACAATCTACGATTATGATCTGATGCTGGGCGGCGGCCATATTACCGGATATCTTCTGGACCAGGCAGCGCAGAAGAGTGTAAAAGAAGCACTGGAGCATCTTTCACAGCCGGAGATAATGAAGAAAAAGTACCCGGGCATAAAAAATGCTGACATGGTCTACGCTGTCGGAGACGGAAATCACTCCCTGGCTTCAGCCAAAGAGTTTTACGAGCAGCTGAAACGCAGTTATCCAGATGAAGATCTGAGCGACCATCCGGCACGCTACGCACTGGTGGAACTGGTTAATCTTCACAGCAAAGCTCTGGAATTTGAAGCAATCCATCGAATCATCCGGGATGTGGAGCCGGAGCATTTCGAAGAAGAAATGATCAAAAAACTCGGCCTGGAAGAGACAGAAGACAAGCAGGCAGATTCGGGTCAGGAATTCGACCTGGTCATCGCCGGAAAGAAAAAACATTACAGAATCAGCAAACCACAGTCCAAACTCACTGTGGCAAATGTACAGAACTTCCTCAACTGGTATACGGAAGAGTACGGCGGAAAAACCGACTACATACACGGCGCCCGGACAGTTATAGAACTGTCGAGAAAAATAGGCTATGCAGGCATCCTGCTCCCTGACATGAAAAAAGAAGAGCTCTTCCCCGCAGTTATGCAGGACGGAACCCTTCCCCGGAAGACCTTCTCCATGGGCCATGCACAGGATAAACGCTACTATACAGAGTGTCGCAGAATAACCAGATAAGGCATTATTAAAGGACTATCGCAAAAGCGGTAGTCCTTTCAGACTGTAGACAAAGCGGCTTTAGAATTCGAATTCTAAAGCCATTTTTCTGCTATTTTGAGGTTTCAGGCCAATTATCAACGTGAAACAAGAGGATAGCCGATCAAGAAGACCGCCCTTTTTCATCATCATTGCCA
>JAFRFJ010000004.1:0-33375 GCA_017434385.1 Eubacterium sp.
AAGAAAAAGAAGCAGCAAGAAGAAAAGAAGAAACAGCAGACCGAAGGGACTACCCAGAAAAAGAAGAACTGAATCTCCGGCCGGCAAAAATAAAATTTCATCACAAACAACATAATAAAAGCCCTGTGTATATCTCAGGATGCAGGTTGAGCAATAACCGCTTCCTCAAACAGCACCTTAAGATATACACAGGGCTTTTTTATTCTGTTTTTTTATAATCTTTTATTTCCGGTCGGAGATGCAGGAATCCATGTTTGTACATGCCAGACCTTCATGTTTTTCCCTTCATCCGGCCGCTTCAGTAGTCCACTTTTTCCAGGCACAGTCCCTGGGGCGGGGCGGTCGGTCCGGCCTTGCTTCTGTCCCTTGCTTCTATGATGGCAGGGATGTCTTCGGGCCGGAGTTTTCCTTTTCCGACTTCCAGCAGGGTTCCTGTCATGATCCGGACCATGTTCTGAAGGAAGCCGGTTCCGTGGAAGTCAAAGTAGATATAGCCTCCTTTGCGGATGATGTCGATCCTGTCGACGATCCGGACGGTGGATTTCTTCATGTGGGAGTTTCCGCAGAAACTTTTATAGTCCAGCTTGCCGGTCATGTATTCCGCCGCTTTCTGCATAGCTTCCACATCGGGACGGTAATCCAGGACAGTCACGTATTTTCTCTGGAAGACGGGCTTTACCGGTCCGTCGAAGCAGGTGTAGCGGTAGAGCTTTCCGACTGCTTTATACCTGGCATGGAAGCGGGGCGCCGCTTCTCTTACATCCCGGACTGCTATGTCCTGAGGAAGATAGCGGTTCATGTAATCCCGGATCTGGTCCGGGCTCATGGAGACATCCAGATGGACATTGGCCACCATTGCTTTTGCGTGGACGCCGGCATCGGTTCTTCCCGCGCCGGTTACCGGAATACCGCAGCCGCACATGCGGGAGAGGACCTGTTCCAGTCTTCCCTGGATGGTGTCCCGGTCCGGCTGGTGTTCCCAGCCGTAATACCTGCTGCCGTCATAACAGATTGTCATTTTATAATTCTTTTTCATAATTCTCTCTTTGCCGCAATGTTCCGGCGGTGAAATGGGACAGCCCGCAGGCGCTTTCGCTTCCTGCGGGCTTTATGTTTTTCCTGTCACTTTATCAGTTCTGCTGGCTGGTGGTTTCTGTATTTTCTTCCTTATTACCGCCGTTCTGCTGTTCTGCCCAGTCAGCTGCTGCCTTCTTTGCATCTTCCTCGACCATCTCCAGTCCGATGCTGGCGCTGTCGTGTACCAGCTTGGCATCATCGGATTCGTTGATGATCTTGTAGAAGTGCTCACGTCCGTTGTTGTTCTTGTTAAGTGTCTTCTCACAGCGGGCGATGTAGTAGAGGGTCTCGTAGTTCTCCTCATACTTGTAGGAGAGGTTCAGATCCTTTAGGGCATCCTCATACTTGTATGTGTCAAAGAGCTGCTTTCCGCTCGCGAAGAGCTGCTGTGCGGCATTGGGGAATGCTGTTTCGCTCATCTCTTTATACATGTTCTTGGATGTCTTGGAGGGAAGAGAATCCTTTTCTACTTTCTTCAGATACTTGGCGCATTCCACGTAATCGTTCTGATAGAAGGCCTTGCTGGCTTTCAGAAGGCTGTCGTACATGCTGTCCTTGCCCTTGGTTCCCTCATAGATGGAGAGGCTCTTGGACAGTTTCTTGTTCTCTTCTTCCAGGGTCTGCTTGTCACTCTTTAAGTCGCTGATCTCGGCGTCTTTTTCGTTGACAGTCTGTTTATACTCTTTTTTCAGGTTGTTATAGTCTACGCTGACTCCGGCTTTTACGCTGGGGATGACAAGGACAAACATGGCGATTACGCCGATGGCAAGTCCGATCAGCATGTAGACGAACTGCTTCCAGGTCTCCTTGCTGGGATCTTCATAGTGGTCTACCGGCTTGACATTTTTCAGGTTGTCATTGTCCGGCTTCATATCCTCTGTGCGGATTCTTTCCACGGAAGTAGACGGATCCTGGCCCAGCTCCTGGAGATAGTGGCGGGCCGTTGTGTTGAACTGGTCGACCGCCAGGGCATTGTTCAGATCATTCTTGGCCGCCTCATTGTCGCCGGCTCTTAAGTGGAGCAGGGCAAAGAGCAGATGGCCTCTTACAAAGTTGGGCGTCAGACTCAGTACTTTCTTGATCTGGATCATGGCAAGGTCATCGCTGCCCTGCTTTGCATAGGACAGAGCCAGATTGAACTTCTTGGCTGATTCGTTGATGACCTCGAATACTGCCGGATGCTCTTCCATCTCTCTGACATAGAGGGAGGCGATGTTGTCCTCCATGGGGTTGAGCTTTTCGCTGATCTTCCACTGGATGTAGGCCTTTCCGCCTTCTCCCATCTCGTGGTAGACGATTCCCAGCAGGTTTCTTGCGTTTTTATGTTCTTTATTATACGATAATGCTTTTTTCAGATATGCCTCGGCTCCGAACAAGTCGCGCATCTGGGCTTTCTCCAGGCCAAGGTTGTAGTAGTAATCTGCCGTATTGCGGGCTTTGCCTATGTGCTTGTTGTCAAAGCCGCAGCTACTGCAGAATTCCGTGCCCAGATTTCTGCCGCAATTAATACATTTCATAGAAAACCTCCTGTCCCGGCCGGACAATTATCCGTTATTCTGATTTCGGTTCTTCAGTTCCTCAACAAGCTCGGCTACAAGGTCTGTTACGTCCTTGATGTCATCGTCAAACAGTTCACCGTCACCGACTTCAACACCTACAGCAGGTTTGAATTTCTTTAATTCCATATCAAAATCTATCATAAAGTCCTCACTTTCCAAATGCAGTCCTTATCAATTCATAACTGATTATTTCAATATATGACCGGAATCAACCTTCCGGGTCGCAATATCATAATAACTGTATTGATAAGAAAAATCAATCTATATTCTATCTTTTTGCATATTTATCAAGCTGTGCCAGACGTTCCTTCACCTGGGCGGCCATTGCAGTATATTTGGAGAGTTTCTCCCTCTCTGCTTCTACTTTGGCAGCCGGTGCCTTGCTTACGAACTTTTCGTTGCCCAGCATCTTCTCTGCCCGCTTGATCTCGCCTGCCAGCTTTTCGGCTTCTTTGCTGAGACGGGCCACTTCTTTTTCAATATCTACAAGGTCCGCGAAGGGAATGTAGATCTGGGCATCCGGAATCACTGCGGATACGGCGTCGTCATCAATGCCTGCCTTGTCTGCCTGTACATAGACTTCTCCCGCATGGGCAAGGGTCGCGAAGAATACCTTTGAATCTGTGAATATCTTGCGTACATCCTCGTTTTCGGAGACGATGTATACCGTTGCCTTGCGGCTGGGCGCCACATTCATTTCCGCACGGATATTACGGATACTGCGCACTGCATTCTTGATGGACTCTACTTCCTTCTCCTCGGACGGGAAGGATGCCTCACTGTCGTAGACAGGCCAGTCAGATATCATGATTGACTCCTCTTCCGGATGAAGGAAAAGATAGATTTCTTCCGTCACGAATGGCATGTAGGGGTGAAGCAGCTTGAGGGAAATGGTCAGGACTTCCTTTAATGTGGACAGGGCCGCTGCCTTGGTCTCGTCTTCGTCGTTGTAAAGACGGGGTTTGACCATCTCAATATACCAGTCGCAGAACTCTTCCCAGATAAAGTCATAGATCTTGGCTATGGCTACACCGAAGTCATAGTTTTCCATGTTTTCGGTGACTTCCTTTACAAGAGTATTGGCCTTGGAGATGATCCAGCGGTCCGCGGGTGTGAGTTCTTCCCTGCTCACGCTGCCGGTATCTGCTTTTTCAATATTCATGAGCATGAAACGGGATGCGTTCCATACTTTGTTGATAAAGTTACGGCTTGCCACTACCTTCTCATCGGAGAAACGCATATCGTTGCCAGGCGCGTTTCCTGTAACCAGGGTCAGTCGCAGAGCATCTGCTCCGTACTCGCTGATGACCTCCAGGGGGTCGATGCCGTTGCCCAGAGATTTACTCATCTTGCGGCCGTATTTATCCCTGACAAGTCCGTGGATCAGGACGTCTTTGAAGGGTGACTGGCCGGTATGCTCGTAGCCGGAGAATACCATACGGATAACCCAGAAGAAAATGATATCATATCCTGTTACCAGAACGCTGGTCGGATAGAAGTAGTCCAGGTCTTTTGTCCGGTCCGGCCATCCCAGGGTGGAGAAAGGCCAGAGGGCTGAGGAGAACCATGTATCCAGGGTGTCCTCGTCCTGGGTCATATGGGTGCAGCCGCATTTGGGACATTTGCCCGGATTTTCGCGTGCTACCTCGATATGTCCGCACTGATCGCAGTAGTAAGCCGGAATCCTGTGTCCCCACCAGAGCTGTCTGGAAATACACCAGTCGCGGATATTCTCCAACCAGTGGAGATAGGTCCGGTCAAAGTGCTGGGGTACAAAGCGCAGTTCTCCTGTCTTTACTGCCTCGATGGCAGGCTTTGCCAGGTCTTCCATCTTTACGAACCACTGCTTTTTCACCATGGGTTCCACGGTAGTGTGGCAGCGGTCATGGGTACCTACGTTATGTCTGTGGGCTTCGATTGAAACCAGGTATCCCTTTTCTTCCAGTTCTTTTACGATGGCTTTTCTCGCCTCGTAACGGTCCATGCCGGCAAACTTTCCGCCGTTTTCATTGATGGATCCGTCGTCATTCATGATGTTGACCTCGGGCAGGTCATGGCGCTTTCCGACCTCAAAGTCATTGGGGTCATGGGCCGGCGTGATCTTTACGGCGCCTGTACCGAACTCGCGGTCTACGTATGTGTCTGCTACCACCGGGATTTCCCGCTCAACCAGGGGAAGAAGTACTTTCTTGCCGATCAGGTCGCTGTAGCGTTCATCATCCGGATGAACGGCGATGGCCGTATCTCCCAGCATGGTCTCGGGTCTGGTGGTGGCGATCTCTATAGACCGGTCCTGGCCGATCACCGGGTAGTTGATATGCCAGAAATGTCCTTCCTGGTCCTCATATTCTACCTCGGCGTCGGAGATGGATGTCTGGCATACCGGACACCAGTTGATGATCCTGGATCCCCGGTAGATATATCCTTTTTCATAAAGGCGGATAAATACTTCCTGTACGGCTCTGGAACAGCCTTCATCCATGGTGAAGCGCTCTCTGTCCCAGTCGGCGGAAGAGCCCATCTTCTTCAGCTGGCTGACGATACGTCCGCCGTACTCTTCCTTCCACTCCCAGGTTCTCTTGAGGAAGCCTTCTCTGCCTAATTCTTCTTTATCGATACCCTCTTCCCGCAGTTTGTCCGTTACCTTGACCTCGGTCGCGATGCTGGCGTGGTCTGTTCCGGGCTGCCAGAGTGCATTGTACCCCTGCATTCTCTTAAAACGGATCAGGATGTCCTGCAGGGTATTGTCCAGTGCATGGCCCATATGCAGCTGTCCCGTGATATTGGGCGGCGGCATCACGATGGTAAAGGGTTTTCTGTTCTCATCCGGCTCTGCGTGGAAATAATGCTTATCCATCCATTTCCTGTAGGTCCGGTCCTCAATCTCTGCGGGATTGTAGGTTTTGTTCATTTCAAGTGCCATGGTTCTATATCCTCCTGGTATTAAGATATTACATCGTTAGAGGGGAGATTGGTGACCAGCAGCCGGTCCCCTTCTTCCAGCTGCCCGCGGAAAGAGCTCTGCAGGCCGCGGATCAGCCTGCTCCACACGGCGCCGCACTCCTGCTCGCGTCCGTGTTCGCTCAGATAGTACATTTTCCGGAATTTCTCCACACCGTCACTGGCCTGGAAGTCCGACTGAAGCTTGGCGAACTGTTCGTGAAAACCGTCCAGAAGGAGTTCGACTCCCTCAAAGTCCTTCACTTCTTCGTCCGCAATTGTAAGGCCTTCGGTAACTGCGATGATTCCGTAATAATAGTACAGGGACCTCTCGTCTCCTGTATTCATGTAGGCCTTGAGGAAATGGATCTTGGCGTCGGAAAAGCGGAAAAGTCTCACCAGGGCTACACCCAGGTTATGGTAAATGCTTCCCTGCTCCGCTTCCGTCAGGCCGTCTTCCTTCAGGGCTTCTTTATAATATTCCATCGCCATCTTGGCGTGGTCATTTCTCACAAACAGGTCGCCCAGCCATTTGCATTTCTGGTACTGGGGCGCATTTTTCAGCTTGCGGTACCGGTCCAGGATCTCCCGGATCTCATCCTCCGAGTAATAATTACCCTCCCGGAATACTGTCGCAAAGTATTTCATCTGATCTCTTGCCGGATCCTGAAACTTTATCAGCTGACGGTAGAGTCTGTCAAGTCCCAGCTCGTCCCTGATAAATTCGCACAGGTTCTCCTCCGGCAGTGTGTACAGGTAGCAGATCAGGTGATTTCCCAGATAATAGCATAATTCTTCATAGGAGTACACGGTTACGCCCGTTTCCGGAAAACGATATGGATTCTTTGCGATCTGTCCGATACAGACAAGTGATTCTCTCATTCGTTCTGGCTCCTTCCTATGATATCAGCTTGAAGGGAAATACTGTGATCTTCTCGGTTGCGGGGAACATGGAGCCGAAGCCCAGATCCGTCATCAGGATGGTTCCCTCTGTCTGGGAGGAGAATATCACCTCCACACGGATTCTCGTGGTCTTGGGCGGGCGGCTGGGGAGATCCCTGATCTCACATGTCGCGCCCTCGATCTCGTTTTCAATGGTGTTGTGGAAGAAAAACTCCACCCGCTGGTTTTTATCCAGGATGATATCAATGCTTCCTTCCGTGTTGTACCATTCTCTTCCGATGGATGTCACCGGCACATATTTTGCCTTGCCGGCTTCGGATGTGATCACGCCGATGGTATGGCTTACCATGTCAGGGCCGTCCATCAGGATCATGCCTTCATCCATCAGGGGAATAGAGCCCGTGCCCAGCAGGCAGGCCCCGTTGGCATAAAGGTTCTTTCCCAGAAATACTCTTCTTCCGGCACAGAGATAGGTGAGGGTCTTCTTCATCCAGTTGCCCTCAAATCCGTCTCCCGTCAGGAAGATGATGTTGGCCGGATTCTTGACCAGGAACTTCCGCATCATTTTGCTGAACTTCTGGTCCCGGTCCGGCGCAGTCCGTTCCACTTCGTACTCGGTCAGATCCAGCTCCTTCCGGGTAGCCCGGTAAGCTTTCTGCTTGGACCGGCGGATCTGGTCGATCAGAATGTAGGAAAGGGTATCATCGGTATAGTCAAGGAGCAGGGTGTTTCTGTCCCAGACCACCCGCTCCTGGTGAAATACATATTCGGCAAAAGCCCGGAATCTGGTGATGATCCTGACTCCGTGCCTGTCCTTAAAAGCGACGGGAAGCACCTGAGCCAGATGTTCTCTCATCCCGGTCGACGCATCTTCCAGTGAGAAATACACGCTCTGGAAATCTTCCCATTTAAGCCGCTCAGTTTTCATATGCTTTACGATCAGGTCCATGCCGGTCCGGATATAGTCCTCCCTGTCGTCTTCCGGCAGGAGGAAACTTTCCTCGGTCATCTGCCTGCTTCCCTCATCGTAAATGCTCAGCTGGGCCGAGCCGTGTGACAGGTCGATTCCGGCAAACCTTCTTGTATCAAGTTGTTCCATGCGATCCTCCCTGTCTTACATCAGCTGCATGCCGTGATCCGCAAACCATGCCCGGAACAGGTAAAGTTCCAGGTCCATGGGCTGCGCTTCGCTGCCGCCCAGTCTGTTCAGAGCGAAGAAGCGGCTGTCCGCCCCGTCGTAATCCATCGTCTCAAATACTACATTTTCCAGATTATCCACCCGGACCCCGTCTTCCTCCAGACGGTAGTTGACATGGTCGCTTCGGAAGAAATGCATCTGGCATACGTAGACGCCCGGCATAACCTCGGTCAGCGGCTGCTCCCGGTAATAATCCTGTTCATCCTCGATCTCATAGCAGATGAAGACCCTGCTGCCGGAACGGCCTTTGTAGGTCAGGAAGGTCATCTCCTGATAATCGATGGGGAAGTCTACCAGGTCACCGTATGTATGGTAGACCGGAAGGTAGAACTCCTCCTCCAGGAACTGTCCTATAATAAAGGATACGGGTTCCCGGATCTGCTCATACCACTCTGTCTTTCCGGCAAAATAGTAGAGGAAATGAATTCTGGAATCCCTGCCGCTGATGTTGCCGTTCATAATCTGACGGCCCGCCACCATGTGCATGAAGTCCGGCAGTTCCATGGATCCCTCCATTTCCTTGCGGAGGGCATATTCCAGGTAACCGCTGATCATCTCATCCTCCGGATTGGTCCGGAAGAAAGATTCATAAACCGGGAAGACACCATCGGTATCATTCTCGGAAAACATGCTCTGGTCCAGGATGCGGCGCTCGAAGTCTGCCGTATCCAGTTCGAACTTCCTGCTTCTTTCCCAGATGGTAAGCAGGTCCTCCGTCTCCCCGCGGAAATGTTCCATCAGATAGCGGAGGGTCTTTCTGGTGTTCTTCTTTCTCATAAAGGCAGAGTAGGCAAGGGAGAGGGTGGTCTCATCCATCCCGCCCTGGTAGTAGTCCACGCCGAACTCAGCCAGTTTCAGTCTCTTCTCGGCGCCCATGATGGTGGAGCCGTAGAGTTCGATTCCGAAGAAGGTATTTTCGATCATACCCACTTCCATGTAATAGTCCATCAGGCGCTTTCTGTAGCCGGAGGATATATTGGAATAATCCACCTTGGACAGCCATCTGGACAGTTCGTCCTTCTGCTGGTGGTTCTCATAAAATGTAAGGAGCTTCTCCACCGCCCTGATCCGGATCCATTCTTCATATTCCTCGTTAAAGGCGATCCTTTCCAGGACTGCCAGGTCGTCGGCTTTGATATTTTCATCCACCAGGTCTGACTTGACCAGAAGGATCTTTCTGTTGTCCAGGTTTTTCCTGATCCAGTCAGCCGGGAAGCGGGACAAGGACAGGAAACTCTTCTCCGTGTATTCGATATCCTTTATATATCGCTGCTCATTGGCATCCACAAAGTAGTATGTGGTCCTGTCATTGAAGGATTCGATGTTAGCTACACCTGATGACAGGGGATAATAGGTCTCTTTTCCTGTCTCGGGACAGGATACGTAGAGGCCTGCCATCTTCTTGTTGGCGCAGGTCAGCTTGCGGAAGAAGAGGACGTCACAGACCGCCTTCCAGTTTTCCGGGCCGGCCAGGATCTGGTCCAGAAAATAGGTATAAAGCATGGCCAGGTGCTCATTGATCCTTCCATAGGTCAGCTGCTCCTTTACGAAGGGGAGCATCTTGGAATGATAAGCCCCGTATACCTCCTCATACTCCTTCTCATGCTTAAGCACATTTGTGTAGAGGTAGGCCTTTTCCAGATAATCCAGGCTATTGCTGTATGTAAAGTAGATCAGAACCCTCTGGGGGATCTCATCAAAGGTCTCAAAGTTCATGCTCCGGATGAAGAACTCGTTGAGTCCGATGATCTTCAGGTTGGCCTCCACAGCACTCCTGAAGTACTGGTGATACTCTTTTCCGGTCCTGTTCCCCTTGATCAGGAGAGAACAGATCAGCTGGAGGAAGAGGTCATCCGGCTCCACCTTGTAGAGTTTCTGGGCAATATAATAAATGCTCTTGTTGAAGTATTTGACCTTGAGGGCCAGCTTGGCAAACTGGTGGGACAGGGCCAGGGATACATATCCGTAGCGGAGTCCCCAGCGGAAAATGCTCAGCTCAAAAGGCCCCAGCTCCTTCATGAAGGAGGGGTTGTCATTGAGGATCTCGCATGCCTCATAATAGAGCAGACAGCTGTTGTTTCCCGCGTCAAAAAGCTGGCGGATGGTATCATACTGCAGGCTCTTGTTATAAACGTATTCCCTGTCCAGATAGATCAGCATCCAAAGGGCTTCCGCCTTGTGGTCGTCCGTCGCCTCATAGTAATGACGGATGGAAATCACGGCGTTGGAAATGGCCTCGGGTGTCTTCTCATAGAGGGCGGCCAGGTAGAGCTTATAGTTCTGCATGAGCCGGGAAAGTTCTTTTGTTTCCCTGCTTTCTTCCACTTCCTTAAGACATTCGCTGGCTGCTTCCCTCTGGTCCTCCATCAGGTGGAGGTGGGCTTTGTAAAGCTTCCATTCCGGATCTCCGGTCTCCTGGTAAAGGTCGTCGATCACCCGGTTGGAACTCTCGGAAAAGTCTTCGAATCCGATACTGCCGGTACGGAAATACAGGTAATTATGCATGAGTTCCGCTTTCTGCCGGCGCAGAAGGCTTCTCCGCTCTTTTTCTCTGGAGACAGCCGGCAGGGTGCCCCACCACTCCACGGGAATGGCAAAGCTCTGGCGGATTGTCTCGATATATATCACATCGCTGCCCATCACGAAGTCTTTGTTCTTGCGGATGGTCAGGGTCAGCTTTCCGTCTGTAAAATCATCGCTGGTAAAACGGGAGAATGACAGGCCCACCTGTCCCTTTTCACTGCGGGCGGCCCCTTCTATATAGCCGGGATCCGACAGGGTAAATGTCAGGGTGTCCTCTTCTTTTCCCACGTCAAGGACCAGATGCTTCTCCTCGGGAACCAGCCTGGTCACTTCCTTGTAGCCTGCCGCCGTCATGAACTCTTCCACGATCTGGTTTCTCTGACGGCTCTTCATCAGGCTGTGATAAAGGATCTTCTCCTCGGGCCGGTCCTTGAGACAGACCTTCTCAAAGGCGCCGGTAAAAAAGATGGAAGCGGCCTTTGTCCTGTCTTCCCTGTAAAGCCTGCAGAAGTCTTCCATGTCCCTGATCGTCACATCCTCCGTCTCTATGCAGGGATTGGTCACCAGAATATGATAGGGGATGTTATACTCTCCCCCGTTGGTGATCAGGACAAGGTCTCCTTCATACTCCATGCCGCTGACAGCCAGTTTCCCCTTGAAATAGAAGGAGATTTCCTGGCGCAAACCGGAGAACTCGTGGATCTCCGTATCCACCTTGTCATTGGTGGAACAGATGAATCCCTTCATGGGCACCTGGTTCTCGCTTTCAATGACAAAGCTGCTCCGGTACACCTTCCCCTCCTCAACCTCTATTTCAAGGTTGGTTACGGAGAGGGATATGAGCGGCACTTTTCGCTGTTGTGTTGTTTCTTTGATATTCATTTCCTCTTTCAAGTCACTACCACCAATCTGCACATTTATGCGGTCAGATCTGCTTATCTTACTTTAATACTCTTAACCGGGGACCATGCGGAATAATATGTCTTTACATACCAGTCTTCCCCGTCTGTTGACACATAACCGTACCATTTGGTCCGGATTCTTGCATAATACCTGGTCCTGGAAAGCTTTCCGGTTACCTTGCTGGTGGCGGAAGACTTCACGTTGTAGGTCTTTCTTCCCTTTGTAAAGCCCTTGTTCTTTGCCACCTGAATCTGATACTGGTAAATGTCGGAGCATTTGTTCCAGTACACGGTCATCTTTCTGCCGGACTTTCTCTTCAGGGACCTGATCTTAGGTGTCTTCATCCTTACGATGGTCTTTGTCTTTCCGTTCAGGCTGAGTCCTTTGCTGCCCTGGGCCTTGACCATGTAGGTGAAGAGTCCTGTCTGTCTTCCTGAAACAGCTGTATCCGTATAGGAAGATGTGCCGGAAGAAACCGTGGCGATCTGCTTCCATGCCCCGAAATCCTCTGCCCTGTATACCGTGTAGCCGGAAGCACCGGAAACCTTTGACCATTTAACCCGGACGCCTCCGGTCAGGTTCTCTGCGGAACTCACTGCCGGTGCCGCGGGGACATCCACTGTCTCCACGCTGCTGCCGGCGGATGTCATCAGATTGCCCAGCATGGGGCATCCGTATCCGTAATAGTCATCCTTGCCTGCCGTTCCGAGATCTTTGGAATACTTTCTGAGTTCCGTCTTTACTGTCGATACGGTGGAAGCGTGTCCCACCTTCAGTTTTACGTAGGCGCAGGCTGCTGCCACATGGGGCGAAGCCATGGATGTGCCGGACATGACGGTCACTGAGGAAGCGGAAGATGTTCCCGCACTTAAGATGGATGTTCCGGGAGCCGAAAAATCGATCCTGCTGCCGAAGTCCGAGTAATCATCGTCGAATACGCCGGCTGAACCGCTCTTTTTCAGGGCGGATACTGCAAATGTTCTGCTGTCGCAGGCCGGATAGCTGAAGCATACGTCTACCGCCTCGTTACCTGCTGCGCAGCATACGGGGATTCCTTTATTGGCAGCTGCTGCCAGTACATCACTGAAGTCTGTGTAAGTCATGGCATCGGGCGATGACATGCCCATGCTGTAATTGATGACATCCACGTTCTGCTTGATGGCGTAATTAAATCCTGCCTTGACCAGGCTGGTGGTGGCATAGCCCTGATCATCGGCTACCTTGATGATGAGGAGGTCCACTTTGGAAGCCGGTGTGGCATCAGCAATGATGCCGGCCACATGGGTTCCGTGCCCGTCCCCGTCCACACCGATCTTTCCTATATCGGACGCGGATCCTGCTTTCTTTTTGTATACGTCGTAAATCTTTACGTTTCTTCCTTCAAATGCAGTATTATTCTTAATTCCCGAATCTATCACCGCGACAGTTACATTGGACGCGGAGGAAAAGGCTTCATGATCCGCCTTGAGGTCGGACATCTGCATATAGGTGGTTCCCCAGGACCGTGCGGAAGAAGAGGAAGTTCCCTGTACATAGAAAACCTTGTCAGGATAGACATTGGAAGCGCCGTATCTTTTCTCCAGCTTTTCGCATGCTTCCTTTGCCTCCTCCTCAGTGGAGAACTGCAGCAGGCTCTGCCCGTTGCCGGTATCCTGGTAGATTACGTCACAGCCGTAGTCTGCAGTCACCGCGGAATTCTCCACAACGATCCTTCTGGTCTGGTAGGGAGCTGACACGATCAGGTCGCCCTGCTTTGTGGTTCCCACTTCATAGATCCTGTCTTTATGTTCGTCCAGGTATTCCTGGAGATCACTTTCGTTTTCCGTTACCTGTCTGGCTTTGGAAGCAGACATGCCAAGCTCGGTGGAGACTTTTTTCTCTTCACCGTCGACATTTGCCTCATTGCTGCCGGGCTCAATGACCATGGTGGAAAAATAATCATCTTCCCAGTTTTGCTCTACCGCTCTGGCAAGGCCGCTGTCAGAGCTGATCTGTTCTATTCTGGCATCCCCTGTCTCTGCCGCCCTGGCCGGAATGGGAAAGGCCAACATGCCTGCCGCCAGTGCTCCCGCAACAAGGGAGGCCGTAATTCTCTGTCCTAAAGCTTTTTTCCTGTAATTCTTAAATGCCATTTGCTTCCTCTCTGAAAACCCTGTCAACCGCCGCCTCGTAGTCGGCGAGAGTTTTCGCTTTCCTGATGGCCTTCGCCGTCTTTTTCCCGACAGTAAAGGCGTCATCCATATAAGTCCATATTTCCTTCATCTTAAATAACACATTTGTCTGGCCGGACATGATCTCTTCATATCCTGCCTGCACTTCCGCCAGAAAGGCCCGCCACCTGTCAAGGTCTCTCCCGGTCCCTTCCCTGATCATTTCGATCAGCTGGGGATTTCTGATCAGGCCTCTGGCATACATAAACCGGCTGACGCCGGGGAAGTCTTTCTCAAAATCTTTCTGATCCTCCGGTGAAAACAGGTCCCCATTGTAGCAGACCGGGTGTCTGCAGATGGAGAGCGCTTCCCGGAAGGCTTCCCTGTTGACGGGCCGCCGGTAATAATCCTTCTGCACTCTGGCATGGATGATCAGCTCCGTCATGGGATAGCCGGCATAGATCTCTGCCAGCCGCAGGATCTCTTCCGGCTTTTCCATGCCCAGCCGGGTCTTGACGGATATGCGGGCCCGGGAACGGTCGAATATCTCTTCCAGAAAACGCTGAAGGCCGTCCGGGTCAGCCAGAAAGCCGCTGCCCTTTCCCTTGGACACCACTGTCCGGACCGGACAGCCCAGATTGAGGTTGACCTCTTCGTAACCCAGATCCGACAGCTGCTCTGTCATCCGGATAAAGTCCTCCGCCCGCCTGGTCAGGATCTGCGGTATGACCGGGACCCCTTCATTGTGTGCCGGCAGCACGTCATTCTTCTCTCTGGTCCGCAGGCCTCTTTTGATCCCCGGACTGATAAAGGGCATGAAATAGCGGTCACAGCCCCTGAAAAACCGATGGTGCGCATTACGGTATACATATCCTGTAATCCCCTCCATCGGGCCGGCATAATAGTGCATTTGCAATCATCCTTCTATAAAAGTGCATACAAAGTCATTGTCATTATAACGCAAAAGGTTAAGGATTGCAATTTCATCAACTCTCTTTTGTGATAAAATAAACAGGAAAACAGTAAGAAATGAATATAAGCACCCGAAAGGATACAGATATGATCAGAACAATTGAGCCTGTCGCCCTTATTCATAATGATTTTAAAGGCAAGTTCGGGGTCCCCCGCCAGAGCGGCCTCCACTCGGGCAAAAGCCTCATCCTTTTTGAACAGGCCTTCAGAAGCCCCGACTGTCTGAAGGGGATCGAAGGCTATTCCCACCTGTGGCTGATCTGGGGATTCTCGGAAAATGTCGACGCGGGCTGGTCGCCCACCGTAAGGCCTCCCAGGCTGGGAGGAAATGTAAGAAGAGGCGTCTTTGCCTCCCGGTCTCCCTTCCGCCCCAACGGTCTGGGTCTCTCCTGTGTCAGACTCCTGGAATACAGGGAGTCCACGCCGGAGGGACCGGCTCTCATTGTCTCAGGGGCAGACCTGATGGACGGGACACCCATCTACGATATCAAGCCTTTTGTCCCCTACTCCGACCTGCAGCCGGATGCCCTGTCAGGCTTTGCCGCTTCCAAAAAGGACCATTATCTTATGGTCGACTGCGATCCGGCTCTCCTGACGGTTCTGCCGGAAGAAAAGCGGGAACCTCTGCTGGAATGCCTGGCTCTGGATCCCCGGCCTTCCTACCACCGCCTGCCGGAAAGGATATACGGCATGTCCTACGCAGGCTTCGAAGTCCGCTTCAGGGTAGAAGACGAAACTCTTTTTGTAGTTTCCATTGACCCTTCCGCCGGTCAGTGATCAATAAAAAGACTTTAAAAAAACGGGATCCCCCGGTCATGCTGCCGGAGGATCCTCTTGATTTATTATTCGATTTCCATTCCTGTCAGAAGGCTGTAGGCTTCTTTGTATTTGTCCACTGTCTTCTCGATGACTTCATCCGGCAGCAGGTAGTCGCTGTCGGGATTTGCCTTCAGCCAGTCCCTGACATACTGCTTGTCAAAGGAAGGCTGGCCCTTGCCCGGCTCATAGCCCTCTCTCGGCCAGAACCTGGAGCTGTCGGGAGTGAGCATTTCGTCTCCGATCAGGATCCTTCCCTGCTCGTCCACACCGAATTCAAACTTGGTGTCAGCTATGATAATGCCTTTATCCCATGCATATTCTGCGCATTTTTTGTAGAGGGAGATGGAGTACTCTCTCAGCACATTTGCATAATAATTACCAAAGCCCGGGAAAGCCTTTTCCAGGACATCGACGGACTCTTCATAGGAAATGTTCTCGTCATGGTCTCCGATTTCCGCCTTGGTGGAGGGAGTGTAAATGGGTTCCGGAAGTTTCTCGGACTCCCTGAGGCCCTCGGGCAGACGGATGCCGCACACGGTACCGTTTTCACAGTAGCTGGCCCAGCCGCTTCCCGTGATATATCCGCGGACAATGCACTCCACCGGAAGCATGGACAGCTTCCTGCACATCATGCTCCTGCCCCGGAAGGTATCATTCCTGAAGTATTCAGGCATATCTTCCACATCTGTGGAAATCATATGGTTGGGAACCACATTCTGTGTGAAATCGAACCAGAACTTTGACATCTGGGTCAGGATCACACCCTTCTTTGTCACATCATTTTTCAGGATGACGTCAAACGCGGAAATCCGGTCTGTCGCTGTGATGATCAGGTTGTCTCCATTGTCGTAGATTTCACGGACCTTGCCTTCTTTCATAGGCTTAAACTTTTTCATAAAGACTCATTTCCTTTCTTACGTCATGACACTTAAAGCAGATTTATTTCTTCTTCCCTTTTTTCTTTTTCTTTTCCCGCAGGATGCCGGGATAAGACTTGCAGATGTCGGAAAGACAGCATTTATCACAGTAGGGAGTCGTCCTTGCCGTACAGACTTCCCGGCCGTGCAGGACCAGTCGGTGACAGAACTCATTGCCCTCTTCGGGGGGAATGATCTTCCACAGGGCCATCTCAACCTTCTTGGGGTCTTTGATCCCGTCCACCAGTCCGATCCGGTTGCAGAGGCGGATACAGTGGGTATCCGTTACGATGGCCGGCTTGCCGAATACATCTCCCATGATCAGGTTGGCACTCTTTCTGCCCACGCCGGGCAGCTTTAAAAGCTCGTCGAAATCATCGGGCACCCGGCCGCCGTATTCGTCCCGGAGCATACGCATGCATTTGCTGATGTCTCTGGCCTTGCTGGGTCCCAGTCCGCAGGGACGGACGATCTCCTCGATCTCCTCAGGCTCTGCCTGGGCCAGGGATTCCACGTCAGGATATCTGGCATAGAGATCTTTAACGATCACATTGACCCGCTCGTCGGTGCACTGGGCCGCCAGGCGGACGCTCACCAGGAGCTTCCAGGCTTCATTGTAATCCAGGGTGCAATCGGCGTCGGGATAGGCCTCCTTGAGGCGGCTGATCACCAGGGCCGCTCTTTCTTTTTTACGCATAGATCACTCGTTGCCGGGGAATTTGGGAATTCCGTCAAAACCTTTCTGCAGTTCTTCGTCGGTAGGTATGTGGTCTACCATCTTACCGTCATGGAACTGCTCATATGCTACCATGTCAAAGTATCCGGTGCCTGTCAGGCCGAAGACGATGGTCTTCTCCTCGCCGGTTTCCTTGCATTTCATGGCTTCGTCGATCGCTGCCCGGATGGCATGGCTGCTTTCCGGAGCCGGCAGGATGCCCTCTACTCTTGCGAAGAGTTCTGCCGCTTCAAAGACAGATGTCTGCTCAACCGACCTTGCCTCCATCAGGCCCTGGTCATAGAGTTCGGATAATATTGTGCTCATACCGTGGAAACGAAGACCGCCCGCATGGTTTGCAGAGGGGATAAAGCCGCTTCCCAGTGTGTACATTTTTGCAAGAGGACAGATCATTCCGGTATCGCAGAAGTCATATCTGTAGATACCCCGGGTAAAGCTGGGACAGGAGGCAGGCTCTACTGCCACGATCTGGTAGTCTGCTTCTCCTCTCAGCTTCTCACCCATGAAAGGAGCGATCAGGCCGCCCAGGTTGGAGCCGCCGCCTGCGCATCCGATGATCATGTCGGGCTTGATGTTGTATTTATCCAGGGCCGCTTTGGTCTCAAGACCGATCACGGACTGGTGAAGCAGTACCTGGTTGAGTACGCTGCCCAGTACGTAGCGGTATCCTTCGTTCTTTGTAGCAGCTTCCACTGCCTCGGAAATAGCGCAGCCCAGGCTGCCGGTTGTTCCGGGGAACTGGGCCAGGATCTTTCTGCCCACCTCTGTGGTATCCGAGGGGGAAGGTGTGACTGTAGCGCCGTAGGTCCGCATTACTTCGCGGCGGAAGGGCTTCTGTTCATAGGAAACCTTTACCATGTATACCTTACAGTCAAGGCCGAAATAAGAGCAGGCCATGGACAGGGCCGTACCCCACTGGCCGGCGCCGGTCTCGGTGGTCACGCCCTTTAAGCCCTGCTTCTTTGCGTAATATGCCTGAGCAATGGCGGAATTGAGCTTGTGGCTTCCGCTTGTGTTATTGCCTTCGAATTTATAGTAAATCTTTGCCGGTGTGTCCAGCTTCTCCTCCAGGCAGTAAGCCCGCACCAGGGGAGAGGGTCTGTACATCTTGTAAAAGTCCTTGATCTCCTGGGGAATGGGAATGTAAGCATTTTCCTCGTCCAGTTCCTGTGCAACCAGCTCCTCACAGAAGATGGGAGTAAGTTCCTCGGCCTTCAGGGGCTCAAGGGTTCCCGGGTTCAGCAGGGGTGCCGGCTTCTTTTTCATATCAGCCCGCATATTGTACCATGCTTCGGGTATCTCATCTTCCTTCAGATAGATTTTGTAGGGGATGGTTTTCTCACTCATTTCTAATCTCCTTCTAAATAATACTCGGCCGGTGTAAGATGCGGCATCTTAGTACTTGCCGTACTTCTGGCTTACATTCCTGATGCTGCCGGCAAACATCCTGCACAGTCTCTGGGAATGCTTGACGATATCGTAGGACATATCGTGGTTCAGCCAGTCGACCAGCTGACCGAACGCTTCACATTTCAAAAAGCTCACTATGAACTCTTTGTCGGCATGATTTACGAACTTGGTATAGTCTCTGGACCCGATGTAGGATCTGGTTACGTACTCACAGATCCTCATAAGCTGCCCTTCATAAAAGACCTTGTTGGAATTCGTCGAACTGAAAATGTGGTAAACAAGCCTCTTATTCTCTTCGATCAGGCCAAGCGCCACCGTTACCTGCTCCTCGAAACTGACGTCTTCCGGAAGAGACAGAATCACCCTGTCAACCATTTCCACGATAATTTCCTCCAGAAGGGAGGGGATATCCTGAAAGTGGTAATAAAAAGAATTACGGTTTACCCCGCAGTCCTCCACAATTTCCTTTACCGTAATCTGTGTAATCGGACGTTCATTCAATAATTTAATAAAAGAAGATTTAATCTGCTGTTTGGCAAACGGGGGCATTTCCTTCCATTCCTTTCCGGTGATAGGCAGCTTTATCACGATTCCTGCCGGTTTAAATACTACCTGTTTATCATATCACAAAAGGAGGAAAAAAGGGCAGATTTTTTTACATTTGAGCCGGTTTGTCTAGTTTATAGCTGTCATAGGAGGAAATCTGTCCCGCTCCGGACAGGTCTGCCTGATCCGAGTAGGATTTAACTGTTACCGTATAGCTGCTGTCTCCCTTAACGTAGACAGTTCCGTCCGTGCCTTTTATTGTCACGGTCTTTCCCCCGGCGTCTTTAATGGTTCCTTCGTTGTAAAGGTTCGTGAGGGTGCTGTCACCGGTAACGGTCCAGCTGCTGTCCTTGCTGACGTAGATGCTGCAGTATCCGTCTCCACCGCTTCCGGCATTGGATTCGTCATCCTTGACGGCGCCCGTAAGGCTGCTGCCTTCTGTCATATAGAAGTCAAGCTGACTGATGCTGTCCCAGACAATGTCCCCTTCCATTTCCTGGGAGATGGCGGTAAATGTGGAATCCGCCCCGTTGGCCCCGGACTGTCCCCAGCCTCGCTGATTGCTGTTGCCCGTACATTTAAGGAAAAAGCTGCTGTCATCGGCATAATTGATGTCCACGTCTTTAAGGACAAATGTGGATTCCGTATTGGTGGTGTAGAACATGCCGCCGTTTTTGGCCGTGATGCTGCCGCCTGACATTTCAAATGTGGCGTTGCCTTCCTGGCTGTCCCCGGACATGCTCTGGTAGAGGATTACATTCCATGTGCAGTCATTCTGCTCATCCTCCGGCATATTCCCGCTTAAGTCACTGTCGAAGAGACGAAGTGAGTTCAGGCCCTCGATACAGACTGCCTCAGAACCCTCAGCCGCCAGATCGGCCTCATTTACAGTAATATCTGCCGTACAGTAAACGGCAGGGGATCCTTTCCCTTTTGAAGTAAAGCTTCCCCCGTCCACAAGCATGGTTCCGCCGCCCCGGTCGCTGCGGATGGCCGCGGAAGAAGCTCCCTGTGTTACGGCAGTCACGTCATAGGCGTAGAGAGTTCCGCCGCCTGCCACATGGATGCCGCCGGATGTATCCTGTACGGTGTTGATGGTCGTATCAGCCACGTAGGTCACGGCCTTTTCTCCATAGGAAAAGACACCTGCGCCTCCCGCGGAATCTGTATCCACGGTACTGTCACTCAGGTAGAGGGTTCCTTCCGTGTTCAGGACAGCTGCGCCGACTCCGTAAAAGCTGGCAGAATCACCGCCGCTGCTATCGTCGGATTTTCTGGTCACTGTCGCTTCCCTGACAGCAGCTGTCGCCCCGCTGTCCACAAGGAGGGCGCTTTCGTCCGTGCCGGTGGAGCTGTAGGTCTCTTTACTTGTTTCAGCATCTTTGCTGATTGTCTCTGTCGCTTTGTAGGATTCCGGCGCCTGGGACTGGCCGCCTCCCTGGCCGGGAGCTCCGTTTCCGGGCCCTCCCGGCATGTTGCCCTTTAGGATTTTGATCTCTTCGGCATTGCCGTCATCATCCACTTCCACGGAGATGACATCGCCTTCCTTCAGGTTGCCGGCTGACATTGACGGGCCTCCCTTATCTTTATCTGCCTCCCCGGGCTGCTGACCTGATTCTCCCTCCGGCAGCTGAGGCGGCTGGTCTGTCTGACCTTCTTTCTTCCCTTGCTGCTGACCCTGTCCGCCGCCGGGTCCTCCTTTTCCGCCAAAGCTAACTTCTGTGTCCTCGTCATAGTTGATGGTTATTTCCGTATCTCCTGCATCGATCACGGAATCAGAATCTCCCTCTCCGTCCTCTTTCAGGGTTCCTTCCCTGATTGTGATAGTCTGATCACTGACCTCCTCCACGATACCGTATATCGTTTCTTCTTTGGAGGAGGTATTTCCGGAGGTGTCTGCTCCGCATCCTGCCAGCAATGACATTCCCATAGTTACACTCATAATAAAAGCTGCGCTCATCATTCTTTTTCTCATAGTTCATTCCTTCTTTCTTTCATGTTTGTTGGGAGGATATTTCCTCCCGTTTCTGACGAACTGTCCCCTATCCTAAAGAGAAAATATGAACAAAGTGTGGTCAAAAAAAGAAGAGATTGTGATAGAGGAAGTCACTTAAACTTTTGCTCTTGACAGAATGTTTGATTTGTGACACATTTGTTAGTGAAAACTAACCAATAATATTTCTTCTTATATTAAGTGCTTACATCTATGTTTATCGAGTTAATGAAAATCAAAAAATCCTATGGTCAGGGTGACAGCCGGGTCAGTGTCCTCAAAGGGATTGATCTGTCCATTGACAGGGGAGAACTCTGTGTTCTCCTGGGGCCTTCAGGCTCCGGAAAGTCCACCCTCCTCAACATTATCGGGGGAATCGACAATCCTGATTCCGGACAGATCCGGATCGGCCGGGACGTCATGTCAGGTATGAATGAGAAGGCCATGACCCGCTACAGAAGGAATCATCTGGGTTATGTATTCCAGAGTTACAATCTGATTCCCAACCTCACTGTCCGGGAAAATATCGAAGTGGGGGCCTGGCTGGGCAAAGACCCTCTTCCTGTGGAGGAGCTTATTGACCGGCTGGGACTTACTGCCCACAGGGATAAGCTGCCTTCCCAGTTGTCCGGCGGCCAGCAGCAGCGGACCTCCATCGGGAGGGCAATCGTGAAGAATCCGGATGTCCTCCTCTGTGATGAACCAACCGGAGCCCTGGATTACAAGACTTCCAAAGAGATTCTCCAGCTGATCGAGATGGTCAACCGGACTTATAAGACTACAGTCATCATGGTCACCCATAATGATGCCCTGACAGCCATGGCCGACAGGGTGATCCTTCTGAAGGACGGCAACATAAGGAAAAACTACTGCAACAGCGAGAAAACGGATGCCGCAAATCTTGAATGGTAAGAGGTAAGCCTGCTATGAAATGTCCCTTGAGAAAACGTTATATCCGGGAACTGAAAAGTGAATTCGGCAAATACCTGGTGATCTTCATCCTCCTGGTCCTGACCATCGGCGAAGTTTCCGGCTTCCTTGTGGCGGACGGCAGCATGATCAAAGCCTACAATGAAAGCTTTGAAAAGTATCATGTGGAGGATGGAAATTTCCTTTTAAGCTCCAAAGCCAACAAGGTCCAGTGTGAGGATATATCCGATCTGGGCATCGATCTTTATGAAAACTTTTACCGCCAGATCCCCTTTGACAACGGGAGTACCCTGCGGGTTTTCAGGAACCGGACCCGGGTCAATCTTGCCTGCGTCATGGAGGGCCGTCTGCCGGAAAAAAGGGGTGAGATCGCCATCGACCGCATGTATGCCGACAATAATCATATCCGGGCCGGCGACATCATGAAAGCCGGGAAAAAGTCCTATCTTGTGACCGGGCTGATTGCCCTGTCAGACTATTCCGCTTTATTTGAGAACAACACGGATACCATGTTCGACTCGATCAAGTTCGGAGTAAGTGTCGTGGCGGATGAGGAGTTTGATTCCTTCGATGCCAACTCCCTCAAGTATTCCTATTCATACATTTTAAAGAACCCCGTCTCCTCTGAAGAAAAGCTTCATGACTTTTCCGATGATCTGATGGCCGATATCAACGACATTGTCCCTCTGGAAAGCTTCACGCCACGCTACCTGAATCAGGCCATCATCTTTGCCGGGGATGATATGGGAAGCGACAAGATTATGATGGAAGTTCTCCTCTACATTATTATTGCCATCATGGCCTTTGTCTTCGGCATTACCATCATTGACACCATCAACAGGGAAGCCGGGGTAATCGGCACTCTCCGGGCCACCGGACTGAGCCGGCCCGAGCTGGTCCGCCACTATATGGCCATGCCCCTGCTGGTAACCCTGATCTGCGCCGTGATCGGAAATGTGCTTGGCTATACATTTTTCAAGGACTTTAATGCGCAGCTTTATTACGGAAGCTACAGTCTTCCGACCTACATAACTGTCTGGAGTCCGGAGGCCTTCTTCAAAACGACCCTGATCCCGGCCCTCCTGATGGTCCTGGTAACCTTTACGGTCCTTCATCACCAGCTGAAGCTGTCCCCCCTGTCATTTCTGAGGGGTGAACTTCGTAAATCAGGCAAAAAGCGGGCTTTCCGACTGGGATCCCACATCCCCTTTTTTACACGATTTCGTCTCAGGGTCATTTTTCAGAATATGGGCAACTATGCCATTCTTTTTATCGGAGTGCTCTTTGCCAACCTGCTTCTCATGTTCGGCATGCTCTTCCCTGCAGTCCTTGCTCATTATCAGGAAACCATAGCGGATAATCTTCTCTGTAAGTATCAGTATATCCTTCAGATTCCGGCCGGCGCCATGAATGAGCACCGCAAACTGGAAAGCCTGCTCAACATGTACCTTTTCTCCTCGGAATGTGAAACCAGGAACAAGAGCGCGGAAAAGTTCAGCTGCGATGCCCTGGAAATTGTCCCGACTCATCACGAAAAGGCTGAAGAAGTTCTTGTGTACGGTGTGCAGAAAAACAGCAAATACATCCATTACCGCTTCCACAAGGGCGACATCCTGATTTCCTCCTCCTATGCGGACAAATATCACCTGGGAGAGGGGGACCGGATCACCCTGAAGGAAAAGTACGGAAAGAAGAGCTACGATTTTGATATTACAGGCGTATATCCCTACCAGGGCGGCCTGTCTGTCTTCACGGACCGGCGGGAGCTGAACCGGCTTTTCGACCTGTCCGAGGATTCCTATTCCGGATACTTTTCCGATGAAGAGATTACTGATATTCCCAAACAGTATATCGGCACCGTGATCGATGAGGATTCCCTGACCAGGATCTCCCGCCAGCTGTCTGTCTCCATGGGTAAAATCATGTATCTGGCAGACGGCATTGCAATGATTATCTTTATGGTTCTGATCTATCTGCTTTCCAAGATCATCATCGAAAAAAATGCCCAGGCAATCTCCATGACGAAGATCCTGGGTTACGCTGATTCCGAGATCGGAATGCTTTATATACTTCCCACCACCTTTGCGGTAGTGGCCATGCTGCTGATCACCCTCCCCATAGAAACCCTGGTCATGGTTTTCCTCTTCCGCTTTGTGATGCTGAGCATGATCACAGGCTGGATTCCCTTTTATCTGGATCCCTTTATCTATGTGAAAATGTTTGCCATGGGATTTTTTACCTATGCAGCCGTAGCGGTTCTGGAACTTTTGAAGATCCGCAGGGTGCCTATGGAAAATGCTCTGAAAAACAGCGGCAGCCTCTAAAAAGACTCTTCTGGCAAACAGTCCGGCAATCTGTTATAATCTGTCTGTCACGAAAAAGTGTTTACGCTTTATGAAAGCCGGGAGAGGAGACGGAGAATTTGAAGATCAGAGAAGAACTGAAAGCGGGGCTTATCAGAAAAATATCCCTCGCCTATCACAAAGTCTGCCGCTGGATTCCCGACGGTATAAATAACAGACGCCTTATGCGGATCCTGGATATGCTCCGTTTCATGCAGCGGCCCCTGGGCAGACGCTTCAACCGGCACGAATCGGAAAATGCGGCTGCTTTCGTCAATCATGAAAAGGCCATCCGGAAAAACAACGGCTATATTGAAGACCAGAACCGCTATACGGACCTGGCTTTCGGAAAAAAGACCATGCAGTTTTCCGGCTGTGAAATCTTTGCTGTCTACAATGCTCTGACCAGCCTGGCCGACGGCCACGGTACCAGTCTTGCCCGCCTGATCTCCACATTTGAGCGGGACGGTATGATTCTGTCAGGACTCCTGGGCACTGCCCCTTCCGCCCTGCGGGACTACTTTAAAAAAAGAGGCTACAGAACCGAGTTCGTTACGGATGAGGAGGACTTTGACCGGGTTGCCGGAGCTCATGACACCCTGATCCTGGTCATCTACAATGATGCCGGAGATGCGGCCCAGGCTGTCCACACCGTTAATGTATCCAAAAACCGGGGTCTCTATTCAGCCCACAATGTCTACTGCAACGGACTGAGAATCGGACCCTTCCCCACTGTGAAGGAGCTCATTTCAAACATCAACAGGGGCAGGGCCAGAGGGATTGCCGCCCTGGGCATCTCACGTCCTCTTAAGGATCATAAATCTCAGGACAGTAATGTCTGACCCCGCCTTTCTTATAAAAAAAGAGATGCCTGCTTTTTGCGGGCATCTCTTTCGTCATTTCGGACTTTTTTCTTTTTTTTCAGGAAAGGAATTCCATGAGTTTATTTACTTCTTTAAGAGCTCTGCAACTAATGCGGCTGCCATACCTGCGATTGCAAGTCCGATTACTGCCATCCAGATCAGTACGCCGTTGTTGTCAACAGTTCTGTATGCATTCTGTTCAGCTGCTGCAGGTGCTGCGTTTTCTTTCTCAGCTGCCTGAACTACTGCCGGGCTTCCTTTCTTCTCAGTCTTCTTTGTCTCTTCTTTCTTTACCTCAGTCCTCTCGACTGCTGCCTTCTCTGCTGCTGCCTCCTTTGCTTCTGTCTTCTTAGCTGTTGCCTTTTTCTCTGCTGTAGTTTTATTTTCTGCTGCCTTCTTCTCAGCTGCTTTCTTCTCGGCTGCTTTCTTCTCGGCTGCTTTCTTCTCAGCTGCTTTCTTCTCGGCTGCCTTCTTCTCGGCTGCTTTCTTCTCAGCTGCTTTCTTCTCGGCTGCTTTCTTCTCGGCTGCCTTCTTCTCGGCTGCTTTCTTCTCGGCTGCTTTCTTCTCGGCTGCTTTCTTGTCGGCTGTCTTCTTTACAGTTGTTGTCTTGGTTTCCGTTCCTTTTACTTCTTTCTTCTCAACAGTCTTTTCTTCCGGCTCTGCTTCCTTCTTTGCCGGTGCTGCAAATGTGACAGCTTCGATCACGTTGACTGTTCCGTCTTCTTTCTTTTCAATCTTGCAGGCATCCATTCCTTCAACACTTACGGATGTCTTATCTGTAAAAGTAAATCCCTCGTTTGCTGCCAGGTTGATCACTGCGTAGAATTTGCCGTCCTCTAAAGTTCCTTTGAATTCTGTCTCAGGATATCCGTCTTCGTCCTGGTCTACATACCATCCTGCCTTCTTTACGGTACATCCGTCATTTCCTTTTGTTACCTGAGCTTCCGGAAGATTTTCTCCTGCATTTGCTCCGGTCTCTGGAACTCTGATTGTGATTACCACGTCACTGAGTTCGATTACAGTCGCTTCCTTCTTTGCTTCTTCCTCAGCAGCTTTTCTTTCTGCTTCTTTTCTTTCTGCTTCTTTTCTCTCGGCCTCTTTTCTCTCGGCCTCTTTTCTCTCAGCTTCCTTTCTCTCTGCTTCTTTTCTCTCTGCTTCTTTTCTCTCTGCTTCTTTTCTCTCGGCTTCTTTTCTCTCGGCCTCTTTTCTCTCGGCCTCTTTTCTCTCAGCCTCCTTTTTCTCTGCTTCTTTTTTCTCTGCTTCTTTTCTCTCGGCCTCTTTTCTCTCGGCCTCTTTCTTTTCAGCCTCCTTCTTAGCTGCTTCTTCTTTTTCCTTGTCTTCGTTCACTGCTTCCTGCTGGGTATCTACTTCTGCTGCCATTACTGTTGCCGGTGCTGTAGTTCCAAGCATAACTGCTGCCATTGCGATCATAAATCCTTTTACTAATGCATTCTTTCTCATTTCTTTGTCCTCCCTGTTTTCTGTCTTCTATATTTGTTATGTGGTTTTCTTTGTTTTCTGAACACAGTGTAGCACGGGCACTGTCACAGAACTGTCACAGGGAATGGGACAATTTTAATTTTTTAAAAAATGTTATGCCGGCCTGCCGGAAAAGTCGATTTCACTGATCATGGCAGAGCCAATGATCATGACTGCGCCGGCTATGCCCTGGAGGCTCAGGGGCTCCCTTAGAAGGAGGGCAGAAAAAAACAGTGCCGATACCGGATCGATATAACTGAGTATGGCAATAGACTGGACCTTCATCCCGTCGACGCTTCCGAAGTAAAGGGCGTAGGCGATACCGGTATGGACGATACCTACAATGAAAAGGAGCAGCAGCGAAGTCCGGTCAACAGACTTCTGAACAAATCCGTTTGTCAGAATCAGATAAGGAATCATAACGATTCCGGCCGAGAGCAGCTGTATCCTGGTTCTCTGAAAAGCGTCCGCCTTACGGATCATCTTATTCATAATCACGACAGCGGCATAGAAAACTGCCGCCATAAGTCCCAGGGCTATGCCCTGCATGTTCCTGCTCTGTCCTCCGCTCTCACCGATCACACCTGACACCAGAACCATGCCTGCGATTGCCGCCGCGGCGCAAAGCATTTTTTTCCCGGTCAGTCTTTCTTTAAATATAAGAGGAGACAGAAGTATCACGATCGTCGGCTCCATATAGTAGCAAAGGGTTGCCGTCGCTACTGTGGTATGAGTGTAAGCCTCAAAAAGAAGGATCCAGTTGATGCCCATCAATACCCCCGCAAATGCGAAGACGGCCAGGTGGGAAAAGGGCGTCCTTTGTCCGCCGTCTTTTTTCTTCAGTCCTGTAAAAGCCAGAAGAAAAAGGCCTCCCAGCATGCCCCGGGCAAAAGCCAGGAAGGCGGAAGAAAAAGCGATATGCCTTCTGAAAACACCGATGGTCCCGAATATGAGCATGGAGGAAACCATCATGATTACTGATTTACGATTATCCGATCTTTGTTCCATTTTCATTCTCTTTCATATTACTATCCGTTTACATGTTCATATCCTGTTAAGATACCTTACCATGATTGGACCATACAGTAAATATGTCTGAAAAGAGAAAAAGACGTACGGCTGTACGTCTTTTTCTCCGGTAGTATCTTCATTCATTTGTTCTCAGTCTCTTGCTTTTTTTACTCCTTTCCCATTAAGATTGTGATTGCTGCCCCTGCCATGCCGGCGATCGAGAGAAGAATCATTGTGATGAGCATCACTACGTTGGTATGATCTCCTGTCTTGGGGATGTTTCTGGTATCTTCTTTCTTAGCGGCTCCATCCTTTTTGGTTTCAGCTTTTTCTTTTTTCTTAGCTTCTGCCTTTTTCTTGTCTTCTGCTTTCTTTTTCGCTGCTTTGGTCTCCTTATCGGAAGTTTTCTTGGTTGCTTTTTTGGTCTCCGTTTTAGCAGTTGTCTTTTTCTCTGCCTCGGTCTCCTTCTTTGCAACTGTCTTTGCTTCCGTATTGGTCTCCTCTTTCGCAGCGATTGTTACTGCAGTGTCGACTTCGATGCTTCCGTCTTCCTTAGCCTCTGTCATACAGGGAAGATCATCAGCGCCTTTAACACTGATCTTCGTTTCCTCTGTCAGCTTGTAGCCGTCTGCAGGGGTCAGGTTGATGACTGCGTAGTATCTTGTGCCGCCTTCTAATGTTCCTTTATAGACTGTATCAGGCTTTCCGTCTCCGTTATCATCGATGTACCAGCCTGTACGATTAACCATTGCTCCATCTGTCACAGAGGCCTGGGGGCAGTTCTTTGTCCCGTCTGTGACTGTTCCGGCCTCAGGTGCCTTGATCGTGATGACTGCATCACTGAGCTCGATGACCGTTTCTTCCGGCTTGCTTTCCAGATCTGCTTCCGTTTTCTTCTCTGTTGTCGCTTCTGTAACTTCTTCTGTTTCTTTTTCTGTTTCCTGCTCCGTCTCTTTCTCTGTTTCTTTTACTTTCGGAGCCTCTTCCTTTATCTCAGGCACCTGGCTTTCAATCTGTTCCGGTTCCTGTGGTGCTTCAACTTCTGATGCATATACCGGAATTGCTCCGGTTCCTGTAAACACGATACCTGCTACCGCGATCATTAATCCTTTTACTAATGTGTTCTTCCTCATATCTTATTATCCTCCCTGTCTGTTTATTTCTTTCTCTTTATTTGTTTTGCGGGCTTACTTTATCATGCCCTGTGTCACACAAGTGTCACAGCATTTGTTTAATCCCAGAGGAGGGATTTTGTTTTCTTCTCTGTAAGCATTGATCAAAGCTAACTGAATCTTGTTGTTTTTATATTTTTCATATAATTCTTCATCACTCATTAACCCTGTAGTCTGATTCCGGAAACCGATTCCGAATCCTCCGTTTACCTGGTCCAGAATGCTCCGGCCAAAATCGGTTAATCTGTTTATCCTGATCTTCTCTAACATGTTTTCCCCTCCTTATCTGTTCCGGTTTTCTCCGGTTTTGTTTTCTTGTGACTAAAAGATAACACACCCTCCATCACAGAAATGTCACACGAAAAAAAGGGATTTCCGAATCCCGGTCATAATGTCCGGATCTCGGAAATCCCTTTCTCTTCTTCTATTAAAATGTCCACGGCAGATATGCCGCCAGCACGGCAAGCAATATGGCAGGCAGCATGTTGGCGACCCGTATCATCTTCCCCCATACCAGATTCAGTCCTACGCAGAAAATCAGGACGGAACCGATCAGTGAAAGGTATGCGACTGCCTGGTCTGTCATGACCGGAGAGATCAGCCTTGCAAGCAGGGTAATGGCTCCCTCAAAAGCAAAAACCGGTATGGCCGAAAAGGCCGCTCCCTTGCCCAGCGAAGATGTCATGACTGCTATAATAATGAAGTCCAGCACGGCCTTGACCGCCAGGGTGGAATAGTCACCCATCATTCCGTCCTGAATGGCGCCCACGATAGCCATGGCCCCGATGCACACTGTCAGCGAAGCCGTGACAAAGGCATTCACAAATTGCTTATCACCGCTGTTCCCGGTTTTTTCTTTCAGCCATTCCCCGAAAATTTCAAAACCTTTTTCTATTCCGATCAGCTCACCGATGACAGTGCCCGCTGCGAGACAGAGAACAACCAGCATGGATTTACCGCTCACGATTCTGCTGCCGTCAATGTGCATCATCCCCTGCATTGCACCTGCGATGGCGATGAAGAGTACACTGATACCACAAGCCTTGTTCAGGGCATCCTGCTGCTCCTGCCGGAACAGCTTTCCGGTAAATGTCCGATAATGCCTCCTGTTGCTATAGCCGCGCAATTAATAATTGTTCCTAATCCGATCATGTTCTCTCTCCGCTTCTTATGACAGGCCCTGAATGGTTACGGAAGCAGTAATACTTCAGTAAAAATCAGTAAGGTCTTTTCATTCTATCACCTTCACTTACTTTTTTCTATAGTATTTGGTATCCCCATAAGATTACTCTTTAAACATAAAAGGACCGGGCTCTGATCAAATCAGAGCACCGGTCCCGGATATTTGTTCAGTATTTCTTTACAGTTTCTCATTATCTATCAGATTCTCGATATAGTCCTGGCCGTATTTAAGACCTTCACGGTCAACGAATATATTCTGGCCGTCTTCTGAGGGAAAGGCAAGTCTGACAACCAGGCTGAGGGATTCTCCATATGTTCCGCCGTTTACATTTTCAAGTTCATTTAAATTGATTTTTTCCATCTTCATAATAGTGTTCTCCTTCTCTTTTTATTATCCATATTTTCTCTTGGCCGTCATTTGTTGGAGCCATCATAACATGGCATTTGTCAAAGAAGTGTCACACATCCGACTGAATTAACAAGCAGAGAGGGGCATCATAGTAACGTTCCTGCCCCACTCTGTAAAGATGGTCGAATCATAAACTGCTGGAGCCTTTTTCCTATTTAAAACCCGTTATATTCAATCATGATCATCCTTTTCTTTATTTTTGATGGACGTTCAGAGATTCTTGACATGTATACCTTTATCTTCGGGCTATTGTGATGGTATACTTTTGCAGTTTTTCATGTATAAATCCTGTTATCATAATATTTGGTTATATTCTCTACTCTCTTTTTCATGGATAGATATGTAAAAGGTCTCTATTGATGGAAACAGGCAAAATACGTCATGTAAAAATGTACTGCGCATATGTCTTGATGGACAGAATTTTCATACTGTCATGTAAGAATCAGTTTTTAATCATGATTGATGGAAAACTTCCCCAGGAGCAAAAAGAATCCCGGCGGAAAGGCAAAAAACCCAACAGGAGCACGAAAACCTCCAATAAAATACGCAGAGAGGGGCGTCGCATAACTGCGACGCCCCTCTGCCCTGATTTCGTTTAGAATAACTGACCCGGCAGCTTCAGTTTCTCTTTAGGCACGAATCCTTTATCAAATTCTTCCACTTCGGAGTCATCCACATAATAACCCGAAGGAGTCTGATATATTCCCGTGATACCGTCAAGATATCCAGGAATCAGTTCCTTGCAGAGAAAGAAGGAGTCGTCCGCGCCTTCCGGCAGGTCATGGTAACGGATACCGAACTCACGGGAATAGCTAAATCCGCTCTTCCCATAGAAGCCGATATTGCCCTCGAAAAGAACCGCACCGAAGCCAAGCTCCTTCGCTTTCTCCAGGGAGTAATCGAGCAGGACTTTTCCATAGCCCTTCCGTTTCAGTTCCGGCCTGATGCCGATCGGCCCCATGGTCAGAACAGGAATCACTCTGCCATCGTCCGCTTCAATGATCGTCCTCATGAACATATTCTGCCCGATCAGCCTGCCGTCCTGCTCTGCGACAGAATGATCCACCGGATCATCCTGCTGCACGCTTAGGTGCATGACAAAATCAAGTTCTTTCACAAAAGCAGGATCATCTCTGAGCATGTGAATTACATAATGCTCGCTGCATCCGGGTCTGTAAACATTCCAGAACGCCTCCCGGACAAGGTTCTCAACTTCTCTGTATTCTTCTTTCTTTTCCAAACGAATCTTAATGCCATTTATATTCATTTTTTTACCTCCTGAAAATTGCTGGCCTCAATTGCTGTCCGCGGGAGGTTTGTCCGATTGTCTGCAAACCTCCCGGTCAGCCGACAATCTCCGTTGCTTTGTGAAGTTTTCTCAAACAGCACTCTCCTTAAAATATATTTTTATAATCAAGCCCCAGGGCCTAACTATCTGATCATTTAATTATTAAATCAATTATACAGTATTTCAATTGGATTTTGCAATACTTTTATGGGATACTGGTTTTAGCAAAAAACAAATGTACAAACAAATCCAAACTAAAGGGAGGACATACAAATGGCAAAAACATTGATCGCATTCTTTTCAAGAGCAGATGAAAACTATTTCGGCGGAGCAATGAGATATGTAAAGGTGGGAAACACTGAAATCGTTGTAAACGGCATGAAAGACATGATCGAAGCCGACACCTTCAAAATCGAAATGAAGACTCCTTATTCACCGGTCTATATGACCTGCATAGAAGAAGCTAAAAAAGATCTCCGGTCAGATGCACGCCCTGAACTCACATCCTATATGGACAGCATCGATGAATATGACACCGTGATCCTGGCTTATCCGAATTACTGGGGAACCATGCCCATGGCAGTCTACACCTTCCTCAACAGATATGACTTCACCGGCAAGACCATCCTTCCTCTCTGCACCAATGAAGGCAGCGGGATGGGTTCATCCGAAGGCGATATCAAAAAGCTTGCTCCGGGAGCAGGCGTCAAAAAAGGCCTGTCCATCACCGGCAGCAGCGCAGCAAATGCAGGCAGTTCTGTTAAAAGGTGGCTTGCAGACAACGGGCTTATATAAAGAGGTGTGAAAATGGATTATTCAAGAGGATATGTATATGAACTGATGGATAAAGGCGGTCCCACAGACAACCGGGAGCCTTATTTCAAGGAGGCTGTCGACGAGATGATGCGTGCCCGGGTTCTGTGCGCAAAAGCAAACTCAAAGATGCCGGATGATCCGACCTATGTGAAAGATCTGGAAGAGCTCTTTGGAAGAAATCTTGATGACGTAAGAATTCTGACTCCTTTCATCTGTGATTTTGGAAATCGCGTGAAATTCGGCAAAGGAGTATTCCTGAATCACTCCGCTATTCTCTCCGCTTCCGGCGGTATCGAATTTGAGGATGGAGTAATGTCTGCTCCGGGACTTAGGATCGCAAGTATCAACCACGATATGAATGAGCGTCACACCAGATATACCTACGGCAAGGTGCTTGTAAAGAAAAATGCATGGCTCGGGATGAATGTGACCATCTGTCCCGGCGTTACCATCGGTAAATATGCTGTAGTGGCCGCAGGCGCTGTTGTCACTAAGGATGTTCCGGATTATGCTGTAGTCGGCGGCGTTCCGGCAAAAGTGATCAGATATCAGGATCCTTCAGAACAAAAGGAATGAGCATGAACGACATAAAATCTATCGAAGAAATATACAGACAATACTGGAAATGTATGATTGATAAAGACGAAACAGGTCTCCGCAGTCTGATGTCAGATGATTATTACCTCATGCATATGACCGGCTTGAAACAGTCAGCAGATGTCTTCATCCGGGGCCTGCTTGACGGTACTTTCAATTACTATTCAGCAGACCACGATGATATCCGGGTTTCAGTGAATGGCGATACAGCGGAAATGACCGGCAAAAGTCAGGTCCTTGCAGCCGTCTATGGCGGGGGCAGAAACAGGTGGAGACTTCGCGGAGATTTTACATTGAGAAAAGAGAAGGGAATATGGAAGCTGACAAGCTCCAAAGCATCCACTTATTAAGGAGGAACAGATTACGAGAAATAATTATAACCCCGATACAATTTTTACTGATTGTATCGGGGTTTGTTTCTTTGCACGAGGCAGATCTATCATTCCGGCAAAAGATCAAAAAAGTTCTTATGCAAGATGTGTTTCAAAGAATCCCTGTAATTTTACTGATGTGCGATAAAGAAGTAATAGAAGTGTAAAAAATTTTGCCGTTCCTATCCGGCACTTGCGCATTGTGTCGGATAGGTCGGGCGGTTATTCGGGCAAGTCCACCTTGCCAACAAAAGAATAATAAATCTCAA
>JAFRFJ010000039.1:0-46093 GCA_017434385.1 Eubacterium sp.
ATCATAATAGAAATACCACCTTTATTTGATACTTCAATTATACTATAAAAAAAGCCAAAAGTCCGCATAAACAAAGGATATTTGAGTGCTTTCAAAGAAAAATCCACGGCGAATGCCGTGGACTTTGTCTACAGTCTGAAATGCCGGTTCCTAAAAAGAACCGGCATTTTTTCATTTCTGATCACATCTAACCTTCCAGAGCCCGGTCATATGCTCCCTTTGTTACAGGATCAAAGAGTACCCAGACAATCTCGTCAAATGCGTCCGGATGAGCCACCAGAAAGTCTCTTACTGCCCTTACCGCAATCACCGCTGCTTCTTCAAGCGGGTAAGAGTAGACACCTGTGGATATGGAAGGAAATGCGATGCGGCGGACATCGTGGGCCACAGCAAGCTGCAGCGAATTTCTGTAGCAGTTTGCCAGCAGCCTGGCCTCCTGATTCCCCCCGCCCCGCCAAATGGGTCCAACCGTGTGAATTACATATTTACAGGGAAGCCTGTAGGCATAAGTAATCTTTGCCTGGCCGGTCTCACAGCCGTTCAGCTTCTTACATTCCTCCAGCAGTTCTCTTCCGGCTGCCCGGTGAATCGCCCCGTCAACTCCGCCTCCTCCAAGAAGCGAACGGTTGGCAGCATTCACGATGGCATCAACAGAATGAGGTTCGGTGATATCTCCCAGAATGGTGCGGATTACGGTATTACCCTGTTTCATGATTTATCCTCCTTTTCAAATAAAGGTCTTTATACATCTCTCTTTCTGTTATCATATTATCACAGGCAGAAGCATCTGTGTCCCTCATTTGAATTTTTAGTTTTTTTGTATGGAATCCTTCCTGTTTTTATACCTTATTTTTCTACAAATAGTTATAAATATTGCTTTCTTTTCGATGGATAGACGTGTTATTATAAATTTGGAAAATTATGTACTCTGCTATAAGCATTAAATTGAAACCAGGGAGACAGATCATGAGTTATAAAGAATTATACCAGCCGGTCCACACCATTATCGGTGAAGGATGTATTCGGGAAATTCCAAGAAATATTGATATGTTTGGGGGTACACACGGCCTGGTCGTAACAGATGAGGGCCTGGTATCCATAGGTACAGTGAAAATGGTTACGGATGTCCTGGAGGCAGCCGGAAAGACCTACTCCATGTACACCGGCGTAAAGCCCAATCCCACAGAAGCGATCGTCGATGAGGCAAAAGTCATCTATGACAGAGACAGCTGTGATTATGTCATCGGTATCGGAGGAGGTTCTCCCATTGACGTGGCCAAGGCGGTCAGCATCCTTGCCACAAACGGCGGCCGCGTCACTGATTACAACGGACTGGAACTGTCGGAGAAAAAGGGCTCTCCCCTGATCGCAGTTAACACAACGGCCGGTACCGGTTCCGAAGTGACTAGGGCTTTCGTTATCACTGATGAAATACGCAAGAGCAAAATGCTTTGCGTAGACAGTAATTCCCTGGCTTACCTGGCCATCAACGATCCTGCCATGATGGTAGGCATGCCGCCTTCACTGACAGCTGCCACCGGTATGGATGCCCTGACTCATTCCATTGAGGCTTATGTGGCAAAATCCAGATGTCCTTTTACCGATGGTATCGCCCTTGAATCCATCCGCCTGATCGGTGAGAATCTGGCTGCAGTCGTTAAGGACGGTTCCAATATGGAAGCCCGTACAAATATGTGCTGGGCACAGTACATGGGCGGACTTGCTTTCTCCAATGCCGGTCTGGGCATGGTTCATGCCATGGCACATCAGCTGGGCGGCTTCTACGATACGCCCCACGGTGTGGCAAATGCCATCATGCTCCCCTACGTCATGCGCTTCAATCTGTCCCATGCGGCAGACCGCTATGCGGATGTAGCCCAGGCTTTCGGATTTGACACCCACAAGCTGTCAACCGAGCAGGCAGCTATGGCAGCCATCCTTTATATTGAGGAATTAAAGAAGATCATCAAGATACCTTCCCTGTCTGAAACAGATTTCAACCCCAAAGATGTGGAACCCCTCTCTGCAAATGCCCTTCTTGATACGGGTATGCCGGAGAATCCCCGTCAGCCCTCTCTTGAAGAAGTCGAAGAAGTATTCATGGAGGCTTACAGAGGCTTATAATCTTAATAAAACACATAAAAAAGGCTGCCGGCAGGCAGCCTTTTTCTTTACGTTCATTTCTTATTGCTTCCGGTACACTACATTTCCTTTCCGGATTGTCATCAGTACCTGAATGTCTTTGATCTTATGCGGATCTACCGTCATGGGATCCGCGTCCAGGACAACCATGTCTGCCTGCATGCCGGGGATCAGTTTCCCCTTGAAATCTTCCTCCCAGCCGCTTTTTGCACCCTCACTTGTATACATGCGTACTGCTTCATAGGGCGTCACGGCATTTTCCGGGTAAGGCGGATTCACTGCAGCGTGGATACCCAGTATGGAATCCAGAGGTGTGATATCCGAATCGGAGCCTCCGCCTACACAGAGGCCGTGATCGAGCATACGGCGTAGAGGATATCCTGCTTTTTCTCTCTCCTCACCCAGCCTGGACCTGTAAATGGACTCCGGACCTCCCCGCAGATAAGTAAAGGGAGGCTGTGTGGAAATGCGCACGCCCATCCGGGCAGCCCGCTCCATATCTCTCTCGGAGGGCCATCCGAAATGCTCCAGACGGAGTTTTGCAATGCCTTTCTTGTCAGGATGACATGCCAGAGCTTTTTCATAGGCGTCCAGCGCCTGGCTGATTCCCTTTTCCCCGATGGTATGGAAACTCATGATCAGATCACGTTTTACACCTTCTTCGACAAATGTAAAGACTTGGTCATCAGAAAAATTGAGATAGCCGCATCCGTCCCCGTCTTCATAAGGCCTTGTGAATGCTGCCGTTCTGGATCCGATGGAGCCGTCCAGCATGATGTCCCCGCCCAGGACGCCGGTCTTCCGGCACATGGGTTCGTCTGCATCCGGCATCATACACCAGAAGATTACCAGGTCTACCGGAAAATCCTCCAGATTTTCCAGAAGAAGAGGAACCGCAGGGTCTTCCTTTGTAAAGCCTTCCTGGGCATGAATGGTCGTGATTCCTTTTTTAATTGCCTGCTGAGCAGTCCACCGCATCGCTTCGATGGTCTGCTCTTTTGTCCAGGGGAAACGATTTCTGGCGGTTTTGTTGGCCACATCCTGAAGGCGGCCTGTCAGCCGCCCTTTGCCGTCCTTTCTTACACCTTCCATGTCCTCATCAATTCTCAGGGCATCGAAGGCCAGGCGGTTTACCAGAACATAGTGGCCGCCCCTGTCTGAGATGAAGACCGGACGGTCAAATACGTCCAGTTCCTCCATGGTAGGCGGACGTTTTTCGGCAAGCAGTCCCTCGTCGATTCTCTGACCGAAAAGCCAGCGGGAAGGATCCTGGCTGTCATAAGCTTCCTGAAGCCGGGCGATCACCTCCGGGATGTCTTTTGCGTCATACATATTGATGCCCTGGGCATCAAAACCTGTCAGTGAAAGATGGGCATGGCAGTCATGCAGTCCCGGCAAAACTACCTTACCCTTCAGGTCAATCACTTCCGTGCCGGCTTGGTCTGCAGCTTTCCGGATCTCTTCATCGGTCCCGGTCATCAGAATTCTCCCATCCACGGCAAGGACAGCGGAAAACCGCTTCCTTCCGTCCATGGGGATGATTTTTCCGTTTATTAATGCAATACTTCCCATATAGTTCCACCTCTCAGACATGACTCTATTTCAGCCAGCCGGACGCATGGGAAACAGCCTTGTTCCAGCCTTCCATCAACTTCTCTCTCTCCTCTTTTGTCAGGCGGGGTTCAAAACGTTTCTCACACTGCCATTTGGCTGCCACTTCCTCCATATCTTTCCAGAATCCTACCGTTACGCCTGCAAGATAAGCAGCTCCCAGACAGGTAGTCTCTGTAACTACAGGCCTCTCTACCGGTACGCCCAGGATGTCTGCCTGGAACTGCATGAGGAAATCATTCTGTGCACCGCCTCCGTCAGCCCGCACAGACTGAATCTCAACACCGGCATATTCAGCCATCAGGTTAAAGGACTCCGCCACCTGATAAGCCATAGCTTCGATCGCGGCACGGCAGAGGTGGGCTTTGGTTGTACCTCTGGTAATACCTATGATGGTTCCTCTTGCATAAGGGTCACTGCCGTTTGGCAGGCCGGCAAAAGCAGGTACAAAATAGACACCACCGTTGTCTTCAACGGAATTTGCCAGTTCTTCCGCCTCTTTAGCGTCAGTCACCACTCCCGCACCGTCACGGAGCCACTGAATGGCAGATCCTGATACATTTGCAAATCCCTCCAGGGCATAGTGCTGCTTGTCGCTGATGTCATTAGCCACCTCAACAAAGAGTCCCGAATCGGAAGGAATATCTTTCGGCAGCTTATCGCCTGCATTCATTACGATGAAGGATCCCGTTCCGTAGGTGTTTTTGATCATACCGGGCCTGATACATGCTTCTCCTACAGCCGCTGCCGTCTGGTCGCCGGCTGCTGCCGCGATAGGAATCTTATAGCCAAAGAAGACATCGGGGTCTGTCTCAGCAGAGTATTTTCCTGTCACACCCAGATCAGGCAGGATATTCCGGGGAATGTTGAACTCCGCAAGCATCTCAGGATCGTAATCCATGGTATTGATATCTGTCATCAGAGTTCCCGTGGTATTACTGAAATCGGCGATGTGTGTCTTTCCGCCGGAAAGCTTCCAGATCAGCCATGTGTCAATCCATCCGAAAAGGATGTCACCTGCTTCAATCCCTGCTTTTACCCCGGCATCACGGTTCATGATCCATTCCAGCTTAGGCGCCGTACTATTGGTAAATGCAATACTTCCCGTTCTGGAATAGTTTGACCCCTGATACTTCTCATTAAACTGTGTAACTCGCTCTGCTGTTCTCATATCCTGCCATACAATGGAACGGAAGACTGATTTCCCTGTGTTTTTATCCCAGAGTACGGTGGTCTCGCGCTGATTGGTAATGCCGATTGCCACAAGGTCGGCGAAATCCAGATTCCCGTCCTCAACACATTTCCTGATCATTTCCATTGTAACGTCAAAAATCTCGTCCGCATCATGCTCAACCCAGCCTTCCTCCGGAAAATACTGGGTAAACTCCGAATAAGCCATGGAGAGCATATTGGAATCATGATCAAACGCGATTGCCCGGATACCGGTCGTGCCGGCATCAATACCAATAATATACTTTGCCATAATCAATACCTCCTAAACCCTTTTGTTTATGCATGTAGCTGTATTTATTATACCACTTTTATATCCTATGCGAAGATTTCTTTTACCTTTGCCGCAATTGCTTTTCCGAGGATTTCGTGCTGGTCGGCCTGCAGATGAAGTCCGTCTTCCTCACTGCTGTGTACATACTTTCCTGCGTCGAGGTAATAGGTTCCGTAGGTATTTGCTACACCTTCAAAGAATTTGGGAAGTTTTTTGGATTTCTCCACATTGCCTTCAAACATATCCGCAAACACACCGTTTTCGATGGGACCCAGGGGCGGCGGGCAGATAAGAAGGACCTTGGGACCGCCCTCGCGGAAACATCCTTCATGGTGAAGAGTTTTATCCACGATAATACCCACACCATTGGCGATATCCTGGGCGGATACAGTGTAACGTACTTTCAGGTCATTGGTTCCCACAAAAATGATCACCAGATCCAGGGGATCATGCACATCCAGGGAAGGAATGATCTGATCTTTTCCGCAACGATACTCTTCAATAGGGTCGTCCCACACGGAAGTCCGTCCGTTGAGTCCGTCGGGAATTACAAAATAGTCGTCTCCCAGCTCTTTCTGCATGACACCGGGCCAGCGCTCCTCATCACTCCAGCGGAAGAGTTTCTGAACCAGGTCATTAGCCGGGTTCCATCCCCATGTGTTGGAATCACCGAATACCAGAATCCTTTTCTTTGTCATAATGATACCTCCTTTAAAAATTATATTTAAATAGTTTTCTCACAGAAACATTTCAGCGTCAGTCACTGCACAGGCGCTGACACCCAGATCCAGGACATGACGGATGATTTCCCGGTTTACACCCAGACCTCCCGCCAGGATCGTCACATCACAGGTTTCCCGGATTCTCTCATAAACCGTGTCCGGAACTGTCATGGGCATGATAATGATGGCATCAGGCTTGTTGCTGCGCGTATTTACAATGGTCTGCTCCAAAGAAGCGGAGTCAACGATAAAGCATCCCAGAACTGCCGTAATCCCCGCATCTTTGATCATTCGAATCTGTCTGGACTTCATGGTAATTACGGAATCAACCCCGCTCTTTTTCAGAAATTCAAAACCTGTACTGTCCCTGGTGATCCCTTTCAGTGAATCCAGATGGACCATCATCTTTTTGCCGCGGCCATGAAGGTAATTGGCTATTTTTCTGACAGTAAATATATCTCCCATCTTCAGCATGATATATTCATAGTCCGTTTCCTCTGCAGCATATTTGAGCTGCCCGTTATTAATACATGAAGGAATAATCGGATCTTTAATCTCCAGCATCTGTCCTGTCTCCTATCATAATAAATAAAAAAGCCCGCAAGAAACAAACCCGGGATTACCGGTCTGTTTCCTACGGACTACTCATCACACTCAAGTCCCTTAATTATCTAAAAGTTATCATATTTTATTTAACTTGTCAATTTCAAAGACATAAAAGAGCTTTTTATTTTTAATAGTCTGAAAACAATCTGTTCATTGTAAAGAAAGGATTCGGATTTCTATTCAAGATTTCGTATCTTAAAATCCCGCCTTGCCTCTCTCTGCATATCCTTTGCAGCGATATCGTGCCGCTTGTCATAGTTCTTTTTACCCTTTGCCAGGCCGATCTCCACTTTCACCAGGCTTCCCTTCAGATAAACGGAAAGAGGTACGATCGTAAATCCTTTTTCTTTAGTCTGGGATGCCAGTTTTCTGATCTCGGCCTTATGGAGAAGAAGGCGCCGGGTACGCAGCGGGTCACGGTTAAAGATATTGCCCTGTTCGTAGGGGCTGATGTGCATATGCACAAGAAATACCTCTCCGTTCTTTACCTGGACAAATGCCTCTTTGATACTGCATTTGCCAAGGCGCAGAGATTTAACCTCCGTGCCGAAAAGTTCTATGCCCGCTTCGAACTTCTCCAGGATAAAATAGTCATGATATGCTTTTTTGTTGTTAGCGATTGTCTTGATCCGGTCTGTTCCGGCCATATGATCTCCTCCCGATCCGCCGGGGAAGTCTTTACTCTTCTTCCTCCGGGGCAAATTCGATGGTTTTTAATACTTTGTCAGCGGAGACCACCATGATCCTGATTTTCTGTCCCAGGGTGTATTTCCGCTTGTGCAGGTCGCCTGTCAGGCAATAGTTTTCGGCATCATACAGATAATAATCGTCCATAAGGTATTCCACAGGAACAAAACCCTCTACTGTATTGGGAAGTTCCACAAAGAATCCTCTTCCGGTAATTCCCGATATCACGCCGTCATAATGGCTGCCGATCCTTTCCTGCATGTATTCTACTTTTTTGAGTTTGTCTACTTCCCGCTCAGCCTGATCTGCCCGTCTTTCCAGCTCTGAAGATGTCCTGGCAACATCCGGCAGTATCTTTTCATAATGGCTGATCCGCTTCTCATCCAGTTTCCCTTTCAGGTTTTCCTTGATGATCCGGTGGATCTGCAGATCCGGATAGCGGCGGATAGGTGATGTAAAATGTGTATAATAATCGGCAGAAAGACCGAAATGCCCCAGACTTTCCGGTGCATACCTGGCCCGGCTCATTGTCCGCAGAGTCAGCCGGCTGATCAGCGCTTCTTCCGGTTCTCCTTCCAGGGAAAACAGAAGTTTCTGAATTTCTTTGGGATGCAGCTTGTCACGGCCAGTTTTTATGTGGTAACCAAAGTTTCCAAGCAGGACTGCCAGCTGTCTGATCCGGTCAGGGGCCGGTTCCTCGTGAACCCGGTAAAGGAAAGGAAGTTCCTGCCAGTAATAGTCTTCTGCCACCGTTTCGTTGGCCAGAAGCATAAAGTCCTCGATCAGGTCTGTGGCTTCTGTCCGCAGGTAAGGTTCTATTTCCACCGGATAACCCCGGTCATCAACCTTGATTTTGGATTCCGGGAAATCAAACTCGATGGACCCTCTGCGCCGCCTTCTCTCCTTCAGGACCGCAGCCGCCTCTCTCATGAGAAAACACAGGTCCACCACCGCAGGGGTCTCCCCTTCAGGATGCGAATGGCCGTCCAGTATAGCCTGTACACCGGTATAACTCAGTCTGTGGTCCACATGGATCACCGACTCTGTAATCCGGTGGTCTGTTACATTTCCTCTGCTGTCAAATGTCATGATACAGCTTAATGCCAGCCTGTCCTCCCCGGCGTTCAGGGAACAGATTCCGTTGGAAAGCTCCCCGGGCAGCATGGGTACTACCATGTCCGGAAGGTAGACACTGGTTCCGCGATGTCTGGCTTCTATATCCAGAGCTGAATCTTCCGTAACATAGTGGGACACATCTGCTATATGAACACCCAGCTCGTAGCGGACTCCGTCTTTTTCAGTTTTTTTCAGAGTTACCGCATCATCCAGGTCCCTGGCATCTTCCCCGTCAATGGTCACTGTAAACCAGTCTCTTAAGTCTTCCCTTTTACTCCCCTTATTCTCAAGTCCCTGTCCGCTCTCAAAGACGCGGGCAGCCTCTTTAGCCTGCTCAAGAGCCGCTTTGGGAAAGGTCTCGTCAATTCCGAGAGACCTCAAAACAGAAAGGGTATCGGTGGCAGGATCCATTGCATTTCCCAGAATCTCGATTATCTTTCCTTCCGGTTTCCGCCTGCCTTCTCCATAAGAGGTGATGGCCACTGTCACTTTGTCAGCGTCGGATGCCTGCATGGTCTTCCCGGCCATGATATGTATCCCTCTGCCAAGACGGCTGTCATCGGGCACAACAAATCCGGACTCCTTTAAATAGGTGCCGATCAATGTCTTCGTTCCCCGGGAAAGAATCTTAAGAACCATACCCTCGGGTCGTTTTCCCTCTTCAGGCACATAGGGCGCAACCCTGACCCGGACGGTGTCACCGTGAAAAGCCCCGTTTACATAGGGGGCGGGAATGAAAATATCCTCTTCCGTTTCATCAGAGCTGACAAAGCCGAATCCTCTGGCATGGCCGATAAAGGTGCCGGTCACAGTGCGATTCACCGGTTTTACATATTTCCCTCTGGCTGTCAGCTCTATGACACCCTCAGCCACCAGTTCATCAAGAATCTCCTTCAAAAGAGGACGGTCCTCCCTGCTGACAGACATGAAAACAGCTATCTCCCTGATCTTCATAGGAACATATTCCTCGGAAAGAATCATCTGCCGTATATTCTCTTTTCTCTGTTCCTTTAAACTTCTCTCCATAGATACTGCTCCAAACACAAGATCCTGATATACAGGAAAAAGAAATGCCGCCTCACATTGAGGCGGCGTTTAGTAAATCTTTACTGGAAAAACTTCAGGCTCAGACAGATTGCCAGCACAAAGAAGAGAACTCCAAAGATCACTGTCGCTCTTTCAAGCTGACCTTCCTTTGTCCGTCCCCGGTTCCTGCTTGCATATGTATCTACCTGTCCGCTGAGTGATCCGAAACCGGAATCTTTGCTTTCCTGCATCAGAACTACTGCAATCAATGCGAGACATACTATGATAAAAATAACAGTTAATGCTGTACGAAGCACTGTTTACACCTCCTGTGTCCACAAAATCGAAAACAATTATATCATGTCATACCGAATAATACAAGTTATAATTTTCTAATTGTTCTCTTCTTCCTGGGAAGCCAGATAATTGTAATCACTTACCTCTACGCCATCAAACAGAACATCCAGATCCGGTGCCGAGTGCCTGTAGGATTCTCTGTACTGTCCGTCTCCGATTGCATCTTTGAAACGCTTGTATTCATCATTATTCTCTGCCAGATCTTTAAAGTTCTGGCCCTGTACCGTGAACTTTTCCAGATTGAAGATCCTGGCCTTGTGGTCGCGGATGTTTTTCTCCAGCCTGGCCACTTCTTTAGCTGTACCGTCCACGATGTATTTATCGTTGAGCTGGGAGATAATATTGGCGCCTTCCGCATATCCGCCGATCCAGTCCTTTTCAATCTCTTTGCCGTCCTGCAGACACTGGATCACGTAGGTATAGTAAACACTCCAGTCAGAGGTAGCGGATGTAAGCGCGTTCTTGGGAGCGGCACTGATCAGGTTGACATCTCTTCCCACCATGGGGATGCCGTTTTCCGCACAGATTGATGCCACAGCCGATGTGGATGTGTACTCTCCCATGATGGAAACGCCTGCAGCCACCAGCTGCTTTGCCTGTTTCGCGTCATTATCGTAAACACCGCTGGAGTTGACATAGCGGATGTACATGGTTGCGTTGGAGTACTCTCTTTTCACGCCCATATAAAAGGCGTTGGCACAGCTGATTGCCTCAGGGGATTTCTTTGAAGCCACAAATCCCACATTGGGTCCGTAGGGGGATGCTTTGCCGGTATTGAGCATATGCACAAGCTTCTTCCCGGCCACCATACCGCCTACATAGTAGGCTTCGTATATCCTGGTATAATAGTTGTGCATGTTATCAAGACCGCTCTCCTCGGCTTTTCGTCCGTCCATCTGGCAAAAAGTGACATCCGGATACTTACGGGCACATTCGAGAATGCTGTCTTCAAAGACCGCATTACAGGAGAAGATGACGTTACATCCTGACTCTACCAGTTCATCCACCTTTTTCTCCACGTCATTCTTGTTGACATTGGTCTTATATACAACCTGGCCTGCCGCAAGACCTGTAACAGCCTGGGCCTTGCTCATTCCTGCCTTATGGGAGAGGACATCCGTACCCTCTTCCCCGGAGACAAAGAGAAAGCCTGCCTTGATCCCGCCGGATGCGGCCGCTTTAGTCCCGCCTCCCGCTTCTGTAGTGCCTTCCTGGAAATTCCAGCTTCTGCTGCACCCCGATGCCGCAAGCACCATCACAAGTATCACCAGTAACAGTGTACATTTTCTCATACAATTCCTCCTGTCCGCATCCGTAAACCTTTCTGCCGGATGCTTCCTGCTATAGTTCAGCCTGCTAACGGTCCTCCCGGAAGTACGGCAGACCGAGACTCTGAGGCGGCTGCTGTTCCCGCCTCTTTCTGAGACTGGTGATGATCAGTACGATGATCGTGATCAGGTAAGGCAGCATCTTGAATACTTCCTGCATACTCCTTCCCAGTCCCGGTATGTACAGATACAGAATATATAATCCTCCGAAAAGGATAGAACCCCAGATGGCGTTGACAGGCTTCCACACTGCAAAGATAACCAGGGCGATCGCCAGCCAGCCTCTGTCGCCGAATCCGTTGTTGGTCCAGGTTCCGCCTGTGTACTCCATAACAAAGTAGAGGCCGCCCAGACCTGCAATACCGCCGCCGATCACGGTGGCAAGATACTTGTAGAGGGTTACATTGATACCTGCAGCATCCGCTGTTGCAGGGCTTTCGCCCACTGCATTCAGATTAAGTCCGTAGCGGGTGCGCTTCAGGAAAAATGTCATCAGCACGGAAATGATGATGGCAAAGTAAGTCAGAAATCCGTAATCAAAGAAGATATCTCCAATCAGAGGAATCTTTGAGAGCAGAGGTATCTTAGCCTGATAGGCATGTCCCACGGTTTTCACAGAAATCTGTCCGACGCCGCCGGCAAGCCTGGATAAGGATCCTCCGATAAAGTTACCGAAACCTACACCAAATGTAGTCAGAGCCAGACCGGCTACATTCTGATTGGCCCTCAGTGTTATGGTCAGCACACTGTAGATCAGTCCGCCCAGGGCTGCAAATGCAAAAGCAGCCAGGAAAGAAAGGATCAGGCCGACCAGGCCGCTCGGATGAGCACTGGCCTTTTCATAGTAAAAGGCCACCATCAGGCCGCCGGCGCCGCCCATGTACATCATTCCCGGAATTCCCAGGTTCAGATTACCGGACTTCTCTGTCAGGATTTCGCCGTCGGCGCCATAGAGCATACAGATGCCCTGCGTGATTGCTTTCTGAATAAAAGTAATTGCAACTGCCATCTCTATCCTCCTTTACGCTGCCTTCTTATGGCTCTTTCTGAATTCCAGTTTATAGTAGATAAAGAACTCACAACCAATCACAAAGAAAAGAATAATTCCCGTGATAACGTCGGAAGCGTTTTTGTTCAGATTATATTTTGTAGCGATCTGGATAGCGCCCTGCTCCATAAATACCAGGAGAAAGGCTGTGACCGCCATCAGCCATACATTAAACTTGGCAAGCCAGGATACGATGATGGCTGTAAAGCCTCTGCCGCCTGCCGTGTCAATGGATATGGTGTGGGAAGCGCCGCTGACAAGGATAAATCCTGCCAGGCCTGCGATACCGCCGGAGATTCCCACTGTCCGGATGATAACCCGGCCCACGTCGATTCCGGCATAGCGGGCGGTATTCTCGCTCTCACCCACTACAGCCAGCTCATAACCGTGCTTGGTGCGTTTCATGTATATATAGACAAATGTGGTAAGGGCCAGAACGATCACGATGTTCCACCCGTATTCCAGACCGAAAAGAGGCGGAAGCCATCCTGCCCTTGTGGCTCCGTTGATGATACCTACTGTATTGGATCCTGCCGGGTTCTCCCAGTGGACGATACAGAAGCATACCAGCTGCATGGCCACATAGTTCATCATCAGAGTAAAAAGGGTTTCATTGGTATTCCATATTGCCTTGAAAATGGCAGGAATAATACCCCAGATCATGCCGGCCAGGAAGCTGGCTACGAACATGACGATCAGCAGCAGCGCAGGTGGAAGTGAATCACCTGCATAGATCATCAGTGCCGCGGAAGCGACACATCCCAGGAGGATCTGTCCCTCTGCCCCGATATTCCAGAAACGCATCCGGAATGCCGGTGTTACCGCAACTGCCACACAGAGCAGTACCAGTGTGTCACGTATGGTTACCCAGAATCTTCTCGATGTACCTACAGCACCGTCCACAATGGAAGAATACACCTGCAGAGGATTCATGTGGACGATGGCATGGATGAATATGGCACAGACAACCAGCGACAGTAATATGGCGATCAGACGGATTGCCCATCTTTTGGGTGCGGCCATACCGCCCCTCTTTGTCAGATGGACCAAAGGTTCTTTTACTGAATGATTCATGATATAGCCTCCTTATCTGCCGTCATCAGAAGACCGATTTCTTCTTTTGTAGTCTTGCGGGCATCCACGATTCCGGTTACTCTGCCTCCGCACAATACCAGTATTCTGTCACTGAAGTCGATCAGCATGTCAAGGTCTTCCGCAACACAGATCACGGCCGCGCCTTTCTCCTTCTGCTGATTCAGGAGGTTATAGATCAGATAGGAAGAGTTGATGTCCAGTCCCCGGACCGGATAGGCCACCATCAGTACCGAAGGCGCTGAAGAAATCTCTCTTCCCACCAGGATTTTCTGAACGTTACCGCCGGATAATTTCTGTACCGGATACTCTATATCAGGAGTTACAACTTCCAGTTCTTCCTTGATCTGCTCCGCCAGTTCTTTGGGCTTATCCAGCCTGGTGAAAAAGCCTTTTCCCTTTCGGAAGCTTCGAAGGAGCATATTGCCTGTCATTCCCATGGCACCTACCAGTCCCATTCCCAGACGGTCCTCCGGGACAAAGGCCTGACGGATTCCCAGTTCGCTGACCTGGACAGCATTGTATTCAGTCAGCATCAGGTCCTTTCCGTGCCGTGAATGATATATGATCTTCCCTTCCGTCAGATCCTGCAGACGGGAAATTGCCTCCAGCAGTTCTTTCTGGCCGCTGCCGGAAATGCCGGCAATACCCAGGACCTCCCCGCCGTAGGCTTCAAAGGACACATGGTCGAGGACCTGTACCTCTTCATGGTTGACACAGCAGATATTGTCCACTGTCAGCCGCTTGACAGTGTCATGAGGCATAGGCCTGTTTATGTTCAGGGAAATCTTCTCTCCCACCATCATCTCTGTCAGGGAGGAGATTGTAGCCTCTGAAGTCTTAACTGTTCCGATGTATTTACCCTTTCTCAGAATGGACACCCTGTCCGAAATCTCCATCACCTCATTCAGCTTGTGAGTGATGATGATGATCGCTCTTCCGTCATCTCTCATATTCCGGATTACCGCAAAGAGCTTTTTGACCTCCTGGGGAGTCAGCACAGCCGTAGGTTCATCCAGGATCAGGGTTTTAGCCCCTCTGTAAAGCATCTTGACGATTTCCACCGTCTGCTTCTGGGATACGGACATGGTATAGATCTTCTGATTGGGATCCATGTCAAAATCATACTTTTCAACCAGAGCGGAGATATCTTCACAGACCTTTTTCATGTTGAGAATGGCGCTTCCCTCCAGGCCGAGAATGATATTTTCAGCCGCAGTCATCACATCGATCAGCTTGAAATGCTGATGGATCATGCCGATGCCCAGGTCAAAAGAATCCTTGGGCGACCGGATGGATACTTCCTTTCCGTCTACGAATATCTGTCCCTCATCGGGAAAGTAGATTCCCGAAATGATATTCATCAGTGTTGTCTTACCGCTTCCGTTCTCCCCCAGAAGGGCGAGGATTTCCCCCTTGTTGACTTTAAGGGAAACCGAGTCGTTAGCCACGACTTTTTTGTCAAATCGCTTTGTGATATTACGCAGCTCAATGGCACATTGCTGGTCCATCTTTTTTATCCTCCGTTCTTTATCGGGGCCTCCCGGGCGGTGCCGGGGGACAGCTGTCTGTATGCAGATCCCGAAAAACAGGACTTTCCCGCCCTGTTTGCCCGGATCGGCATACAAAAAACGTATAATCTTAAACATAACTTGTGGGCAGAGCGGCAATCCTGCCACTCTGCCCATATGTGTTCATTTTTACCTGTACGGCATCAATTACTTATCTGTATTCTGGGAATCTATTCCGTCAATTACAAATCCGAAGGAAGGTGCAGAGATTCTTCCGCTCTCTACATCTGACTCGTGATAATATCCGTCTGCAATGTAATCCTTAACTGCGAGGATATCCTTGTCGCCGGCCTCAACCAGCTCTTCCATTGTCTTGCCGCCGATTGTGAATGTTGAAGTATCAAATACATGTAAGGAGCCGTCCTTGATGGCTGCTTCCACTTCCTCAACCTTCTCTTTTGTTCCCTTTGCAACTGCCTTATCATTGAGGTCTGTGATCTTAACAGTGCCTGCCTCAAGACCTGTGGAGTAATCCACAACAATGTCTTCTCCGTTGATGACAGCCTGTACTGCATAAGTATAGTAGGGACCCCAGTTGTTTGTGGAAGATGTCAGTGCGTAGTTGGGAGCTGTGGGGATCATATCAACATTGTAGCCCACACAGGGAACCTTCTTTGCTTCGCAGGCTGTGGGAGCACCTGTTGTATCGGCATGCTGTCCGATCAGGACACATTTGTCAGCGATCAGGGACTCTGCACACTCTTTTTCCTTGGACATATCAGCCCAGCTTCCTGTATATTTTACTTCCATTGTAGCGGTCGGGCACTGGGACCTTGCGCCAAGGTAGAAAGCAGTATATCCGCTGACAACCTCTGCGTAGGGGAAAGCACCTACATAACCGATCTTAGCTTCCTCAGCCTTGATCTGACCGGACTCGATCATCTCATTGAGCTTGAGACCGGCTACAACACCGGATACATATCTTGCCTCGTATATATTGTCGAAATAGTTGTGCATGTTGGGCAGGCCGCTTGCTGCTGCCTGTGTACCTGTTGCATGGCAGAACTGGATGTCCGGATACTGCTGTGCAGCCTGGATCAGATAACTCTCATGGCCAAAGCTTGTTGCGAAGATGATGTTGCATCCTGCCTCGGCAAGGTCAGCTGCCGCATCATAACACTCTTCTCCCTCGGGAATAAGAGTCTTCTCAATTACCTGTTCATCAGAGAGACCAAGCTCTTCCTTCATCTCCTGAACGCCCTTCATATGGGACTCTGTGTAGCCTTCATTCTCATCGCCGATGTAGATCACGCCGACTTTGATATTCTCGGCAGATACACCCTCGCCGCCTGCTGCAGCACCGGTGGATCCCTCACCGCCTGCAGAAGAACCACAGGCACAAAGGCCGATCACCATCATGGCTGCCAAAACAAATGCAAGTAACTTTTTCATTCTTTTTCCTCCTCATGTAAAGTCACAAAACTACTAGATGATCGTATAAAACGCCGTTTTACACCATCTGAATACATAATAAAGTACATTTGCTTTTTAGTAAAGAGATTTTCAACCGAAAAAATCACTAAAAATGTCACATAATCTCAATATAATTCTTAACAATTTTAATGAGTTTGTCATAACTTGTACTGGACGTATTCAGGCACAGATCATAGTTTTCCGCGTCTTTCCAGTTCTGTCCGGTATAGTAGTAATAGTAATCCGACCGGTATTTGTCTATCTTATCGATCTTCCTGCTGATCTCCCGCTCAGTTCCTGTGTCGACCGCCATGACCCTGTCGATACAGTCTTTTTTCGGCGCGTAGAAATACAGGCGCAGCAGGCCGGGCATATCCTTTAAAACATAATCGGCACAGCGTCCGATGATGATACAGGATTCTTTTTCGGCAATCTCCTTGATGACCTCGGCCTGGAGGTTGAAAAGATTGTCATTTGCAACAAAATCATTGCTTTCCGGCGGCAGCACGTCCCCCGTATAGACCTTTTTCTTCCGGGGAAACAGTGAGCTTTTCAGCTTCTCATCCGCCTGGCCGAAGAGCCTTACATTGATTCCGCTCTTATCGGAAGCGATACGAATCAGGTCCCTGTCATAGTAGGGGATTCCCATCTCTTCCGCGAGCATTCTTCCCAAAGTTCTTCCGCCGCTTCCATAGGTTCTGGCAATCGTAATTACCTTATGTTCCATAAGATTCACCTACTCTCCAAGATATGCCTTTTTAATGGACTCGTTGTTCATCAGTTCCTGAGCCGGTCCGGAAAGCGCGATGGTACCGGTCTCCAGCACATAGGCCCTGTCCGCGATGGACAGCGCTTTCTTGGCGTTCTGCTCTACCAGAAGGACAGTGGTCCCCTCAGCGGAAATCTGCCGGATAATGGAGAAGATTTCCTCCACGAAAATGGGGGAAAGTCCCATGGACGGCTCATCCATCAGAATGATTCTGGGCTTGCTCATAAGAGCCCTTCCCATGGCCAGCATCTGCTGCTCGCCGCCGGACAGGGTTCCGGCGGACTGGTTCCGCCTTTCCTGCAGTCTCGGAAAGCTCTGATAGACCCTCCCGAGGGTTTCTTCTATTTCTTTTTTATTCTTTTTTGTAAAAGCGCCCAGCTTCAGATTCTCATATACTGTCAGGTTGGAGAAGACTCTCCTGCCCTCGGGTACATGGGCCATACCCATGGCGACGATCTTGTGTCCGGGCACTCTGGTGATATCCTTTCCCTCAAAAATGATGGAACCGGCTTTGGCCTGGAGCATTCCCGTGATCGTCTGGAGGGTGGTCGTCTTGCCGGCGCCGTTGGCACCGATCAGCGCGATGACTTCTCCCTGATTTACTTCAAAGGATATTCCCTTGATGGCCTGGATCATACCGTAATAGACTTCCAGGTCTTTAATTTCAAGCATTGCCACTCTGCATCCCTCCTATTCTCCAAGATAAGCTTTGATAACTTCCGGATCGTTCAGAACTTTCCTGGTATCGCCCTGGGCCAGGATCTGGCCGAAGTTCAGTACCGTCAGTTCTTCGCAGATACCGGATACAAGCCGCATGTCATGCTCGATCAGGAGGATGGTCATATTAAACTTGTCCCTGACGAAACGGATTGTCTCCATAAGTTTCTCTGTTTCCTTGGGATTCATTCCGGCCGCCGGCTCATCAAGCAGGAGCAGCTTTGGGGATGTTGCAAGGGCTCTTGCGATTTCCAGTCTCCTCTGCTGGCCGTAGGAAAGATTGGATGAAAGATAATGCGCCTTATCTTCCAGCCCGAAGACTTCCAGCAGTTCCATGGCCCTCTCATCCATCTGCTTCTCCGTGGAAAAGTATTTGGGCAGGCGAAGAATGCCTGTGAGAGTTGAATAGGTAAACTGGTGGTGAAGGCCGATCTTGATATTATCCAGCACGCTCTGAGCGTGGAAAAGACGGATATTCTGGAATGTTCTGGCCACACCGCTTTTGTTGATATCTATGGTCTTTTTTCCGACCAGATTTTCCCCGTCCAGCATGATAATGCCGCTGTCGGGTCTGTATACTCCGGTAAGAAGATTAAATACTGTTGTTTTCCCGGCACCGTTGGGACCGATCAGTCCGTAGAGCTGATTCTTCTCGATGCTTACTTCGAAATCATCCACCGCACGGAGTCCGCCAAAGGAGATGCCCAGGTTCTTTACTTCCAATAAAGCCATCAGACCGCCTCCTTTTTCTTGCCGAAGGGCAGTTTGGATACGAAACGTTCACGCATTTCGATTGCTGCAGGCGCCCAGTTGAAAAGCATCATGGCAATCAGGACGACCGCGTAGATCAGCATACGGTATTCCGAGAAGCCACGAAGTAATTCCGGAAGCATGGTAAGAAGCATGGCGGCGATGATCGAACCGCGGAAGCTTCCCATACCGCCGAGGACTACGTATACCAGGATCATGATCGACATATTGTAGCCGAAGTTGGTAGGCGTAGCCGTCAGAGTTGCCAGATTGTGGGCGTAGAGAACGCCGCCGGCACCTGCGATAGCTGCAGATATGGTAAATACCATGAGTTTATATCTTGTGATATTGATACCCACTGATTCCGCCGCGATCCGGTTGTCACGGATTGCCATGACAGCACGGCCGCTGCGGGAATTTACAAGATTGTAGCAGATGACCAGACTGATCAGAATCAGAATGATTCCAATCATGAAAGTGGACTGTCTGTGCATCCCTGTGATGCCTCTGGCTCCGTTAATCAGCATAGTCCCGTCTTCGCCCATTCCGAGAGAAGCTTCATCCTTAATGGACAGGTGAAGGCCGTGGCTGTCTTTTCCGATGTAAAGGACGTTGATCACATTCTTTATGATCTCGCCGAAAGCCAGTGTTACGATCGCCAGATAGTCGCCCCTCAGCCTGAGGACCGGAATACCGATCAGGTAACCGGACAGGGCAGCGGCAGCAATACCGACCAGCATGGCAAGAAAGAAACGCAGGGTCTCATTCATGGGTGAATCGACCATATATTTTGTAAAGAAAGCACTGGCAAAAGCTCCCACACACATAAACCCGGCATGGCCCAGGGAAAGCTCGCCCAGATAGCCGACGCAGAGGTTGAGTCCGATAGCCACGACAGAATAAATGCAGAGAGGAACCAGCAGTCCCTTCATCAGGCTGGACATCATGTTCATGGAAACCATTGCCTGCATTATGATAAAGATGGCGATCACGATCCCGTAGGTAATCAGGGAAGATCTGGTGGCTTTGCTCATTTTTTGCATCTTTTTGTTTTTCATGATCCTCACCTACACTTTCTCCCGCATCGGTTTGCCAAGGATACCTGTCGGCTTGACAAGCAGCACGACAATCAGAACGGCAAATACGATAGCGTCAGACAGCTGGGAGGAAATGTATGCTCTTCCCAGGATTTCGATCACGCCCAGAAGAAGGCCGCCGATCAGGGCGCCCGGAATAGATCCGATTCCGCCGAAAACAGCTGCCGTAAAGGCCTTGATACCGGGCATGGCGCCTGTGTAGGGTGACAATGTAGGATAAGCAGAACAAAGGAGGACACCGGCAATGGCTGCCAGTCCGGAGCCGATGGCAAAAGTCAGGGAGATAGTGCTGTTAACATTCACTCCCATCAGCTGGGCTGCGTCACGGTCTTCCGAGCAGGCAAGCATGGCCTGGCCGGATTTGGTCTTTTTGATAAAGGCCGTCAGTCCCAGCATGATCAGGATACAGCAGCATACAGTCACGATGGTGACCGCGGAGATGACCAGTTTTCCGCCGGCAAGCCTCAAAGGCTTAAATGGCACTACCGACGAAAAAGACTTTGTATCGGATCCGAATATTAATAAAGCCAAGTTCTGCAGAAAGTAGCTGACACCGATGGCCGTGATCAGCACGGCCAGGGAGTTGGCCTTTCTTAACGGTTTGTAAGCAATCTTTTCAATAGTAACTCCAAGCATAATACACATGATGACTGCAGCGAGAATGCTGACGCCCGTGTTCAGATGCCAGACGCTCATAGTGGTAAATACCACATAGCATCCGATCATGATAACATCACCATGCGCAAAATTAAGCATTTTGGCGATACCGTAAACCATGGTATAGCCCAGCGCGATAATCGCGTAAATACTTCCCAGGCTGATTCCGTTGATCAGATAGGACAAAAAACTCATAGTTTCACCTCTTCTTTCCTGATACCCTTTCCCCTTTTGTAAAAAAAAGGAAGGTTACCCGAAGGCAACCCTCCATTGGGTCCGTCATATAAAGCGTCGATCAGTCCATACTTACGTATGCACCGTCTTTAATGATGACAGCTTTCGGCTCTTTGTTTACTTCGCCCTTAGCGTTCCACTGAAGTCCTTCTTCACCACCGGTGATTCCGGGAACAGTGATCTCTGTCATAGCTTTCTTTAAAGCGTCACACATCTCGGAAGCATCCATATCCGGTGTTACGCCGGCCTTCTCGATAGCAGCCTTGATTGCATAAACGCCGTCATAAGCGTCAGCTGCGAACTGGTTGGGAATCTCGCCGTAAGCATCCTGATATTTCTTAACGAAGCTCTGAACTGCCTCGTCCTCGGAATCAGCTGCGAAAGGTGTAAGGAGCATAACGCCCTCAGCCAGTTTTGTATCAAAGTTCTCAACTGTAAGGATTCCGTCCATACCGTCAACGCCGAAGAATACAGGTTTGTAACCCATGTCGTTTGCCTGTGTCAGGATGATGGAAGCCTCCTGATAGTAGATGGGCAGGAATACGAGCTCAGCGCCCTTGTCCTGTGCCTGCTTGAGCTGGGTATTGAAATCTGTCTTGGAGTCTGCAGTAAATGCGGACTTGGAAACGATATCAAAGCCAAGATCCTTTGCCTGTGCCTCGAAAGTAGCTTCGATACCACTGGAGTATACATCGGAGCTGTCATAGATGACTGCGACTTTCTTGGCAAGCTTGTTGGTAGCAATATACTCTGCCGACTTTGCTCCCTGATTGGGGTCGGAGAAGCAAACCTGGAATACATTGCTCTCATCACCCTGCAGAACATCCGGTGAGGATGCGGAAGGTGTGATCTCAAATATATTGTCGTTAGCTGTCTCAGCTGCTACAGCAGTACAGGGTGTGGATGTAACTGTTCCCAGAAGAATCTGCATGCCCCAGTCCTTTAAGGTATTGTAAGCATTTACAGATTTCTCTGCATCATGGGTATCATCCTGGAAATTGTACTCGATCTTGTAGCCGTTGATTCCGCCTGCTTCATTGATCTCGTCAATCGCGATCTGAGCGCCGTTCTTAACGCCGTTGCCGTAGATGGCTGCACCGCCTGTGGTCGGTCCGATTCCGCCGATATAGAAAGCATCGCCTTCTGCACTACCGGATGAACCTGCACCGCCGCATCCTGCCAGACAGCCCAGTGCCAGAACTGCCGCAAGCACAAATGCCAATAATTTCTTCATGTTTCTTCCTCCTCTTCTGATAAAATACAAATATTAGAATGGCACCGGCCGTATGATCCATACCGCCAAATGCATTCCAGCATTCATTTTACTACACAATAAAAAATAACGCAACGATTTTGCAAGCATTTTATCAGTAAGAAAGAATCTCCGTTCCATCCTCCGTAACCACCAGAGTATACTCCCACTGGGCGGAGGGCAGACCGTCAACGGTCCGGATGGTCCAGCCGTCATCCGCGTCCTCGTAAACATCGGCTTTTCCCATATTGACCATGGGTTCGATGGTAAATGTCATACCCGGCACAAAAAGAATTCCCTCATCCGGCTGACCTATATGGCTCACCCAGGGTTCTTCGTGGAAATGTACGCCGCAGCCGTGGCCGCCGATCTCCCGTACTACCGTGTATCCGTTCTCCTCCGCATGTTTATTGCAGACGTAGCCCATATCCCCCATGGTTCCCCAGGGTCTGGTCGCCGCCACGGCAAGATCCAGGCATTCCTTTGTTACCCGAACCAGCTTTCTCTTCTCCTCGGAAACATCTCCGATGCAGAACATTCGGGAGGCATCACCGAAATAACCGTTATAGATGGTCGTACAGTCCACATTGACAATATCACCGCTTTTCAGAATCTGCTCCTCGCTGGGTATGCCGTGACAGACCACCTCATCCACTGAGATACATACACTCTTCGGATAACCCTGGTATCCCAGACAGGCCGGGATACAGCCGATTTCCCTGGTGTAGGATTCGATGAGCCGGTCCAGCTCCAGAGTGGATACGCCCTCTTTAACAAAAGGTGTAATATAATCCAGAACCATGGTATTTCTCTTTCCGGCTTCCCGGATCCCTGCAATCTGCGCGGGCGTTTTTATCATGGAATGGTCAGGCACTTCATAGCCCCGGTTATAGTAATCCCTGATGCGGTTATCAAAGGACATGTGGCAATGTTTATACTTTCTGCCGCTGCCACACCAGCATTTGTCATTTCTGCCGATTTTCACGCTTTACCTCCCGTCAAAAAACTGAGACAGCCCGGCTGCCTCAGTTTTAATTAACATATTACTTTGTTATTCAACAGAATAACTGTCATTATTTTTTAATTAACAGACTTTCGCCGCTCATCTCCGCGGGTTTCTCCATGCCCATCATCTCGATCAGGGTCGGAGCGATATCCGCAAGGCATCCGCCCTCTCTCAGCGTGTAGGCCGGATCGTAATTGATCAGGATGAAAGGAACAGGATTGGTCGTATGTGCAGTATGGGGAGCGCCGGTCTCATAGTCAACCATCTGCTCACAGTTGCCGTGATCTGCGCACAGGAACATCTGTCCGCCGGTCTTCTTTACAGCTTCCACGGTTCTTCCGACACAGGTATCGATGGTCTCAACGGCCTTGATTGCCGCTTCCATGACGCCGGTATGTCCTACCATGTCAGGATTTGCGAAGTTCATGATGATCACATCATATTTTCCGGATTCGATTGCCTCTACCAGCTTGTCACACACTTCAGGAGCACTCATCTCAGGCTGCATATCATAGGTGGCAACGGACGGGGACTTGACGAGGATCCTGTCTTCGTTCTCATTCGGCACCTCCACGCCGCCGTTGAAGAAGAATGTTACATGGGCATACTTCTCTGTCTCAGCCAGACGAAGCTGCTTGAGACCATTCTGAGCCAGGAACTCTCCGAAGGTTTCACGGATTTCTTCCTTGCCGAATGCAACCAGCTTGTTGGGGATGGTCACGTCATAGTCTGTAAAGCAGACATAAACCAGTGGGAAGAAACCGTTTCTTCTCTCAAATCCCGCAAACTCGGGATCACAGAAAGCACGGCTGATCTCTCTTGCACGGTCGGGACGGAAATTGAAGAAGATTACGGAATCATTGGGCTTTACAAGACCGACAGGCTTTCCTTCTTCCTCAATCACCGTAGGAAGTACGAACTCGTCTGTCACTTCGTTGGCATAGGAGTGTTCCATAGCCTCCACCGGATCTGTCTCACGTACGCCTTCTCCATACACCAGTGCCGCATAAGCTTTCTCCACACGCTCCCAGCGGTTATCTCTGTCCATTGCGTAGTAGCGTCCTTCGATCGAAGCAATCTTGCCGACGCCAATCTCTTTCATCTTTGCCAGAAGTTCCTCAATATATCCTTTTCCGGATGCCGGAGGAGTATCCCTTCCATCCAGGAAGGTGTGTACACATACATCAGTCAGCCCGTTCTTCTTTGCAAGTTCGAGCAGTCCGTAGAGATGTGTATTGTGGCTGTGAACGCCGCCGTCAGAAAGGAGGCCCCACATATGAAGAGTGGAATTGTTCTTTTTACAGTTGTCCACCGCCTTCAGGAAAGCTTCTCTCTCAAAGAAGTCTCCGTCCTGTATGGACTTGGTGATACGGGTCAGCTCCTGGTAGACGATCCGTCCTGCACCCATATTCAGGTGACCGACCTCGGAATTACCCATCTGTCCTTCCGGCAGTCCGACTGCAAGACCACTGGCATTGCCCGGGACAAAAGGACATTCTGCCTTTAAAGCATCGATATTCGGTGTGTTGGCTTCATAAGGTGCATTTGCCTTAGGATTGTCATTCAGACCGAATCCATCCAAAATCATTAAAACTGTCGTTTTTTTCGCCATTTGTTAATCTCCCTGTGTAAAAGTTATCCTTGAAAAGTCAGATAATTGGTTAAATTGCACAAATATACTATAATAAACTAATGAGTATTTGTCAAGGGCGGCATAGCCTTACAGACCTCTTTCTAGAGGAGTTCGGACAATGCAAGATAGGCATCTTCATCCTTGCGCTTATCCTTCTCCGCCAGTTCTCTGAAGGGAACAAGGCAGGGGTGGCGGTGCCTCTGATTGTCTCTTTCCGGAGCGTATTCCCAATTGTTAAAGAAGTGATAGCGGCACCATCTGATATGCTCAATCTCTCTCAGGCGGTTCTGTTCGTCCTCTCCCAGGGCCTTATAAGCCGCAGCTGCCCTCTCCCCGATTCCGGGCTCATTTATATCCGCTTCCCTGCCCAGAAGGAGACGGAGCTTGACCGGGACATGATCGGCCTGGGCAACATTGGAGTACCTGACAAAAACATTCAGACTGTTCCAGTCCTTTATGAAAGCCGGGCAGTCAGGGCAGGCCGAAGCAGCCGTCTGCCTGCAGCTGCCTTCCTCCCGCTCCCTGCACAGATATCTTGAAAAATAGCGGGAATGGATTTTCCCGGCCCGTCTGAACAGACCGTCCCTCATGATAGTATCCTCATTAAAGAGTTCTTCCCGGACACCGAAAGGAGTAATGTTTTCCTTGTCCAGGTCCCAGAGATCTTTAAGGGTCTCCCGGTCAATATACTTGATATGATAAATATCGTTACAGAAATAAAGTTTAATCTCATTAAGGATATTTAAATTATCCGCATCGGAATCCGTGACAATGATCACCCGGTCAAAGGGCCCGAAGCCGCTGACAACCTCCTGCCAGGACCTGTTGTGAAAATGTATCTGATCCCGGTTTCCGCAGACATTAAGAGCTTCTCTGTACAGATGCTCCCGGCCTTCCCCGTCTTCTGTATAAACTTCCATGGCTCTGCAGATGCCCGGATGGGTAATGAGATACTCCCTGTAATCTCCCGCCACATGATAGCTTATAGACGAATCCGCGGAAATCACATTATTCAGAATAGCCTGGGAAAGGATTCCCGTGCCGTAATTGCCCGTGCCGATGATCAGGATTTTTTCGTCCTCCCGCAGAACAGGATGCTGTTCCCAGTAAAGACGGGCACAGTTTTCCGAGAGATTGCATATGGTGATCTGTGTATTCTCATAGCTTCCCCTGCGGATATTCTCTGAACACAGGATTACTTTAGAACTTCCGGACAGGAGTTCTTTCCTGTGAGAATTAATATACTCAAACATATCCTCGTCACGGTCAAACATGACCAGCTGCCTGCCCACCCGGTAGCCCATTTTATCTTCCGAGATCATGGCCCTGTGTTTCATCTGATCCAGCATGACAGCTATATTGGCGCTGTCCCCGTGGATCATGACCGGATCCCGGCGGAAGGTCAGCCGGAGGATCCGCAGCCTCTCTACCAGCCGGTAGAAGAAGGTAATGATGGCGGCCACTGTGATACAGGGGGCCGTCCAGCGGGCGATCTCCACGCAGGGATTCATGACGATGCCGTCGGCAAACTCCATTACATAGAGCTGGACCGAATGATAGGCACAGTCCAGAAGAGAGTAGCCCGGCGTCTTTGTCAGGCCGATCAGTCCAAACAGAAAGGGAACCGGTACAAGTATTCTTCCCAGATATCGGGTGATATGATTCTTCATTGCTTTTCACCGCCTCTTTACAGCCAGAAAAAGGGTGCCGCACATTTTTTCTCTCTTTTGTGCAGCACCCTCTGCATACATTTTTTATTCCGGAACTTTCTTATCGAACGTAGGCCACCTCTCCTACTCTCTTAAAGGGATGTGAGCCGTTATCTGCTGCCGGATAACCCAGAGCTGCCATACCGTAGATCACATGATCAGCCGGAATGCCCATCTCATCAAGGATGGGGCGGATGATATCCGTATCACAGATACCCTGGAGCTGATTAATCCAGCAGGAACCCACTCCATATGCGTGGGCTGCCAGGAAAATATTCTGCAGCGCGCAGGCATCATCCTCTTTGCCGAAACGGCTGTCCCTGAGGTTGGAAGGGATGATCAGTACTGTGGGATTATACATGTTATAGCCCTGTCTGTTCAGCTGACGGGATATGCCGTCTGCCAGCTTCCTGATCAGGTCCGCATTTGTAACCACCGTGAACTTCCAGGTCTTGTCTCCCCTGCCGCTCGGAGCGTGCAGAGCCGCTTCCACCAGCTGCTCCAGTATATCATCCGGAATCATCTGATCCGTAAACTTACGGATACTCCTTCTCTCAAAAATAGCTTCCATAACATCCATAATAGATACCCCCTTATGATACACAGATGTCTCCTGTCTAATACCCATCATATCAGATGGCGTGTCAATCTTCAATAAATTGTTTTAAGGTGGTGACAAGATCCGGTATGGTGGTCTCAAAGTCAACGCCGTACCAGGGCTTTTTGGGATTGTCCATGGTCACCCCGATTGTATGGGCCGTATAGTCCGCTGCGATTTTCAGGGAGTCCTGCCAGCTGATTCCCCGCATCATGGCACCGACGGTAACGCTGGAGAAAACATCTCCCGTGCCGTGATAGGATGTGGGAATCCTGTCATTCTGATACAGGAACCAGGAATCATCCCGGCTGTCATAACCCATGACACCTGTTTTTCCTTCTGACAGGGACACCCCGGTCAGGGCCGTCACAGAGGCGCCCAGTCCGGCTGTCTTCGTGACCAGTTCCCTGATATAGGCTTCATCATATTCTTCCCTGTAGTCCATGCCCGTCATATAACAGGCCTCCGTTATATTAGGTACGATGAAATCCGCACATGCACAGAGGGTGGCATTCTTAGCGGCATAGTTCTCGTCAAAAGCGGGATAAAGCTTACCGTTATCACCCATCACCGGGTCCACAAATACAACCGTGTCTTCCGTGGAAAAATCCCTGATGATTTCTTTTACCACGTCTATTTCTTCCTCAGTCCCGAGATATCCGGTATAGATGGCGTCAAAGACCACATTTTCCTTTTTCCAGTGTTCCGTAATGGGAATCAGCTGATCAGAGAGGTCTTTAACGGTAAATCCCTGAAACATGGTATGGGTGGAGAGAACAGCGGTCGGCAGTATCACTGTCTCCACGCCCATGGATGAAATAACGGGCAGAGCGATGGTCAGACTGCATTTTCCAAGGCATGAAATATCCTGAATCGTAAGTATTCTTTTCATTATTACAGGTTCCTCCATATAATTATGATTGCGGCCACTGTCGGGCCTTTTAAAGGGAAATGTCCCTAGCTGATATATACGATTCATTATATGTCATTCTGATAATAAATAAATAGCCAATTTCGTTTATTTTTTTAATACCAGTTTATTCTTTCAGACTGCCCTTCTTTATATTGTCCTGTATGATCCGGTCAGTTACCTGATAAAGTTTCTCCGACCCGAGTCTGGTCAGGGTCTGTCTCTCATAGACCGGCCCGGATGTCATTTCATGTTCAACCCAGTCACTGCCTCCGTTACTGTGATTTAAGAGCAGAGGCTGCAGATTATCCATGGCGTGGGCAAACTTTGCCTCGAGGGTCTCTGCTTCCTCAAACTCATCAAAGAGACTGATCATCTCCTGCTTCTGGTCATCCGGCAGCATGGAATAAAGCTTCTCCTTTGCCGCGTCTTCCCTTGCTTTCTGGGTCTTCAGGTTCTTCTTGTCATAGGCATAGGTATCCCCGGCCTCAATCTCCACGATATCATGGATGAGGCACATGATCATAACGCGGCTGATATCTACCTGCTCATTGGCATATTCCTTAAGCAGATAGGCCATGACCGCCATATGCCAGGCATGTTCGGCATCATTTTCATTTCTCCCGTGCCCGGACAGGTGAGTCTGCCGGAAAATGTTCTTCTCCCGGTCGATCATCAGGGCAAATGCCAGCTGCCTGTCAAGCCGGTCGTCTCCTGTTCCGCTTTCGGATTCCCCCTTTTCCCGGCTATAGAAATCAGGCCTGCGGCAGAGATCGGTCAGAATTTCTTCCAGCTGGGGCACTGTCCAGGCGATCCGGTCAGGTCTCGCCCTGACCAGCTCCTCCGGGCTCCCGTAACCGTAACCGACTGCCAGGCTCATGACTCCGGCTTCTCTGGCCCCGTCAACGTCGTAATTCTTATCTCCGATCATTACGATCAGGTCCCTGTCCGGACCGGTATGGAGGCGGTCCATGACTTCCCTGATCACGGCAATCTTGGAGGACCGGCTCCCGTCCATGGTGTCTCCGACAATTTCATCAAAACAGTCCAGGATCTGAAAATGGTCAAGGATTTTCCGGACATAGCGCTCCGGCTTGGAGGAAGCTACTGCTGTGACGGCACCTTCCCGTCGTACGGCGGACAAAAGCTCCGGAATACCCGGATAGGGACTGTTTTCAAAGATTCCTTTTACTTCATATCTCTCCCGGTAAAGGCGTACTGCCTCCAGCGCCTGATCTCTGTCCATGCCCGCGAAAGCCATAAACTGATCTGCCAGGGGAGGCCCGATAAAGGAAACCAGTTCTTCCGGATCAGGAGCGGGATATCCCATGCCCTCGAGGGCATAACGGACACACTTTGTAATGCCTTCTCCGGACCGTGTCAGGGTTCCGTCCAGATCAAATAGTAAGATTGTTTTTTTCATAATCCGGCTCCTGTCTTACAAAAAATATCCGCAGTTCCCGGAGGTCCTGCGGATATATGGTTCATCTACATTCCGAAGTGTAACTCCGGCTTCTTATTTGTAATTAACGATGTTTCCGAAATCAGCCTTTAAGGAAGCGCCGCCAACAAGACCGCCGTCGATATCATCCTGTGCGAACAGGTCCGGAGCTGTCTTTCCGTTTACGGATCCGCCGTACTGGATACGGATAGCTGCTGCAGTAGCATCGTCATAGATCTCAGCGATTACTTCGCGGACTGCCTTGCAGACTTCCTGAGCCTGTGCGGTTGTAGCAGTTTTTCCTGTTCCGATAGCCCAGATCGGCTCATAAGCGATAACAACCTTAGCTGCGTCTGCAGCGCTGACGCCCTGGAATCCAACCTTAACCTGCTTGCGGACAACCTCGATCGTAACGCCCTGCTCTCTCTCTTCAAGAGACTCGCCGCAGCACATGATCGGAATAAGACCATGCTCTAAAGCCTTAAGCACTTTCTTATTTACATCTTCATCTGTCTCGCCGAAATAGCCTCTTCTCTCAGAGTGTCCGATGATTACATACTTAACGCCTGCGTCAACAAGCATAGCCGGAGCGATCTCGCCTGTGTAAGCGCCGCTCTCCTCAAAGTAAAGGTTCTGTGCGCCGATGTTGATATTGGTGCCTTTAACTGCTTCCACTGCGGGAATCAGGTCAATTGCCGGAACACAGAAAACCACGTCCACGTCATCACTTGCTACCAGAGGCTTTAACTCCTCGATCAGTGCCAGTGCTTCTGTAGGAGTCTTGTTCATTTTCCAGTTACCTGCTACGATTTTTCTACGCATTTTTATACCCTCTTTTCATTTTACTTTCACAAGCTTCCCAGCGGGGAAGCCTGTGAAATATTTTCAGTTATTTATTTGTCGTTTGCTGCTGCCACACCCGGAAGCTCCTTGCCCTCAAGGAACTCAAGGGAAGCGCCGCCGCCTGTGGAGATATGAGTCATCTTGTCACCGAATCCCAGCTGGTTAACAGCTGCTGCGGAGTCACCGCCGCCGATGATGGTTACGGCATCAGTCTGTGCAAGAGCCTCTGCTACTGCGATGGTTCCCTTTGCGAAATTAGGCATCTCGAATACGCCCATGGGACCGTTCCATACAACAGTTTTTGCATCCTTAACAGCGTCTGCGTAAATCTTCTGAGTCTTGGGTCCGATATCAAGGCCCATCTCATCAGGTGCCATGCTTCCTTCTACAACACGGGAAGGAGCATCATTTGCAAACTCTTTTGCAACAACGGTATCAACCGGAAGAAGGAGCTTAACGCCCTTGTCTTCTGCCTTTTTGATCATCTCGAGGGAGTAGTCAAGATAGTCTTCCTCAAGCAGGGACTTTCCTACTTCATTGCCCTGAGCCTTGGCAAATGTGTAAGCCATGCCGCCGCCGATGATCAGTGTATCCACCTTGTCAAGCAGGTTGTTGATAACGGAAATCTTGGAGGAAACCTTGGATCCGCCCAGAATAGCGATAAAAGGTCTCTCGGGATTATTGACAGCATTGCCGAGGAAATCGATCTCTTTCTGCATCAGGTAACCTACCACTGCAGTATCAACATACTCTGTCACACCTACATTGGAGCAGTGAGCTCTGTGTGCGGTACCGAAAGCATCATTAACAAATACGTCGCAGAGAGATGCAAGATCTTTGGAGAAAGCCTCTCCGTTCTTGGTCTCTTCCTTACGATAACGGGTATTCTCAAGGAGTACAACGTCGCCGTCTTTCATAGCGGCAACAGCTGCCTTTGCATTAGGTCCTACAACTTCGGGATCTGCCGCAAATACAACTTCCTGTCCTAAAAGCTCAGACATTCTCTTTGCAACCGGCGCAAGAGAAAGCTCAGGCTTGGGCTCTCCTTTGGGCTTGCCCAGGTGGGAGCAGAGGATGATCTTTCCGCCGTCGGCGATCAGTTTTTTAATGGTCGGAAGGGATGCTACAAGACGGTTTTCGTCTGTGATCACGCCATCCTGCAGGGGTACGTTAAAGTCACAGCGCACCAGGACTCTCTGGCCCTTTACATTAATATCATCTACAGATTTCTTATTAAGCATAATTGGTCTCCTTATAAAAAAACGGGTCCGGTCCTAAGACCGGACCCATGTTCTGCTTAAAGCATTCGGGTTACGATTAAGCAAGCTCAGCGAAGTACTTGATTGTACGAACCATCTGAGATGTGTAGCTGTTCTCATTGTCATACCATGAAACAACCTGTACCTCAAAGAGGCCGTCGCCTACCGGGTTAACCATTGTCTGTGTTGCATCGAATAAGGAACCGAATCTCATTCCTACGATATCGGAAGAAACGATCTCGTCCTCGTTGTAACCGAAGGACTCGTTGGAAGCTGCCTTCATAGCTGCGTTGATTCCATCAACTGTTACGTCGTCACCCTTAACAACTGCTGTAAGGATTGTGGTGGAACCTGTCGGAGTCGGAACACGCTGTGCAGCACCGATCAGCTTGCCGTTCAGCTCAGGAATAACAAGGCCGATTGCCTTTGCAGCACCTGTGCTGTTGGGAACGATATTGATTGCAGCTGCACGGGAACGTCTCTTGTCGCCCTTTCTCTGCGGTCCGTCAAGTGTCATCTGGTCGCCTGTGTAAGCGTGGATTGTGCACATGATACCAGCCTGGATCGGAGCATACTTGTTAAGAGCGTCAGCCATCGGAGCCAGACAGTTTGTTGTACAGGATGCAGCGGAGATGATTGTGTCATCAGCTTTCAGAACATCATGATTTGTGTTGTAAACAACTGTGGGAAGATCATTTCCTGCCGGAGCGGAGATAACAACCTTCTTAGCACCTGCATTGATATGAGCCTGTGCTTTTGCCTTGCTTGTGTAGAAACCGGAGCACTCTAATACTACGTCAACACCGATCTCTCCCCACGGACAGTTGTTTGCATCCGGGAATGCGTAGATTTTGATCTCTTTTCCATCTACAGTGATGGAATCTTCGCCTGCGGATACTGTGCTTGCCAGTTCGTATGTTCCCTGTGAAGAATCATACTTTAATAAGTGAGCAAGCATCTCAGGGCTTGTAAGATCGTTGATGGCAACTACATCATAACCATCAGCGCCAAACATCTGCCTGAAAGCAAGACGACCGATACGACCAAAACCATTAATTGCAACTTTTACTGCCATTTTAATTCCTCCTAAGTATAATAAAACGGTTAAATTGTACTGGAAAAAAGGGGCGGAAACCCTCTTTTTTAGCCATTTGACAACATCTGTCAAACTATTCACATTTTACATAATTGTTAACGATTTTTCAAGTCCTATTTGTATAAAAATCATAATTCTTTTTCATCATTCGTGTGATATGATTAAATAAAGTACCAAATCACCCCGTTTTACTGTAAAGAGCTCCGGAAATCCCTCCGGCTGTAAAAAGGAGGCAGCAGATATGATCAGGACCGACACACATTTACACAGCTCGTTTTCTTCCGATTCGGATACCCCCATCGAGGATATGGTCCGGCGCGCCATCGATCTCGGGCTGACTACGATCTGTTTTACGGAACACTTTGACATGGACTTTCCCGACACACCCTCCCATCTGGATTTTCAGCTGGACTTTGACACTTATTTCGATACCCTGGACATGCTTAAGAAGAGCTATGACGGCCGGATCGAAATCCTAAGCGGGGTGGAATTCGGCATACAGCCCACCCTGGGGGACCGTCCCGACGGCATATTTTCGAAGTATGCAGACCGGATCGATTTTGTCATCAATTCCTGTCATCTGGTAAAAGGGCTGGATCCTTTTCACGCCCTGTATTTTGAGACATATCCCGGCAGGGAAGGAATGCGGCTTTACTTTGAGGAAACCCTGGCCAACATGAAAACATTCCACAACTGGAACAGTGCGGGACATCTGGATTATGCCTGCCGCTATATGCCGGAACCCGTGCCGGAATTTTCCTACCGGGACTACGGGGACATCCTGGATGCCATCCTTGAATACATCATAAAGAAGGATGCTGCCCTGGAGATCAATACGGCAGGCTTAAAGTACGGTCTCGCCTGGCCCAATCCCCACATTGATATTTTAAAACGCTACCGGGAGCTGGGAGGCAGACTGATCACAATCGGGTCTGACGGCCACATCCCGGATCACATGGCCTACGATTTTGATAAGGTACCCGGAATCCTGGAAGAAGCAGGCTTCAGGGAGTACGTTGTATATAGAAAAGGAGTTCCCTGTGAAATCTCTCTATCTTGACTGTTCCGCGGGCGCTGACAGCCGGCGGATCGGCGGCGCCCTCCTGGATCTTATGTCCGATCCGGAAACTTTTCTCAAAAAACTGAACAGCCTGTATCCTGCCCTTGTTTTCCATGCTGATCCACAGCCTGGCCAGGACTTTACGGGAAGGCTTTTTTTCGTTGAAATTCCGGATCATGCAGAGGAAGTACTGCCGGAAGACCCCGGGACCTTCCTCTCTCTTCTGCCCCTTCCGGACAAAGTCAGAGACCGGGTCATGGAAATGCTTTCACTCATGGAAGAATCACGGTCATGCATGTCCTGTTCTGCAAATGTAAATCCCCTGACCCGTAAACGGGAAAAAATCTCCCTGACAGGCTCTCTGGCTGCAGTGTGCCTTGCCCTCGGGGAGATTGCTCCGGATCATGTGGCGGCATCAGCCGTCAATGTCGGCAGGAGCAGGCTCTGCTGCGCCCACGGCTTTGCTCCGGACCCGTCACCGGACATTATGCACATGCTCCGTCCTGTCCCCATCTACAGTCAGAACACGGAAGAAGAACTGTGTACACCTGACGGGGCAGCTATTCTCAGAATTCTCGTTGACGACTTTACAAGACAGCCTGAATACGAGCCGTCAAAAACAGGTGTCGGGATAAAAGAAGAAAGCGGCGGCAAGATCCTCTGCCTGCGCGCCCACCTCTATGATACCGACCTTGACTGTATTGGCTAATATGAATTTTTTTGAATGAATTTAGTCATTTTCACTTCATTTTTCACGTGATAAAGGGTATAAAAGACTTATTTTTGAATTAATAATTATAAAGAATTGTAAAAATATTGCCCAGCCTGTTGATTATCCCTTTTAGTTATAGTATAATGAATCCCGTTGAGAAATTGAAATTACCAAGGAGGATCTATTATGTCTTATGTTGATGACACACTCGCAAAAGTAATCGCAAAAAACCCAAGTGAGCCGGAGTTCCATCAGGCTGTCACGGAAGTATTCGAGACGATCCGTCCGGTTATTGAAGCAGATGAAGCTTTCTATAAAAGAGAAGCAATCCTCGAGCGTCTGACCGAACCGGAGCGCATGATCAAGTTCCGTGTTCCGTGGATTGATGATAATGGCAACGTACAGGTCAACATGGGTATCCGTGTTCAGTTTAACAACGCGATCGGCCCCTACAAGGGCGGACTCCGTTTCCATCCTTCCGTTAATCAGGGAATCATCAAGTTCCTTGGATTCGAGCAGATTTTCAAGAATTCCCTGACCGGTCTTCCTATCGGCGGCGGCAAGGGCGGATCCGATTTCGATCCCAAGGGCAAATCCGACCGTGAGATCATGAAGTTCTGCCAGAGCTTTATGACTGAGCTTTGCAAGTACATCGGCGCTGATACGGATGTTCCTGCCGGCGATATCGGTGTAGGCGGAAGAGAGATCGGTTATCTTTACGGACAATATAAGAGAATCCGCGGATTATATGAAGGCGTTCTGACAGGTAAGGGCCTGACCTACGGCGGTTCCCTGGCAAGAACAGAAGCAACAGGCTACGGTGCAATGTACATGGCACAGGAAGTCCTCAAGGCACACGGCGACAACATGGAGGGTAAGACCGTTGTCATTTCCGGCGCAGGAAATGTTGCGATCTATGCCATTGAGAAAGCATACCAGCTGGGCGCTAAACCTGTGACCTGCTCCGATTCCACAGGCTGGGTTTATGATCCGGAGGGAATCGATCTTGCAGCATTAAAAGAGATCAAGGAAGTCAACCGTGCCCGTCTGACCGAATACAAAAAATACCGCCCCAACAGCGAATATCATGAAGGACGCGGCGTATGGCAGATCAAGTGTGATGTAGCTGCTCCCTGTGCTACACAGAACGAGCTTTTCATCGACGATGCAAAACAGCTTGTTGCAAACGGATGCAAAGCTGTTGTGGAAGGCGCTAACATGCCCACCACACTCGATGCTACCAAGTATCTGCAGGAGAACGGTGTATGGTTCGTTCCGGGCAAGGCTGCCAATGCAGGCGGCGTAGCCGTATCCGCTCTGGAGATGTCCCAGAACAGCGAGCGTCTGAGCTGGACATTCGAAGAAGTAGACGGAAGACTGCAGACCATCATGGCAAACATTTACAAGAACATCAGCGATGCGGCAGCACGCTATGACCTTGGAGAGGACTATGTGGCAGGCGCTAACATCGCCGGATTCGAAAAAGTTGTTAATGCAATGCTGGCACAGGGTGTCTGCTGATCGGACACTTTCGTAAAACCGTATAAAGTACAGAGTCAAAAAGGTGCCCTCTTTGGGGCACCTTTTTCTATGTAATCTGCAGGGCAAAACTGCATGTATTCTGTTCACTTATGATAGGGCTGATTATGGAGGATACGATATCCCCGGTAAATCTGCTCATAAAGAATCATGGTTACCATATCAGAGCCCATGCTAAAAGAAGAGACGGGCAAAAGAAAGTCCGCATGCCATTGCAAAGACTGCACAGGCTCTTCTTCCGCCGGCAGGCTTTCCTCCGGATCCGGTATAAGGAAAAGAATCCTTCGCATACCGGCACTCTCCCATTTCCCGATCAACCGGCTCAGTTCTTCCGAAGTTATCCTGCTCTCCCCGGGAAGGACCCTTATTCTTACTTCTTTACCGGCAGCTTTTTCCCCAATGATCTTCTTCCAGGCACTATCCCTTCGAACGAATTGATGGCGGATCTTACAATAGGCCGTAAGCCTCTTGGCATACTCCGCAATAGCTCCGACACAATAATCGGCCGGTTTTTCACTTATCCTCGCCGCTATCTCATACTTCATAGTCCGGTCCGTCCTCTTCCGCTATCTTACTGTCTTCCGGAAAACAAAGACTGATCACTGTTCCCTCTCCCGGCTTGCTTTCCAGGGTCAGCCGGGCATTATTAAGGGTGGAAATGTGTTTTACGATTGCCAGGCCCAGGCCCGTTCCTCCTGTCTGTTTGGATCTGCTCTTGTCCACGCGGAAGAATCTTTCAAAAATCCTGTCATGATACTCTTCCGGAATTCCGATGCCGTTATCTTCCACAGAGATCATTCTGTCTCTGACGATCAGTCTGACATATCCTCCCTGATGATTATAGCGGATGGCATTGTCACAGAGATTATAAAGGACCTCTTCCATCATTCCCCGGTTAGCCATCACTATGGTCTTCTCTCCCTCGACCCGGATTGTAACTCCATGTTCAGCCGCTTTGAACTCCATCATTTCAGCGCATGCTTTCGCCGTTTCATAAAGATCTACCGGCATCAGCTCCATATCTTCCTCTCTGGATACATCAAACTCGGACAGGCGGATGATATCATTGATCAGAGTCAGAAGGCGGTCGGCATTCTTATGAATTTCACCGGCAAATTTCATTGCATCCCCACCTTCGGCCATTCCTGTCTCGATCAGTTCAGAATAGCCTGCTATGGCTGTAAGGGGGGTTTTAAGCTCATGGGAAACATTTGCCGTAAAAGTCTGTCGCAGATTAGCGTATTCCATGACATCCATGTGCTGTTTCTGTATGTGTTCAATGACAGGCTGCAGTTCCTCATAGCTGCATACCTGTTCCGGGTGGCTTATGTTTTCTGCAAGAGACTCAATAGGCGCCACCAGGTTTTTAGTCAGTATGTAACTGCTGTAATAGCAGATTATAAGGAGCAAGACCACAGCAAGGGCAATCACCGGAATGGCATGCAGGAAAATGTTTATAATACTGTGGGACTCTCTGGCTGTACGCAGTATACTTCCGTCATCCAGGCGGATGGCATAATAGTAATTGGTCCGGTTGATGGTCTCCGACCTTCGGACAGAATAACCTTCCCCTTCCCGGAGAGCCTGCTCAATCTCCTTCCTGTTGCGGTGATTGTCCAGGTCTTTCACAGGGGCAATATTATCAAATATAACCTCTCCGTCCGCCCCGATCAGAGTCAGACGGATATTATCATCATAGAGGGTTTCTGCACATCTGGCCAGATCTTCCTCATCTTCCAGTATCTTCTGGTCCCGGAGAACGGAGGAACATATTCTGAGCTCATCCATTACTTCTTCCCGGAACACATTGTAATAAGCATAGGTACAGAAAACTGCCGTCAGTAAGATGGCGGCAGTTGAGATAATCATAATTCTTCTGTTGATATATTTTTTCATAAAGTTCCCGCTCCGGTTTATCTGGCCAGGTATCCGACATTTCTGACAGTCCGGATATGACTGCCTTCTTCACCCAGCTTCTTACGCAGGGATTTGATATGGGCATCCAGCGTTCTGGATCCTCCCTCATAATCAATTCCCCAGATTTTCTCCATAAGCACGTCCCTCTTCATGACCATACCCGCATTACGCATCAAACAGTAAAGAAGTTCATATTCTTTATAGGTCAGGTCAATCTGCCTGTCCCCGGCATAGCACATCCGCTTGCCGGGATCCAGAACCAGACCGTCAAGGATCAGCTGTTCCCGGACAGGATCTTTTCCTGCTCTTCTCAAGAGGGCCCGGACCCTTGAGATCAGTTCCATGATCCCGAAGGGTTTGGCAATATAGTCATCTGCTCCCGCGTCAAGGCCTTTGACCGTTTCAATTTCAGATGCCTTTGCAGTTACCATAATTACAGGAAGATCCCTGGTCAGGGGAGACATACGGATTTTATTCAGAACCGAATAGCCGTCCTCATCCGGAAGCATGATATCCAGAAGGACCAGATCCGGCTTTTTTTCCCGGACTGCCTCATAAAAAGATTCTGCTTCTCCGAATCCCCGGGCTTCAAAGCCTCCGGTGCGCAATGCATACATTTCTATTTCCTGAATGTTAAGGTCATCCTCGACTATATAAACTGTCTGCATTCTCTCACCTCGACTCTAATATAACACATCAGGCCGCTTTTTTGATAGGAGTAAGATATTTTTCTTCATATTCAGAGAAAAGTCCCAGATATTCATCACCGGAAATGCTGCCACTGTGGCCGTGCATTTCGTCAAATTCCCTGTCACCGCGAATCCTTTTCAAAATGTGCAGGGATACATTTGCCGCATGTGCTCCGATCCTGTCAAAGCAGTTGGTGAGTTCAAAGAAGATTGTACTTGTCTCCACAGAGCATTTTCCTTCCTCGAGACGTTCAATATGATGCTCATTCATCACATTTTTCATCTCTTCGATGGTCTGTGCCAGGGGTTCAAGGCGGATTGCCCCGCTGAAACTGTGATCTCTGAAAGAAGCAAAAAGGGTTGTCAGGGCTTCCCCGCAGGCTTCGATTACCTTTTTCAGCTCCTCAGTACCGCTTTCAGAAAAGCCTAACCCGGCCTGATGGATCTGTCTTCCGTTGTATGCAATACTCATACAGTAATCGCCGATCCGCTCCAGGTCACTGATGGAGTGGAGCATCTCGGAAATCTGAAACTTGTACTCTGAAGACAAATCTGCCCGGTTGATCCTGATGATGTAGGATGACAGAACCGTCTCACACCGGTCTATAAATTCTTCATTCTTATCCAGTACCGGAATTATTCCCTCATCATAGTCTGACAGAAGCCCTGTGGATAAAGAGTAATTCTCTTCGATCCGGTCCATCATCTTCTTCATGAGTTCACGGCACTGCTTCAAAGCGACAACCGGTGTCTGAAGAATACGGTCGTCCAGTTTGCGGAACTCTTTTTCAGATTCATCTTCAGGATCTTCTCCTATGATCAGACCTGTCACCTTTGCCATCTGTCCGGAGAAAGGAAGAAGGATCAAAGAGGTGATCAGGTTGAATGCCAGATGCAGATTGGCCACATCGCCTCTTCCGGCAGCTTTGCTCATAAAGGAAATCCCGATTGTATAATGGATACCGTAAATAACCACAAAGAAAAGAACAGCTCCGAATATATTAAAAAGCAGGTAGCTTAAAGAAACTCTTTTTGCCTTGCGGGTTGCACCGACAGATCCAAGGAGTATGGTCATGCATTTTCCAAGGTTCTGCCCAATGATCAGCGGGATTGCTGTCGCGTAGGTAACCGATCCGGTGGCCGCCAGCGCCTGCAGGATACCGACAGATGCACTGGAGCTCTGAATCAGGGCAGTCACTGCCAGGCCGGCCAGGATACCGATCAGAGGATTCTGGAAAGAGAGAAAGACTTTCTGGAAAGCCGGAGAATCCTTAAGAGGTGCAAAAACACTCTCCATCGCGGACATACCATAAAAAAGAACGCCAAGACCAATCAAAATACCCGCCACGTCTCTCAGTTTTTTTCTTTTGCTGAAAAGCAGGATAAAGGCGCCGACTCCTACCAGCATGGGAGCCAGAGAAGAAGGCTTTAAAAGCTTCAGGATCAGGTTGCCGGATCCCAGATCTCCCAGTCTCAGAATCTGGGCCGTTGCCGTACTACCGACATTGGCGCCGTATACGACAGGAATGGACTGGGACAGTCTCATGATCCCGGCATTAACGAAGCCGATCAGCATGATTGTTGTTGCTGCGGAACTCTGGATGATAGCCGTCACACCGGTTCCAAGTCCCCATCCCTTGATCTCCCCCACACCTTTCTTGGCGCTGGTCGTCAGGGTTTCAAGTATCTTCTGAAGACTTCCACCGGCCAGGGTTTCCAGGGAAGACCCCATCAGGCTCATACCGAACAGGAAGAGACCCACGCCGCCGAAAAGCTGCAAAACAGAGATTATATCAATCATAAATAAATACCTCCTATTGTAAGTAATCGTGACCACTATACAAAAGGGAGGTAAAATTAAAGTTGTATCTATATGAAATCTATGTAAAATTACTTTTTGACAAAGCTTTCAGGAGCCCTGTTTTTTCACTGTTTACGGCCGAAATAAGGAGAATCTTCCGCCTTCAGCCGAGGTGCTCCTTCCGGAAAAAATGCCTCAAACTGCATTTCCTGGCACGTAAACCATTTCTTAGTATCCAAAGTTGCTTTCAGGCCCATGCCGTTTGGACACAGGACAAATGCGTCCGCTTTGTCTTTTGGTACCAGGCAGCCTTCCATGAGCCGGGCAAGTATAGCGCCGTGGGCCACAATGGCAATGGTTTTTATCTGACTGTCCCTGCACTCCTTAACGATCCGGGTCATGGCAGCCATCACACGGAATCTTGCCTCCAGGATGCTTTCTCCTCCTCTGAAGGCGCAGTCCGGCTCCTGGGCAAGCCAGGTGTCAAAAAAGGGCGTCCCCAGAAAATCTGACGCAGGCGCTCCTTCATCTTCTCCGAAATCAACCTCCCACAATCCTTCCTTTGTGACCGGTGTCATTCCCGGATACAAGGCGGACGCTGTTTCAATGCAGCGGATGGCCGGGCTGCTGTACACTCTCTCCACTTCCGGATAATCATAATTTTCTTTCAGGTTCTCCAGTTCCTGCCATCCTTCCCTGGCCAGAAGGGCATCTGTACTGCCACAGAACAATCCCAGCTGGTTCATCACAGTAGTACCGTGTCTTACAAAGTATGCCGTCAATTTTCCCATGATCCTTCTCCCTTCCGATTATTCATTCTCTTTGTTGAATCCGCTTCTTTACAGACAGTATACCATAAAAAAGAAAAAACCGGCAAAAATGCCGGTTGATCCTCTCGCTTTTTATGCTTTACGCCTGTCCGCATGTACAGGACCTGCTGATTATTAAAGCTTCTCTGTAGCAGCATCCATATTTTTCTTGCGAAGTATCTTCAGAAGAGACTCGCCGCCTTCGGCTGCCCCTGTATTTCCTGAATATGCAGCTGCCTTATACTTTTCGATGTATTTTTTGGAAACATCACTCTGGGCAAGTCCGTTTCTGAAATCGATATCTTTGGTCAGTCTTTCCATGTTCTTTTCACGAACCGCTTTCAGAATCGTATCAGCGCCGCCTGAAGCCTCCATCTCCTTATACTGTTTAATAAATTTCTTTGAAATGTCACTTGTGATACCGGCATTACTGAACTGAACATCCCTGCTTGCCTTCTCCAGATCAAACTTTCTCATGTTCTCAAGAATCGAACCCATTGTCACACCCCTTTTGCTTTTATAAAAAGTGTCATAATTAACTGACTATATTATAGTACATTTCAGGAGTGAGAATTATTCTTAACCGCCATATCACTTGTAATAATATGACAAGTTTTATTCCTGGGGCAGGCCTTCCACATAGATCTGCTTAAGATTTTTCGCGATCAGATCCAGAGATTCATGAACATGGACACGCATTTCATCGGTGAGTCCCTCCCCGGCAGTTTTCAGGGCCATATCGGCCTGCTGCCTGAGCCGGGCGGCGATTTCCTTCCCCTTATCGGTCAGTTTCAGGGGGGCGCGGTAACGGCTGGTCCCGTATGATTGCAGGATCCCTTTCTCCTGAAAGGCCGAGATTGCCCTTGAAATATCCGACTTGTCCCGCCTGCAGAGTTCTGCCAGTTTCGAGGCGGTGATTTCTTCCTCACTGTTATAGAGCACCGAAAGATACAGGGCATATCCGCCCCGGAGTCCGTGTTCTTTCATCACATTCGAGGCAATCTTGTTCCAGTAATGGGAAATATCGAAAATGGATATGGTAAAGTGTTCGAATCTGTCCTTCATATCAATCGTCTCCTTTATTGATGAAAAAAGCAACGGCAACTGCGCCCGGGCCGGCGTAGGTGCCGATGACACTGCAAAGCTGTGTACGGTCCAGCTGCGCTACATGTCCTTCCCAGAGAGACCGGCTGGCTTCAATATATTCTCCAAGCAGTTCATCGGAGTTTCCCGAATAGCCCAGAAGCAGCGGCATGGTGTAGTCGATTCCGGCTTTGTGAATCTGTTCTGTCAAAAGATTATTGGCCTTTTTTGTACCCCTTGCTTTGCCAAGCATGGCGATTTCGCCGTCTTCTACGGTAATTACCGGCTTGATATTTAAGATTCCTCCTGCAAGGGCCGTTGCTTTGGAAATTCTTCCTCCCTTTTCAAGGTACTGCAAGGTCTCAACACGGGCTATCACACAGATCTCTTTTCTCTTCTCCTCCAGATGATCGGCCAGCTTTTCAAGGTCCATTCCTTCATCTGCACAGCGCAGGGCATAGAGGGCAAGAATCCCGGTGCCGACGGAAGCGCTCAGGCTGTCAACAACCCTGATATTGGGATAGTCTTCCGCTGCCACGCAGGCACACTGGTAAGTTCCGGAAAGCTTTGAGGTCACGGTGATGACAATACCCTGGTCTCCCGCTTCCGAAATCTCTTCATAGACCTTCTGGAAAGCTGCAGGTGACGGCTGGCTGGTTTTAGGCAGAGAATCGCAGTTCTCCAGCTTCCTGTAAAAGAGTTCCTTATCGATCGTTACCCCGTCAATGTATTCTTCTTCTCCGAAAGAAACTGTCAGGGGAACCTGTATCATCTTTTCTCTGAACTCCCCGGTCATGTCTGCCGTAGAGTCAGTAATGATTCTAATACTCATTTTAAATACCCTTCTTTATCAATAAATATGTTGAAAAAACAACTTTTTTGTATTGTAGATGATTTATGTTGTTTTGTCAACATCCGAATGCAAAAAAAATTCCCGGCAGTCTTTACAAATGACCACCGGGATATTCTGCTCACATTTTATTCCACATTTCTTCCAGCGCCTGCTCCATCATATCATTGATTTTCTTTCCTTCACGGACAGTGAGCAGCTTACAATTATTCTGACAAAGATAAATATAAAACGCGATGACAAAGTTGAAATCAGATGCGATTACTCCCATATAAGAGACAACAAGTGCATCAATTACTCCGCTCTTGATATCTTCCAGAAGTTCTTCCAGCCTGGGGCGAACGGTAGCGCCTTTCATGCATTTACTCTCGATCATTCTGGACTCAGTGTCAATATAGTTAATAAAATTATTGTCTTCCCCGTAAACTTCGATCGCTTTTTCTTTACATAAAGTAACTGCCGAAAGAATCAGATGCTCTGCCGACTGATTCATATCCTGACTGAGTGTATCCTGCCTGTGATACTGATATATTGCAATATTCATAAAATGATCTCCTTTTCCTCCGGTCCGGATTGTAAAATGATTCCGATATATATCCGCATAAAGTGCCTGACTTATATCTTACATTTTACACGTTTGAAAAGAAGAAATTTGGAATAGCTGAACCAATTGTCATTAAATATATTCACAGAATTATATCAGCCGCAGGAAGCCGGCAGAGAACTAGTCGGAAGCTTTAAAATTGTAAACAGGTTTCATTACATCAATGATCTCTACGGATTCCCGGATCACATCAATGATATCGTCCAGGGATTTGTATGCCATCGGTGCCTCGTCCAATGTGTGTTCATTTACAGAAGTGGTATACACTCCTGCCATTTCCTTTTTGTATTCTTCCATGCTGAGTTCATTTTTCGCTTTGCTTCTGGACATGATCCTGCCTGCTCCATGGGGCGCGGAGTAATTCCATTCGGGATTTCCCTTTCCTACCGCCAGGACACTCCCGTCCCTCATATTGATGGGAATCAGGACTTTCTCCCCGGCATGTGCGGCGATGGCTCCCTTCCTCAGGATCATTTCATCCGTGTCGATATAGTTATGGATAGTATGGAAGGCCTCTCCTCCTGTCATTCCTGTTCTTTCAAGGATGATTTCCGCCATCTTTTCCCTGCTTCTTTTCGCAAAACTCTGACAGATTTCCACATCATGAAGATAATCCTCCAGATAGCTGCCGGATAAGTAACAGAGATCTTCCGGCATGGAAGACCGGTTTTCATATGTTTTATGCAGGCCCTTCAGTGCAGCCTGGATTTCATTTCGTCTGCCCTCTTCCTTGTAAGTCCTTATGATCTCATCCCTCTTTTCAAGGTATTCTCCATATCCCCGGTCAAGGTTGACGGCCAGTCTCTGATAAAACTCAGCCACCTGTTTTCCAAGGTTCCGGCTTCCGGAATGGATGATCAGATACTTTGTACCGTCAACCGCCTCATCTATCTCTATAAAGTGATTGCCGCCGCCCAGAGTTCCCAGGGATCTTTCCAGTCTTTTTGCGTCTTTTAAATCTCTGTAGCAGCGTAGACCGGTAAGATCAAAGCGTTCCTGCCTTCCTTCCCATACGTTTCTTCCCGACGGAATATAATGGCATGCTTCATCAAGCTTTTCAAAATCGATCCCTGTGTTTCCGAGATTTACGGTGTACATGCCGCAGCCGATATCTACTCCAACTACATTGGGGACCGCCTTATCCGTGATCGTCATGGTCGTTCCGATCGTGCATCCTTTGCCCGCATGTACATCAGGCATGATTCGGATTCTGGAACCCTGTGTCATGGGATAATCACACATCCGGCGGATCTGCCCGATCGCTTCTTCTTCTATCACCTTCGCGTAGCAGATCGCTGTATTAACCCTTCCTTTTATTTCCAGCATCTTTTTCTTCCTTTCCCGCATCGGAAGCAGCATTAACTGTCATGCTCATACACTTCTTCTGCTTCAGCTCCGCATATTCTGCACCTGTACAATGTATGGGATCTGTATCCTCTGCCGTGTCTGGCATGTTCGTTCCAGTCTCTGATTCTTTCAAAATCATGCCCCAGTTTCCCGCAGGCACATTGCTTCAATTTTTCATCTTCTATCCCATCTCTGATTTTTTCAAGTTCTTCCCTGTCTTTTATCTCATTGACTGCCTGCCTGCGTATTCTTTTATTTTCGGAATTCCAGGCCAGATTTTTGTAAAAATCTTCAGGGAAGGATTTATAAAAGAGGACTTGCATTTTGACATCTGTCGGATAATCCTCTTCCATGATCTCATATAAAACTGCCGGATCATCAATCTCCATTACAATCCTCCGCATCCCATCAGAAGGGAATTTCCGGTCCTTTAAAACCGGGTAAACAGAAGCAGCATCTTTCATATTCTTTAATGCTGCTTCCCTCAGAGCGGCATTCGCCCTCTTGTCAAAAATCAGCTCTTTAAGCCTTTCTTCTTCCCTGACATACATGATCGTCTCGGGTGCAGCAAGAAGATCATCATCGGAAAGTCTGTCTCGGAGGATCATCAATCCTTTAAAGCTGCGGCCTGACAATTCTTTTAAAATCTTAAGGCATGTTTTTTTGTCTGTGATTTTTTCAGCAACCAGATTTGCAATTGTCTCATCTGTGTCGGTCCAGGCAGGTCCTCTTATTGTTCTTTTCTCCCTGGGATCCGGCTGTTTTCTCCCTTTTTCAAGGAAGATCTTTTTAAGCAGATTCGGGGCTTCAAGTTCCTCGGCAATCCAGATTGCCGTCATGTCGTCACAGCTGTTCAAAAGCTCATATAATTCTCTTTGCTTCAGCGCATCTTTAATAATGGTCTGTACACGGCCACGGTCGTTACTATAGTGTTTGAGATCGGCAAGTCCCTTGAGAAGGAGACTGCGGTCTGTTTCTCCCAGCCTTTTCACAACAGCTGTTACCAGCAATGACTTTTCTTCCGTCCAGTCCTTCTGCTCTTCAGGAGTCGCCTCTTCCAGTATTCCATACAGAAACTCACTGTCCTCAATCTTTCCGATCGCTGTGAGGCGGACATCCATATTTTCACCCATTTCATATGCTCTTTTCAGTTTCTTGTCATCTTCCAGCTTTGCAGTCTTTTCTTTGTCAGTCAGCCATTTAGGAGTAAAAAATCCCATAAATACCCTCCCATAAATGATTCGGTCTTTTTAATCGTCCTGTCTGTTTTATTCGCTTATTTTCATTTAAAACAATCCTGTTCCGGTAACACTGATCTGTAAAAGATTATATCATATATGGAATCTGGTAAGTGGTAAATAATGAGTGCCCCGGCAAAAGTTAAGGCCGCTTTACAAGCGGCCCCGTTTGTGACATATTTCAGGAAGCGCTTCCGACCAGGGAAGCAACCTTTCCATTGCTTTTGATTCTTCTTCAGGATCTGCAAAT
>JAFRFJ010000040.1:0-78761 GCA_017434385.1 Eubacterium sp.
GACAGAAAAGAAGGCCACCAAGAAAAGCCAGATCAATGAGAACGACGCTCTTGACATTGCTCTTAAGGATGCAGGGGTTTCCAAAAAAGACGTATCCTACTCCACTGTAGAAGCCGATTTCGATGACGGCGCCGAAGAGTTTGATGTGGAATTCCACGTTGGAAATAAAGAGTACAGCTACACCATCGCAAAGAAAGACGGCCGGATCATCGAGCACGAAGCAGAAATTGATGACTGAACCCCTTGCGGGAACGGTTTTGATATAAATGTTTAAATTAAAAATTTTTCCTTTTGGCTCATCTGTGATATGATAAAGGCAGATAAAAGTTGTAAAATCACAAAAGATGATAAATACCGGGAGGATACATTTTGAAGTTTATTTCATGGAATATCGATTCTTTAAATGCTGCCCTGACAGGAACCAGCCCCAGGGCGGCATTGTCGCGAACCGTACTTGAAACAATTGCCCGGGAAGATGCGGATATCATCGCTCTTCAGGAGACCAAGCTGCCCGAGAAAGGTATGACCAAAAAGCAGGCTAGTGCTCTTTCAGAGTTTTTCCCGGACTATGACTATGTTTTTATAAGTTCAAGGGAACCCGCCAGAAAAGGCTATGCCGGGACCATGGCCCTCTATAAAAAAGGTCTTGACCTGAAGGCTGATTTTCCTGCCATCGAAGCACCCGAGCCCATGGACAGTGAAGGCCGCATGATCACTCTGGAGCTTCCCGACTTTTTCTTTAACCTGGTTTACACACCCAATGCGGGCGATGGTTTAAGGAGACTTGAGGAGCGGCAGATCTGGGACAGAAAGTATGCCGATTATCTCAGCTCCCTTGATAAGATCAAGCCGGTCATTTCCTGCGGCGACTACAATGTGGCCCACAAGGAGATCGATCTGGCTCACCCCGAGAACAACCACCGGTCAGCCGGATTTACAGACGAAGAAAGAGAAGGTTTTACCAATCTTCTCTCGGCGGGCTTTACCGATACTTTCCGCCATATTCACGGAGATGTGGAGGGTGTTTATTCCTGGTGGGCCCAGCGGGTAAAGACCAGCAAGATCAACAACAGCGGATGGAGAATCGATTATTTCCTGGTCAGCGACAGGATCAGTTCACGGATCAGAAGATCCGAAATGCTTGACTCCGGTCCCCGCCAGGATCACACACCGCTTCTGCTGGAAATAGACTGACCGGCTGTAAATCTATTTTTTACAAAACAAAAAAAACCATATTTACATCTTAAGAACGACAGGAGGGACATTATGGGTTTATTTTCAAAATTAAAAAAAGGTGCCGAAACACTTTCAAAAGCACAGAACTATCATGAATCCGGCAAAGAAAACGTCTCAAAAAATGTAGTGGACTTTGGCGAGCCGGCTTATACACTTTACACCGCAATGAAGCTTGGGGACCTTCATCAGAAGATCAACATCACGGACGAAAATGATAAAGTAAAGTATTACACCAAGTCCAGTGTTTTCACCTTAAAAGGTAAAACCGATATCATGGATGCTTCCGGGAATGTCATTGCCCACCTGGAGAAAAAACCGATCAGCCTTCATGAGAAGCATTTTGTGACTATGGCTGACGGCACATCCTTCACCATGTCCAACGAGCTCTTTCACATTGTGAAAGACGTTACCAATATCGAGGGATTGGGATGGCAGCTCCGGGGTAATTTTGTCGGACTGAATTTCAATCTTATGGACCAGGCAGGCAATCCCATTGCCACGGTCGGGAAGAAAATCGTCTCCATCCATGATAAGTTCTGCATCGATCTCTACAGACCCGAGTATGAGAAGATTGTAGTAGCGATCGTGATACAGCTGGAGAAAATGCTGGAAGCTCGCAGAGAGAACGAGGAGGAATCCTCCTCATCCTTCTCCTTCGGATTCGGAGATGATAATTAGGATCCATCTCATATAAAACACAAAAAGGCGCTCTGTCACGGGATACTTGACAAAGCGCCTGATAATGGTAGAATACACTTAATGGAAGGTTAGCTCAGTGGGAGAGCACTCGCTTGACGTGCGAGGGGTCGCAGGTTCAAGCCCTGTACCTTCCATTATTTTTTTGTCTTTTCATAAGAGTTTCATGTTCAGCTGCAGCCGGCATGCTCTCCCACGGCATGATACCGGTATCTTCTCCGGTCTTTTATAACATTTCCGTACTGAATGGCATTACACCTGAGGCAGGACATGCAGCGAATACAACGCTTTTTTGTCCAGACAGGCCGGCCGTCGATCATTTCGATACATTTTTCCGGGCATCTGGAAGCGCAGACGCCGCATCCGATGCAGCGGTCATCCGTGTAGAACTTCCTGACCGGCATGTACATTTCGCATAAGGGATACATGGTCCAGGCACAGAGCCTGCTCCCCGGGCCGAATGTCATGGGTGTGGTCTCCCGCCTGATCACCGCTTCCCGTATGTCGCAGATGACCGGTTCCGCATCCCGGATCCGCTGATCCTCTTCTTCGGGATCCATGGCATCTCTGATAAAGATGTAGTTTCTGGGCATCCTGATATCAAAGCAGGCAGACATATGATAGCCTCTCTTTTTCAGTTCGCGCCAGGTCATGTAGGCAGCCCCGCCGGGGCCGCCGCCGTGGGTCAGGACAAGGTAAATGTATCCGTAATCGTCCTTGAGCCTGACATGGCGGATGAATTCCAGCATGATCTTGGGTATGCCCGAATAATAGACCGGGCATACCAGACCGACCGCTTCCCCTTTTCTGATGTGGAAGCCGTATTTTCCCTTCTGCTGTACTTTTGCTATATCGACAATTTTCTCTTTCTCATCTTCCCGCAAAGCTTCTGCCACATGCAGGGAGTTTCCGGTTCCGGAAAAGTAAAAAATCATATGAACTCCTCTGGTCTTTATTTAACAGTGACCTTGGCTGATTTATAAACACCCTTCTGGGCGTATGCGTAAATGGTACAGGTTCCCTTGGCTTTGGCGGTAATCTTACCGGAACTGCTGACAGTAGCAATGGCCGGATTCGATGATTCATACCTGACGCCCACATGTTTCTTGGGTTTCTTTTTCTTGCTTGCCGGTACGGCTGTCGCTTTCAGCTTAAAGGTCTTGCCCACTTTCAGAGAAATCTTGGTCTTATTGAGCTTGACCGACTTATGGTTGCCGTTCTTGCCGCCGCTGGTAGCCGAGTGGATGATCGTTGACTCTGCAATGACTTTTCTCTCATGGTTCTCTATCTTGAAAGCAACGATCATAAACTTATAGTAAACACCCTTTTTGAGTCCTGTATAAGTCCACGAATTCTTTGTCCCGTCGAAGTCTTTCAGCCGCTGCATCTTATAGGCGGATCCACAGCGGTTTCCGTAGAGAATGTAACCGTCCGCGCCGGTCACCTTCTGCCAGCCGACCTGGATCTTGGTGTTAGCCACTTTCTTGGAAGCCAGGCGGAGAGGACAGAAGCTGGCGTCTGCCAGGTCTTTATCATTGCTGATCTCCTTGATAGCCTTCTCGGTTCCGGCTACGGAAGCGGGATCGGCAGCATTGCCGTCCGATGACCCGACATCTGCCTTTCCGGGGATTTCATCAGAAACCACCTTGTCACTTTCTTCTCCGAAGTAATCGACAGGTTCTTCGGCCGGCATACGCTCTTCAAATGTCTTGCGGTTGATCAGCAGGAAATCATCTTCCTCTACAGTGACATAGGCCTTGAGGCTGACCTCATAGGTCTTGCCTTCTGTCAGATCTTTGATCTCTACAGAGGTCTTTGAGGGGTCCACCTTCATGGTCTGGGTCTTTCCTGAATCTGTCTCTTTATAAGTAAGCAGATAGCCGCTGATGCCGCTGTCCTTTTGAGACTCGAAGGAGACCGTCATGCTGTTTTCCTTTACCTCGGTCTTATTAATCTTAGCCTTTGCCGGCCTGATCACAAACCAGCTTTCCCTCTGGCCGGTGAAATCATTAATTCCGTCCAGGATAACACGGCCTTTTCCGCATTTCACGTTATCTTCGTACGAGAGTCTGTAATCCTCTCCCTCCTTCAGACCCCATCTTCCTGTCTCGGTGACTGTGTCTCCATAGACATCAATTACTTCAGGCTTATGGGCCTGGCCGTCGTAGGTCTCAACGACCACATCATCTCCAAGGTAGATATAAGATATGCCAAACTTATATACGGAGATCCATATAAATCTCTTGCCGTAGATACCCGCATCAACAGTCAGCAGCGCCCTGCCGGGACCCACACCGGTCAGAACGGCTTTCCCGTGGTCGGGGCTGGTCGTCTTCACGGTAAAGATTGACGGATTGGAAGACTCCCATCTGATATCGGGCGTTATGGGAAGGTCATCTGTTGCGCCTTCAAAATAAGCTCCGATGGGATGCTCTTCATGAATCAGAAGCATTGTCATGTCAGCATCTTTCAGATTCATGAGCTTCAGGTACATGCCCTGATTACTCACAGGTTTCAGACTGGTCTTGATGGGGAAATTATCCATCAGGTTATCCTCAGGATCAGTCAGAAGAAGGTCCTGCAGGCTTTTATCCTTCAGGTCACGCCATTCACCATCCATATAAAGGAGACTTTCTTTGCTGTTGATGACTGCGTTGGCGTGGCATCCGCCCAGATTTCCGGCCGGAGTCGTACCGAATGAGATGCTGGATTTGCCGGAGGGCGTTTCCTGCTCTACAACAACGACATATTGCTGGTTTCTGGCTATAACGATATTGGAATCTTCAGGCAGGGATACCCTGTGGTAACCGCCTAAAGGATATGTTTTGGCTTTGGATTCATAGACACAGTAGCCGTCTTCCTCAGGATCAAGCCACTTGTCATAGAGAAGGTAAACCTTGTAGGTTACAGTCGTTCCCGGCGTTGCGGTAAAGAAAGATACCTCGTCAAGCTTGCCGTTTGCCGTGGCAGTAAACACATTTGCCATCTTGAGCGTTGCATCCGTGGCATACTGCCGGTATTCCGCAACCGGTAAAAGGTCATGCTGATAAAGGGTTCTGTCTTCTGATGAAGCAGAATCAAAGTAATAAGCCTCGGGATGCGAAAGCGATCTGTCATAGTAGGAAACCCAGTAATAGCCTGTATGCTTGTTTGATGTCGCTTTGTAATCGGTCCCCGGCCGGTCCTGGCCTTCCAGCAGTCCCCAGTGGCGATAGCTGTTGTCCGGGAAAGTATTGGTGTCGGCTCCCCAGCTGTTCTTCACAAGCCATGCCCCTTTTCCCGGAGGCTGCTTATCCTTCTTAAATAAACTTACGGGGAAATTATCGTCGTAACCTACGATCGTCACTACATGGTTGGTACTGGTATCCGTATCATACTGTGCCCAGAAATCCCCGAAATGCGTGCCTTCGTCACCCCTGTCTCCGGGAGTGGAATGGTCCGCATAAATGAAGATCGATACAGCCCTCTTCTGAAGAAGCTGGTCTTTGATCGCTTCCGTCGCTTCCGGAACATATTCCGCTTTGTTTCCGCCGTCTTTCTTGGCAGACGGACTGGGAAGAAGGTAGGATTCCTTAAGTCTGTAATCCTGGGTAAACCGGTATTTATCAGGAATAGCCCAGTCGTCATCCGTACTGTAAAATGTCTTCCTGTATCCGGAATGTTCGGTGCCCTGTTCATCGAGCCATGTCACACTTTCATTGACAACTTTCTTGCCTCTTCCGCTGTAATAGAAGATATCACCGTCTTCCGTATTTCTCTTTTCCGATACAGGTCCGGTCCCGCTGGCAAAAAGGCTGGTTGCATAAAGGGTAAAGCCTCCCTGATTGTATCTGTCTGAATCGGAGATACCCTTATCATATACGAATCCTTCTCCGTACTGAGGATTCTTTGTGTCTTTAATTTCATTGGCCGTAAACCATGCAACCTGTTTCTCCGAAAGGTTAAGCGTCTTCGGATCATTTGCAAGACCTGTCGAAAGAATACTGCTTTCCGCAGCGGCAATGGCGCCAAAGCCCCAGCAGGTGCCGTAGGGGCTCTGTTCACGGACCGGTGTTACATAAGACTTTTCCGTGCCTCCTTCATTTACATGCCGGAGGTCAAAATAGGCCGGCTTGACAGCCCTGGTCTTAAGAGAATGACCTTCCTCGGGGGCAAAAGGATCAGCCGCCTCCTCTGACTGTTCGGTGATTTCTTTATAAGCGCTCACTTTGGAAACTTTCGCTGCCCTGACATGGAGTGCCCGGCCGGGAACTGTGCCCGCCATCATTCCGCATATCAGCACTGCCGAGACCGCTTTCTTTCCTAAACACTTCAACATCTGTAAGTTCTTCATCCAATCTCCCTCTCTGTATTACTTGGGAAAATTGCTCACGAGTATCATATTCAAAATTATCAATGTATTTCTGAGGTCACATTATTCCTTATTATACATTCTAAATAAAGCAATTGCAAGATAACAACATTATCAGAATTAGCCTGTTTCGGGGCAAGCTTCGTATCCAGTGTCGGGGACTCAGAATTAACCTGTGTCGGGGGACTTCGGGAGGGTAAATCTCGTGAAACCGCCTTGGCAAAACTTGTATTGACATTGTCACTACGTTATTGTATTCTGCCACTGTAATCGACAACCCCCATGATCAGGTAATCAAACAGATAATTCACGCTAAAAGGAGGCCCGCTATGGCAAATACATTTTTACAGGTAAGAGTAAATGAGGAAGATAAGGAAAAGGCTGCAAAGATCCTTGACGGACTTGGAACCAATCTCTCTACAGTCGTCAATATGATGATCAAGCAGATTATTATTACAGAGAGTATCCCCTTTGACGTAAAACTGAAGAGAGATGCCTTCACAGCCCCCTTGCCTCAGTCCTACGCAGCCATGGAAGTTCCGGATGTAAAGGAGGAAGATCCTGTCATCAAGGGAATCCGGGAAGAATATGAGTGGTAATACTCTCGAAAGAACAAGAAAATAAAGCAATAAAAAAGGAGACGACGCACGTCTCCTTTTTTAATATTAAACTTCCTTCCGGAGTGCCTTTCAACTTCCCTTTCAGGCACTTCTTCAATTTCCTGAGCCATCCTCTTTTAAACTATTAAAAAAACCGTTAAATTCAATCATGATAGCCCACTTCTTTTTTTGATGGACGTTCGGGAAAACCTGTCATGTATACTTTAATCTTTAGACTATTATGATGGTATACTTTAGCAGTTTTTCATGTATAAATCACGTCATCATTATATTTGGTTATATTCTCTACTCCCATTTTCATGGATAGATATGCAGAGAATTTGTATTGATGGAAACAGGCAAAATACTCCATGTAAAAATGTACGGGCCTAATATTTTGATGGAGAGAATTTTCATACCGTCATGTAAGAATCAGTTTTATATAGTAATTGATGGAAAACTCCTCCTGGAACATGAAGACTGCCTTATAAGAATTCATGGAAAATTCCTCCTGAAGCATGAAGAGGAAACTGATCACTCATCATCCTGATCCTTGTCTTCATCAGCATCCTAATCCCTGTCGTCATCGTCGTCGTGATCATCGCCATCGTCGCCGTCATCATCGTTGCCATAGTGATCGTCGCCGTCATCGTCGTCACCATCTTGATCGTCGCCATCGTCGTCATCGTGATCATACTTATCATCATCATTATCATGATCATCATCGCTGTCCTGATCATCATTATCATCGCTGTCCTGATCATCTGAGACGATTCCTCTTTCACTTTCTCCTGACAGATCTTCTCCCGTTACAGCGTCAATGTCGACCTCATATTCTGTATCACCGGACCGGAACTCCACTTCATAAAGGAGGATCCCGTCATCACAGTCAAGTTCAACACTTAAATCCGTAACCTCTGATTTCCTGATCCCGTATTTGGCCAGAGCCGCTTCCACGGCTTTCTCTTCTGTGATGTATCCGCTCCTGTCGGCCTGACCTATATTGGTCTCCCGGCTTGCTTTCCTTTCCTGGGCAAGCAGGATCAGTTCCTGGGTAGTCAGTTTGAGGAGGGCATCCTCTGTCATTTTCTGCCCGCCTGTGGCAAGAATCTTTTTTATGAGAAGAGCTTTTCCCATGGAGATATCATGCTCTTTTGCAAAGGCTTCAAGCTCCTTGTCTCCTTCCACATACTGTCCCAGAATAGAACCATTGATGGAAGTGTCTCCAAGATACGCATTGATAGTTTTGGATATGTTGTCTTCAAGGGCTCTGCCGGCTTCCGTATCGTCTGACCGGACTGATACAAGGACAGAATTGCTCTGATCCGACAGATAGCCTTCTTTGACCATCTTGCCCAGAATAGCATTGCAGGCTACGTTAAGGTCTGTTTTCCTGAGATCCATGTCTGACAGGATCTTTTTGCCTTCTTCGTTAATTCCTTCTGCCCTTATGACCTTTTCCCTGCTGTCAACGACAAGTTCGATGCTGGGATTTACATCAAGGCCCACAACGGCATATGCCGCCCCTGTCCGTAAAGTCATCATTCTTATCCCGATAAAAAGGGCGAAAACCGCTGCGGCCAGACCGGCAATCCTGAGTATCCCCCGTCCTTTTCCGGCTTTTTTTACCCCGGCCGATCTCCCGGCCGGTCTCCCGACGGGTCTTACAGCGGCCGGCTCCATGACATCCGCATCTTTTTGGGCCGGGCTTTCTGCAGTTTCAAGTTCCAGTTCTGTCATCAAAGTGTCCAGCAGATCCGGGGTGGTATCCTGAATGGCTTTGCTGATGCTTTTTTCTATATCATTTCCTGTCACCATTCACACCTCCTTCGATCTCCTTTTTCATCTTCTTAAGCGCCCTGTTGTACTTGCTGATGACAGTCCCCAAAGGAAGATCCAGTATCTCGGCTATCTCCCTGTGTTTGAGTCCGGTCAGGGCATGCAGGATCACGATCTGCCTGTCCTCAAAGCCCAGGATCTGAAGTGCCTTTTCCAGGACCAGCCTGTCTATGGTCTGCCCGGTCTCGTCCGAAGAGGCAAAATTCTCATATTCAGAGATATCCTCGCAGAGTTTTCCCGACCTGATCCGGTTGTAGGACAGATTCCTCACTATGGTCAGGATCCAGGCCAGAGGCTTTCCCATGGGCTGGTATGTGTCGGCGCTCTTATAGCTTTTGATAAAGGCGTCGTGCATCACATCCTCGGCATCATGCTTATTCTTCAGAATGGAAAGGGCGAAGCCGTAAACCACATTTGAGGTCTGTAAGTACAGTTCTTTAAATGCTTCCGCGTCGCCCCGCCCCATTCTTATTATTAAGTTTTCATCAAGGTATCCTGCATTCATATTATTTCGTGTACTTCTTGCTCCACTCTATGATCTTTCCGCTTGGAGCAAGCACTTCATACTTATATCTGTAGTTTCCCTTTTTGAAGCTGATCTCGTATACTCCTTCGGAGTCATCGTCATCATACTCGTATGTACAGCTTCCTTTTTTGACGGTCGCAAGCTTGCTTCCGGAAAAGGAGGAAACCTTTTTCCTGGCAGCTTCCTTGCCGATCTTCTTTTTGGAAGAGTTGTGCTTGTAGACATATTCTACTGATTTTTTGAGAACTCTGCCTGTTTTTGAAATGTCGAATTCATATTCTGCCTTGTTGGACTTCCTGGTAAATTCCACTTCATACTTTCCGTCTTCATAGTCTGCTTCCAGCCCTTTCACCTTTGACTTCTTTAACCCGGCATCCTTCAGGGCAATGCTTTTTGCCTTGCTTTCGGATATCTTCCCGGCGGCAAATGCAGTATTCCCCGCTGCCGCCAGTATGATGACCGATAAGAGCAGCGCCAATAGTTTTTTCATATCTCATTCTCCTTTCTGCCATGTAATCTCGTTTTTCCCTTTCACTAATACAACACGGCAGAAGGAGTTTTTATTTCAGGCGGATACAGATTTTTTCCGGATCTTAGAGAGAAGCGATCACTTCCACCTCGCAGAGGGCCCCCTTCGGCAAAGAGGCAACGCCCACACAGGATCTGGCCGGCTTTTCGGTAAAGTATCTGGCATAAACTTCATTGAAGGCAGCGAAATCATTGATATCCGTCAGGAAGCAGAGGGTTTTGACCGCATTTTCAGGCTTTGTTCCTGCCGCTTCAAGGACCGACACCAGATTCTTCATTACCTGCTCGGTCTGCTCTTCGATCGTCTTGCCAACAATTTCTCCCGACGCAGGGTCAAGGGCAATCTGGCCGGATGTGTAGACCATCCCGCCCGCTACAACTGCCTGGGAATAAGGTCCCACTGCCGCCGGTGCCTTGTCCGTAAAAATCTTCTTCATCATTTTATCCTCCTTATACATTTGTTTAATCTTTCTTTATTCATTGAAATACAGGATGTCTTCTTCCCGGATTTTAAGATAATCAGGCAGACCCTTTTCCCTGATGGCCGCCCAGAGATTCCTCTGTACAAACCAGGAAATCACATCTTCCGGGTCGTAGTTTTCACGGTCGGGGCGAATGTAGTAGTTCTCTTCGAAAGGCAGCTCGTCTTTCCTGTCCAGAAGGAAGGGGATGCAGTTTTCTTCTTTCTCACCCCAGACCGGTATGAACTGATGGGCTCTGTATCCTATAAAATGTACATCCGCATCCGGTTTTCTTTCTGTTGTAATGACCAGCCCCCAGCTGTCTGCCCGCAGATGATGGTCATCCAGCCTTGTGGCCGCAGAGAAATTCTTGCAGCCGGTCATGGCCGCTGCGGCCTTTGTGGCAGGTCTGGCGAAAACTTCCTTTCTGCTGCCCCGGTCGATGATCTTTCCCCGGTCCATGATGAGGATTTCCTCGCTGAAGCGGTAAATCTCGTCCCGGTTATGGGAAACCATGAATACCATTCCCGGATAGTCTTTCAACTGATTCAGAAGCTCCCTCTGCATCCGGTCTCTCAGATGGACGTCCAGGGCGGAAAAGGGTTCGTCAAGAAGGATCATTTCCGGCGCGGAAGCCAGGATTCTGGCCATAGCCACCCGCTGCTGCTGACCTCCCGACAGTTCCGACGGCAGCTGTTTTTCCAGACCGGACAGATGAAAACGTTCTGTCATCTCCCGGATTATATCCTTTCTGCCGCTTTCCTTTGCCGGTATTCCGATCCCGATATTCTCCTCTACGGTCATGGATGGAAAAAGGGCATAATTCTGGAACATATAGCCGATCTTCCTTTTCTGGGGCCGGACATTTACCTTTCGGTCCGTATCAAGCAGAAGCCTGTCGCCGTAAAGGATCCGCCCCTTTCCGGGTGTCATGATCCCTGCCAGCATTTTCAGGGTCATGCTTTTACCGGCGCCGGAAGCCCCAAGTATTCCCACCCGGGAGGCCTCTATGGTCTCATCAATATCCAGTTGAAAGTTCCCGTAGTTTTCCTGTAAACGGATCTGTAAACTCATCCTTTTTTCACCACTTTATCGTATTCCTGCCGGAAGGTCCTGTCAAAGCATTTACAACAATTATGACTGCAAAGGCGATCAGCATGACGATGAAAGCCCAGATACCGGCGGTCACATAATCGCCATTCTGTATGACCATGGCAATTCTCTGGGAAATGGTCGCTGTCTTGCCGGGTATGTTTCCCGCCAGCATGGAAGTGGCTCCATACTCTCCTATTGCTCTGGAAAATGTCAGGACGGTTCCCGAGGCAATGCCCGGCCGGGCTGCCGGATAAACTACCTTGCAGAAGATTCTCCAGTCGCTCATGCCTAGGGTCCTTCCCGCGTAGATCAGATTGATGTCCACCTGCTCGAAAGCCGCCCTGGCATTCCTGTACATAAGGGGAAAGGAGATTACAAAGGCCGCGATGACACAGCCGGCCCAGGACTGGACAATCTTTATATCAAAATGGTCGTAAAGCCAGATTCCCACAGGACGGCGCCTGCTGAAAAGCAGGAGCAGAAAAAAGCCTGAGGCGGTAGGGGGAAGTACCATGGGAAGGGTCAGGACCGAGTCGATCACCGCCCGGATTCCGCTCCTTCTTCCCATAACCCAGCCTGCTGTCAGAATTCCCAGGACAAAACAGATCAGTGTTGCCACTATGCCTGTCTTCAGGGAAATAAACAGAGGACTCCAGTCCAGAGATTTCAGAATGTCTGCCAGTGTCCGTGTCATTGTTTCTCCTCTCCTTGATCCCTCAAAGGGATTTATTCCACATTTGTATCAAAATAGTATTTGTCGAATATGGCCCTGGCCTTATCGGAAGTAACGAAATCAATGAAGTCCTTTGCGGCTTCTTTCTCCGCTTCATCCGCCTCTTCATTGTTGATCTGGGCAATGGGATAAATGATATCGCCGGTCAGATCGTAAGAAACTGTTTCCAGAATTTTGACTTTGTCCTCATAGCCGTAAGTATCGGAGTAATAGGTTGTCCCCACCTGGCAGGATTCTTCCACAACAGCCAGGAGTACTTTGCTGACATTCCCCTGTTCGCTGATCTCAAGACCGCCCAGGGCATCAGATACTTCTTTGGTCGTGATCAGGGAAGGATCATCCACTTTCTTGAGAATGCCAAGATTCATGAGGGCCTGTCTGGTATATTTGCCCACCGGCACGCTTCCGTCTGCCAGAGCCAGGGATGAGGCGTCACTTAAGTTGGCAAGTCCCTTTACCTTTGTATCACTGTCCTTCTGTGTCAGTACGACAAGCTGGTTGTTGACCACATTTGCCCTGGTAGCTTCCACCACAAACCCCTTGTCAGACAGTTCGTCCATCTGTTTCTGGGCGGCAGAGAAAAAGACGTCACAGGCATAGCCTTCCTCGATCTGGGTCATGAGCGTCCCCGAACTGTCCGCATTGTAAACAATCTTCACATCAGGATGAGTTTTATTGTACTCTGCTGCAATCTCATCCATGACTGTACTCAGGCTGGCCGCGATATAGACCTGGATTTCTACTTCTCCGTCTTTTTTCTGCGCTCCGGTGGAGGCTTCCCGGCTTCCCCGGCCGCCGCATGCAGCCAGGCCTGCCAGCAGGACTCCCGCCAGAAATAATGCAGCGATTATTTTTCCCTTTTTGCTCATACAAATCCGTCCTTTCTGCAGCCTATTACAGCTTACAGCATATATATCTTTACTGTCTCACCGGCCCGCCCGGTCCCGTCTTCGGGGATCTCCACCAGGCAGTTGCTTTCTGCCATGGAGGAAAGGGTTCCGGAAGCATGGCTGCCGGCAAGAATTGTTACCATACTGTTTTCTTCCTCATAAAATCCCCGCATAAACCGTCTTACCCCTCCTCTTTTGGGAGAGTCATTGGCCAGTTGGGCAAAGCGGCACCTGCTCCTCACGCCGGGATTGCGGGAAAGCTTTTCCAGAACCGGCCGGATCAGGAGTTCAAAGTTAACGGCCACTCCGTAGGGATTGCCTGTAAGGCAGATGACCGCCACCTTTCTTTCCCCGGTAAGAAAGGCCAGAGTCGGGGCGCCTGGCTTCAGGCTGACCTTCCAGAAGAGTTTTTCTCCTCCAAGATTGGCCATCACCTGATGCATGATGTCCTTTTCCCCGACGGAAACACCGCCTGTGGTAATGATCAGATCACTGCTGCCGGCCGCTTCCCGGATCCGGTCAGCCATGGCTTTCGGATCATCCTGACAGTGGCAGGATTCCACCTTCCCAAATCCCAGGTCTCCCAGCCGGCCCACAACTGTAAAGCGGTTGGAGTCGTAGATCTTTCCCGCTTTCAGTTCCTGTCCCGGAGCCAGGACTTCATCCCCTGTGGAGATGACTGTGATGACCGGTTCCCGGTAAACTTCCACCCGGCTGACTCCGGCGCCGGCTGCAATTCCCAGATGCATTCCCCTGAGAACCGTGCCTGCCTTCAGCAGGACCTCTCCCCGGTGATAGTCCTCTCCCGCATAGACGTAGTTCCGGTAGGGGGAGACCCCCTTAAAAATGTGCACCCGGCTTCCCGGACCCTTATAATCGCCCGGCTCGCCCGGTTCAAAATCCGTATCTTCCTGGCGGATTACCGCGTCGGCTCCTTCCGGGATGGGGGCGCCCGTCATCAGGCGGATACATTCTCCCCTGCCGATGGCTTCCGGGAATACCTGTCCCGCATAGATCTTTCCGATTATCTTTAGCTCCACCGGATTATCCGGGGACGCATTTTCTGTATCCTCTCCCTGAACTGCATACCCGTCCAGAGGAGAACGGGGAAAAGGCGGCTGGTCATAAGCGGCTTTGACATCCGAGGCCAGAACACACCCCGAAGCTTCCTTAAGGGGAAGCAGGCAGGTCTCTGTGAGAGGCTTTGTCACATTTTGAAGAGTTTGTATTGCTTCTTCCAGTACCATGACATATCCCCCCTTACTTTCTTGCGCATTCGCTGTCCAGACCCGTCAGGATCCGGATTCCGTGATCCAGCTGGTCAATCACAAATCCCAGGCTTTCCCTCACGGCTTTGGGGCTGCCCGGCAGATTGACGATCAGTGTCTGATTGCGGATCACAGATGCCTCACGGGACAGCATGGCTCTTCTGGTAATGGCCATGGAGCCGGCCCGAATGGCCTCGGCGATTCCCGGGGCATTTCTGGTAGCCACATGCATGGTGGCTTCCGGTGTGACGTCTGTCGGGGAGAATCCTGTTCCTCCCGTAGTCACGATCAGATTGACCTGGCGCTGGTCGGACAGGCGGATCAGTTCCTTTTCCAGCTTTTCCCGGTCATCCGGAAGAAGGATTGTCTCGATGATCTCATATCCCTTGTCTGTAAGAATCTCCACAATGGCCGGTCCGCTTTTGTCTTCCCGCTCACCCCGATATCCTTTATCGCTCAGAGTGATCACTGCCGCTGTCAGGGCTTTTTCCGGATCTCTTCCCAGGCATTCCACCCGGTCTCCCACACGTACGGTTCCACCCTTTTTTACTACGGCAAATACGCCTTCACGAGGCATGATGCAGTCACCCATGGTTTGGTAGATGGCACAGTGGCTGTGACATTCCTTGCCGATCTGGCTCATCTCAAGGATTACCTCTCCGATCCTGAACCTGGTGCCGACAGGCAGGCTGCGAAAATCAAATCCCTCCACGATCATATTCTCTCCGAAGTCTCCATAGACCACTTCGGCTCCCTTTTCCCGGAAAGCATCGATTTTTTCCCCGGAAAGAAGACTGATCTGGCGGTGCCAGTTTCCCGCGTGGGCATCGCCTTCAATCCCCCAGTTTTCTTTCAGACAGGCCTCCTGCACTTGGTGTTTTTTTGTACCTTTTTTCTCACTGATACAGATGCCTTTAAGCACCCCATATTTATCCGTCAAAATGTTTATCCCCCTATAGCGATCATCTGTTTGTCTTCTGTTATCTCTTCCCGGTTACCAAAGCAGTGGGCATCCGGTTTGTTGTATATAACTTCTCTGAGAACCTCTTTCACTGCCTCCTCACCCTGACAGCGGAGCACATCCCGGATGCTTTTCACCGGCGCGAAGCAGAGGCAGGGCTTCAGGTCTCCCGTGGCCGACATGCGGATCCGGTTGCAACTGTCGCAGAACTTTCCGTGTACCGGACTGATCAGGCCGATGCTGCCTTTCCATCCGGGAATCCTGTAATAGACAGCCGGGCCGTTTCCGTGAACCCGCAGGTCCTGCCTGAGACCCGGATAATCCTGTCTCAGCCGGGCCAGGATCTCCTCATTGGATACCCCCTCATATGCCTTGCCTGAACCGATGGGCATCATCTCTATCAGGCGTACATCCACCGGCTGCTTTCGGGCCAGGCCAATCAGATCTGTCCACGCATGATCATTGATTCCCTTCATGAGTACAGTGTTAACCTTTACCCGGATTCCTGCCGCCTGGGCTTCGTCCAGCCCTTTCAGAACCTGATTCAGGCCGTCTCTGCCAGTAATGCTCTTATAGTTTTCCCTGTCCAGTGTATCCAGACTGATATTGATCCCGTCCAGACCGGCCCGGACCAGGTCCGGAAGAAACTGAGAAAGAAGAAAGCCATTGCTGGTCATGGTAATCTGTCGGATTCCCTCCAGCTGCCGGAGCATGGATACAAGGCTGACCAGCCCTCTCCTCACCAGGGGTTCTCCGCCGGTGATCTTAATGCGGTCGATCCCCAGATGCGCGGCCTGTCTGCAGACCGCTGTAATCTCCTCAAAGGTCAGAAGATCTGACATGGGAAGGATCTCTACTCCCTCCGGCATACAGTAGCGGCAGCGGAGATTACATTTGTCCGTGACGGATATCCGCATGTAATTGATCTCTCTCCCCAGCCGGTCACGCATGGAAATCACCGCTCTTTCCCCCGGACTTACGGAGCAGATGTACATCTGAGATCACCATAGCCCGGTCAACCGCCTTGCACATATCGTAGATCGTCAGAAGGGCGATCTGGACCCCGGTCAGGGCTTCCATCTCCACACCGGTCTTCCCGGTCGTCCGGACCTTGCAGAATGCCCGGATGACATGCCGGTCATCCTTTGTCTCAAACCGGACTTCCAGTCCGGTCAGATTCAGATTATGGCAGAGGGGAATCAGGTCGGAAGTCTTCTTTGCCCCCATGATCCCGGCGATCCTGGCGACGCCCAGCACATCCCCCTTCTTCATCCTGCCTTCTTTTACTTTTTCATAGCATTCTTCGGACATGCTTATATCCCCGCAGGCAAGAGCCTCGCGGCATGTCACGTCTTTTTCGGAAACATCTACCATCCATGCATTTCCGTCTGAATCAAAATGTGTAAATCCCATGGAACACCTACTTTCCAAAACCGCAGGCAGGGAAGGTGCAGACAGGACAATTGAGGCACAGTCCTCCCTCTCCCAGATCTGCAAGTTCGCCGGCACTGACCATATCTCCGGCCAAAAGCCGGGGCAGCATCAGGTCGAAGATTGTTCTCCCCGCATACATGACGCAGCCGGGCAGACCGGCGACCGGTATGCTTTCATTGTAATATCCCAGCAGGAACATGGCGCCCGGAAGAACCGGCGCTCCATAGGAGACGATCCGGGCTCCTGTATTTTTTATGGCCAGAGGGGTGCGGTCATCGGGATCCACACTCATGCCGCCGGTGCAGAGGACAAGCTCCGCTCCTTCCTCAATCTGGGATAGAATGGCTTCTGTTATCATCTCATGATTATCGTCACATATGGTGTGGCTGATGATCTCCACACCATATTCGGCCAGTTTTCTTTCAATCACGGGAGTAAAGGTATCCTTGATCCTCCCACTGTATACTTCGCTTCCGGTGGTAACCAGGCCGGCTTTTTTCTTTGTAAAGGGGAGAATGTTCAGGAGCGGTTCTTTGCCGGCCGCTTCCCTTGCCTTCTCCATCTTTTCCTTCTCTATCACCAGAGGGATTATCCGGGTTCCCGCCACCTTGTCACCTTTGCGGACGGGAAAATCACCGTGCCGGGCCGCAATCATCATTTCTCCCAGCCCGTTCACTGCCCGCAGTCTGTCCCGGCGGATCTTCAGAAGACCGTCCATATTGGCGGTCAGTTCAATCTTGCCCTCTTTTACCTCCGAGGCATCCATTCCTTTACCCTGGCAGATTTCTCTGAGAATCTCAGCCGCCTCGTTTTCATGGAGCATGTTCTCATCGCATTCCCATACATAGACATTTTCCTTGCCCACGGAAAGAAGGACCGGAATGTCCTCCTCCCGGATGATATGTCCTTTTCGGAAGACCGGCCCCTTTTTCTCCCCCACGATAATCTGGGTAATATCATGGCAAAGGACCTGGCCGACCGCATCTGTTACTTTCATTGTTTTCATGGCTGACTCCTCACACTGCAAAACTATTAGCCGGAACTTTCAGCATCAATACAAAAGGAGGACCGTCCAAAAAAAGACAGTCCTCCCCTATAATCACTGTCTCCTTCTCAAACACGGAAAGTCATACCGTTTCCCGTATGGCTCTGCGTCCGGAAGTCTTCCGGACTACGGTCTGCAGGCCGTGGATCTCTCTTTAGGTCTGCAGACTCGGAAACAAATATAGTTTTATATTTATTATATTATATCAGAATTACCGGCGGCCGGAAATAGTAAAAATCAATTGTTCTCAGTAAACACCGGTCATGGTTTCTTTGATTATGTCTTAACCCTGCTGCAGTTCCTTTATTCTCTCAAGTCCATTATCCAGGATGGGGGCCAGCGACGGTTCATATTTTTTTGCTGCATCCACGACCTTGGCAGCGGTCTTTAATTTTGACATGGTAATCTCCTTATCGGGATTCTTTATGTAGTCATAGATTGCATTCACTAAAGGCTGGGAAACAGACTTATAGGCACCGGCTTCCATTTTCGGTTCGATCGTCTCCCGGATCTCCCTGATTTCTTCTTCGGTAAAGATATCCGTGACTTTCACTGTCTTCTTTTCTTTTTTAGGGCCAAACAAATCCATAGTTTCCTATCCTCCTTCTTATTGATCAGCTGATACTCCTTTAACATTTATTCATCTCACCCGTCAGCCTGTCAGCAGCTTCATTGAGCCTTGCCCAGTCTTCCGGTGACAAATCAAGTTCAAAGCTTCCGGCATTTTCCACTACCCGCTCTCTCTTCTGCGCCCCCACAATGCAGGTATGAACAAAGGGTTTCTCAATGCTCCATTTGAGAGCAATCCGGGACAGGGGTATGCCGCCGTTTTCATGAGATACCTGATCCATTACCCTGATCAGTTCCATGACTTCGGAAAACAGAGGTTCCTGGAAATGCTTATAGAAACGGTTCCTGCTGTCGGCTGCCGGGAAAGTCATCAGTTTTCGGTATTTCCCGGTGAGAATTCCTCCGCCCAGAGAGCCGTAGGTCATGACACCCATACCCTGGCCGGCTGCCCATTTCATGGACTCCTCCGCATCCCGGTTCACCATGGAATAGTGTGGCTGGAAAGCCTCGATTTCCCCGTACCTGCTGATTTCTTTCATCTGGTCGATGCTGAAATTTGACACGCCGATATGAAGGATCTTGCCTTCCTTCTTTAACCGGTTCAAAGCATCCATGGTTTCCTCAAAGGGGGTATCCGGATCCGGCCAGTGGATCAGCATAAGGTCGATATAGTCCGTCCCGAGATTGATCAGGGACCGGTCGCACTGCCGGATTACGGAATCATAACGGCCATCCCGTATATAGGTGATTCCGTCCTTAAATACATTGCCGCATTTTGTTGAAATATATACCCGGCTGCGGACATTGTTATCCTTTAATACTTTTCCCAGAAAGCGCTCAGCGGCGCCTGCATTGTAAGCGGGGGCCGTATCAAAGAAATTGATTCCTTCCTCAAGGGCAGCCTTGATGGCGTCCGTCTTCACTTCATCATCATAGACATCCCAGCCGACGCCTCCCATTCCCCAGGTGCCCAGGGTCATGGCAGACACGTTCATTCCGGTTTTTCCAAATGTATTATATTTCATCTCTTTCCCTTTCTCAATACCCGGGCTGCTTTTTCCGGGTATTCCGCTCTGATGACCGAACGCACAAAGCTTCTGATCAGGCGGTTGATCCGGTCGGGCCGGTCGGTATTGGCATTGTGGCCTGCTCCCCTGATCCACCGGATAGGTATGCCGGATTCCCTGTGCCAGGCTTTATTATAGCGGATACAGGATCCCGCATGGTCCCTGGTCCCGCAGATCAGCAGGGCGGGGCAGGGAATCCGGTAGGGCAGGTCTGCTTCGACGGCCTCTGCCAGAATCTTAAAGCCGTGACCTGAAAGTCTGGCATATCTTTCCTGATTGCCGTCATAGGTCATCATCATGCTGTGCATCAGGCTTCTGCCGTATTCTGAAACCGCCACCCCATTACATCCCTGTTTTAAAAGGATTTTCCAGGGGTAATGTCTGTATACGGGTTCCATCCTCTTAAGAAGCCATAACTCAAGGCCGGTCATGTACTTCCTCTGCAGAGGGGCGGAGTCGATGGATATGAAGCCTTTCAGTTTGTCCGGATAGAGCTGGGCATACATTTGCCCCACATATCCGCCCATCGACTGTCCGATGATGACGGGGGAACGGAAATCCTCCAGTTCGAGTATTTTATCCAGCCATTTTGCTTTATCTGCCAGACTGAAGTTCATCTCAAAAGGCCAGGAAGATGCGTGCCCGGGCGCATCCCAGACAAGCAGACGGGCTTTCCCTTCAAAATAACTGATCTGCTTTTCAAAGAGTCTGTGGTCTGCTGTCAGACCCGGAAGGAAAACAAGTTCCGGAAGAATGTCTGATCCGGACCCGCTGACCAGGTAATGTATAGGGCCTTTTTCTGTTTGGTAAATCTTTTCTTTCATTCTATCCTTTTTCTGATCAACACTACATGTTCTTTTATGAATTATAAGTTGAAATACATAAAAAATCAATTTGAAGATAACTTTGCTGTTGAAGCTTATATCCCCGGTGGCAATCTTAATAAGACCTGCGACCCCAATGAACGAGTCAGAAGAAGTGATCTTCGTATTGACGATTATATGTTCGCACGATATCCCAGAATTGATGAAAATGAGTATTTCGGCTAAAGAATGATTCAATGAAAACAGAATTAAATGAAAAAGGAAAGGCAGCGGAACCATGATTTTCCAGATAAAATCAGCTCCGATGCCTTATTTTTTTATCCTTTTATTGATTTCATCTTTTAATGGTCTGATTTGAGGCCTGCCCCGCACATGGTAATCAGGCAATCCGGCGTCTCTCCGTATTGCTCGCAGTAATTCAGGTAAGCCTCATAGTTTGCCGCTGTAGTATGTTCGCAGTAGACTCCGCCGGCAGCCAGTTTTGCGCGTGCCCGGAGGATCCTGTCCTCCCGGGCGTGGATAAATCTGACATCATATTTACGGGCATACTTCAGTATCTCTCCTGCCCTCATGGGTTTCCCGATGGCAATTCCTTCCGCAATGGTCGGGCCGGCATTAACTCTGGCATATGTATCCAGTCCCTCTTCTGCCGCCCTGAGAAGCGGATCGCAGGCTTCAGGCTGAAGGGCAATGATCTGAGGAACATGATCGATGATTCCCGCTTCCAGAAATTCATCCAGAGCATGCATAACTCCCAGAAAGAGAGTTCCGTTTCCAACCGGTATGATCATATTCCGGGGCAGTCTGCCAAGCTGCTCGTATACTTCGTAGAGGTAGGTCTTGGTCCCCTCGTAGAAAAAGGGATTATAGACATGATTGGCATAATAAATGCCCTCTTTTTCAACTTTATCACGGCAGACTTCGGCGCAGTGGTCACGGCTTCCGGGAACGACCGTGCATTTTGCCCCGTGTGCCCGTATCATATTGATCTTTTTGGGGCTGGTTCCCTCGGGCACAAAGATTTCACACTCTATGCCTGCTTTTGCGCCATATGCGGCGACAGAATTGCCGGCGTTTCCGCTGCTGTCCTGCACGACCTTATCCACCCCGATCGACTTACAGTGGCTCATCAGCACTGCTGCTCCCCTGTCCTTGAAGGATAGGGTGGGCATGAAGTAATCCATCTTCAGCATCACTTTATCGTCAAATCTTACTATGGGTGTCATTCCCTCGCCGAGTGTAACAGTCCTCCATGAATCATCCCCAAGAGCCATGAATTTCCTGTATCTGAACATGCTCCATTCACTTTTGTCCACGTCTTTCAGATTGAAGCGGGGAGGTTTAAAATCCAGTTTCCACAGACCGCCGCATTCACATCCTGCCCTTTCTGTTCTTACCGGTTCTTTCTTCCCGCATTTACTGCATATAAAGTCCATTCTTACTCCTGATTAATAAATACTACTGAAAGAGCCTGGCTCCCAGTTCAAATGCTTTCCTGCATTCCTCGGGAAAGACTGTTTCGTGTCTTCTTTTCTTTGCTTCCGGATCAAAGAGGGTCCATTCCCAGTCTGTCCTGCCGTAATCTTTAAGCTGCAGGGTGTCGCCGCTTATAAAGACCTCTGTCGGCCCTACAAAGCGGTTCAGAGTCTCCTGATAATTTTTCAGAAGCCCCTGGTACATAGTGTCCGGCGCATTGCTGGTCATGACAAGGAGCACCGGGATCGGGCGCTCATTACAGCAGGGATTTTCCAGATTGTAGGTCAGATTCTGGAAGATCAGGCGCTCATACAGGGCCCGGAAAGATGATGTCAGCTCGCTGAGATAATTAGGCGACCCGATGATCAGTCCGTCCGATTCTCTGATGGCATCCAGAACCGGTGTCAGACCGTCCCTGCATATGCAGTGCCCTTTAAACTTTTCCTTTTTGCACCCGAAACAGGATATACAGCCTGTGAACTTTTCAAGGCGGAACAGATCAAAACGCTCCAGCTCTGCGCCTGCGGACTGAGCTCCTTTTGATGCCTCTGTGATAATGGTGTCCGTATTCCATCCCTTTCTGGGACCGGCATTTACCACCACTATTTTCTTACTCATCTTCTTAAATACCTCCCAAAACAAACAATACAATTTCACTTAAACAAAGAGTTCCCTAAAAAATTTTCAGCTGTCTTTCAGCACCGTATATACAAGTTCCCGTATGTTTTCCTGTGCCCTGTCCAGTTCTTCTTCTGAGGAAAAAGCAAAAACCGCCATGCCGACCGGACGGTTATCGGCGTGAATATCCTCGATATATGTTCCCGGCTCTCCTCCCGGAAAAGCCCGGAATACCAGAAGATTATCTCTGATGGAAGGATCAATATACAGATGATCAAAGATCCCCGCCGCAAAACTGAAAACGGCATAGGACAGCAGAAAACGTTTTTGCCTCCGGAAACTTTTCAGTTCTTCATAGTAGGACATATCCCCTACTGCAGTAGTTACAAGCAGTTTTGTATAATCCACCCCGCAGAATAGCTGCACATCCTGCTGGGCATAATAACCGGCCGGCCGCGGATTGATCTCAATAATAAAGAATCTGCCTTCTTCCGTGAAAAACCCTTCCACGTCAAATTCGCCGATCCGGGCTCCCGATGCCGACAGGACCTTTTTAACGGCGGACTTGAACTCCGCTTCCTGACTGTCGTCAAGATCCACAGGATAGGAGGTCAGTACCGGACGAAGCGGCGCTTCCGGAAAGCGCCAGCACCGGCAGAGACCGTCCCAGAGGATATCATCCCCCACAAGAAATATCTCCGCCTCCAGAGCCTGCAGGGAATCGTGCTCGATAAATTCCTCCACGCATACCATTCCATTCCTGGAGTAGGCTGTCGCTTTTTCAAATGCGGGAATTAATTCTCCCTCCTTATAGATCTTTGTCTGGCCAAATGAGGAGGAGCAAAGGACCGGCTTCACAATAAGCGGATAATGAAATCCTGCACATTTTTCCGCCAGTCCGTCCGGCCTGTCGGTTTCATAGTATTCCGGGCAGAAAACTCCGATATCCTTCTGCAGTTTTCGGAAGCTGCCTTTTTCCAGGAGGCGTTTCACACACTCCGGACTGTTTCCGGGCAATCCCAGTTCCTCCGCAATGATTGCCGCCGACAGGGCACTTTTATCCCAGACACCCAGCACGCCGTCAATTTCTTCTTTTTTCGCAATTTCAAGCAGCCTTTCCGTATCATTGCCATCCGCTTTATATGCCCGGTCGGCATGTGCCGCGGCCGGGTCATCCTCTTCTCTGACACATGCGACGGTTTCCATTCCAAGCTCCCCGGCAGTCTCAACTCCTGTGAGAAGGCGTCCGTCCAGGGATGAGGATATGATCATGATTTTTTTACGCATCGAAATTCTCCTGCTCTGAAATATGTGTTCCAAATGCTTTTTCTTTTATTGCAGATGAGCAGATTCCCGGGGTTCTTTTCAGCCGGATGACTGATTTGCCATGGTCGTGACACCACTTTTCTATTACATCGAAGCGCCCGCCCGTATGGTATTCCCCAAGCGCAAGTATGTCGAAATCCCTCTTCTCCATTGTGGCGGGACAGAGTGTGTCGTATACAAAGGCCTCATCCACAAGGCGCAGAGCCTTTACCATCTCCAGACGTTCTTCTGTAGTATAGAGAACATCCTGATCAGGCTTAAACTGCGCCACATAGTCGCCGTCCTGTACACCCACGATCAGGTAGTCCCCGTATTCCCTGCACTTTTTGAACAGTTTCAGGTGGCCGATATGAAAATAATCAAAAACACCGAATGTCAGAATCTTTTTCATCAATTATCCTCTTTATAATATTCTTTGCTGAGCCCGGTAAGTGTTATGTAAACCGGATCATAAACCGCGACATCGGAACATAGATCCCGATACATCTCATACAGAACCGGCAGTTCCGTACAGCCCAGTATGCATACCTTGTCTCTGTGTGTCAATTCCAAAAACGCGGAGCGGACGTCATCAGTACAGCGATTGTTTTTTACAGCTTCAATGCAGGTCCGCAATAGGGAGTATTCCTCCTTCCCGGGCGCCCTGCAGCTGATTCCCCGCTCCTTTAATGTTTCCTGATAAATCCCTGATTCTATGGTTCCCTCGGATGCAAGAAGATATGCATCGGTCACTTTATTTTTACGCAGTGCATCTGCGCAGATCTCTATTATGTTTATTATCTTTCCCTCAGCTTCAGGAAGCCTGCTTAAGACATCAGGAAGAAAAAGATGGGCTGTATTACATCCCACGATAATCCTTTTGCAGCCGCTCCTTAAAAGACTGCTGACTGAATCTGACATTTCGGCGATCAGTTTTTCCCTCTTCTCTCCGTAGAGTGCGGCCCGGACACGGCTTGGCATATTGCAGCGATTGTCAATGATGATCCTGGGGCGGTCCCATTCCTTCTCAGCTGAAAAAATTTCCGCATACTGCCTGAATAAATGTATGGTCGCATAGGTCCCCATACCTCCCAGGACACCGATTATATACTCTTCACGATTCATCGTTTTTTACCTCTAATATATCCATCTCCTCGAGAATCTTTTGGGCTACATGGGGGAAATTAATGGCGATATTGTCCCGGACCCAGTCATCCATGTCATGATTTTCAGGATAAAGACCACCGGCAATATCCATGATAAAACCGATTATATCTTCGCCACTTCGGGCAATCCTGTACCTTTTGACCGCCTCGATCATCTGGCTTGTCAGATGCTCATTCCTGAGGTTTTCGTTGAGGACAAAGCAGCCCGGTTTTCCCGTGAACAGCCACTCCATGGTAAAGGAACCGCAGTCATTGATGATGGCGTCACACTCTGCAAAAAGATGCAGGTATTCCCCGCCGTCGGAATACTCTATCCCGGCTTTTTCCAGATCCTCCAGATAGTCTTCCACCTGTTCTTCGGTCCAGATTTTATCATTGATCATTCTGATGAACAACAGGGGATGCGGACGGAATACAAAATCAATCTCCGGAAACATTTCCGGCAGCTTAGGGAGCAGTTTATAGTAGGACTTGAAATTGGATAAGGGCAGTTCCTCCATTTTTACGGAGTGGTGAGAGGTAATAAGGATCTTTTTCCTCTTGCCTTTCTTCCTTTCCTTCCCGAACAGGTATCCGGCAAGGGCGTCCATCTTTGCATAGCCGGTGAGGACCACATTTTTTCCCCGGACAAGCTGCAGCTTTCTGCAGTCCTCCTGTGAGTAAACAGTCTCCGTGAAATATTTCCACACCAGATTCAGCTCCGGTCCTTTCATTCTGGAATACATGGTATAATATCCGACGTCATACCCGTAATTCACATAGACCGGCAGGACATCCCTTGTTACAGCGTACTGTATGGAATGAATTTCGGGTGCCATATCGTCATAAGGATCCGCAAAATAAATAATATCAAACCGGTCAGTAACATCTATGAAACGGTCTGTCCGGATATCCCAGCCATCCATCACCCTGTCGGGTCCGTAAAGCTTTACAAAATACTCCCTGGCCCGGATATAGGTCTCTTTCTGATGCGGATATCCTCTGGATACATCAGGAATCACCACCAGCTTCGGGTCCCAGCGATTCGGCCGGTCCAGCATAAGGCGGAAGACATCATGCATTCCGTACATGGCATTGTTAGACACATAGGCCGCAAAGCGGATCACAGAATCTCCCGATCTTCTTTTTTTCTCTATCACATCCCGGTAATGAGCCGGCAGACTTTCTGCCTGCTGCCTGATCTGTTCCCATCTTTCCGGGTCCCGGATCCGGTTCCGCCGGATTTCCTCTAAAACTTTATCTGTCATCTGTATTTACCCTGCATGCTCCCTGTTTATGATGGTAAAGCAGCATATCCGGCTGATCCCGGAGAACTGTACAAGGAAGTGTTCCTCAGAATAAGGATTCCAGACCACGCCTCCGTCATCATCCATATACATAACCGGCAGCCAGCGGGCCGGCTCTCCGGAATCTGCAGCTGCCCGTATCATGCAAGGATGACCTTCATAAAACAGTCTTTTCAAAGTATCTTCATCATAATCATAATAACCTTCAAACTCAATTTCGCCGTTTGCCTTGTTTATTTCCTCCACGGAGGATATCTTTTCCGCCAGCCTTTTCGGCGTATAGAAAAGATCCTGTTCAAGGCCGTAATGCAGTAAGAGAGCCGCCGCTGCCACAATCACATCGTCCACTGAATCTGTCTCTGCCTGTTTCCATTTCAGATAACTCCTGTTACCGTTTACCCGTATCAGGTTTCTGCGGATAATAAAATATCCGGTTACAAAAATGATGCTGACTATAAGGAGCATGATCATAACACTGTCCATACCGCTTAAATGCAGCAGTACGGTGGAGGCAATCGAAAATAATGCCGTACATATATCAGCTCCGGTAGACTGAACGTAAAGAACATCCACCATCCTTTCATCATTCAGCCGGTTCAGCATGAAGTTGTAAATATTGAAACGGAAAGGATCAAAAACCAGTATTCGCATCATGAATGCGGCAACTGCCAGCCCAATCGCATAGTATCCGGTTTCCCATCTGCTGGACAATCCCAGAACCGAGATCAGGACAACCCCGATCACCACAAAGAAAAAGTTTCTCCCCTGACCGGCCCTTTTGCTGCGGCTGGCAAAGAGCAGCAGATTGCTGACGATTTTAATAAGTCTGCTTGCCAGAAGAATCATGGAGAAAAGCAGAACCGTCCTGCCCTCATCTGCCACTGTGGAAAGAGTATCCTGAATCAGAATTTTCAGGTTGTCCCCTGATACAGTAAAAATCCCCATAAAAAGAATGGACAGAAAGAGACAGCTGATCGTCGTCCTGTCAAAGCGGTGCATTTTTGAACCCGGCAGCACTTCTCTCCTGCTTTCCCGGTCTTCTTCCGGGGCTTCCACATCATACCTGCTGACTAAAAAGGCAAGAAGACAGGAATTTATACAGAACCCGACACAAATATACATGGGCAGATTCTGATTGATTCCATAGAGTTTGCTCATAAATGCCGCAGCGATCAGGCTGATGACGGAATGAATTGTACCTGACATGGACATGATTCTCATATAATCAACATGATCAGGGTCTCTGGCTGCAGCCTTCTTGGCAATAACCGTCGCCATTTCCTGAAAAGTCATTGCGATCAGGTAGATGCTCTGTCCGACAATCGCAACGGGCAGCGTCTTTCCAAAGGTCAGGAAAAGAGCTGCCGCAAGAAAGAGAACCGCGGAAAGCATGACACAGCGGCCTGCCCCAATCTTTTTCGCCATGTGGTTGCCGGGCATCTTCGCAGCCAGGGCCACCCAGAAAGACACGGAAAAAACCAGCGAGATCTGTTTCATATTAAGCCCGTAATTCATGCTTAAAATGAGTACGTCAAACCAGCACCAGAACATCAGGTCATCCGATGTCGCCTGATAGAGGCTGAAAACCTTTTTATTAAATCTGTTATTCAGCAAAGTCTTGTCATCCATTATTATTTCTCTCCGTGAAAGACAAAAATACTGGTCTTGTAATAAAAATGTCCTTCTTCCTTAAAGCCTTTCCTCTTAAGAGAATCTCCACAGACCGGATTACAGTAGATGACTGTCAGTTTTCTCGGCCGCCGCTCCAGAGACGACATGATCCGGTCTGTACATTTTTCCACAATCGCCTCATCAAAGGGATTATACAGGTAAAAAGTATCATAATTCTCATACATGGTAAAATCCACGGCATCAGCCTGATATACCTTTGCGGGCCGGGAAACTTTTCTTAAGTTTCTCTTTGCTATACGGCACAGTTTCCCGTTATATTCAATCCCTGATACCAGATCAAAGTCCAGACTGCTGAAAAAATACAGGATAAGGCCTTTGCCGCAACCTATATCCAGTACAGAATGGCCTTTGCCGCCATTCATATGTCTTTTGATATATCTCCTGAGAAGAGGGAAAGTAAATACCGAGGACGGATAATATGCAAACCGTCCTCCTCTGTCTCCTTTGAAATCAATCCCCCCGAACTCTGTCCCGTGCCGGATGTCGAAAAATTTCAGGGGAACAGCTGAGATATAGTAGGTTAATGTATAAAGCCAAATATAAATTTTTTTCAGAACAGCATTCAGTTTACTCATAAATCAATCCCATACTGTAAAAAGGGCCTCCTGTAATTATTCTAACATAGAAAGTCCGTAAGTGATTCATCTGTTTAAAAATCCATTTGACAGAATATAAAAAATGTGTTACTTTGTCTTTACCGACAACCTGTCGGTAATATAATCTGAGAGGCGTCATTTTATGAGGATTGTAAAATCTGCCGAGGACAGGAAAAATGAAATACTGGATGTGGCTGAGCAGCTCTTTGCGGAAAAAGGTTTCGATCATGCAAGCACCAATGACATCATCCGGAAGATCGGGATTGCCCGCGGTACCCTCTACCACCATTTCGGATCAAAGGAAGACATCCTTGATGCCCTGGTGGAGAGGATGACCCGTGAATCCATAAGCAGGGCAAGGATGGTCGTATCAGATCAGACAATGCCTATCCTTGAGCGGCTGTCAGCAGCGGTCATTTCCCTGAATATTGACAGCGGGGCAGGATCCGAGGTGCTGGAGCAGATCCACCGGCCTCAGAATGCACTGCTTCATCAGAAAATGCAGGAAAGGCTGATGGACGGAGTCGTTCCCATTATCACCGGGCTGATCGTAGAGGGAAATGAAAGCGGGATTTTTGATTCGGACTATCCTGCCGAGGCTGCAGAGATGATCCTGACATACGCCAACACAGCTTTTGATACCCTTGCCCAGGCAGACCCGGAACAGACAGAAAGAAAAAGACATGCTTTTATCTTCCATACCGAAAGGATCCTGGGAGCAGAGGCCGGCAGCCTTGAACAGGCAATCATGAGAATCTTCAACAGACAGGCCGACTGACAAAAGCAGCCAATACTTCAGAACAGGGAAAAAGGGACTTATCGTCACCACCGGTAAGTCCCATATATTAGAATTTCGTACCGACAATCTGTCGGTTAAGGAGACGGCAAATGAAAAAATCTTCAAATTACAATCGATTCCTTCTTCTCTGGTCCGGCCAGCTGCTCTCGGCCATAGGGTCCGGGCTCACAAGTTTCGGCCTTGGAGTGTATGTATTCCGGGAAACCGGCAGTGCCGCTGACATGGCCCTTGTCGCTCTTACGGCTTTTCTTCCGACACTGGTACTCAGCGCGCCGGCAGGCGTTCTGGCCGACCGCTATGACCGCAGGCTGCTCATGATGGCCGGGGACGGTCTGTCGGCACTCGGCCTGGTCTATATTCTGATCTGTATGACAGGAGGAGGTGCAAAGCTGTATCAGATCTGCGCCGGGGTCTTTGTCAGTTCCTTTTTCTCATCGCTGCTGGAGCCTTCCTACAGGGCCACGGTCACAGATCTTCTGACCAAAGAGGAATACTCCAGGGCCGGCGGCATGGTGAGCATGGCAGGCAGTGCAAGATACCTGATCTCTCCGGTCATAGCGGGACTGCTGCTCGCAGTCAGTGATGTCAGGCTTCTTCTGGTCATTGATATTTGCACATTTTTCCTGACAGTCCTGTGTACAGCCATAGTCAGGAAAGGAATCGGAACAAAGCAGCCGGAAAGGAATGACAGTTTCACGGACAGCTTCCGGGAGGGCTGGAAGGCCATAAAGGAAAAGCGGGGCGTCCTGATCCTCATCTTTGTCTCTTCAGTCATGACATGTTTCATTGGAACCATACAGATCCTGGCAGAACCGATGATCCTTGATTTTCAGACCAGCGGGGTCCTGGGAATCACTGAGACTCTGTGCGCCTGCGGCATGCTGGTATCAAGTGTCTTCCTGGGTATACGCGGACTGAAGAGGAACTTCACCGGCATACTCTCCCTGTCACTTGCCGGAGCGGGACTTTCCATGGTCGGATTCGGTCTGCGGGAAAATATCATCCTGATCGGATTTTTCGGCTTCCTCTTCTTTTTTATGCTGCCTTTTGCCAACAACTGTCTTGATTATCTTGCAAGAACAAATATCGATGCCGATAAGCAGGGAAGGGCATGGGGACTGATCAGTTTCCTGTCACAGACCGGCTATGTCGCCGCCTATGCGGGAGCCGGAATAGCAGCCGATGCCATGGCCGCCCTAAGACATACAGGCGTAGGACGCGGAGCCGCAGCCGTGATCATGATCTCCGGCCTGCTCCTTGCGGCACTGGCCCTGAGCCTGAACCGTTTCCCCCATGTGAAAGCCCTGGAAGGAGGTTCCTCTGATGAAAAGACGAATGATCATCAATGATATCAAAGCAAATAAGCTTGTAAATGCTGCAACCTGCGTATTCATGGCCCTTACTGCCATGCTGCTGGGCCTTTCCATCTTTCTTTTCGCAAGCCTTGCCGGCTCCATCGACACGCTGATGGACAAAGCGCAGACCCCGGATTTCCTGCAGATGCATACGGGTGATCTTGATGAGGCGGCCCTTAAGACATTTGCAGAAGGAAGGGACGATGTGGACAGGATGCAGCTTTCTCCTTTCCTGAATCTCCCCAACAGCCGGATCTCCATCGGAGATGAATCTCTGGAGAACAACATGCAGGACAACGGATTATGCTGCCAGAATCCCCTCTTCGACTATCTGGTGGATGCCGATTACAAGGTGATTCAACCTTCTCCGGGACAGGTATATGTGCCTGTCTGCTACAGAAAAGAGTATGACATAGATGTCGGAGACCTAATGAGGATCGGCAGTGAAGAGCTGACCGTTGCCGGTTTCCTGCGCGACTCCCAGATGAATTCCATGATGGCTTCGTCCAAGAGATTCCTGGTGAGCCGGGCAGACTATGAGCGGCTTATATCTCTGGGAAGTCAGGAATACCTGATCGAATTCAAACTGAAAGAAGGCAGTGACATCGATGCATTTGCCACTGCCTACAAGGATGCCGGCCTGCCGGACAACGGGCCGACCATCACATATCCTCTGATCAGAATGATGAATGCCCTCTCCGACGGCATGATGATCCTGGTGATCCTCCTGGTAAGCATACTTGTTCTCTTCATCTCCATCCTCTGCATCAGATATATTATTCTGACACAGCTTGAAAAGGACAAAAGGGACATCGGGATGCTCAAGGCAGTGGGTATATCAAGAAGGGGCATCCGATCCATGTACTTCTCCAAATACCTGCTTCTGTCAGCTGCCGGATGTCTGGCGGGCCTGATCATGGCAATCACTTTGTCAAAGCCGCTGGGAGCTCAGATGAGAGACCTGTACGGAAATGCGGGAAACAGGGGTCTGATCCCGGCACTGACAGTCCTCGGCTGCCTGGCGGCGGAAGGGATCATCCTTTTATCGGTATACAGGGTACTCGGAAGGATGGATAAAATGACGGCGGTCCAGGCACTGTACGGAGGGAGCGCCAGCGGAAAAAGGAGAAATCTGTGGCTGCCTGCCAGGATCATCACCGCAGCTGCCACATTTATGATTCTGGTACCCTGGAATATAAAAACCACGATCGGGGCGCCCGAATTCGTTACATACATGGGAATCGGCCAGAGTCAGATCCGGATCGATATCCGGCAGACGGAAAATGTGGAACATACGGCGGCGGCTGTAAAAGACGAAATCGAACATGACAGCAGGGTCGCCGATTGCGTGCTCATGCAGACCGGCTCCTACAAGGCAGCACTTCCTGACGGGACTTCCTGTAATCTGATGGTGGAAAACGGCGATCACGGTAAATTCCCGGTAATATATGTTGAAGGAAAATATCCGGAAAAGGAAGATGAGATTGCCCTGTCCGTTCTCAATGCCGAATCGCTGGGACTGAAAAAGGGAGATTCTGTTGACATTTATAAGGCAGGGAAAGACGGTAAGCCGGCAGCAGTCACCTGTAAGGTCTGCGGTATCTATTCCGACATCACCAACGGCGGCAAAACAGCCAAGGCCTGTCTTGGAGGTCCTGATGACACTACGCCTGTCATGTGGAGCATCCTCTACCTGTCTCTTGCCGATGAGAAGCTTGCGGGGAAATGGACAGGGGAATATCAGAACAGATATGCATCCCTGGGAAAAGGCGTCAAAGTCACCCTGATCTCCGATTATCTTGAGGGGACCTACGGGCAGACCATAGAAAACATCTCAAGAGCATCCGCCCTCTCGGCAGGCATATCCTGCCTGATCCTTTTTGTGGTGGTACTGCTGCTGGTGCGTCTTGTAATCTGGAGAGAGCGAAGCGACAGTTCGCTAAAAAAAGCGCTGGGATTCACATCCTCGGATATCAGGAAAGAGTATCTGAAAAAAGCTCTCGTCTGCATACTACCCGGCATCCTGTGCGGTGTCCTTTGCGGGATCATTCCGGGGCAGAACCTGGCAGCAGTACTCCTTAAGTCAATGGGCGCCTACAGCTTTCATTTCATAGTCGATCCGGCAGCGGCATACGCAGCCGTTCCTGCCATGATCCTGCTGTCGGCCATGGCCGGAGCAATACTCAGCCTGACGGAAGTGAAGAATATACATGCTTACGAATGCCTGCAGGCAGGAAGCAGAAACTAAACGATTAAAAGAAGGGAGTTCGTCATGAGCGGATTATTATGTGTGAACAATCTGACAAAGGGAAATATCATAAAGAATATCAGTTTTGAAATTCATGAGGGTGAAATGGCGGCAATCATGGGATCTTCCGGATCCGGCAAATCCACACTTCTCTACAATGTGTCGGGCATGGATCAGCCCGACAGTGGGAAGGTAATGCTTGGCGGTACGGAAATCACAGGCCTAAATGAAGATGAGAAGGCCGGGCTCAGGCTCTCCCGGATGGGATTTGTCTTCCAGCAGATGAACGTCCTCGAACACCTGAATATAGTCGATAATATCGCCCTTCCCGCAATCCATGCGGACAGGAAAGGCAAAAAGGAGTACCATGAGCGTGCAAAGGCACTGATGGAAAGTCTTCATATCGGCCGGCTTGCCGGACGCAGGGTAAATGAGGTGTCTGGAGGTCAGCTGCAAAGAGCATGCATATGCCGGAGTATGATAATGGACCCCGAAATCATTTTTGCCGATGAGCCGACAGGAGCCCTGAACCGGACAGCGGCATCGGAAGTCATGGATGCCTTTCTGGATATCAACCGCCGGGGAAGGTCAGTCCTGATGGTCACACATGACAGCAGGATCGCTGCCATGTGTGAAAGAATTCTCTACATTCTGGACGGTGAGATCAGAGGAGAACTGAAACTTGGAAAATATGCCGGTGAAGATTTAAAAGAGCGCGAAAGAAAAACCTCCGGATGGCTGGAAGAAATGGGCTGGTAAAGCATGGCACTGCACCCTGATGCAGGTCCGGTTACAGGTCAATGATATCCCCGTCATCGGGGACCCAGATGCGGCCGCTGTAATAATCAGCGGCTTCTCTGCTGTAAAGATCCTGCCGTTCTCCGTAGGTGCCGTCTTCCGTATGCCACAGAAGCAGATTTTTCACGTGATTTTTTTCTGCCTTCTGCGCAGCTTCCTTTACCGTCTGGTGACTGTACTGGTATGCATGATAAAGGGGCTCCTGGTCATAGAGACAGAAAGCCTCCTGAAGCAGCCAGTCTGCCCGGTCGCAGTACTTCTCACCGTTGGGGCTTAAAGGTTCATCCCCGGCAAATACCAGCCGGGTCCCGTCTTCCCACTGCAGATGATAGCCAAACTGCTTTGCTTTGGTGGATTCTATATCGAAAAATGTCAATCTGTAATCAAGTATCTTTCTTTCTTCATGATCAAAGACCGGGACAAAGAAGATTCTGCGATCCATGTAATCCTGACTTCTCTTCTTCAGGATCATCCGGCATACAGCCCGCATTTTGTCCAGCACTTCACTGTGCCCGTAGAGGAAAAAGTCTCCCTTGTAATCATCCAGTTCAAGGTATTCCGCAATCATCCTGACAACCCAGACCATCCCAAGGAAATGGTCCGTATGCTCATGGGACAAGAAAGCATGATGAAGATTGCGCCAGTCCAGATTCATCCCGTCAAAGCAATGCAGGATGTCCGTACCACCTGTGCCGTCAGTCAGAAAGAGTTCCTTCCCGTTATCAAGAACGCAGGAGGTATTTACATATTTTGAGACATTTGCAGTTCCCGTTCCAAGTATATATAATCTCTTCATCATAGATCCTCCCCGATCATCAGTTTTAACAGCCGATTTCTTCCGTCAGTTCCCACATTTCATCGATCATGGCTCCGATCGATTCAATGGTATCAAGCAGGGGCTGATCAGTGGAAATATCAACGCCTGCCATTTGTGCAAACTCATAGGGACTTACCGTGCTTCCTGCCTTCAGAGCTTTTTTCCAGTCATTCACCGCACTTTGGCCCTCCTCCAGGATCCTTTCCGCCATCCTGGCAGAGATGGTCAGACCGGCGGAATAGGTATAGGAATAGAGGCCGACATAGTAGTGGGGCTGCCGCATCCAGGTCAGCTCGGCTCCCTCGGTCAGTTCCACGCTGTCCCCCCAGAACCTGCCAAGAACGTCCTTGTAGATGGCAGATAAGGTGTCCGCCTGGACACTTCCCCCGGCATCAGCGATCTTATATACTTCCCGCTGATAGGCCGCCTCCAGAAGGTGGGTTACAAAATTGTGGTAATAGGTCTTTCCGACCGTATTCCCCAGCACCCACCGCTTAAAGCGCGGATCGCTGCCTGTCTTTTTCAGATATCCGGAAAGGAGAAGTTCGTTGATGGTACTGGGAGATTCCACAAAATAGAGGGGAACCAGAGTGTCGAGGTAACCCTGTGCGTCGTTACAGAGTTTAAAATGTCCCGCGTGGCCCAATTCGTGAGCCAGGGTAAATATATCAGACATCCTGTTCTGCCAGGAAAGAAGAATAAAGGAAGCCGGCACGCCGTAAGGGCTGTCGCAAAAACCTCCTGTACTCTTTCCGTCATTAGTCGCAAAGTCGATCCATCTCTCCCTGAAAGCCTGATGGACCATCTCAACATAGTCATCTCCCATCACGGAAAGGCCGTCCGCAATATACTGCTCTGCTTCCTCCACTGTCACCCTGGGGTCGTAGTCAGGATCCAGGGGAAGCTTCAGGTCGGCATAGGTCATCCTGTCCAGATTATGAACCTTCTTTAAGAGAGCGGCATATCTTCTCATATGGGGGGCAAGCTTGTCCATAATTACATCAATCTGCCTGTCATGAAGGTCTCTTGAGACATTTTCCTCAAAGAGCAGATAATCGAAAACATCCTTATATCCCCTGACTTCTGAAATCCTTTTATCCCTGCATACATAGGCATTGTAAGCGGCGGCAGTGACATTTTCATACTGCCTGAGTTTGTCTGAAAAAGCCCGGAAGGCCGCACGCCTGATCCGGGTATCCTGTTCATACTCGTATTCATCCTCAAAAAGAGCATAAGACAGAGGGTACTCTTTCCCGTCCACAGTAAAAGGATCGAATCTCATATCGGCAAACTTGGCCTGATTGTATACCTGATAGGGAGTTTCCATAAACTCTCCCAGAGCCGCCAGAACTCTTTCGGTCTCCGGCTCCAGAATATAAGGCTTTCTCCTGACCAGTTCCTTAAGATAGCCGGAAACACTCCCCCCTTTTTTGATTGCCTCCTCCAGGATTGCAGGGTCCGCCCCGGCGATCCCGCTCTCGATAAAACTTGTTTTGGTAAAGCATTCTGTGAGAATGCTCTGGGCTTTATTGGAGTTGCTGATTTTTCCGGAATCCGAGAAATCAGTCGACAGGTCAAGTTCGAAATAAGAGGAGACTCTTGAGGCCAGTTCCCGCATCTTCTCATAAAGATGAAGGCATTCCACAATGGATGAGGCGTCATCAAGCTTTCCTTTGTATTCCCTCTCCGCTTTTTCCGCAAGATCTCTCATTTTTCCGGCTTCCTGCCAGGCCTCTTCCGGGCTTGTGTAGATAAGGCCCAGATCCCAGGTCTCCTTTACAGGCACTTCACTTCTTTTCATCTTTATGTCCTCTCAATCTGCTTTATTAATAAGCGGGCTGTCCGCAGCAGCCGGCAGCCCGCAAAGAATTCCGGATAAGCAGTTTTCTGTATGTCCTCTCTTTGTTCCAATTAACCATAAAGGGCCGGTCATGTCAAGAAGCAATACTCTTTACCGGCATCATCGCTTTTACAAAATAAAATTCGATGATACAACAAAATTCAATGCAAAAAAGGAAAATAAATCCCCATACAACAAAAAATTACATAAAACACCTGTTGCGGTAATGACATGATTTATGCTATTTTATTTAATGTTGTGTTTAAGACCCCTTTTTCTCTTAAGCGCAAAACACTCAGGAGAGACCTGTATAACAGGCGCCGAAGGTGTCCGCAGGGCGAAGTAACCAGCTTCGGAGCCTTATGTACCGCCTTATCCGCAACCATCGGAACCGGCAACATTGTCGGTGTCGCCACGGCCCTTGCCGCAGGAGGTCCCGGTGCCCTCTTCTGGATGGAAGTGGCTGCCTTTTTCGGGATGGCAACCAAATTTGCCGAGGGACTTCTGGCCATCCGTTACCGGACCATCGATGAGGAAGGCCACGTCCTGGGAGGACCCTTCTACTATATTGAAAACGGTATGGGCAAAAAATGGACCTGGCTGGCAAAGGTTTTTGCTTTCTTTGGAGCGGGAGTCGGGCTTTTAGGTATCGGTACATTTACTCAGGTTAACGGTATCGCATCCGCGTCGTCAAACTTTTTTGATCCCAATGGTCTTCACACAATTAGTATATTAGGGCATGATTATACCTGGGCCACAGTGATAACCTGTCTTTTCGTCACCTTATGTGTGGGACTGGTTGTCATTGGGGGAATAAAGCGCATCGCCCTCATCGCTCTGAGAGAGGTAATCGCCGGGTAGACAAAATCCTTTATAGACCGCCATCATTTTATTTAAACTAAAATCCCCGGATATCCGGGGATTTTTTTATACATAATGAATTCTTGCTTCGTCAAAACGGTTATTCTGGTCTCTGGATTCTGCAGGATATCCGATGGGGAATATAGCGAAAGGTTTGAGGGATGCCGGTAAATTCAGGATTCCCTCAACAGCTGTCATACGGTCTTCAAGAGGTGCTATCCCGAGCATGACCGTTCCAAGACCCTGGGATGTAGTCTCAAGCCAGAGATTCTCACAGGCAATTGACAGATCGATCTGGGCATATTCCGGAAACCATATACCTTCAGTCCGGTAGCAGGGAACGATTACTGTTTTTGCGTTGGCCGTGCATCCGCCGTAAGGGCTGGCTTTTGCGAGTCTTGCGATCGTCCCGGGGTCTGTAACAACATAGAATTCCCAGGGCTGCTGGTCGCCCGCAGACGGGGCCTGCATGGCAGCCTTCAGAATTGCCTTGATTTTCTCCGGCTCTACCGCCTGGTCCGTATACTTCCTCACACTGATTCTTTTAAAAATCTCTTTCATATCTGTTTACCTCCTTATTGCAAATAAAAAAACAACGTGCAGTAACAACTGGATTTACGCAGTTGCAGTGCTACACGTTGTAAACTGATTATACATCATTCACTATACATTTTCAAATAAAAGAGAGCGGAAACAGGAGAATCATTCTCCTTCAGGTCCCTTTTTCAGACGCTTTTTTATATGTGAAAGCAGCTTGTTCCTTGAAACTTTATAATGAGGTGTTCTGGAAGCCCGGCCCGGCAATTCCTTTCCAATCTCTTCCCAGTAGTACTGCTTGCGGAAATTCGCATCCACATAGCTTATTTTAACAAACTGGCTGCTTCCGGTAGAACTGCTTCTGTCCTGAGAAGGTGAGCTGCCGTATCCTGCAGTTTTCGTATAGTATCTGCAGAAGACTACTGTTTTTATGTCTGACAGGTCCTTTTTGCCGGAACAGGCAATGACCGTCCAGTTTTCAGGCTTATGTGCATAAGACAATTCATCGAGCAGAACAACAACATAGGGCTCAGTTTTTTCAGGCCAGTCAAGTTCATAAAGGCGCTCATCTACTGAATTTCCTTCCGGACCCCAGTCCCTGGCCAGTATTTCCTGCATGGCCCGGGCGTCTGCCTTTTTATAAATCCGGTGCAGCATGTGGCCGTGCACAAATCCTGCAGCCTTGTAAAGGGCAAACACGACTGCCCAGAAAGCAATCATTTTAAAAAGTTCATGAAACAGTTCTTTTTTATCTGTCTTTTTCTTCATAGAGCACCTCCCGAATCATAGTCCATGCCACAGCAGTCACCGCAGTGGAATTTCTCCTTTATTAATCATTTATATCATAAAGGCATTGATTAATCCATGAATCTGATAATATTTCATCCCTGAAAAGAGCTTCAGCCCCTGGCGATGACAATCAGGTCGTCCTGGGCATGGAAGCTTATTTCCTCAAGCTTTGACGGGTTTATTTCTATGTTAAATGTTCCGTCTTCCGAGAATTTTTTGTAGCCAATGGCAACTTCGCCATAACGGGCTGCCGATGCTCCCAGTGTATAGAAATCCACCGGCTTCTCAGGGCTGATATAACGGGTGATGTTCTTCATGTAGATGGTTGACCCTCCGTCAGAAAGAAGATCTTTAAGAATTTCTTTGTTATAACGTTGTTCAGCAATCTGAGCCATCATCTTGGCAGTGATATTACTGCTGACAACAAAGTCTGTTGCCCGCATCATCTGTGACAGGCGCTGGTTGCGGGTGTTGTTCATCTCGATGATCAGGGGAACATCGATTCCGAGCTTTTCGGCAATGTCGTTAAGCTGCAGCTGCAGCATAAGGGAACGGGCATCAGCTTCCTCTTCACCCATTTCCGGATCGGACATGAGCAGGATGCTGGAGGGTCCTTCTGCCATCAGTCTTTCAAGAATGTTACGTTTAAATATCTTGCACTCCCTCACATCCAGTTCCACATTATCGAGTTCTTCCCGGGAGGGGAGGAACTCCGCGTCAATCTTGCCGGGTTCCGCGGCAATGATCACTTTTGATCCCGGCGCTGAAACTGCATCCTCTTCGATCAGGATCTGTGTGAGCATGTCAGAGTAACCAAGAACCAGCAAAGTATTCGGTTCTTCCTCGGCATCTGAAGCCCGGGCAAACAGGCTCTCTCCGACTGCCGCCCTGTCATTTAAGACCATGATTTCGTCATCCATAGCAATCTTGATTGCTTTGTCGCCTTCTTTAAATGTGGAATTTTCATCGCAGTTGATCAGGAGCTCTTCATTACGTATCATACCTATAACGATGGACCTGGTAAGGCGAAGATTGATTTCTTTTAGAGAAAGACCGTAAAGAGCCGGATTCTCTTCAACATATATTTCGTTTCCCTCAAAACTCAACAGCCTTGCGAGGATTTCGGACATGCCGGGATGCCTGCCTGACTGTATCATGAGGCGCGCGATTGTTTTATGGAAATTCAGTATCTCAGCCCGTTCGCCGCCGGCAATCTTTGCAGGGTGAAGCACCTGTTTATCACGAACTGTTGCAACGATATATGCACTGTCGTTACCATATTCATTCAGCAGGCTCTCACAGGCCAGAATTGTTTTCACTGTCATAAAGTCATCTTTTAAGTTGACAATAACTGACTTGCAGGTTTCCAGCGCACATACCTTCAGGTCATTTACACTGTCCGGTCTGCCGTTTCGGCAGACGACACGAAAGTTCCGGTAACCGGAGATTCGCTCTTTTATGATTTCTTCCATCGCCACTTTATCTTTTTCCGCCATCACTACCACAACCCCATTGGGCTTATTATTATAGGCGATTGCCAGTTCTTCAATAATTGTAGTGATATTTTCATCAAAACCGATAATAACGATGTGCCCTTTTTCAATTACGAGCGATTTACCCCGCTGAAGGTCTGTAACTTTTTCCTTAATGGCATTGGAAATAGTACCAATCAGGAAACTGGTGATGAAAATGCCGACCAGAGTTACAACTGTCATGACTGCCAGGTATGCGGCAGTACCTTCTTCTTTGGCCAGAACACCCGTATTGATTGCATGCATCAGAGTAAACCAGATTGAATGGCCTGTCGAAGAACCACCGCTTCCGTCCGGTCCCCCCAGGGCCACTGCAGCCAGTCCCCCGATCACAACAACAACAGAAGTAATAACAGCAAGCAGTAAAAGAAGTGATCTGGTCCCCTTTGACATGAGATTATCGAACCAATACCGAATTCTTTGCCGAAAAGTCACTTTTTTCATCCGAATGCTCCTTTCTCAAAAAACCGGGGAACCATGCGGCAATCTTCAGTCACATCATTCTCCGGTCAGGATAATAAATACTGTAGTATATTCATATATTAACAGGGCACAAAAGCATATACACTTTCGAAATTCTTACTGTCATGTGAATTTCAGGAGAATCCACATATAAAAAAGGAAACGTCACCGGACGTTTCCTTCCTTCTCTTCATTATTCTTTATCCTGTCGATTTCATGCGCGCTCTTTATCAAATCGGTCAAGTACTGCAAGCATGTCACCGGTCAGTCTTATCCTGCACTCAGCCTTCATCTCTTCAGGAACCCCGTAGAAGGCTTCCGCCATGCCGCCTGCGATGCAGGTCAGTGTATCGCAGTCACCGCCCAGGGATACTGCCGTCCGGATCACGTCTTCAAAGTCGTTTCCCTCCAGGAATGCAGTGATAGCTTCAGGCACGGTCTCCTGGCAGGTCTCCACATGATGATATGCCGGCCTGATCTCATCACAGGTCCTGGACAGATCATATCCGAATTCCCTGATTATGTATTCTCTGATCTCGCCTTTGGAAAATCCCTTCCTGGCCATATAGATGGCAGCGGCAGTCGCTTCAGCTCCCTTAATCCCTTCCGGGTGGTTATGGGTCACCTCCGCAGTCAGTCCTGCCTGCTTTCTTGTTTCTTCAATACTGTCATAGAGCCAGCCTGCGGAAGATACCCTCATGGCCGATCCGTTGCCAAAGCTTCCATAGGGTTTTGGATTCTTCTTCCTGAGCCAATGATAAAACATCCCGCCATATCCGGCATTCGGGTACCGGTGACCCCATTTCTGCATGGATGAGACAAGTGCTGCCTTTACTTTATCCTCAGCTTCTCCCCTGCTGTCCAGAAGTGCCTCAGCCACAGCGATCGTCATCACTGAATCATCTGTGAAATGTGATTTCCATCCAAATAGCGGAAATTCCTTTGTCTTGTTCCCCCTGTCAAATTCATAGGGTGCCCCGATCATATCTCCTAATAATGCTCCATACATAACATTCATCTCCTTCTTAATTCTGATGATGCAAGTATAGCAAAAGCCGGGAAGAAAGAGGTCGCCTGTAAAGCGACTTTTCTCCCGGCCGGTATCTTAGCTGTTGTGCTTATTATGGCCGAAGATGCATGATGATACGATTGGCCGGTACACTATCCTTCATGGTCTCTTTATGCAAATCCGACACTGCGTTTTGGACCAGAGTCAGGGCCAGCTGATTTTCAACCCTTTCCGGGTCGAAGCCTTCCCCATCATACTCCACAATGATCTTGGCGCTCTCATCGGCATCGGAATATTCCGCCTTGAAACAGATCTGCTGCTTATTCAGTTCCAGAATAAGAATCTGCTGCACCAGTTCTTCGAAGATCTGCCGTATATGCAGGGCTGTTTTGGGCGGGACCTGATTTTTGCTGCAGTAAAGGTCGATCTCGCTGTATGCGCCCGGCAGGTCGCAGGAAGAAGTCTCAATTTCGATCTCCAGAACCTTAAGCCTTTTTATAAACCGACGTGTGAGTTCCTTCTGCGGATTCGCGAAAATCTGTTCCGGCCTTCCTTCTTCATGGATTTCTCCCTGATCAGCACCGCAGCCCCAAAGCAGAAGAAAGAGCAGGCTTGTCATCAGCACGAATACAAATCTTTTTTTTGTATCCTGCCCGGTTTTCTTCCTCTCTTTTCTCATAGATTCCTCCAGTCCGTGAAACCGTTTCTTTACTGATTTTGACTGATACAAATAACTGGTTTTATAATACTGTAAAAGTATTTTCTGTTCAATAAATCATAAGCAAAATATTGATTTCTGTCATTCTTTTACCCGGACAGTTCTAGGGCCGGACTTATTCCCAATATCGAAGAAAATCTCCTCACCGCCATATGGATGGTGAGGAGATTATTTTACATTTCGGTTTGACATTTTTATCAGTTCTCATGCACTTGCAGATCGACATATTCATTTACTGTCTTCCGGAGTCTCTCCATCTTTTCCCCGGTGTCCGGGTTGGAGTAGGGGATCCGGTCAATAATCCGGTTAACAAAATCATTCTCCTTAATAATCTGAAAAGTCTCCCTGAAGTTTATATCAAAGAAATAGGCAATGTAAGATATCCAGTAATCCATCTTTGTGACCCGGTCAGCCGATCTGACAGACCTCCGGTCCATACATGTCTGAAACACTTTGTCTGTGACAGGCTGGCTGCCTACCTCTTCTGCATCCATGCCCACAAGCACCTTTATATCATCTTCCAGTTTCACCCTGCAGTTATCAAGCTTATCCGCATCCCGGATCAATCTGGCATGGAGAAGAGTCCTCTCATCTTCTATGGGGCCCACCGAATAAGCACTGTGGCGCCTAATCGCCTCCCTGATGACGTGGTCCCAGCGGTCGGAAGCCACAAAAGACCGGATCCGGGGATTGTCCGTATCAAACAGAAGGTCTACACCAAATTGTGCGTGATCCATGGTGCAAGGTTCAAAGCTGTCATACATTCTCACCTGTTCGAATCGCCCGATATCATGCAAAAGGGCGATTACTTCCGCAAGTTCTCTGTCTTCCGGGCCAAGATTCATCCTTCTTGCAATCTCCCTGGCGCAGCGAACGACCTCATTGGTATGGATGAGTTTCAGTTTTATTTTTTCATTACTTCTGTCAAAGTCGTCCAGATAACGTTCGAACTCTGAATGGGCTCTTTTAATATCGATCATAATTATTAATTACTCCTGCGAGCAAATATATATTCCACCCCTGCAGGTGCAGCCATCGGACAGGCGGGGCTGTTTTCATTATAACCTGTGAAGTACAGTTTTGTCATGTCTTCAGCCCCAAGATGCTCTACTGCTCTAAAGCCACATTCGGATAAAAGTGCCTCCATCTCTCCAAGGGAATACTGTGCTTTCATCTTCTCACCCGCACCGGCGGCCAGAGTTTTATTCACCTTTGTCTCCCTGCTTTCCTCCTTGGAAGGGAAATCAAAACATATGACAGAACCTTCCGGCATTAAACCCGCCAAAAGCTTTATCAGTTTCTTCCACTCATCTTTTTCCAGATAATAACTGATGCCCAGGAGACTTCCAAAAGACTTCTCAGAAGTTTTGAATCCCTTTTCAATCAGCTTTTCAACCCAGCTTCCATCCGCAAGATCACATGGTACATACTTTGCATCTGTCTTCAGGCCGGCATTTTCAATCCGCGTATTCTTATCATCCAGCATATCAGGCAGATCCAGCTCATACACGTCGACAGCCGCATCTGCGTTTCTGAGTGAAAAGGTATCATAGCCGGAAGCAAAGATCAGATACTGCCCGCACCCCTTCTTAATCTCTTTTCCAAGCTTACTCTCACAGTAAGCGCTTCTTGCAAGCACAGACGGGGACAGCTGCTTATCAACAATGAGCCTCAGCCCCTCTTCTCTGCTACCTCCAAATCCCGGAAGGAAAAAGCCGGTCCCCTGCATCATACTTTCCGCAATCTGATCATAATCTTCCCCCAGAATCTTTTTCGCCATACTATCTGCAAAAATGTAAGTCTTATTGTTTTCAAAGTGATATGCTCTTGCAAAACAGCTCACCTTGGCAGTTGTATTATCCATGTCCTTTCATCTTTCCTTATCATCAATGTCCTTTATGCTTCTCTTTTTTCTTTATCTGCTTCAGTTCAAACAGACGCTGCTTCTCAGCTTCCTTCTGTTTCCTGCTTCTGGCTTTCCGTTCAAGTTTATTCTGCTCCTGCTGTAATTTGAGGGCCTGCTGCGATTTTGTTCCTATGCCTTTTCCTAAAGTCTGTTTTCTCGCATCACGCTGTGCTCTCTTAGGGTTTTTCCCGATATCCTTAGTCATTGTTTTGATCGTCGGGCTAAAGGACAGTCGATTGTAATTCAGGTTTATAAATTCGTGCACTTGGTAGTCTTTCGGTTCCGCGCCGAATGTCGTCTTCGCCACCGACAGTTTTTCATTCTCGACTCTCTCGAATACACCTACCCAGAAGGGATCCTCAAAATACACTGTCAGTTTTATTACATTTGCCATCAAATCTCACTTTCTCTACCTTATTCCAGTCCCGGTTTTCACACCACCACACAGTCCTCTCAGCCACGTCAAATACCATTGTAACAACCGTAGGACAGACTTCCTGTGAAACGGCTTTCATAATCTCAAAGCAGTCATTCATGTCAAAGTCATCGGCTGCTTCTTTCAGCATGGCTTCTGCTTTATGATACCTGTCCCAGCCCATCCAGGGATGTTTCTCCGAATCCTGCTTATAAGGGGAGAAGTTTGTCAGAATTTTATACTCCGGCTTTTCATAATACTCAAATCCCTGGCCCGGTATGATGTGGAGTACATTGCCGTCCGCATCTGACAGGGCGGACATAAAGGTAAGGCCGGGAATGCTGAAGACAGGATTTTTTTCTGCGATCTCCCGGATTTCCTGCAGGGTCTTTTTCTGCAGCAGCAGGTCAATGTCCAGCAGGATTACATTTTCCCCGAGCCCTGTCGGATTGGAACGTTCATCAAAAGGCCAGCAGGTGGGCATTCCGACGAAGTCTCCTCTGGAATTTGCTCCGAACAGGGGCATCCAGCCTTCCTTTGCATCATTGACTTCAATATAGACTCCGTTATCCGCAGGCCGTACCCTGTATTCCATATCAAGAAGATCCAGATTCCAGCCTACAATCGTTTTTTTCTTATTTACAACAATGCTTGTACACATCTTGTTTCACATCCTCCTCCATTGCCGGATTCCCTCGCGGATTACCGGTGCAAACCCTTTTCCCATTCACCTTTCGTAAGTCTTGTAATATGCTCAGTGCGGATATCGTCCATCAGTTCCCAGTGCATATCCCGGTTGGTATGATGATAAGTAAAGCCGCATTTTTCCTGAACACGCCTGGATTTGTCATTGCCTTCAAAATAGCCGCACCACAGAGTTTCCAGGTTCAGATCCTCGAAGGCATGGCGGATCATCTCTTTTGTTGCTTCCGAAATGATCCCCTGTCCCCAAAAGGGCAGGCCGACCCAGTAACCGATCTCTCCTTCCGTATCCGGCAGACCGATATTGCTCTTATCCCCGATCATAAGCCCTATACTGCCTATTGCTTTTGCATCTTCCTTCAGGCAGACCGCATAGGTTTCCGGCACCGAAAGTACAGAATGTATAATCTCCCTGCTGTTCTCTACACTTGTATGGGTCGGCCAGCCTGCAACCGGACCAACCAGGGGATCTTTTGCGTATTCATATAAACTATCTGCGTCGCTTTCTTCCCAGGGACGCAGGATCAGCCTTTCTGTATATAAAATCATAATTACAACTCCTCATTTGCTAATGTCTGTTTCATGCTTTTTTAACTGTGATCGTTCCCGTATGTCTTAATAAAATGATGGCTGAACTTTTCAATCTGCCTGATCGCCTCTTCTGTTTTCTTCGGCTCCCGATCGCACAGGTGTATCAGTGCCGATATCGGAGTGGTATATGCGAAGGCGAGCATGGCCGGATCTTCCCTGCGGACCAGCCCTTTATCCATCATGCCTGCAAATGTGTGGGTAAACATATCTTTCAATCCGGTAAGAAAATGCTTTGTCGCAAGACTGCAGGCACGATCATCCCGAAACTGCTCGATGGTAAGAAGTTTCCTTGTCTTGATGACTCTTTCATCGTGAACCGTAAAATTCACCATCCGCATGGTCATTGCCGTAAATTCTTCTGCCGAATCCGGTACCGGCGGCAGATGGTCTGCAGATCCGAAGCCTTCATCATAATAAATGATCAGTTCATCAAGGAGCTTATTCCAGATATCTTCCTTGCTTTTAAAATGCTTATACATCGAAGACTTGACCAGTCCGAGAGAGGCGGTAAGCTCACGGATATTCGTACCGGCATAGCCGTTTTTCGAAAACATTTCCAATGCTGCATCCAATATTCTTTCTTTTGTATCTTTAGCCATGATATCCTCCCGGAATACAAAAAGTGACCGTTCGTTCTCTTAATTATAGAGAACGAGCGGTCACCTGTCAAGTCCCTGCGGCGAGAAGGTCTAAACAGGTTGCAGTAGTACCTTCGGGCGTCTATAATATATTTAACCGTATATTTTTCCGATATTCCGGAAGTGGTGATGATAATAAAAACCAACTGCCGGCTGAAATCGCAGGAGGAATAAAAAATGTCTGATACACAAAAAAAGGATAAGCCTGAACATAAAGAAGAACAGAAAAGATCAATGGCTCATCGCAGGAAAATCCGGGAGAGGCAGAGAAAGCGTAGGATCAGGAAAGAGATGATCCGCCGGCTGACTGCAATAGCTGCGGCCTTTCTTCTGGTGATTCTGATTCTGGGATTGTTTCTTCACCGGCCTGCCGAAAAGAAAGAAAGGGCTTCGGATAAGAAGCAGACGTCAGGCCAGGTCGAAAAAAAGAAGAAAAAGTCCGTAAAAAAAGGGGAAAAGAAGAAAAAGAAAAATGCGGCAGCCCGTAAAGAAGAAGCGCCGGACAGCTTTTCGCCCCACTCTGTGCCGGGAACCGAGCCCGACCGGCTGATCGCCGACACAGGGATCATGGTGGACGGGGAGGAACTGGCTTCGGAGGATGCTTTTACCCCCTGGTACCGGATGAACTTCGGAAGTCCTGTCAATTATACAAAGGAAAAGGGAATCGTGACCTTCCGGGGCAATACATTCAGGGATGATCCCACCTGGGGAACAGCGGACATGAAGGATTACAGGATCCAGGGGAACTGGGAGGTCCCCAGCGACTCTCTGGGATATAACGGTAAAGCCTGGACCGGAAGCGGCTGGACCGGCCAGCCTCTTATGATGAAGTGGCCCCGGGAAACGAAGGCAATCATGAACATGTATGACTGGGCTAAGGAAGATGACGATCTTGTGGAAGTGATCTACGCCTGCCTGGACGGCAAAGTCTATTTCCTGGATCTGAAGACCGGAGAGCCGACCCGGGACACGCTCAATCTGGGATTCACATTTAAAGGGTCAGGAGCCCTGGACCCCCGCGGTTATCCTCTCCTCTATCTGGGCTCCGGCTACAGCAGCAAGCTCGGGAAGTCCCGTGCATTTATCATCAGCCTTATTGACTGCAGCACACTGTATACCTTCGGCAACGAGGATCCTTTCGCCGAGAGAAGTGTCAGCTTCTTTGATTCCTCGGCCCTGGTCGATGCCGAGTCAGATACCCTGATCTATCCGGGTGAAAACGGAGTTCTCTACCTGCTTCACCTGAATACACAATACGATGAGAAAGCAGGAACTCTGTCGGTGGATCCGGACAGAACAGCCAAATGGAAATACAGGGGTGTACGAAGCGGTGATGAATTCTGGCTTGGTATGGAAGACAGCGCGGCTGTCTACGGCGGCTATCTCTTTATTGCGGAGAACGGCGGCTGCCTTATGTGTCTGGACCTGAATACCCTGAAGCTGGTCTGGGCTCAGGATACCCTGGATGATACCAATTCCAGTCCGGTCTTAAGCGTAGAGAACGGCAAGCTCTATCTTTATATAAGCACCTCCTTCCATCAGGGCTGGCGCAGTATGGACACAGCCACCATCCCGATCTGGAAGATTGACGCGGAAACCGGTGAGATCGTATGGCAGAAGGAGTATGAGTGTCATACCAGAGAGGGCGTATCCGGCGGAGTGGAGTCAACAATCGCCCTGGGAAGAAATGATCTTTCGGATTACATTTACGTGACTGTGTCCATGACAGAAGATACCGGCCACGGCGTTCTGGCCTGCATCAGAAAGGACAGCGGAGAGGTGGCCTGGGAGCATTCCGCAGCTTATGCATGGTCCTCTCCCGCCTGTGTCTACAATTCCGACGGCAGCGGGGCGGTCCTTTACTGCAGCTCCGACGGAAAAATGTATCTGCTCAACGGACTGACCGGAGAGGTCTATAATGAATATGATTTTGGCCAGTGTACCATCGAAGCGTCACCGGCCATCTATGAAAAATATCTGGTTGTCGGAACAAGAGACTGCAGAATATGCGGGCTCAGTCTGGAGTAACCTGACAGTTACTGTATAAACCTTACTGTATAATACTGACAATATAAACTTTTATCTCAGAGGAGGGCAATTATGAGAAAAACAAAAATCATCTGTACCATAGGGCCTGCAAGTGAAGATCCTGCCATTTTTAAGGCAATGTGTCAGGAAGGTCTGAATGTGGCCAGATTAAACTTTTCCCACGGCTCCTACGAAGAACACCAGAAGAAAATTGACATGATTAAAGAGGTTCGGGAGGAAATGAATCTGCCCATTGCCATCATGCTGGATACGAAAGGCCCTGAGTATCGTATCAGAACCTTTAAGGATGGAAAAGTAACACTCCTGGACGGAGCCGATTTCACCTTTACAACTCGTGATATAGTGGGCGACGAGACTATCGTATCGGTCAATTACAGCGGCCTGGCAGAGGATCTGGAAGTCGGCGACAAGATCCTTGTAAATAACGGGCTGGTCATCTTCGAAGTAATGAGCATCGAGGATACGGAAATCCACTGCAAAGTTATCACGGGCGGAGTACTCTCAAATCAGAAGAGCATGAGCTTTCCCGGAAGAGTGATGCATCAGGATTACCTGAGCGAACAGGACAAGCAGGATATTCTTTTCGGAATTCAAAATGGCGTGGATTTTGTGGCGGCTTCCTTTGTTTCCTGTAAACAGGACCTGCTGGACCTGCGCAGATTTCTGCAGAACAATGGCGGAAACGGAATTGATCTTATCGCAAAGATAGAAAATCAGTCCGGTATTGATAATATCGACGAAATCTGTTCCGCCTGCGAAGGAGTCATGGTAGCCCGGGGTGATCTTGGTGTGGAAGTACCTTTTACCGAACTTCCTGCCATCCAGAAATACCTGATCACCAAATGCCGTCTTCTCGGCAAACGCGTAATTACCGCAACAGAAATGCTGGAAAGCATGATATCAAATCCCCGCCCAACCCGGGCTGAGATCAGCGATGTGGCAAATGCGGTATATGACGGAACCAGCGCCATCATGCTCTCGGGAGAATCCGCTGCAGGAAAATACCCTGTTGAATCCGTGCGTGTCATGAGCGAAATTGCGGAGGAAACAGAGAGTCATATTGATTACATAGACCATTTTCATACACAGAAATTCAATATTCAGAACCGGGTGGATGCCATCTCACATGCTGCCTGTACCATGGCCATTGACCTGAATGCCCAGGCTATTGTCGTGACATCGATCAGCGGTCTTACTGTCAGGATGGTATCCCGTTTCCGGACACCGATCACAATCCTGGGCTTTGCAACAAACAAAGTCGCTTGGAGAAAGCTCTCACTTTCCTGGGGCGTTCTCCCTGTCCTGACAGAGTACTTCCCAAGTATGGAGGTCCTGAATTTTTACGCCTTGCGGGAGAGTAAAAAAGTCCTCGGCCTTAAAGAAGGAGATACTGTCGTTATGACAGGAGGAAACACCAGCGGTGAAAGTGGAAATACAAATGTAATCCGAATTGAAACGATCGACTGATATTCATCGTAAAGAAAAACCGCCAGCCGAATATCCGGCTGGCGGTATATTTTTTCTGTCTGCTACCCTCTCACAAAGGGGGCATTGTACTCTGCATTGATTTCCCGTATTTCCTTTTTACCGTCGATATAAGGCTGATAGATACTTTCAATACGTCCGCCGCCACGATTGTCACAGCCGGAACAGAACTCGCAATCAATGCCGCATGCTCCCCACAGGGCCTGATGAACAATGCGAATACGTTCCTCCCTGGTAGTATCTTTGATTAAAATGGACTTCAGTATAATCATCCTCCTATCTGTAATCAGCAGATACATCTGTAAAATCCCTTTTGCCGTCTATATAATCAGCAAAAGCGGTTTCCGGATTCTTTCCACGAAATACTTTACACAGGCCACACATATCACAATCCGATATACAGACAAATCTCTTTCTAATGTATTCTGCACGCTCTTCCTTTGTGGAAGCAACTATCTTAGGTGGTCTCATCATTTTCCCTCCTGTCCCTCAGGCAGATAATACATTTCTTCAAAAGAAACCGGACTATTTACCCTTTTTCATACCCCTGTACAGGCGGAAAGCGAAGAAGATGCTGACGACATACCCCGCAAGCCCCAATGCAAGGAAAGTTTGTCCGAAAGGATCCTCGAAGCCTGTCAGTCCGGAAGCTATGCACAGCATACAGGATCCGATAAAAAGGGCAATGATCATAAATGCCCTGATCGCATATCCGGTGAGACGGTTGACTGTATTCAGAGCCTTCTCTTCAAAGCCAAAGTCGGTGCGTACCTTTATCTGCCCCTTCTCCAGCATGTCAAGAGACTCAGCAGTCTTGGCTGAAGATTCTGTGACGCTTTTGAACAGCTGCACAAGGCCAAAAGCAATATCCGGATTCATCTCTTCAGGATTATCCAGGTTGATATTGAAGCCTAAGCCGATGTCCACCTTGTCGGTAAAGTAATTCAAAATGTTCACATCCGGGCTCAGTGTTTTGATGGTACCTTCGATAGCAATAATGCCGCGGACCAGATTGGTGAGGAAAGGATCAACCTTGTAGTTCTCATCCTGAAGGCTGCCTAAAACAGAACCCAGGAGATCTCCCAGATCAAAGTCTCCAAAATCCGTCCCCGTATACTGGCTGCACATATCCTCGCACATCTCGAGCATGGCTCCGTGGTCGATCTCACCCATCGGCTCGGCCACACGCAGCACTGTACGTTTGAGTCCATATGCATCCTGCATCACTATATTGGTGACGATATCAATGAGTATCTGACGCTGCCTGGTCGTAAGGGAACCCATCATACCGAAATCAATCCATTCAATACCGTGATCCGGAAGCGGTATCTTCTCTTCTTTATCTGCCTCCCCATCATCTGCCGGGGGTTCAGTTACTTCCGGTTCTGCGGCCGGTTCATGGGAAACCGGTGCTTTTATCATCACATTTCCTGAGTGAGGATCGGCATGATAGAAACCGTCCGTAAGTACCTGCGATGCAAAGTTTTCTGCAATCAGGGAAGCGATACGTTCCCGTTCTTCTTCACTCAGGGTCTCAAGGAAAGCTCTGTCCCCGACCTCGTTGCCTATGACGAAATCCTCGGTGAGAACAGCCTCACAGGTGAATTCGTGGTAGCATCTGGGGCTTTCCACCATCTCACGTCCGTCATTGTTCTTCCAGAAAAGATCGATATTTTTTGCTTCGTTGGTAAGGTCAAGTTCTATCTTGGAGGTTTTCTCCAGTTCCAGGATAAAACCTTTGATGTCGAAACCTCCCACACCGTCTTTGACAAATTTGTCCAGAATTTTCTCAATAAGCGCAAAGTCCCTGGCTACAGTATCGACAACTCCCGGACGGCGTACCTTGACAGCCACCACTGTGCCATCGGGCAGCTCTGCCTTGTGGACCTGGGCGATGGATGCAGACCCCATAGGCTTTTCGTCGAAAGAAGCAAAAATCTCTCCCGCCGGTTTCCCCAGATATTTTTCAATCTGGGAATAAACGTCTTCAATCTCCATAGGCACAGCTTCCGAGCGCAGCTTCACAAGAGCGTCGCAGTAGGCAGGCGGGATATACTCGGACTGCTGGGAGGCGATCTGTCCCAGCTTGACAAATGTCGGTCCCAGGTCCTGAAGGATACTTATCGTAATTTCAGGCGTTATGCCGTCATCGTAATCGTATTTCTTCAGGATAGCAAGGATCTCTTTAAGCCTTCCATTCGTATCGGGTTCAGCTTTTTTCGCTTCCTTTCGTTGTTTGAGCAGTGCAGAAATAAAACCTGACATATGTGTTTAACCTCCATATTTTATTATGTTTACAAATGTAATTATTAACTGGAACAATTCTTTTTATAATTCATATATTGGCCCCGGCAGATTCCCTTTTCTTCGTCAGGCCATACAGCTTCTGCGAGTTTCTTTGTCCATGTCCCCTCTGTTATAATTCGCAGCAAACTCCATATTGATCTGGCGGATTTCCTTCTTGCCGTCTATATAGTCCTGATACATTTCTGCCACTCCCGCCATACAGCCGTCACAGTTGGCTGATATATTTCCCAGAGATTCCTCGACAATCTTCTGCCTCTCTTCTCTGGTCGTATCCTTAATCAGATAACCTGCCATCTATCTCTCCTCTCTGAAATCCTTCCTTACTCATATCTGTTTCCCTACCGTGACATATTCATCCCTATTTTGATTTAAATATACAATAAGAGGCCACAGACTATATTCATTTGTTGACGCTGTCTGTGGCCTGTTACCAATGTCATAATGGTTTTTTAACTGTCTTTTTCATTCTAGGGAGTGATCCGGAGGGAACCGTCCTCCACAGTGAACAATGCTTCTGTCTCGGGAATCTCGTCACAGTTAAAGATAAAACATCCCATCTGGTCAGTAATCCATGCCACATCGACAGAGTAGTCATTACCATCGATTGTCAGCGTTGCCGTTTTTCCAATCTCTCCGATCGCATCGGCCGGGTCGCCGTCACCGTCAGCTTGATAAGTAAATGCTACCATGGGCATCTCATACTGTTCGGTATCCCGCATATTACCCAGACTCAAACCACTTCCTTCAGTGAATTGCGATCCGGACTTATGTACCGTTGTTCCTATACGAGTGTTCACGATCACTCCGTCATCCTGGGCTTTGAAATCATCAGCGGAGACATGAGTGAGAGTGAGTTCCATTCCTGATGGAGCAGTCAGCTGCACGGATACTGCCGGCTCCTGTCCTGCCCCTCCGGATTGCCCCTGGTCTGCAGAGCCGCATCCGGGCAGGGCTGCAATTATCATGATCAATACCATTAGCAAAGCTGCATATCTTGTTTTAATCATTTTCTCCTCCTTCCCCTTTTAACCGGGCGGCAAATGGCTGTAAACAAACCCGGTTATACATTTCCCTTATATATTAAATATAACATATTCTTCCCGGAGGGTATAGTTTTTATCCTCTGATTCATCTATTGATTATGAGAATTTGTCATAATCTTCTGTGTCCCTGTCGTCCACACATGCTTCTTAGCTGCATCGCTTCTCTTGTTCTGTGCCATGACACCTGCAAGCGGATGAGGCAGGTATGGCTCTTCAAGATATTTAAGCTCATCATCCGACAAGTCCAGATCCACTGCTTTTGCCGCGCCTTCAATATGATGAAGCTTAGTTGCGCCAACTACAGGCGATGTAACTTTTGTAAGCAGCCATGCCAGGGACACTTCTGTCATGGTAACACCGTGTTTCTCTGCCAGCTCTGCCACACGGTCTATGATCAAGGCATCCTGGTCGGCCGTCGCATCATATTTAAACTTGGCGTAGGTATCCTCAACGGCTCTCTTTGTGACGCCTTCGCCCGGCTTTCTTGCCAGTCTGCCGCTTGCCAGTGCGCTGTACGGAGTGAGGGCAATGTTTTCTTCCTCACAATAGGGCACTATTTCACGCTCTTCTTCACGAAAGATCAGGTTGTAATGGCCCTGGATTGAAGCGAATTTTGCAAAGTTCTCTTTTTCTGCCAGTGCATTTGCCTTTGCAATCTGCCATGCAAAACAGTTTGATATTCCTATATATCTTGCCTTTCCCGCTTTCACAATGCGATTTAAGCCGTCCATGATATCGTAAATATCCGTATTCCAGTCCCACATGTGATAGATATACAGATCCACATAATCCATTCCAAGGTTCTGAAGGCTTGTGTTTATCATGTTTTCTATGTGCTGCTGCCCGTTGATTCCTTTTTCAATCTCTTCCGGTGTCCTGGGAAGAAATTTCGTTGCGACAACTACATCCTCACGTTTGGCAAAGTCTCTGAGTGCCCTGCCGACATACTGTTCGCTGGTTCCACTCTGATAAGCGATTGCCGTATCATAGAAATTAACTCCCAGGTCCAGCCCTCTCTTTATGATTTCTCTGGAATGCTCCTCATCTAAAGTCCAGCTGTGCTGTCCTTTTGCCGCATCACCAAATCCCATACATCCCATGCAGATGCGGGATACATTTAAGTCCGTATTTCCAAGTTTTGTATATTTCATAGTCACACACCTCCGGCTTATCCTGACATCGTGTCAATACAGATTATATCTCTATGCTGACACACTGTCAATACTCGGTTGAATATTTCCTGTGAAACCGCGTCACTGCACAAATCCCCCATCCGGACGGATGGGGGATTCCTTTTCAATACTATATTATTGTGCCGGTGAACAGACCTGATTTCATGATGTAATGGTGAAGCAGCATGGCCTGTGTTGCCTGGGCAAAAAGCATCCCGATAAAGACACCCCAGATCCCGATATGAAAGACGAGAACCAGCAGCGCCACAAGGACAAGATTTACACAGGAGAAGGCGATAATACTGCTGAACATTATTTCTTTCATCATGCCGACACCCTGCAGGCAGCCGATATTAATAAACTTCAATGTCTGGAAAAATGTGATCACACTGATGAAAAGGCAGGAAATCGCGCCTATTGAAACAAAGGTCTCTTCCTCGCTGAAGAAACTGAAGAAGTATTTCCCGGCCGCTATGATAATGACAGCCAGAACGGCGGCGCAGATCATTCCGAGTTTTGTGATGGCTTTACGATAGTCGGCCATTTCTTTGTAGCTGTTCTTTCCGTAGGACCGGCCGATCAGAGTAACCGCAGCGGTCTGCAAACCTGTTCCCAAGGCATAATTGACATTCAGCAGGTAGGTGCCGACGGAATAGATTGCCATCTGAAAGGAGCCGATTCTGGCCGTAATAGCGGAGATCGCAAGAAGGGTCGCCCGCGTGCTCAGATTTTCGACAGCACAGTTCTTCGTCATGTACCGGATTTCCTTAATACTGTCTTTCGTCATGCGGAACCGTTTTTTAATGCAGTACGAAATATTGATAAACAGATCCTTTTTACAGACAAACAGCACGCTAAGGATGCATGCCGCCACATTTCCGAGAACCGTCGCGATGGCGGCACCGGCGATTTTCAGAGCGGGGAAGCCCCAGTGCCCTTCAATCAGAAGATAGTTGAAGAAGAGATTGACCACACAAGACAATATGTTATCAGTAAAGGTCAGTGTTGTCCTTCCAAGACCACGTAGGGCAGAGTTGATCTCCATGAACAGGAGGTTGAAAACCATGCCGCCCATAATAATCTGAAAGTACAGTATGGAGTCCTCGAGGGTATCCGGCTGCCCCGAAAACAGGATCATAATGGGTCTTGCCAGTACCACTGAGAGAATACCCAGCCCAATGCTGAGAATCAGGGTACATTTCATGCCATGGTCAAAAATCCGATTGGCCGTATCCCGGTCGTTCTTTCCGTGATATTTGGCGATCAGACTTGTAGTCACCGTGTTGATGGCAAAAAAGATGGTGTAAATGAAAAGCTTGGGCTGGTTAGTCACAGATACTGCTGAGATTGCCGTCACGCCAATCACCGAAACCATCTTCGAATCTATAATCGATGCAAAGGTGGTAAACAGCGCCTCAAGAAACGAGGGAAGTCCGATTTTCAGGATCTCCCTGTTCATGCTGCTCTCATATTGTTTGTCTTCCGAAGTTTTCGCACTCATATTTTCTCTCTGGATTATGTTTTCAGCAGGCAATCCTGTAATTCTTCAGTACAAGGGTGTCATTCTCCGTGTACATGTACCGGTTGATGACCTTCAGACTTTTCGGAATCCCCGCCTTCCCCGAATATTCGTTTTTGACGAGCACTTCTTCCTCATAGATCAGATTCGGATCCATAGTTTCTTCTTCCTGTCTGGTGAGGATCACTTCCACCCGGTCATCTCTCGCCTCCCGAAAAATCATTCTGTATTCTGTGTTCTCATCAAAGAGATGACATTCCTTCGGGGACATTTCCTGATAGACTTCACATTCCGGAAAAACAAGACGGCCGTTTTCGATGGTATAGGGTTCAAACACCAGGGCGTCCCGGAAATATGCAAGCAGGTATCCTTTCTGCGGTGCCATGTCAAGACGGATTCCAATCATTGTATTTCTCCTTACTGTTTATGTTTCTGCACAGGCCTTCCCGATACCATCCTTGTAAAATCTCCATATCGATCTCAGGATCGTATCTGTCACGAAGTATCGACAGGATTTCCACAGGCACCCGGAATTTCTCTGCTATTCCTCCTGCAACATCAGCGGCATCGATCATGCCGAGCGCCGTGACATGGTGTCTGAAGAGTGTCGTCAGCCCTTCATGAACCCGGCGGGCACTGAGATGCATACCTCGAAGGAGAGGCTCATAGTTTATATCATAAATCCCGGGAACGACCTCTTTTGCGATGCGGTAGTAGACCTCTGTCGCAGGCCAGGCCATGATTTCGCCATATCCGTCCCGGGTATTTTCTCCGATAAATGTATGGAGAATAGAAGAAATATCTGCGGCCTTTCCGTTTTTTGTCCGGATTCGCAGGACAGAACCCGCTTTCAGACAGCGGGTAACAGGACCGTCCCCCGGCCAGCCGAAGCAGTTTTTATAGTCATTATACACATTTGTATATCTGCCAACGATCTCAAATGCTCCGGGCATGCCTGTCATGTACTCGAGCTCCCGCAGAAAATCCTCAGGGCGGGTCCCCGGCATGCCTTCATCCGTGTAGAGAAGCGTATGAGACAGACAGCTCACGTCAAAGCAGGTAGAAAGAACTTCCATGGGAAGCCGGCTCTCCCGCATATCGTCAAGGACGATGTATGCCTGTCCGTAACCCTCCTCACGAAGTGCGCCAAGGTGGAGGAATGGGTTTTTCTCAATCCAGGCTGCTGCTGCGCGAAGCTGTTCATCTGTTCCGTAAATTGTACCCTTAAACACCTGGCCTTCGGAAAGCGCATCGTACGGGACGCCGCTGCTGGAGATCACGCGTTTAACGACCGGCTTTACATACTGCATACAGTGTTGATCAAAACGGTCTCCGAAGGCGCCGTCAAGATCCACATCCTGTTCTACTTTGTCCGGATCTTTTCCGGAAGCCAGCCGGTAGCGGAGCTGTTCCTTATCAAGCTTTACGACAGACATACACATCGGTACGGGAAGAAGCCGGGCGCCCTTTCCCGCGATATAGGCGTTGGAAAAACGCATCTTGGGAAGACCTGCCTTTAAACAGCTGTCCGTCTGCCAGGCGAGAAGTGCCTCTCGCAGCTCGGAACCGGGAATATACGGATAGGTCTTGTCCCCGTCGTCATACGGCGCATCTATGGATGTCGGTGCAAGAAGAACCAGGGAATAGTCCAAAGCGCTGTAGTTAAGCAGTTCCGAAGTGGAGAAACTTTTCCGGCGGCTGTCAGGCAGTTCGCAGGCACGGCAGCTTATTTCTCCCGTGATTCCCTTTTCTCTGACCCCGGCGTGTGTCAGATATTTCAAAAACCTGTCAACAGTCTCCAGTTCTTTGTCTTTAACGTGAAGCGGCGCATAGAAAATCTGTCCGCTTTTTAAAGAGCGCATATGGATTCCTGTCTCCGGGTCGAAATGTTCATTTGTAAAAAGATAGCGGATCCGGTTCTTTCCGTTCGGAATACGGGAACAAATCTCTCCGGCCTGCCGGAGAAGATCTATATAGCCATCCGGCCGTGCAAAGCCAACTTCAATATGCTCCGGCAAAACAAAGGAAGGCACATCCCTCTTCAGAATCTCTATGAGAGGAAGATACGGGATTCCGAGCTCATCCGTCGGAACATCGCAGCGGTACTCCACTTCCTGATTAGAAAAAGTTTCAAAGGCAACTTCGCCCTTTAACTGTATCTGTATTCCTAACATGATTTCTCCTCATCTTCACCCACAGTCATGGAATCCAAATCCACAAAATCGTCCGGGATAAAGTCCAGCAGTTCCGCTGCGTCAAACCAGGTTGCATGAGACTGTTTTTCACTATCCTTATACAGAGGACTTCCGAGTAAAGCCTTCAAATCCTTTCCCTTACTCTTCATTTGGGCAAGAAAAGCTTTAAAATTCTCTTTTCCAAGCAAATAGGACTGACGGAGCATCATATTCTGAACAGGTTCAAGTTTCAGCGTCTTCATCACCCGAATGTGATTCAACAGCTTCCTGACAGATATTTCCCGGCTATCTGCTTCAGGATCCAGACAATAGGGCCTCATCAGAAGCGAGATTCCCTCCGTTGTAATATAGGATTGTTCCCGCAGCATCTCGAGATTCTGGGAATTCGGATTATTCAGCATCTGGAAATCTATCCAGTTTCCTGCCAGACCGTTACGCAGATTACAGGTTTCCTTGGCAGCTTTCTTCGCGTTGCTGCAGCATTCCTCTGCCAGTGAGAAGGCAGGATGATAGGCATTGTCCTCCGTAACAAATGCGACACCTCCGCAAATATACAGGGGCACCTCTATCGTATCCGTTTTCCAGACGTATTCACCCTTCAGGTTGGCATAGAAAAAACGGAAAAAAGGGAACACCCAGCTTGCGTTGCAGACACAGTTGATATCATCACCGGCTACATGAACGATCAGAAATTCCTTCTCAAATCCGTCATTCTTTCCGGTGACGCGGTGATAATAGTCTTCCAGATCTTTCATTGTGCGGGACATGATTCTGCTCATTGTAGCCTTCAGCCCCTGACCGATGGCCCGCCGTGTACGGATTCCGTCCTCATAATCCACTGATTCCTGAAGGATGCGGCCAATCGTAATCCCAATGTTATTTCCGTCAGCGTGAATGACAGCCCGATAGTTCTTCCCGTCATAACCGGGACTTGTATGGATATCCTGCATGGTAACCGGGTTTTCTCTGAGCCGCGCCTCCTGTCTCCGCAAACGGGAGGACATTGAGACCGGATCCCCGAATATCGGATCATAGCCAACGACCGGCTCTCCGGTCATATGTTCACGGATACATACAGGAAGGGTCCCCAGGGGCTCAAGTGTGTCGGAAGCCGCTTTTGCGGCATTCAGTTTCCTGTACAGATTAAAAATATCGTTCCCGAAATAATCCGTTTTCTCCACAGCCGCCGCGGAGACATTGAGCGTACGTCCATGTTCCAGATAATATCTGGAAATACTGCGAATGATTTTCTGAGCCAGCGCACCCGTCCTCACGATGAAGATTGCGTTGCCGGCCTGGCAGGTGATCAGCTGAAACTGCACAGATGGGTTCCGGAAATAAGGAAGTTCTCCCTCCGGATCCAGAGAGAAATCAAATTGATCATCCGGCACCGGCGGATCCACTGTTCTCAAAGCATGAAGGATTGCGTCGTCAAGAATATGGATCATCAGATCGCTGGCTCCGACAGTGTCCAGCATCGTGTTGGAGCGGAACATATAACGCTGGATCTGTCTGGTATCAACATGACAGAGGACTTCGCGGTTCATCAGTTCTTTATCCAAATGCTACCTCCTCACTCTGATAACGTGCGTAAGGCCGAAACCCTTCAAAGAAAAACATGCTCTTCTTTTCGTTGCTTCCGTCCGGATTCTTCACTTCGACTGTGTTTCTCTCGGAGCAGGAGCAGATGACGTTCACGCCATCCGCAAGCAGTTTGTCGACCAGCATGAACAGGAAGGTAAATTCTCCCGCCGCCAGCACAGCATCTGCCTGAAACGCTTCGATTCTGGCGGCATAATCCTCAACCTCTCTGCGGAGGTCATGAATACTCCATGAGGGGGAGACAGAGGGGAAGGGCAAATCCACAATCTCCCCATACAGTTCTCCCGCCGCTTTCATCAACGGCTCGTTCCAGATTTCACTGGGATGATTGGTACAATTCAGCAACATTGCATTTCCTCTCTTTCCGGCTATTCAGTGTGTTCGTATGTCGGCCTCGGAAGTAAATCCATACCTTCCGATAGTCTCACCGAGCTTTACATAGCTTCCCACGGGGATGCTTTTCTTGCCTGTCATTCGGCTGGAATAAGCGATCAGCCCGGCATTATCAAGATGAATCAAACCATCCTCGCCCATGTATTCCTCAGAAATGTCGATTCCGACTACCTCTCCTAAAAACATATGATGACTGCCAAGAGCCAGGATATCCCTGACCTTACATTCAATATTCAGGGGACTTTCCATTATGATAGGGGCATAGTCCAGATGAGAGGCTTTTCCTCTGGTAAGGCCGGTTAAAGCCCATTTGTCCGGACAGTCTGCCGCGGATATTATGCCGCACTGATCCGACGCTGCAGCCAGATCTTCTGTGTTGAGATTCAGAACAAACTCCCCGGATTCCTTTATCATATTGTATGATACACGCTCGGGACGGATAGATACATAAGCCATCGGGGGCTTTGTACATACAGTACCGGTCCATCCCGCAGTCATGATATTGGTTCTGCCGTCTTCTGTGCCGGAGCTGACCAGAAGTACCGGAACCGGATACAGTAACGTATTGGGTTTGAATTCAATTTTCTTCATAAACATAGTCCTCATTTTTGTATTTTTCATACTTATAAAATATCATATAATGCTATCTACCCATAAAATAGAATTCCATTTCTACACCGTTGTTTTCAAGGATCAGCTTGTCCTTTGATTTCTTATAATGCATTTCCAATCTGGAATCATTATCTGCAGTCTTCCAGCCGTCATCAGGTAAGCTTTCATAAAAATCTTTAGCAATCTCTATGACTATCGTATCCTTATCCAAACTGATTATCTTGCCTTCTACGCCGGGTTCTCCGGCTTCATCATCAAAAATCGCAAGATATGGCACTCTGGGACTTTTATCATCCATGATCATCCCGCCTTTACTGTGAATAGTGAGAATCATCCAGGAAAGATCTTCATCCGTTGGCCTGTATTCTCCCTCAAGTCTCGCCAACTGCCTTTTATTGATTTGAGGGGATTTCATATTTGATACAACTAAATACAGAACTACCGCCATTACTGCTATGATTGATATTATAAGAATCTTTTTGTTTTTCATAATCTAAACCTCATTTTTGAAATGAATTGCCCCTTTATGACAGACAGAGATGCATTTTCCGCAGCGAATGCATTCCACAGAGTTCGGGTTTACGCAAGGGTCGACATCCATAGGGCATAGTGAACTGCATTTTCCACAGTTTACACAGGAGTCCCGGTCAATTTCCAGTTGAATAAAACTGATTTTATTGAACAGCCCGTAAAATGCTCCGAGAGGACACAGTATTTTACAGAAGAATCTGGCTGTCATCAGACAGCCTATGATAGTGAGAAGGGCAATGAAGACTTTGAATCCCATTACTCCCCCTGCCAGCTTTCTGAGATTGGGGCTGACCAGTAAGAGGGGGATGCCGCCCTCTATGGTTCCCACCGGACATATATATTCGCAAAAATAGGGATTGCCCATTCCCGCAGTGTTGACAATCACTACCGGCAGTATCAATACCACAATGAACAGCATGCCATACTTTATATACTTAATCCGGTCCGGCAGCTTCCTTTTGATCTTTGGAAAGGGAATCTTATAAATAAGCTCCTGAATCAGGCCAAAAGGGCAGAGAAATCCGCATATCGCTCTGCCGAACAGAATCCCGAAGGCGCATAAAGTGCCCACTACATAGAAACTCCATTTAAAATCAATTGATCCGTTTACCGCCTGCATTGCCCCTATAGGGCATGCAAACCGGGCTGCCGGACAGGAATAGCAATTGATGCCGGGACAGCAGAACCGCTTCCAGGGACCCTTATAAATATTGCCGGACCCCATCTTGCTTACATAGGGGTTGCAAAAGGCAAATGCCATGAACTGAATGATTTTCCTTTTCAACGAAATTTTTGTTTTCATGACTTCTATATCCCAAGACCTATGCACTCAAAACAAATGTTGACTGCCTTGTTCAGTACAATGCCGGCCTCTCCTCTAAAGCCCCCGTAAACAATCATGGCAGCCGCTGCAAGAATTACAGCAATCCGTACTAACATAATTCTCTTCTGAATCATTTCAGATTCTCCACCGTATCTTTATAAGCCTGCACATCTGCTCCGATCACTTCATCGCACAGACATTTTCCCTCAGAGTCCACAAAGAAAGTCGTAGGAACTCCGACCAGATTTTCCATTATAGAATCAAACTGATCACCGGCTATGATGTTGGTGTATTCCACTCCGGTCTCTTCCACCAGTCTTTTCGCCGTCTCATACTCCGGGGCATCCGTATCAGCCACATCGACAACGATACCTATGATCTGAACCCCTTCCGGCAGGTTTTTGTCCCACTCTGCCAGTTCCGGCATCTCATTGATACACGGTCCGCAAAATGTTCCCCAGAAATTAATAACCGTGATATCCGCTTCGGCAAATATCGACTCATCCACTTCGTTTCCGTTAAGGTCAACCGATTTGAACCCGGGCATCCGGGCTGTCTCAGTTACAGGCATCTCATCCGTCCCTTCCTCCGTGGCAGTCTCCACCTTCTGCTCTCCGCCATCACTGCAGGCAGTCAGCATAAAAAGCATAGTTACCAGAAGGCAAAAAACACTTGCTTTCAACAGTTTTCCTCTCATATGTACCCCCTCTCTCCCATATATTTGTGTTCTATTGTCCGTTAAAAATTGATTATGAGTTCAGAATGGCATGATATGCTGTCCTTCCCTTGTCTTTTTCTTTCATGATACTTCTCTTAATAGCGAGATCGTCTCTCCATCATCGGGAATAATCAGATGATCTAAGAAACCGTTTTCCAGGGCATACTCCCTGAGTTCTTTCTTTGAGAGGATCCAGTGATTCAAAGACTCCATATGGCAGGCAATCAGGACTGCTTCGGGAACAGCCAGATGAACCTGCTTCACTCCTTCTTTTCCCATGATAAGAGGTGCACCCCCATAAACCATATTTTCTCCACAGCTTACAGCAACAACATCCGGCTCATATTGATGAAGGATCCTGGAGACATTTGGATACCATACTGTATCTCCGGTGATATATAGCGTTTTCTCACCAGGATGTTTCAAAATCACCCCGCAGGCCGGACCGGATAATCGTGCCATCTCTCCGGTACTGTGCTGCGCTTCGGTACGGATCAGGGAGATACCCTTTGGAAGCTTCAATTCCGGGTTTCCTATGATATCCACTTTATGGAATCCCCAGTCTCTGATCTTTTGCGCATCGCTTTCATTCTGGGCTAAAAGCAGAACTTCCTTCGGCAAAAGCTCTGCTGCCCTTTTGTCAAAATGATCCCTGTGTAAATGTGTCACAATGACAAAATCAGGATTCAGAAGATCCTCAACTGGAACCGGGAGCTCTGAGAGAGGATTCATAAGCTCCTGCCCTGGCGAGTTCGGGAAAGGTTTCTGGCTCCCCTTCTCCCCTAGCATTGGGTCAACCAGGATCCTTATCCCGGCATATTCTATCAGACATGTAGCATTTCTTATAAATGTAAACTGCATCTTTTTCCCCTGTCAAATCTCTCATACTTTTTCGGTTCCGGCATATAATTACATGTTTTAAAAAACACAATTATTTTTTATTAATCGTAATACAATTGTATTCTGATATCAAGAATATAATTAAAAAGCACCCTCGAAAGGGTGCCGGTTTAGCAGAACAGAATTCTGATTGTTGTCCGCTTCTTATGTTAATATATTGGTACATTATCTACTTCTATAACCTTGCCGCAATCCATACATTCGAACAATCCGGCGCTTGGTCTGGGTGTACCGTCTTTGTATGTTCTCTCCGGCAGGTAATCGATTACAAAGAAGTGGTTGCTGCCGCACCTCGGACACTGGAAGGAAAAATAACCGTCGAACCCGCCGTCTCCACCGTATTTTCCGTCTCCCATCTTTCCGCCGCTGACTTTATCCAGAGCTTCATCAGAAAGATATCTCTGTTCAACATCTTTATTAATCATAACAAAATCTCCTTTCTTTTTTGAATATAAATCTCTCGTCAAATCCGTGAAATGTTTTTGATTTGTTGGACTCATTATAACAAGACATATATCACAAAAGCGTCACAGGAAGATTTAATGATTATGCGATGATTAACTATTGTCAGTCTAAAATCCTGCCGTCCCTTGAGATCGTAACAACCTGCCATGGGATGAATTTGCCGCTGTTCTTAAGTGCTGTTTCCGCAGCTCTTTGCAGACCGCCGCAGCATGGCACTTCCATCCGAACGATCGTCACGCTCCTGACATCGTTATCCCTTATGATCTCTGTAAGCTTCTCAGAATAATCTATACTGTCCAGCTTTGGACATCCGATCAATGTGATTTTCCCTTTCATAAATTCCTCATGCAGGTTGGCATAGGCATAAGCTGTACAATCAGCTGCGATAAGTAATTTAGCACCATCAAAAAAAGGAGCTCTCGCTGGAATAAGCTTGATCTGGCAAGGCCACTGGCCAAGGCGGGAAAGCGGTTTTTCTGTGACTGCTGATACATTACTCTCCGCATTCTGTGTAAACTTCATCATTCTTGATCCGGGACATCCGCCCTGGTGTGGTTCATGTTTCACTTCATTCATATTCTTTTTCCCCTGTGCTTCCTTCACTGCCGCCTCGTCATAAGCCGGTGCTTCCCTCTCTTCAAATGTGATCGCTCCTGTGGGACAACCTGGCAGGCAATCACCAAGGCCATCACAAAAATGTTCCCTTACCAGCTTTGCCTTGCCGTCTACCATATCTATGGCACCTTCATGGCAAGCTTCTGCGCACAAGCCGCAGCCATTACATTTTTCTTCATCAATATGTATAATCTTTCGAATCATTTTTTTCCTCCATTTCCGTGAGTGCCATCGACTCGGATCTTTGTTCTTTCTGGAAATAATATAGCAATAGTCTTTCAAAAAATCTGTATCCACAGATACACCATAAATAGATTTTTCTGTATAATGGAGTTTATAGAAAGAAAGGAGAAGCTTATGGATTATACAGTTCTGGAAAGAAGCACTCTTTTTCACGGATTGTCCTCAAAAGACCTGCGTGAGATTCTGGAGTCAGTATCTCATCATATTCAATACTACGATAAGGATGAGATCATTTTTCATCTGATGGAAGAGGCAGACCGAATTGGGATCATTCTGGAAGGACGGGCAGAGGCACAGAAACCTTTTCCAAATGGGAGCCAGGTAAATGTCTCCATTCGAAATCCCGGAGAAATGGTAGGGCCGGCAGCTGTTTTTTCATCCAGTCAGCAGTACCCCTGTGATGTGATGGCGATTGAACCGGTCACCCTCATGATGTTCAGAAAAAAAGACCTGCTTCAATTATTGCAAAAAGATATTCGCATATTGGAAAACTTCACAAGAGAGATTGCATCCGCAACATATATGCTGCAGCAAAGACTTGAACTGCTCTCCTACAGCGGTATTGCCCAGAAAGCCGCTTTCTATCTGCTCATGCAGAGGAGAAGGACCGGTTCGGATCAAATCCGGATCCCTGAATCCATCACAAAGTGGGCCATGATGATGAATGTCTCAAGGCCCTCTCTTCACAGGGAGCTGAAGCGATTAGAGGCACAGGGAATTATTTCTTATCATTCACATATCATAGAAATCCCGGATCCGGATGCTCTCCAGGCGGTCCTTGGCTGAGAATTGGGGCAGGAGCAGCAAGGGGGGGGTATGCTCTACATGTATGACCATGTTGCGAAGATCTATATTATCCCATGTCAGAGCAGCCGTGTGACACTTCTATGATAGTTGACCTGATATAATGGTCTCACAAACAAGGAAAACACTGCACAAAAACAGATTGATGGAGGGTCTATAAATGAAAAGCAATATGATGGAATTAAACATGGAACAGATGGCACTGGTTAATGGTGGAACTTCCGGGGAAACCCGGGATGATTTTCTTCGCTTCCACAATTTGGGAAAGCGTGACCTTTACAAGGGGTGGGACGAAGATGAAAAGGAGGCCTGTCTCATTGACTGCTTCTACCCCTTCGGCGTCTACATCTCCATAGACAATAACGGTCCGAATAAATACTATCTTATGTCTCCTAAGACAGGCCCCTTCGGCGATATGACACCGCTTACCCGTGATCAAGCCTGGGACAGGGTTTATAACAATGAGAAGATGTTTGACATGTAGTAAGGCCGCAGCGGTAAGTATACATGATCCGTTTATCGCCTCTCCCCCGGTCAGGCTTCACCAATGAAGCGCTGCCGGGGTTTTTCATTGCCATATACAAAAGAAGCATTCCGAATATACTGACCGAAATGCTTCAAGATTATCATAGCTTTTATCCATGCGGTTTTTGGCTTATATACTATTCCATATCCTGGATTATTTTCCAGAACATAAGGTGTCATCTGGGTGACTTATATTTTTGCTAAAATAAAGAAACCGGAAAACGCTTTATTTATCGGCGTTTCCCGGTTTTTTCCAAACAGGGGATGAGAGAATCGAAGCGCGGGGACAATTTCAAATATGGCTTATTTAAGCCGTATTTCGCCATTTTGATTATATAACTTTTGGTAAAAAAGTTATATAATTTGAGACCATTTAGGTATATGAAACCGCCCGCTCTATGAGTTTTATTCTCTCATTATCATCCGTTATATCATAATGATAAAAATTATGAGTTGTTGAAATCTGCCTATGTCCAAGCTGACTCTGGACAATAGCTTCACCGACTTTTTTCTCTAAAAGATTACTTCCATAAGTTTTTCGGATCTTATGTACAGTTCTCTCTGGAATCCCTAATTCTCTGCAAGCCTTTTTCATTGACTTCAATAACATACTTTCCAGTTTTCCTATCTTTATAAACAATTTGTATACGTCGTATTTCCAAAAAGAATCTTTCAGTGTTATCAGACTTTTTTAAAGTGCTTTCACCAATTCCTTTCTGCATACAATCAAAGCAAAAGGCCATCTACCTGTTTCAGGCAAATGACCTAACTAATAGATATCCTTTTTCTAACCACTTCAACTTTAGTATATATCTTACCTAAATATGTAGCCCAAATGAAGGGTCTGCTGCAAACCATGTTTCAACATCCCGATCATTTTCGTCATCTATGGGATCATCCCAACCAACATTATCTATCCAAGCAATCCCAAATACGTATCGTTCTGTTTGGGTATTTGGAAAAATCAAGTAAGACATGCCATTCTCTAAATAATCGGCATCATAATCGTACTCATCTGATACCCTGGTTCCATCGCAATAATACCCTGCTATGCACTCAATCCCTATAGACATTTTATATCGTTGGTCGTTATAGAAGCTTTGACATTCTAATCGTTCTCCTCCTTCCGGAAAGCTCTTAAAAGAACAATTCGAATCGAAAACACAGGATATAGTATGTTTCTTATTATCAGGCTTAAATCTAACAACGATTTGAAATCTGTTTACAATATCGGGCCATAAGACCTCATCTATTGAGCCTTTCCGGGCTGTATAAGGAACGGGTTTCCCGTCTATCAGAATTACTATATCACCAAAAGGGGTTTTTAATTTTTTTATATCCATTTTTCCGGTCTCCTGATTTTCATATATGCCATTTTCTCTCTTCCACATCATATTCTTTTTTTAGAAATGACGTGATCTTCTCATAATCATGACGATCAAATTTCCAATTCACTTCTGTTATCCATTTGACCCCTTCTTTGCTTTTGTAGAGTTTTCTATCATAGTTCATTCTGCGCATAAAGCACTCTTCTCTCCAATGATTGTCTATCCAATCGTTTAATATGGTTGCATCTTTTGCTTCGAACTCTTCCAAGAACCAAACAGGGGTATCTGCCCCGTAGACTTCCCATCTTTCTTCCGGAAGTATATCCTTACATTTACATCCACTTTTTATCCAGGTTTCATTTTCATCTGGTTGGTGAATCACTCTGCCCAAACGATCCCAATATACATAATCGTTATCTTTACGGATATAAGCAACCAGCAACAAGCAATCTAAGTCTTCACAACAATCGGGGCAGGATAGGACCGGTACTACTTCATCCTCCGAAGACTCCACCAATTCCCATATAAAATCCCATGATCCTTTCCAATAATAATCTACTATCCAGCAAAATGCCATCTCTTGTAAAAGATTATTTCCCTTCTCAAAAGGCCCCCATACTGAACCTTTAAGGTCACCTGCTATGCACTCACTAAAATACTCATAAACCGGGACATCGTCAACATGCAGATCATGCCATATACAGTATTCATTTTCCATACGTTTACAAGAAATCTTATTAACCATTACTGACACCCTCATTATCGTATCCCTTTTTTCTTTGTATCCTGGTTTATCATTTTAATTCTTTCTGATTTCGTCGTTTCCGGAATGACTGTAATAAACACTCCTTCTTGTCAAAATCCCATGTTCATCATCGATTATTATGAAAAAATCTGCTGGATAAAAATAACAACAAAGGGAATCATCCATCACTAAATATAAACCATCTTTATCACAATCGATAGCTTTATACTTGCCCGATTTTCCTTACATTAAATCATTAAGCTTAATAATATCTTCAGTACCATTTAGTTCTGCCCACCGTGCTGTTAACAATCGTGCATATAATGTTGGCTCAAGTCCGTAAGCTCCTAGAGAATATCCGTCATTAACCTCAATTAGGATTGTTCGTCCATCGTCCGTTACGCCAAAATCCATAGCAAACCCAGCCGGCATATCAGGGTAATCATTTACTGCTGCATCTATTACAGCGCGATCACATTCTAGCTCACAATCTCCGTAATAGAAATGTATCCCGATGACCTGACCATATATTAGAAAGCATCTCCACTCAGAAACAAGACTGACCACTTCACTGCAAAAAATCTCTGTCTCCGGATCCAATAGCCGGTATTCTTCCAAGTCTTCCTTTGATTTGACTACAATGCCAGGAGCAATCTTTTCCTCGACCGGTTTTATAAAGACGGGAAATTTTTCATTATGAATGTCCTTCAATCTAATCTTCCATATCTTTCTTCCCAAGAAATCAACCAGTTCCTCCGGGTAATCAAGATATTTCGGTACAATGCCTCTTTCATTTAAAGCATGCCATACCATGAACACTCCTCCTACAACGACATCCTCAGGATTTCTCCTGTCAAATTCTTCATTTGTCGTGAACAAAACTGGCTCAACACCCAGCTTCCGGAAACCATCATATGCAATTTGGCAATCAATATTATAGGGCTTCTGCTGGAAACTATGAATAAATGCTCTCATGCTTATCTTCTCCTGAAAATGATGATTAACTATGAATCCATTGTTTTTACTACTCCAATAAATACCGGGATTCCGGTATGACTTTGATATATTGCGAAGATGAACGGTCTGTCTAAATAGACTTCATATCTATCTTCGAGAATGCATCCCGCCACAGCAATTATTCCGGTAATCACTGCCGCTCTGGTTCCCTTCCTGCTTACCTCTATGTATGATTTTTGGACAACTCCTTCAACATAGGAACCATCGATAGTGATCATATTTTGGAGATTTGATCTTGTCTGATCAAATGCAGAAGAAACCCCTAGCTCATTTAATATTCCGGACAAGTCTTTTTCATACTCAAACCTGTACTCTGGTATTTTCACATCTACTTTGGCACGGCGCGCTTTCCAAAAAAGCATACTCCATTCTTCTGCAGACATCTCACTTAAAACGCTTTCTACAGAATAGCCTTCATTCGGCAATAGGCCTGCAAAATAATACTCTTTTTCTTTATATGGTTTTAAAAAACCGGTCACTTTACTGTTAATGAGCAGAGTTCTCTCCTCACTACAAAGCATTTGCAGTTTTAAGCTGTGATATTGTTCTATTGGAATCCTCGATGAGAGATTTCAGCCCCTCTGCAACACAAAGATGCTGATTATTAAAAAAAGCGTTTATCTCCTTTTGTGTATCACCATCTGAGGCTTCAAGAAGTATCGACATCGCAAACATCAATGACAACGGTGATATCATTATGTTTTTTTCTGGCTGCTCATTTTTCGTCATTACCTTATCCACGAGTTTGGACATGATATCGAAATACACTGACCTCATTTCTTCAGACACTACTGCGGGTTTACCTATCTGCTCTTTTTTGGTCTCACACATAGACTTTATATGTTTTGAACCTATATCAACAGCCAGCATATTTTCTATACCGATCATCAACCAATACAAATTATCATAATGATGGAGCGGGGTATCTTTTGTTCCATATGCAATATGATCCAGCTTCCGCCGATTATAAAATTCTACTTTCCAATCCAGATCTCTGTCATTAATTTCATCATCTGTGTATTCTTCGAAGAAAATACCACTAAGTTCCTGGTGCAAAATGTCGTTTACACAAGACTTGACTATAGTATATTTTTTGAAATCCCATTGTCTTTAATTACAAGTGTTCCATCACTATTGATGTCAATAATAATGACAGATCCTTGATACGGAATATAAGTTATTATTGCCCTCTTAACCAGATTTAGTCTTAGCTTCAGATTTTTATGCATTCTTGTCATCACTCCTTAGTCTATCTTCGCCCTACACAATTTGTCCTAATTCGATTTGTTCCCCTTCTGGCATATAATACTGTACATTCGAAAGAGAAAAATCTTCACGGACGTCAAACAAATATTTTATAAGGGACTCTTCTGACATACATACGGTAATATCACCATTATCGACTATGCCGTACATGCCCTGATTTGTAGAAAACACTAATCCGATAATTGAAGTTGAACTGTGAAGAATCTCTGCTTTTTCGATGACTGTATCATCGAAACTAATATACTCTTTCCAAATCAAATCCTCAGACCAGTCAAGCTCTGGTGCTTCTCCAAGCCATGTGGGCTTTTCAGAAGGAAAAAGAACATTCCATAAAACAGATATACTATGAAATGACTTTGTCACCACAGACAGCATCCCGTTTTCAAATTCAATTATAATAGGGGTTTCTTCGAACCAACTATTATCCGGTAAATCCCACACCCCGAAAACCCGGAGGACTCTCTTTCCGAGCAAAGAATAAAACAATTCATGATAATCATTTTGAAAGTCACTTCTATCTGTATAGTATTTAAAAGGGTAATCCATCGCTTGCACCCCCTTATATTAAAAATCTATCAAATAAATCCCTATGCTGATCTGTGTAAATGTCCCCCGTTTTTTAATATCATTGATCTTTGCAACCAGTAGTTTTCCGGCATCCATGAGGCGTGAAAAGACGATGTTATCCTTTTCGGGTATATATCCAAGTTTAATACCGGATTCGGTTAATACCAGGATAGCATTTTCATCAAATCTGTTATCCTCGCGTTTCAGGATCAGCTTATCCTTTACTTTGATCTGATCCAGGACCGACTGGTCTTTCAGATGGGTTGTTCCGGCTACAAAGGTATCAAAAAGATGAATTTCACGAATCAGGGGCTTTATTAACTCTCCCGGTTTATTGTGTTCTATTATCTCGACAAGCCGGAAATCCTGTCCGGGACTTAGTTCATTAGCCATCGTAATTTAATACCCCCTTCGCTAAGAATTTGAGATATTATTTCATCCAGTTCTTCATGATACTTTTTATAATTAACCAGTTCTTCCTGCAATGCAGCTTTTTTCTTTTCAATTGCCTGTTCATCTTCAATCAGAGATTTGTAATTGTAGGGCTCATTATGGATAATGTCTTTAATTTCTTTATGCACAACAAGGATACGTTCTTCAATATCGGGAATATGGATCTTCTTATCACCTGAATTAGTCTGGTTTAAGGCTTTCCTGACCAGAACCTCCAATTCCGTCAATTCCTTTATATCGTTGAAATTGTAGGCAGTTACGATTCTCTGCCACAATTCTTTCAGTTCATCCCGCTGCACTGTCTCGGGATTGATATCCGGATGAATCAATTTAGCAAGACGCCGATATAACGTTTTTGAACGTCTGACTTCATATTCCCCAGCAGCTTTCAAATCCTTGCAATTATTATATTCTTCGATTTTCTGCTTCAAGCTTTGATAATATGGAGCCATCTCCTTTTCCAGATATTCCTGCATGGCAGCCATATCGACCAGGCCTCCATGGTTGATCTGATACTGATAGTAGGCAATGATCTTCTTACATTTTATACATTCGATTTTTTCTTTATAAACATCAGAAATCAACCGGCCAAATAGTTTTGTATAGGAAATCCAAATCTGACCGGCTTCTTTTCGCAGCCGGTCTCTTTCAAGAAGAAGACTTTCATATTCCTCATATAGTGTGTCAGCGTTTCTTATAAGACTCATTCAATCACCTCAAAATCGTATAATCTGTCATAAATTCTTGCCAGACGGGAGATGCCCGGAAGGCTTGATTTCTGCAGATATTCATGGATAGATCGGTACCATTTATCCTCTGATTTAATATAAATGTTGCCATTTTCCTCTATTGCATTAACCTGAATCTCAGCCTCCGGATCACTGCATTTAAAACGAATACTTGCAGATCTGTTCATAAAATAGTAAAGATCATAAAAATGAAAGGCTGTATAATCAAATGGTATGATGGAATAAACGTCCTCTATTATTTCTTTCATCAGAAGAAAATTATTCTCATTCCTACTATAGGATATCCTCTGTTCCAGAAAGCTTCTTGCATGAGTGTAAAGGGGCAACGCGTCATCCAAATCTCCCTCCTCCACGTGGATCCTGGCCATTCTGAGATATACTTCCGGAACAGGTTCATCCAGCTTAGTTAGGTTACGAATTTCGAAAAAGAGCTTATTGATGAGTTCTTTATAGTGTTCATAATCCTTCTCAACATAGAGCCCATCACGGTACATGTCAGCATACTGCTGGGCAGCGCAGAAGTCTCCCCGGATCATGGATTCATGATAGCAGTGAAATGCTTTTTCGTAATCTACAGTACCATTCTTTCCGTAATACCAGATATCTCCAAGGTTTAACCATGCGTAGAGATTATCACTCTCGATGGCTCTCTCATAACATTTTTGAGCCAGATCATACCTGCCTTGTCTCCCATAATGAAGTCCAAGACTGACAAGAGGATACTGAGGGTCATCACTCCTTGATATCAGATATTGCAGGGCTTCTTCATAAATCAGGTCATCAACCTCATCCGGATCATCGTTGCGTGTATAGATTCTGCAGATACTGAGTGCCTCTTCTTTGTTCATATGCGACTCCCGATTGTTTTTTCCAGTTTTTTCTGTTAAAACGCAGGTTTAATTTTTCATTTAAAGTTTTTTACATTCTAAGTCTACCACAATAGCTGTCCCAAAAAACGGACTCTGATGTAAAAGCTATTAAATCGAAAAGTAATCAAATTATTTGACACCGGATATAAAATGGGATCCCAGCCAGAAAAAACAGCAGGATAAGACACAGGAACCTCCAAAGAATTCTCTTCTTAACACTCAATCGTGTTTCCACCTCCCAAAGCAAAAGGCCATCTACCTGTTTCAGGCAAATGACCTAACTGATAGATATTTTTTTAACCACTTCAACTTTAGTATATATCTTGCCTATATATATAGCCGAAATGAAGGGTCTGCTACAAACCATGTTTCAACATCCCGATCATTTTCGTCATCTATGGGATCATCCCAACCAACATTATCTATTCAAGCAATTCCAAATACGTATCGTTCTGTTTGGGTATTTGGAAGAATCAAGTAAGACATTTCTGATATTTCAAGCCTCCATCACATATCTTACATTTTATGGTAATATGCACATAAACAGGTCATTTTACCCCTATATGATCAAAAAATTGATCGCGTAACTCCTCTAATATATTATTTCAGTGATAATTAGCATGTATAATCTGTCTAACTAACTACTCATCGCTATAGGTATAGAATAAAAGAGCGAAAAGCTGATATCATGCACTTCTCACTCTTTTTTACTTAAACATTTATCCTTTTTTAATGTATCTACTTCTTGGTATCCATAAAGGAATGATACAACGCCCGGAAGTATGCCTCCATATCCTGCCCGGGTGACAGCCCTGAAACTTCGCCATCGCCTGCTTCGATTATCTTCCAACTGCCATCTGACAATTCAGCATAGTCTATCGTATAATATGGACTGTCCAATTCAGCATACTTTCCAATAAGTCCTTCAGGAGGCATCTCTGTATAATCCGACTGCAAGGTATTTCTGCTGACACTTAAAATCTGATGATTGGCGTAAAAAACACGCACCTCATTGGTCTTGTCTCCATATCGCTTCAATTCCAGATACTCTTTAATACAGATCCCACCGGTCAATAAATCTCCCCTGTATTTATAAAATACCTCCATCCATTGATCAAATTCCTCCTGGGAAATGCTTTGATCGAAGAAAGCAGGAAACTCTGTTCCTTTTACCGACTTCACACTGTCTTTTACCATAAACTTGGCAAATTGTTTTTTAACTGCATTGATATCCACTTCTCTATCCTTAAATTCAATCAGACCCGCCGTGTCATTTTTTATGTGAGGATATACGTTGGGAAAGAGATGCAAGTTTTCATATTCTCTTGGTGAAGTGATAAGTTCTATATCATAATCCTGCAGTACCTGATATAGTTTGCCATAGTCATCAGGTTTCAGCATCCATCCACGATAGATAGTCTTTTTTGAGCTGTCTCCAGATCTTTTCAAACGAAGCTTTCCCCCGGCCAGCCACTCATCATAATTGAAAAGGATTATATCAAATAGACCGGTATTGAGAACAGAACGATATTCTCCTTTCATGTCTTCATCGATATCCCGGTAATTCATATAGCTTCCTGGAAATAGTATTGTCATTTTTTTCATGATTCTTTTCCTTAACTAAATGCATTTTTATTTTTAAATGTATTTTTATTTCGTTCACGGCTCAGCTTTTCAAGAAGATGAAAGCCTTCTTCATCCACGGTAATACCGTGCCTATTCATTTCATCTATGGCATATTCCAATGGAAATCCATAAGTTTCAAACAGGCGGTATGCAACCAAACCGGACAGGATTGGCTCATGGCTCAATTCGAAGCAAATACAACCTTCCTCTGTCTTGAGAAGGGTATAGTGGAATAAGACCCAATCACTAATTTCAAGTCTGAATCCCTTATCCAGCCGGAAAACATATTTGCCAGCTTTTTGGTCATGAACAACTTGTTCGAGTTTGCCAATCCTGTTTCTTTGTCCTCTAACATTGGTCATAATCTCTCTTCCCTGAATGAGCTTAAAATTCAGCTTAAACTTTCTGCCCCCATGTCTGTCCCTCCTTATATTGAAATTGTTAAATAATAAAAGAACCGCTCTACAGATAATCACTCTGCAAGGCGGTTCCAGTTACCTAAGTTATAGATATGCTAAATGGTTATATTCTCAGAGTGATCGTAGAGAATATCAAACCGCCTTTTCTGGTATTTTTCGCATAGCAAACAGCACGCGCGCTCTTGGCTGCCCGTGCCGCAAATACTGCATCTGCTTTCATCATACGGTTCATCATTGACTATTCCCTCTCAAAAATTAGAAAACTCCGTTTGCTCTACGTTGTGCTTTATAACATAATCCATACCATGCTTAAACGCAAAAAGCAAATCCTCATCCCAGTCAACTGTATAAAGTCCTACACTAAGGAAATTATGCACCTCGGTAATTGCAGTACCTCTTGGAGTGATCATAACATCAAGAGAGTAGGATCTGGGACTATCCGGTTGCTCATTGATCAGGTATACTGCTTTTTTAATAAGGTCAGCATCAGGAAAAATGAGTGGATCACCGGCAAAAATGCACATACTGTTGATCTCTTTGTTCAGTACATAAACACGATATTCCGCAAGAATCTTAACAACCTCTGAAACCTGGTAAAGGTGGGTAGGATCTAAACGTACTGAGGTGTCAAATTCATTTAACGGTTCCTGAAACATTTCTTCATTAAGATAATATGACAGTTCTCCTTTATATGAAAAAACCTTTTGCTGAGTAGCATCCTTAATAAAATAATTTCCTTCATGGGGTATTCTGTCTCTTGGAACTATACTATATTTCCTTTTCAAAAACTCTTCTGTCCGTAACGCCGGAGGCACTTCAATCGCATTATCCCGTTCAATGCCTTTAAACATTTGCAGATACTGCTCCACAAATCGTACCGTCCCTATGGGTATCGCATTCCTGTATCTCTCATCAAAATCATCCGGCGTTTTTAACTTTGTTGTTGGAAAGAAGACTTCGTCGACATCATCCTTGTAGAAATCCATGGAACGTATCAGTTCATAGCTATGACTATATTTGTTATGATCTATAACATCCTGGATAATTGCATTTTGAACAAGATCCCTTGTTACAGGGTCATTTTGAATAATAAAAAACATTTACCTCCCCTCAGTGTCCCCAGGTAATAGAAAAACCGCCGTACAGTCACATCTGCATGGCGGTTAAAAAATCCAGTATTAATAGTTCATTACATTATTGAACGATTATAACCCTGATCTTTTATGACCGCCGAATCTTGCTTCTACGACATGCAGAATAACACACACGCTATTATGCGCCTGTGCTGCAAGTACTGTATCTGCTTTCATCATACGGTTCATCATTGGTTATTCCCTCGTTTAATTTTACTTGTAATAGACTATACTGCATAAACCGGGGAAAATCAAGACCGAATTACTAATCTATTCACCCGCTCCCATACAGGTCATGCTGCACTTCAGCTCTGTAATACCCATCCATAGTCGCCGGAGCATTGAAGAGTGCAGCCAAAAGATACTTCCGGATATTCTTCACCTTGGTCGTATTCTTCTCCAGGCATTCCATGACATACCGGATATGCATGTAGTTGAGCTTCAAGAGACGGCTCCTCACAACTTCTGTTGGATAACGGTTGCTGGAGATCACGATATCCTTCCCCAGGCACAGCACTGTCTCAACGATAAGTTCGTAGATTTCCTGGGCAAGTTCATGGTCCACTTCCGGGAAGGTCATAAGACTGTCGTATTCGATGTTCTTTCGAATCACTGCCTGATAAGCCTGTATCATGGCAGACCTGTCCCCTCGGTTCTCTGCCTGACATAACAGACACTGGGGTGATCGTTTGAAAAATCTTATTGCTATCGCATCTTATCTCATCTTCCGGATTAGTTTCTGCTTTTCTCCCCTCTTCTTCGGATAAGATAAGATGAGATTTATTATCATTCCTTTTATTATTACTCTTATTAGTCTTATTAGATTCCCCTTTACAAACATCCGGAAGTTTACTTTCAGGACTTTCAGAAGTTTGCTTTTCATCAGGCACAAATGTCCTGACATAGATGATATTGGCCTTGCCTAGCCCACTTGTTCCATAACATCCTCGACAGAGAAGAAGATATAGACTCTGCCCTGGTCATCGATCCAGTCGTTCTTTATGGATAGGGAGACCCTGTCCAGCATGAGTGCATACAGGATCTTCGCATCAGAAGAAAGCTTCTTAAATGTTTCCAGGGTGAACAGTTGCTTGGGGATACGGTAAAAGGAATGCTTGTCAATATCATCGGCCTGAAAATATTTGAATCTGATCTTTTCCATCATAACTACCCCCTCCCAATATTTGATTCAAGTGTCAACACTGCGCCCGCACTGCGTGCTCGCACGCAAGTGGCGGCAGCAGTATTTGACACGCCCCATAATGAGCAAGAAGTGGTGCTTAGCTCCACGGGATTGCGAATTATGGGTAGGGTTGTGGAAGCACAGAGTGCGAAGCAACCCGTATGAATCAAACAGAAACAGGCGAGAACGCCTTAACGTCCTCGCCTGTTGATCATGATTCTTTTCAAAAAAAAGAAGACTCACAACATAGCACACAATGTCATAAGTCTTCTTATAGTTTTTGTAAGGCCCTGATTTACAGTTATTAACATTATTGTCAAATAAATCTGACCCCATTGGAAAATTTTTCTGACCCCTTTTTGACCTCATTTTGGTAAAAAATGGCGTGAAAATACGTGAATTTATGTAAAATACTGGAACAAATCTGCTCATTATATTTTACACAATATATCTCGCTCAGAGCCTTTATCCATGCGGTTTATGGCTATTTAATATCCTTAATTTCTTCCCGGATGTATGGTGTCATCTGGTAAACGTAATAAATATACTATATTATCATCAGCAAAGATCACCATCATAAATTATTACTCCCCACAAAAAATGAATCAGCCAGTCTTACTCCTTTCCAGGTGATAAAAGGTGACTTGTGGGGTGACTTATATTTTTCGCTATAACAAAGAAACCGGGAAACGCTTTATTTATCGGCGTTTCCCGGTTTCTTTTCAACAGGGGATGAGAGAATCGAACTCCCACCAAAGGTTTTGGAGGAGTGATGCAGAATACCCTGTCAGCCCTTGAAATAGCCATATTCAGGCTAAAATATTTTTTTGTACCCTTCTAAATACTGTTTTTTGATATCTGTTATCTTTTTGAATTAGCTACAGCATGGTGTTTTTATCACAGAATTAAACTATATGCAAATCCGGTTTTACAAAAGTCCGGTCATATATGCAGGAATATAAGTGATTCCATCTGAGAATTTCAGATCTTTCGTATAAATAATATATCGATCCTGAACTTTAATGGGATACTTTTCTATAAAATAGTCGAAGGACTTATGGGACGTATATCCGGATGATTTCACTTCAACAGGACATACCTTTTTATTCTTTACCAACAGGAAATC
>JAFRFJ010000041.1:0-45360 GCA_017434385.1 Eubacterium sp.
CGATTGCTGTTGTGATCATAATTTTTCTCATTGTTCTTCCTCCTTTAAATTCCCTTTATTTATTATTTCTTTTGCCTTGTCGGCGTGTCTTAAATCTTACACCCATAATCTATCACAGCAAGGGTCACAGAACTGTCACAAAGGACTGACTTCCCAAACTCGCTTTAAATAAGCAGCTGCACCCGGCAGACATCTGAAATCACAAAAAGGCCCCCTATATCATAGGATGCTGTTTGAGTAACCGGTCAACTGCTAACAACGAATAGAATCTGTCGTGGAATCAACAAGCTTGTCCGAGCGCAAGCGAGTTTGCGCAGTTGATTCCCGTAAGAGACTGATTCTATGAGTGTTTTAGCAGTCCGTTTACTCAAACAGCATCAAAGGATATAGGGGGCCTTTTTGTAGTTATTTGCATTCAAAATCTGCCGGAAACAGCAGCTTTCTTTTTCTAAGCGAGTTTAAATCCTACTTTTTCCCTTTTTTCTTGACTTCTTTCTTAACTTCTTTCTTTGCCTTATTCTTTAAGGTCAGATGTTTGGGAAGTCCGTTGGTGTAGTAGGGAAGGATGTTACCGATGATGAGCGGCTTAGCATACTCAAGATATGCGTCGCTTACATTGGTTCCGTTCTCTGTGATCCAGTGTTTCGGGATCTTTCTCTCTACATTTGCGATCTCATGGATGTCGTACTGATTGTACTGCACCAGATAGGGCTCTCTCTCTTTAACTTCGATTGTTACCATCATGCCGGTCTTGCCGTTGATAGCGGAAGTAGCAGCGATATAGCCAACATTATAAGCCTCATCGATGTCCACGCGGGATGCCATATGAGTTGCGCATCTCTGAAGAGTGGAGAACTCGATAGCACGGGACTTAAGGCCTGTCTCCTGTGTAACAAGGTTAGCAAGATAGGAGCCGCAGCCGGAAAGCTGTTTGTGTCCGAATGCGTCAACATAATCACTGCTCTGGCCCAGCTCGCAGACGAATCTGCCGTCAGCAACCTTAATACCCTCAGAAACAGCGATTACAACAGAACTCTTCTCAACAGAGAGCTTCTTAACGCGGGCAATGAAATCATCCACGTCAAATGTAACCTCGGGCAGGTAGATCAGGTCCGGACCGTCACAGTCAGCATCTCTGGAGAGAGCGGCAGCAGCGGTAAGCCATCCTGCATGGCGGCCCATGATCTCAACGATACAGATGGTAGGCTTGGAAGCGCCGAAACTCTCGTTATCGCGGATGATTTCCTTCATGGAAGTTGCGATATACTTGGCAGCAGAGCCATAACCCGGTGTGTGATCTGTCAGAGGCAGGTCATTGTCGATCGTCTTGGGGATACCCATGAACTTCTGGGGCTTGTCATGCATAGTAGCATAATCGGAGAGCATTTTGATGGTGTCCATGGAATCGTTTCCGCCATTATAGAGGAAGTACTCGATATTGTACTTGTCCATGATATCGAACATTTTCTCATAGACATCTTCGTTCCCTTCGATTGCCGGAAGCTTATAACGGCAGGATCCGAGAAAAGCAGACGGTGTTCTCTTGAGCAGAGAGAGGTCTGCACTTGTTGTAATATAGTCATCCAGATCGATCAGGTCTTCCTTGAGGAATCCCTCGATTCCGTGATGCATGCCGTAGACTTTCGGGATGCCGTTCTTCTTTGCCGCCTTGATTACACCGGCAAGACTGGAATTGATAACAGCAGTAGGTCCGCCGGACTGTCCAACGATTAAATTACCTTTCATTGTGTTTTCCTCCTGGATTCATTCAGAATATTTGTAAATGTATGGCGCAAGGTCTGTTATGACTGCGCTAATGTATCAATTATAGCAGTTTCCCATTTGATAATCAATGTGCAACTTTACAGATGTCGTGATTCACAACTCTATTGATAATTCGTCGTTTTTTCGTTATACTGTTTTTATAATTTGCCATAGTATGCAGGCTGCAGACCAGAAGGAGTGTTTCATATATGCCGAAAAAAACAGTCAGAGAGATGAATGTATGGGAAAGACTGCGTTACTCACTTGGTGCTCACATATTTCATGCGGTAATCATATTCGCTCTGCTTCTGAGCGCAGCGGCAATCGGCTTTGGCTTTTTCCTGTATTCCTCGTCCGTATCCAGAGATTACAGAAGCAGGACATGGCTTCTTTCCAAAACAGGAGTACATGTCGTGGATCTGGAGGCGGCAAAAAAGGAAGCAGAAAAGGTACTTGAAAGTTACGACAGACTGCAGAAAGAAGGCCGGGAACCGGATCAGGCATATTTGGATGACTGCGCCCTTATACAGGATGAGACTTTTGAGAAGATCCGGACCCGTCTGAGAGAGGTCCAGGAAGAAAATGGCGCTGTGGCAGCCTATATTGCCGCTCTGGACCTGCAGGGCAGCCGGATGATCTTTATAGCTGATTCAGATGCCTCTGACAGTTTTTGTCCGCCGGGCAGCTTTGATGATATGAAGGCGGATGAAATCGATGCTCTGGCAAACGGTGCAAAGCCCGGAATGCTGGACACCTTATTTCACACACCGGTCATGCCGTCTGTCATAAGCAGGATGCCGAAATACGGTTATCGGTGTACGGCAGGAACAAAGATATTTGAAATCGGCAGCTATCCTGTAATGGTCTTCTTCGATACGGATATGAACCGGGCAGCTTATGCCAGCAGATTATTTTTAATCCAGTACATGGTCCTGCTGGCTGTGGTCGCTTTTCTCCTTGCTTCCGTCATGGTATGGCATATGAAAAGGACTGTGGTTAATCCCATTAATGAACTGGCCGATGCCGCCAGGGCGTATTCCCTGGACAAGGCCAACGGGGAGAGTACGGGTAAGCACTTTGAAGCCCTCAATATCCGTACAGGAGATGAAATTGAGAATCTGTGCTTTACCATGAAGGATATGGAGAATGATCTTGCTGATTACATCAGGGATCTGACCCGTGTGACGGCAGAAAAGGAGAGGATCCACACAGAGCTGTCACTGGCCGGCAAGATTCAGGAGAGTATGATTCCCAGTATATATCCTGCCTTTCCGGATATGCCGGAGTTCGATCTTTACGCCACGATGGATCCGGCCAAAGAAATCGGCGGAGATTTTTATGATTTCTTTCTCCTGGACGAGGACCACCTGGCTCTGGTGACGGCGGATGTATCCGACAAGGGTATTCCCGCGGCGCTGATGATGATGTCAACCAAGATTTTACTCCAGAATGTTACCAAGCTGGAGCGGTATTCGCCGGCGGCTGTGCTTGAGGTTGTCAACAGAGAGATATGCTCCAATAACAAGACGGAAATGTTCGTTACGGTATGGCTGGGTATCCTGGAGATTTCAACAGGAAAACTCAGGGCGGCAAGCGCGGGACATGAGTATCCGGCACTCCAGCAGGACGGCGGAGACTTTACACTTTATAAGGATAAGCACGGATTTATCCTTGGCGGTCTGGAAGATGCCTGTTACCGGGACTATGAAATTGTACTTAAGCCGGGTGACGCCCTTTTTGAGTATACGGACGGGGTGACAGAAGCGGCTGATTCTGAAGAAGAACTGTTCGGGACAGACAGAATGCTCCGGGCACTCAACCTGGATCCAAATGCGGAAGCAGGCCGGATCCTGCAGAATGTAAAGCAGGAGATAGAACGGTTTACCGGAGATACGATGCAGTCAGATGACCTGACAATGCTTTGCCTGCGTTATAAAGGTAAGAACGCCGGCAGTGAGGATGCGATATGAAAGAGATAAAAAGCAAGTACCAGGAAGGAACACTGACCATATACTTATCAGGCTATGTTGATTCCACCAACGCGGCTCAGCTGGGCAAGATCCTTTTTGACAAAGTCGATGAGACAAAACCTGAAAAGCTGGTCATTGACGCGTCAGAGCTGGAGTACATATCCAGCGCGGGATTGAGGACTCTGCTCCGCCTGCGCAAACGGTTTAAGAACTTTCGCATTACAGGGGTCAATACGGAAGTCTGGGAAATCTTTGAGATGACAGGTTTCATCCAGATCATGGATGTGGAGAAGGCCTACCGGACAGTTTCCATTGACGGCTGCGAGGAAATCGGCCGGGGAGCAAACGGAAGTATCTACCGGATCGACGGAGATACGGTGGTAAAGGTTTATCACAATCCCGATGCCCTGGACGAGATCAAGCATGAGAGAGAGGTAGCCAGACTGGCCCTGGTTCTCGGTATCCCTACGGCCATTTCCTATGATGTGGTAAAAGTAGGCAACAGTTACGGTTCAGTATTCGAACTTCTGAACGCAACCTCATTTTCCAAAATCCTTGCTTCCGATCCTGAAAAGATGGACTGGTGCGTCAGCGAGTATGTGAAGCTGATGAAAAAGATCCACAATACCCTGGTACCCGAGGGTATGCTGCCTGACCTGCGGGAGACAGTCATTTCCTGGGTAGAGTTCATACAGGACTATATTCCGGAAGAAGAAGGAAAGAAACTTATGTCCATGACTCTGGCCATCCCCGAGGATGACCATATGGTACATGGAGATTATCATACAAAGAATGTGGAGCTGGCAGGAGACGAGGTTCTTCTGATTGATATGGACACGATGGCGGTCGGCAATCCCATATTTGAACTGGCATCCATGTACAACGCATTTATCGGTTTCGGAGAGACCGATCACACTAAGGTAAAGGAATACCACGGCTTTGACTATGAAGTTGCCGGAACTTTCTGGAATAAGGTCCTGAGAGCTTATCTGAATACAGATGACGAGGAGTTTATCAAAGAAGTTGAAAACAAAGCCAGAATCATCGGCTACACCCGTATGATCCGCAGACAGATCAGAAGAGGCCTTCATGAGACAGAGGAAGGAAAGAGGGCTGTCGAGCACTGGAGGAAGGAACTGATCGAACTGATCGATGTCACGGATTCACTGTGTTTTGATCTCAAAGAGATTACAGTGGGAGCGGATGCTGCCAATCTGGGAAAAGTCATGAAATTTGTCTCTGACCGTCTGGAAGAAGTTGGCTGTCCCCTGAGGAGCAAGATGAAAATAGAGGTCTCTGTGGAAGAGGTCTTTGTCAATATAGCAAGTTATGCCTATGAGGGAGAATCCGGAGATGTCAGCCTCCGTCTGGAGGTGGAGGGAAATCCTCCTACGGCCGTCCTTACATTTAAAGATTGCGGAAAACCTTATAATCCCCTTGCAAAGGAGGATCCTGACGTGGACCTTCCCGCTGACGAGAGAGAGATCGGCGGGCTGGGCATTTTCCTGATTAAGAAGTCTATGGATCAGATACACTACGAATATGCCGAGGGACAGAATATTCTTGAGATGAGGAAGGAGATTTAGTTATGCCTTATCAGGAGATTGATCTCCATATGCATACTACTGTGTCAGACGGGACCGACAGACCGCCGGACCTTCTGAAGCTGATCATGGATAAGGGTATCGATCTGTTTTCGGTCACTGACCATGACGGTATCCTCGGATGCAGTCAGATTCTTGACGAGCTATCTTCTCTGAAAAAAGAGGCAGGAGAGGAGACAGGCAGATCCCTGCCCGGCTTTATTACCGGAGTGGAGTTTTCCTGCAGAGACTCTGAGGGAAAGTACCATATACTGGGCTACGGTTATGATCCGGAAGCCGGGCCGATCAACGAGGTCGTAGATTATGGACGTCAGTTCCGGGTAGAGAAGGTATCAGGACGGCTCCGTTTCCTGGAAGAGGAGTTCGGCTTTACATTCAGCCCGGAAGAAAAGGAAGATCTCTTTAATATGTATAATCCCGGAAAGCCCCACATTGCCAACCTGATGCTGGCTCACGGCTATGCCGGAGACAGAAAAGAAGCCTTTACCAGGTACCTGAATAAAAAGAAGTTTCCCAATATGTTTATCAGTCCTCAGGATGCTATCAGGGGTATCCTGGACAGCGGCGGCATTCCCGTCCTGGCTCATCCCGTCTATGGAAGCGGAGATGATCTGATCATGGGACAGGATATGGAAAAACGCCTGCGCCATCTGATGGAAATGGGCCTTGCCGGTGTGGAAGGATACTATTCCACATATACAAAGAAAATGCATAAGGAAATACTGGACTTTGCCGACAAGTTCGGCCTGTATGTGACGGCAGGCAGCGACTATCACGGCAGTAATAAACTGATAGAACTGGGAGAAAACGGTCTGGATGAAGACCCTGAAGGAATGAAGCGGCTGGAACGCTTTCTCAATGATGTGATTATCAGATAGAAGAGACCTGCGAAGGAGAGACCATGCCTACAACATATACACATTTTGCTTATGGGAGAGATGTTTTTGACTTGCTTCCCGGGCCGGTACAGGAAGACCTCCGGCCCTATATTCATTTTTATGACATCGGTGTTCACGGACCGGATATCCTATTCTATTACCGGTCTTTCCGGAGGAATTCCGTTAACCAGTATGGTGTCAAGGTCCATCATGAGCCTGCCGCAGTCTTTTTCCGGCATGCCATGAAAGAGTACCTGATTCAGGGATGCCGGCCGGAAGCCAAAGCTTATCTTGCAGGTTTCATGACCCATTTCATTCTGGACAGTACCTGTCATCCCTATATCCGGCGGCAGATCCGGCGGACAGGGATATCCCACACGGAGATTGAGACGGATTTTGACGCGGTCCTGATGGAAGAGGATGGCAAGAATGCAAGGAAGTACCACACGGCCAGGCACCTGAGGACATCCGGTGAGTACACAAGGATCATCGCCCCCTATTTTCTCAGGACTCCGGGTCAGATCAGGGAAGGTCTGATCGAAATGAAGTTTGTTCTTAACAGGGTCTTCCATACCCGGTTCGGGGCCAGACGTTTCATCGCTTCCATGATCAGTCGCTGGTTCATTCCGGGACTCAAACTTCCGGCCTATTATGTAAAAAAGAAAGTCAATCCGGGAAATAAGGAGACACTGGAGCATCTGAACGGGCTTTATCATTCTTCCCAGCAGGAATGCGCTCATATGATCTGTCTCCTCCTGAAAGCCCTGGATGCGCAGGATGAGACATTTTTAGATAACGATCGCCTGAAAAGGACATTTTCATGAAAGGACACCCTATGAAAAAAGCAAGAAGGATACTTTGGATCATGCTGGCTGTCTGTCTGGCAATGACACCGGCCGGGGCATCGGCAAAGGTTAAGGCGCCAAAAAAGGAGTGCCATGCCTACTGTGTGATGGATGCCGGTTCCGGAGAAGTGCTGTTCGGACAGGATGAGAACAAAAAAATATATCCGGCTTCCACAGCCAAGCTTATGACGGCCATTGTATGCATTGAACAGGGAGACGTAAACTCTAAGATCAAGACCAAGGCGGATGTGGTTTATAATACTACACCGGGCACTTATGCCCTGGGCCTGCCTGCCGGCGTAAAGTTTACTTTTAAAGATCTTCTGCATATCAGCCTTCTGGCTTCGGCTTCCGATGCGACGGACTCCCTTGCGGTGGCAGTGTTCGGCTCCAAGAAAGCATGTGCCGAAGCTATGTGTAAAAAGTGCAAAGAACTGGGACTGACCAAGACAAGCTTTGATAACCCGGTGGGCTCCGATATAGGCGGCGGCTTTAATAATACTTATTCCACTGCCGCGGAGATGGCTGAGATTACCCGCTATGCCGAGTCGGTTCCTCTGATCCGGTCTACCGTGGCCAAGAGGGGCTATGATACAAAGAACGGCTATCATGTCAATACCACCAACTGGTTTATCAGAGGAATCTCACCTTATAACAGAAAACGTTATAAGGTCATCGGATCCAAGTCAGGCACGACCAATGCGGCCGGCCATGTGTTTATTGCCACGGCCATGGACAAGCAGGGGCACGAAGTAATCTGCGCCTATTTTGGAAATGTCAGTAAAGAAAGTACATTTGCCTCGATCAGACGACTGTTCAATTATACATTTGAACAGTATGACAAGGGTAATCTTACTCTGACCAAGAGCAACTATGACGTAAGATATTCAAAGGATCTGGGTCCTGTCTACAGAACCTACGCAAGTCTTAACTGCTTCCCCACAGGGGACAGCGGCCTTTTCAGACCGGAAACAGCGGTAAACCGCAAGCAGCTGGCCCGTATGGCAGGGAAGATCGCCGGACTGGATAAAGATCCTGTCCTGAAAGCCTTCGCGGCAGGTAATGCCAACGGGCGGGTGACTTCCCTGAGGATGGCGGAGCTGGTCTGTGATCTTTTCCCACAGACAGCCGTGTCAAAGGAAGAGCAGAAAGAAGCGCTGGAAAAATGTAAGAATATAAAAGGCCTGACCAAAAAGGAAAAAGCTGCCTTTGCAGCTTATGTTTCTCTGGGCCTGGCACCGGATGAGTCCTGTCTTAACCCGGGTCAGAAGATCAACCGGGGACAGGCAATGATCTTTTCCGATAAGCTGGCCGATTACCGCCTCAGCTATGAGGCTTCCCACGGAGACTATCGTGTGGCAGGGGTTTCCGAGGACGGAACCATCCCCATGGACCAGGTAAGCTTTAACAAAAAGCAGATGGAAGATCTCAACCGGCAGATGGACGAGATCAACCGGAAAAAAGAAGAGGAGAAAAAGGCTGCGGAGGAGAAAAAAGCAGCTGAAGAAAAAAAGGCAGCCGAGGAGAAGAAGGCGGCTGAAGAGAAGACAGCCACTGAAGAAACGAAAAAAGAAGGAGGCGGCGCCGGGTCCGACAAGGAAGCCGCTCCCCAAAAATAGACCATAAAAAACCGCGCCGGTTACGGACTTCTGAAATCCGTAATATGGCGCGGTATTTATCTTGATATGTAACTGTCTGTAAGCTTTGAATCAGAGCCGGGGTATATCAGCCGATGGAATACCACGGCTCATTTCTTATGTCTTTAACAGGCCTTAAAATATTGTCCTGCAGCGCCTTGAAGGGTTTTTCCGTAAAACTCTTTGCGCCCGCCGGGCAAATTCGCAGACAGGATCCGCAGCGGATGCATTTTGTGGAATCGATCGACTTGGGATTGTCCGGATGAATGGCCTTGGCAGGGCAGACACTGACACAGAGCATACAGTAGATGCAGTACTCGCTGGTCTCAACCTTAAAAGGCAGATTCATGGGCGGGCAGGTATAGGGGTAGTTGCCCGGTATGTCCAGTTTGCCCACATCGTAGGTGACCAGAAGGCGGAGCCGCTCGCGGAGTTCTTTTCCGAACTTTGCGATGACCGCATGGTCTTCCTCATCCGGTCTGTTGCGAGCTACATCGGAAAGGAATGTATGCTGGCAGACAAAGGAGCCGCAGGCCACAGGGATAAATCCCCGGTTTTTCATGCCCCGGTAAAGCTCGCAGAGTGTGTCCCCGATCCCGCGGTTGCCGTAAGTAGCGATCAGGACAACAGGCGTATTTAACCCCTTCATTTTCTCAAGAAAGTCCATGACCGGCACGGGAACTCTTCCGCCGTAGGCCGGCACACCGATGATCAGCAGTTCATTTTCATGGAACTCCCATGTCTTCTGTCTTATATCATAATCAGTAAGGTCCAGGTCACTGATGGGATAGTCGGAAAAAGCATCAGTCAGTCTGGTTACAACGGTTTTTGTTGTGCCTGCCGGACTGAAGTAAGCACTTGTAACTTTCAAAAGCTTCAAAACAATTACCTCCTTATTAATGAAATAACCCTCTATTAACCAATTTACATCAAAAGAAGTCCATGGTCAACTGTTTGCAGTATAAAGACTGGTATGATATACTAATTTACTGAGAGTTTTACAAAAATGGAGGATTTCAGCATGCTTGACGGCAAAAAATCTTTATTCAGCGGAATGCAGGCTACGGGTACGATTACTCTGGGCAATTACCTTGGCGCCCTCAAAAACTGGGTGGCGATCGAGGAGGAGTATATGACATTTTACTCTGTGGTCGATCTGCATTCCATCACGGTAAGGCAGGATCCCAAAGTACTGCGCAAGAAAGCCAGGGAACTTTTGATTCTCTATATCGCAGCAGGCCTGGATCCGGAGAAGAACTGCATTTACTACCAGTCCCATGTATCCGCCCACGCGGAGCTGGCCTGGATTCTGAACTGCTTCACCTACATGGGTGAGATGAACCGAATGACCCAGTTTAAGGACAAGTCCGCAAAGCATGCGGACAATATCAATACAGGGCTCTTTACCTATCCGGTCCTGATGGCGGCGGATATACTTTTATACCAGTCCGACGTGGTACCGGTGGGTATTGACCAGAAGCAGCATCTTGAGATTACAAGGGATATTGCAAACCGTTTCAATAAGATATACGGCGATGTATTTACCATTCCCGAAATCTATATGGGCAAGACAGGCACCAAGATCATGAGCCTGACTGAGCCTACAAAGAAAATGAGTAAATCGGATGAGAATCCCAATTCCCACATCCTGCTGCTGGATGAGCCGGCGGTCATCTTAAAGAAGTTTAAGCGGGCGGTCACCGATTCCGAAAACCGGATCGCCTACAGCGATGACCAGCCGGGCATTAAGAACCTGATCGACATTTACTGTACTGTGACAGGCTGCACGGTGGACCAGGCACTGGCAGAGTTTGACGGCCTGGGATACGGCGTCTTAAAGCAGAGAGTCGGCGAGGCGGTCGTGGCTGAGCTTGAGCCGGTACAGCAGCGTTTCCGTGATCTCAGTAAGAATAAAGACTATATTGATTCCGTCATTAAGAATAATGCAGAGAAAGCCGGATACTATGCCGGCAAGACACTGCGCAAGGTACAGAAAAAGGTTGGTTTCCCTGAGAGGATCCGATAACGACTTAAGAAGGAGGGACCTATGGGTCAGGTAAAAAGACTTTACGTAGAAAAAAAGCCGGATTTTGCCGTAAGAGCCAGAGAACTTGAAGAAGAGATCCGCGCTTATCTTGCTGTGGACGAGGTGACCAGCGTCCGCGTCCTGGTCCGCTATGATATCGAAAATGTGTCGGAAGAAACCCTGGACCTGGCAAAGGGGACAGTATTCTCCGAGCCGCCGGTCGACCTGCTTTATGAGGAATCTTTCCCCAAAGAGGAAAGTGACAGGGTCTTTTCCGTAGAGTTCCTGCCCGGTCAGTTTGACCAGAGAGCAGACTCGGCTGAACAGTGCCTGAAGCTGCTCAACGAGAAAGAAGAACCGGTCATCCGGTCAGCCACGACTTATGTATTAAGCGGCGGCATCACTGACGAAGAGTTTGAGAAGATCAGGGCCTACTGCATCAACCCGGTGGATTCCCGTCAGACAGATGAGACCCTGCCCGAAACCCTGATCCTCCACTATGATGAGCCGGAGGATGTACGGGTCTTCAAGGGATTCGGCAAGATGGAAAAGGGAGCCGTCCGCTCCTTATACAATGAGCTCGGACTGGCCATGACATTTGAGGATTTCCTTTTTATCCAGGAGCATTTCAGCAAAAGTGAGAGAAGGGATCCCACCATGACGGAGATCCGTGTTCTGGATACCTACTGGTCCGACCACTGCCGTCACACCACATTTTCCACGGAGCTTACGGGCATCCGCTTTGAAGACGGCTACTATAAGCCTTTATTTGAGCAGACCTACAAGCAGTATCTCCATGACAGAGTAGATGTCTACGGAGACAGAAGAGATAAATATATCTGTCTTATGGATATGGCCCTGATGGCTATGAAGAAGCTCAAACAGGACGGTATCCTTGACAACATGGAAGAAAGCGATGAGATCAATGCCTGCAATATCGTGGTCCCTGTGACCATAGACGGCAAGGAAGAAGAGTGGCTCATCAGCTTTAAGAATGAGACCCACAACCATCCCACAGAGATCGAACCTTTTGGTGGAGCGGCTACCTGCCTGGGCGGTGCCATCCGCGATCCCCTGTCGGGAAGGACTTATGTATATCAGGCAATGCGTGTCACGGGTTGCGCGGATCCGACAGTTCCTCTTTCCGAGACTCTGAAGGGCAAGCTGCCCCAGAGAAAGCTGACCACCGGTGCTGCCAGAGGATACAGTTCCTATGGTAACCAGATTGGTCTGGCTACGGGCCTGGTTGATGAGATCTACCATCCCGGCTATGTGGCAAAGAGGATGGAGATCGGCGCTGTAATCGGTGCCGCTCCCAAAAAGAACGTGATCCGTCTGAACTCCGATCCCGGAGATATCATCGTCCTCCTGGGCGGACGGACCGGACGTGACGGCTGCGGCGGTGCCACCGGTTCTTCCAAGGCACATACCCAGACGTCCATCGACACCTGCGGAGCCGAGGTCCAGAAGGGTAATCCGCCCACAGAGCGAAAGATCCAGCGTCTCTTCCGCCGGGAGGATGCCGCGACCCTGATCAAGAAGTGCAATGACTTTGGCGCAGGCGGTGTATCCGTGGCCATCGGCGAGCTGGCAGACGGCCTGGATATCAATCTTGACCTGGTGCCCAAGAAATACGAGGGACTGGACGGAACAGAACTTGCCATTTCCGAATCCCAGGAACGTATGGCGGTCGTCCTGGCCCCTGAAGATGTAGATACCTTCCTCGGCTATGCGGCGGAAGAGAACCTTGAAGCGGTTCCCGTGGCAGTCGTGACGGAAGATAAGCGTCTGGTGATGAAGTGGAGAGGCAAAAAAATCGTTAACATCTCCCGGGCTTTCCTTGATACAAACGGAGCTCATCAGGAGACGGATGCCGTAGTGGAGATGCCTGATAAGGATGCCTGCTATTACAGCAGCCCCTGTAAGGAAGATACGGAAAATGTAAGAGAACTCTGGAGAGAAGTCCTGTCCGACTTAAATGTCTGCAGCAAGAAGGGACTTGTGGAAATGTTCGACAGTTCCATCGGCGCTGCGACCGTGACCATGCCCTTCGGCGGCATGACCCAGATGACACCCATCCAGACCATGGCAGCCAAGCTGCCCCTGGAGGACGGAGAGGCTGATTTTGCCACTCTGATGTCCTACGGTTTCGATCCTTATCTGTCCAGCTGGAGCCCCTTCCACGGAGCAGCCTACGCAGTCCTGGTTTCCATTGCCAAGATCGTGGCGTCCGGCGCTGATTTCAGAAAGACAAGACTTACCTTCCAGGAATACTTTGAGCGGCTGGGAACAGACCCCAAACGCTGGGGCAAGCCTGTTGCGGCTCTTCTTGGCGCCTACAGCGCCCAGAAGGGATTCGGCATACCTTCCATCGGCGGCAAGGACAGCATGTCCGGATCATTTGAGGACATCGACGTACCGCCTACACTGGTATCCTTTGCCGTAAACTATGGAAGAGCATCCGGAATCATCACACCGGAGTTCAAGAAGTCCGGACACGTCATCATGCGGGTGGACATCCCCTTTGACGAGTACGGGATCCCGGTCTATGACAAGGCAGCGAAGATCTATGACCAGGTCTATAAGATGATGAAAAAAGACCTGATCGAATCCGCTTATGCCCTGGGCGGCAGCGGTATGATCGAGGCCATCAGCAAGATGAGCTTCGGAAACATGCTGGGATTTGAGTTCAACCGTGACTTCAACTTAAAGCAGCTTAATAAGAAATATTATGGATCTATCCTGATCGAGATCTCGCCTAAGAAGATCAAAGATCTGTCTGTGATCTGCACCATGGTCGGAAGGATCATTGACAGCCGTGAAATCCGTATGCATGGCCAGGAGCCTATAGCTCTTGACGATATGCTGGAAGTGTGGAAGGCTCCTCTGGAGTCCGTATTCCCGACAAAGGTCCGCCATGTGCAGCACGGAACAGCTGCGGATTTCTACGATAAAGGACCGATTTACTTCTGTAAGAATAAGATAGCGGTACCCAAGGTATTTATCCCTGCATTCCCGGGAACCAACTGCGAGTATGATTCCGCGAGAGCATTCAGGAAAGCGGGAGCCGAGGTGGAGACGGTGGTATTCCGAAACCGGACGGCTGCTGATATCCTGGACTCCGTAGCCGCATTTGAGAAGGCAATCTCTCAGTCTCAGATCATCATGTTCCCCGGCGGCTTCAGTGCCGGAGACGAGCCGGAAGGTTCAGCCAAGTTCTTTGCCTGCGCTTTCCGGAATGAGAAGCTGAAAGAGGCGGTCATGGACCTTCTGGAGAAGAGAGACGGTCTTGTCCTGGGAATCTGCAACGGCTTCCAGGCCCTGATCAAGCTGGGACTGGTGCCGGGAGGAAAGATCGTTCCCCAGACAGCAGATGCCCCGACCCTGACTTACAACGAGATCGGACGACATGTCTCAACCATGGTTTACACCAGAGTGATGACTAATAAATCCCCCTGGCTGCAGAAAGCATCCCTTGACAGAGTATACGCCATTCCGGCATCCCACGGCGAGGGACGGTTCGTTGCCGACAAGGAGACCATCGACAGACTCTTTGCCAACGGCCAGGTTGCCACACAGTATGTCAATCTGGCGGAGAATCCCACCATGGATGTACGCTATAATCCCAACGGATCCTACTCATCCATCGAGGGTATCACCAGCCCGGACGGAAGAGTTCTCGGAAAGATGGGCCATTCAGAGCGAATCGGCATCGATGTGGCAAAGAATATACCTGTTTACCAGGATCAGAAGCTTTTCAGAAGCGGTGTGGAATACTTCCTCTAGGAGAAGATCATGAAGATAATCAGTCTTGTTGAAAATATCCAAGGGCAGGCAGGCTGCGGTGTCGAACACGGCCTGAGCTTATATATAGAAACAGAAAAGCACAGGCTGCTGGTTGATACAGGCGCCTCTGAGCTTCTGACAGAAAATGCCGCAAAGAAAGGCGTGGACTTGACAAGGGTCGATACAGTGATCTTGAGCCACGGCCACTACGATCACGGCGGCGGGATTCCGGCATTTACCGCCCTCAATCCTGAAGCAAAGATCTACATGCAGGATAAGGCAGGTGGAGCATACTACTCCGTCCATGGCGAAAAGGCCCGCTATATAGGTCTGCCGGAAGGAGTAACAGACCTGCCGCAGGTTCAGATCCTGCACGGAGATTACAGGATCGATGAGGAACTTTCCCTCTTTACCGACATTCCTTACAAGGTCCCCATGCCGGAGACAAACAGGGACCTCATGCTCAAAGAGGGAGAAACTTATAAACAGGACCTTTTTGAACATGAACAGTGCCTGGTAATCAGCCAGGGAGACTGCCGTGTACTCCTTTCTGGCTGTGCCCACCACGGAATCCTCAATATTCTGGCCCACTACCGGAGCCTATATAAAAAGGATCCCGACTATGTGATCAGCGGCTTCCATCTGATGAAGAAGGGAGACTATGACGAGGAAGAGATCCGGGAGATCATCCGGATGGCCTGCGCCATGAAGCGCTACAGGACCACATTTTATACAGGACACTGTACAGGTACGGAAGCATACGACATAATGAAGAAGGTCCTGGGCGAGAAACTCCACTATCTGCATTGCGGCGACCAGGTGGAGATCCGGCCCCGGAAAAGGAGGAAAAGCTTTATGAAATGGCATAAGTTTTTTGCCTGGGCAACGGTCTGCTGCTTTATACTCACCATGATAACGGGCTATGAGCATAAATAATACATGTTTCGAAACAGAGTGTAGCCTTCCGGCCGGCCAGTCCGGCTGAAGGCTACTCGCTTTTTTCAGAGTGAATATTTTAGCGAGAATCACAGAAGGGCAGCAATATGATCAATAAGGAAAGAATGACAGAGGACTTCTGCCGGATGGTTTCAATTGATTCCCCCAGCTACGGGGAGCGGGAGATTACAGACCTCCTTAAAGACAAACTCCGGGATCTGGGCTTTGAGGTCCGGGAGGACCGGGCTGCGGAAGTTCTGGGCGGCAGCGCCGGGAACATTTATGCCTGGCTGGACGGAGAAAAGGACGCTGAGCCTATCCTCTTCTGCAGCCACACGGATACAGTAGAACCGTCAAGAGGAAAGAAGGCGATTGTGCATGAAGACGGCACAATCAGCAGTGCGGGGGATACGGTCTTAGGAGGAGATGACCTCTGCGGGGTAGTGGAGATCCTGGAAGGAATCCGGCACCTGGAGGAGGAAAAGATTCCCCACCGGCCTGTGGAAGTCCTTTTTACCGCTGCGGAAGAGGCCTTTGCAAAAGGAGCCGGGGCCTTTGATTATGAGAAAATGGGCCTGCGGTCTAAGGAGGCCTATATTCTTGATCTGTCGGGACCGGCAGGCAGCGCGGCCATATCCGCTCCCACTTTGATCGGATGGGAAGCCCGCATAAAAGGAAAGGCTTCTCACGCAGGATTTTCCCCGGAAAAAGGGATCGATGCCATCATGGCTGCAGCCAGAGCGATTGAAGCCCTTTCCTCCGGCCGGATCGGAGATGATACGACCATGAATATCGGAACCATAAAAGGCGGAGAAGCCGACAATATCGTTCCGGAAAAATGTTTCGTAAAAGGGGAAGTAAGAAGCCTTGACCATGATAAGGCTCTTTCGATCGTTGAAGGAATCAGGAAAACATTTGAAGAAAAGGCAGGCCGGGCCACAGTCGAATTCATTACGGAAGGCCACCTGCATGCCTACAGGATACCGGAAGACCATCCGGTCGTAAAACGCTTCAAAAGAGCCTGCCGGAAGCTGGGACTTGCCGGAAAGACCATATCCACCATGGGCGGCAGTGATAATAATGTGCTTGTTCAGCATGGAATTACCGGTATCGTCCTCAGCTGCGGGATGCACAGAGTTCATTCCACCGAAGAGTACACCCGTGTGGACGAGCTGGCAAAAGGAGCGGAACTGGTGGCAGAGCTTCTGAAAGATGATCTGTAATCAAAATGAAATAAAGCAACTTGTATTTTTTTCTGGCATTATTCTTTTAAATGTGCTAGAATGACAAAGATACTTTGCAGTGGAGGGGTTTCATATCAATCCGGTATGAAATTCCCCTGCTGACAGGCGGAAATAAAGGGATCGTACCGAGACTTCTGAAGAGTGTATCGCAAGAAGGGATATCCTGTTCAGTGGTTTCGGAACCCTTTTGCCGCCGCAATTACATTTGCCCTGAAGGCAGGAGGAATAATTACTATGGTAAAACAGTTTTCAATGGACCTGGCCGGCAGAACGCTGACCGTTGAGATCGGCAGAGTTGCAGCCCAGGCCAATGGCGCCGCATTTATGCACTATGGCGACACAGTAGTTTTATGTACAGCTACAGCTTCCGAGAAGCCCCGGGAAGGAATCGACTTCTTCCCCCTGAGTGTAGACTTTGAAGAGAAAATGTACTCTGTAGGCAAGATCCCGGGCGGATTTAACAAGCGCGAAGGCAAGCCCTCCGAGCACGCAGTCCTCACATCCCGTGTGATCGACCGTCCCATGAGACCTCTTTTCCCCAAGGATTACCGCAACGACGTATCCCTGAACAATCTGGTAATGTGTGTGGATCCCGACTGTTCTCCCGAAGTAACAGCCATGATCGGTGCATCCATCGCCACATCCATTTCCGATATCCCCTTTGACGGTCCCATCGCTGCAACTGTCATGGGCCTGGTAGACGGACAGCTGATTGTCAATCCCACAAAAGAGCAGGCGGACGCTTCCGATCTGGCTCTGACTGTGGCATCTACTGCCGAGAAGGTTATCATGATCGAGGCAGGCGCCAATGAAGTGGCTGAGGATACAGTTCTTGAGGCAATCTTCAAGGCTCATGAAGTCAACAAAGAGATCATCCGTTTTATCGACCGGATCGTGGAAGAGTGCGGTAAGGAAAAGCATGACTATGAGCATGTGGATACACCGGAAGAACTCTGGGACGACATGACATCTTTCATCACTGCTGAGCAGATGGAAGAAGCTGTATTTACAGACTTAAAGCAGATCAGGGATGAGAATATCCGCAAGATCAAAGATCAGCTGGAAGAGCGTTATGCCGAGGAGCATGAGGACTGGCTTCCCCTGATCGATGACGCAGTATACAAATATCAGAAAAAGACAGTCAGAAAGATGATCCTCAAAGATCACAAGCGTCCCGACGGCCGCGGCATCAAGGACATCCGTCCTCTGGCTGCAGAGATCGATATTCTTCCGAGAACACACGGGTCCGGTATGTTTACCCGTGGTCAGACTCAGATCATGACCATCACTACACTGGGCTCCATCTCCGAAGCACAGAAGATCGACGGCATTGACGTGGACTTTACATCCAAGAGATATATGCATCACTATAACTTCCCCAGCTACTCTGTCGGCGAGACAAGACCCAACAGAGGACCGGGACGCCGGGAAATCGGACACGGCGCACTGGCTGAGAGAGCACTTATTCCCGTGCTTCCTTCCGAGGATGAATTCCCCTATGCTATCCGTACAGTATCCGAGACACTTGAGTCCAACGGATCAACATCCCAGGCAAGTGTATGTGCATCTTCCCTGTCCCTTATGGCAGCAGGTGTGCCCATTAAAAGAGCAGTTGCAGGTATCTCCGCAGGTCTTGTAACAGGCGAGACAGATGATGATTACATCGTACTGACTGATATTCAGGGCCTTGAGGACTTCTTCGGCGATATGGACTTCAAGGTTGCAGGTACCCATGAAGGTATCACAGCCATCCAGATGGATATCAAGATCCACGGCCTGACACCGGAAATCATCCGCGAGGCCATCGCAAGGACAAAAGAAGCAAGAGAGTATATCCTTACAGAGGTTATGGAGCCTGTTATCTCTGAGCCGCGTCCCCAGGTTGGCAAATATGCTCCCAAGATCACACAGATGTTTGTGGATCCGGAGAAGATCAGCGAGATCATCGGAAAGCAGGGTAAGACAATCAATGCCATCATCGACGAGACAGATGTCAAGATCGATATCAACGACGACGGACGTGTGGATGTACTCGGCGTAGAGCAGGAGAACATCGACCGCGCACTGGAGATCATCCGGTCTATCGTGGAGCCGGCAGAGCCCGGAAAGACCTACGACGGCGAAGTAGTCCGTATCATGAACTTCGGCGCATTTGTCCAGATCGCACCCAACAAGGATGGTCTGGTTCACATTTCCAAGCTGGCTAAAGGCCGCGTAAACAAAGTGGAAGATGTAGTTGAAATCGGCGACAAGGTACGCGTAAAAGTCCTTGAGATCGATAAGATGGGACGAATCAACCTGCAGCTGATCGAAAAGCTGTAAATAAGATTTTAATTTAAGAAAAGTAAGCGGAGGGATAAGCTGCAATGCGGTTCATCCCTCCGCTTTTTTTATAGGAAAAAGGAAATCCTTGAAGAAAAATCAATGTTATTTGAAAAAATATTGATTTTTTTATTGAACAACTGCCGGAAAAAAGTTATAATTATCTTATTATGGGACGGGAGGCGAAAAAAGTTGGAGCTCCGATTGGAACAGATCAGTAAAATCACGCACGGCGTTGTGCTCAATCGAATAAAGCCGAAGGCTGCGGGTGACGGTGAAGTCTATCCGATCCTGTCTATCAGCCAGCTTCTGGATGAAGAAGAGGGTATTACGGACAGTGAGGTTCCGACTGTTCTTGTCGACCGGAAGAAGATCAAGAACCTGAATCTGGCCAGGGAGAACTCTATTGTGATCGGACTGACATCTTTCCATCACGCGGCTGTTCTCGGAAAGAAGCATGTGGGCAAGGTGATTCCGTCCAATTTCGTTTCCATCGAGTTTAATGACGGTATCATGGACCCTTACTACTTCGCCTGGTATTTTAACGAGCATCCTGACATCAGGAAGCAGCGGCTGATTGCCATCCAGGGTAATTCCTCCGTAAAGGTTCTTTCCATTCATATGATCCGGGAACTGATTATCGATTGCCCGGATCTGTCAACACAAATGTCTATCGGCAAGCTTTATTATTATCAGAAGCAGCGGCAGCTGCTGATGATGGAGAAGCTTCGTCTTGAGCGCTCCGTTCTGACGGAGGAGATGAAACAGCATCTTGAACAGATATAAGAAGGTGAGAGGGTATGGATGAAAAGCAATTGAAGATGGAATTTATGTCGATACTCTCTGAGAGTCATCCCGGCCTTACCTTTGAGGAGTACAGAGACGCCTGCGTTTACCTGCTCTTTTATCAGTACTGCTGTCTGCGTTTTGCCGACAGGCTGGAAGACACTGTACTGCTGAGGGAACTGGTGCGGATGGCTGTACGGGGTAAGCTGCAGATTCCTTCTTTTCTGCGTTTTATGGAAAATGCTTCGGGATACATGAGAATCTGTGATTCCCAGTTGTCCTTTTTTGAGTATACATTTGTCGACAGGCTCAAGGAGTCTATTTCCCAGGAGAAGCAGAAGAGCTACGCCCGCTTTATCCGTAAGCTGATCAAGAAAATTGATGCATGGGACTGTGACGAACTGCTTCTTGAAATGTATCCGGATCTCTTCAGCGAGCTGGTAAAGGCTTTTGCAGGATCCAAGAAGGAAACATCGATCTCGGATCAGCTCTGCAATCTTTACAGATATCTTTTCGATATGTCAGGGGCTGCCTGCGAATCCATGCTGGTTCCGGAGTTCAGCTACGGCCTCCTCTATAACGTGATGGAAGAGGAAGGCAGTGAGCCCGCTTTCTACGGAAATGAGACCCACAGGGAGTATATGGAGATTTTCCATATGATCTGTTACATGAAGGGCAGGGATCCCGAGAAAGTCAATGTCAGCATGGATTATGTCTGGAATGAGCAGGGCGCCTTATCCGGAAGGATTGACAGGATTGCCATTTACATGCCCGAGGGCGTGGAAGGAGGCAAGCTCCTTGTTGAACCTGACAGTCTTCCCTGGGATAAAGATCTGCTTAACTCCAGGGCAAAAGGAGAGCTGCCTTTTCTCCTTTCCTCGCTGCCTTATCTGAACCGGACCGGCTGTCTGACCGCGGTCCTTCCCGGCGCCATGCTGTACAGAGAGGGTAAGGAGGCACAGATCAGGAAGTATCTGATCGATGAGCTGGATTGTCTTGAGGCGGTCATACTCCTTCCCGACAGTGTTTTTTCTTCCCTTGGACAGAAGGAAATCATGCTCTTTTTCCGCATGAACAGGGATTCCGATAAGATCATGCTCTTTGACGCTTCCGAAGCGTCAGGCTTTGATGAGGATACACTTGACCGGATCGGTACCGCCATCCGGGAGGGGAAAAATGAAGCGGGATTTTGCGCTGCCGTAAGCAGGGAAGATATCCGTAAGAATAATTACAACCTGAATCTGCCCAGGTACATTTCCAAAACAGTCAGAGAGATCAGTCTGGATGTGGAAGCCCGCAGAGAGCGGATCCGCCAGATCGACAGAGAGCTGAAGGAAATCGACGAGATGATCGCCATGTACCGGAGGGCACTGGAGATACAGGGATGACCGGCCCCTGCCGGCCGGTTTATCTTTGGCCTGTTTCAGGGTAAAGATTTTTGTTATTTATATTAAGAACATATATTTATTGCTTGTTGCAAGAAATTTCTCATTAATGAAAAAGGTGTATATTTATGGCAAATCGTAGAGCAGGAGCTGCAGCTGTCGCAAAGAAGCCGCAGTCATCCGGTAAAAGAAGTACAACAGTCAAGTCCACGGCACCGAAGAAGAAGACGTCATCCGGAAGAAGTGCTTCCGGCTCCGGCAGGAAGCGGACTGCGGGAGGCGGGCAGAAGGAGCCGGATAAAGGCATGCCCATGAGCAATGAGATTACCATCATCAGCTCCCTGGGTATCATGATCCTGATGCTGCTCAGTAATTTCAACATGGGCGGTGTGATCGGCAGAGGGCTCAGTATGTTCTTTTTTGGCGTATTCGGCTTCTCACAGTATCTGATGCCGGTCGTATTCTTCATGATCGTCATGATGCTGACTGCCAATGACTACAGTCCCCTCTCCATAAAGAAGAGTGTGTCCCTGATGGCACTGATGCTGATTCTTTCAGCATGTGTCCAGCTGGCCCACAGCGACAGGATCATTCCCTTCTATGACCTCTTCACCATGTCTACCAAAGACCATTACATGGGCGGTGTGCTTGGCGGCGGAATCGCCCTGGGCTTAAGAACCGGCTTTGGAAGAATCGGAGCAGTCATCGTTCTGGTATGTGTGGCCTTGCTTTCCATGATCATGCTGACACAGCGGTCTTTCGTCGGATTTTTCAGAAAGATCGGCAAGGGGATCAGCGCTTATATGGAAAGAGCCAAAGAGAGAAGGCGGGAAGAGAGAATCCGCAGAGAAGAGGAAGAGGAGGATACCTCTGTCATCGATCTTGAGGATCCCGCCGGCAGAAAAGCTTCCAATGTGAAAATGAAAACCGGCAGAAGGAAAGCTGCCGTTAAAAGCCGCGCAAAGAAAGTTGAAGACAAGGTCAGGAAGATTCGTGAGGAAATGGACAGAACCCGCAGGGACGAGAAGGAAAGGAAGCCTTCACCCGATGTGGAAGTGCCTCTTTTTACATCGTCCGACGAAGTGGGAAGAAAGGACAATGTCCAGGAACTGCATCCTCAGGCATTTCCTTTTACACCGGAAGAAGGAAAGATTTCTCCATTCGAAGGAGAACTGGATTTCTCAGCCTTCACATTTGGCAAGTCTCCGGATGAAATTCCGGACCGGACTCCGGAACTGATGAAGACCCTGGAAGAGCAAAAGCGCGACAGGGAGAGCTATGTACCTCCCCACAGGTCCAAGGGTTCCTTTATCACGGATCCGCCTGAAGAACTGACGGCTCTGACTGCAGAAAGCAGCGCCGGACCGGATCTGCCTTTTGAAGAAGAAGAGGATGATTTCTTTGATGAAGAAAACATCGTTATTGACATCGATGATATAGATGAGGAAACACTGGAAACAGATATGGATGACGAAGACGAGGACATGGAGATGGAAGAGGATGAAGCGGAAGCTTTCCATGTAATCGAGGAAGCCCCGGAAGAGGAAGACCCCGATCCGGCAGAGGCCATCGCCATGAGTACGGCGCCCGTCAAAGCCAAACGCAACAAACATGATCCCGCGGAAGGTGAGGACATCCGGATCAACCGGGCTGCCAAACCCAGGCCGGCGGAGGATAAGAAGGCGGATAAAAAGAAGGCAGACACGCCTTATGTTTTCCCGCCCATGACACTGCTGATTCCCGGCGAGCAGGGAATCGAGCCGGAGAAAGATTCTTCTCTCCGGGAGACAGCCGTCAAACTCCAGCAGACCCTGGACAGCTTCGGTGTAAGAGTTAAAATCACGGATATCAGCTGCGGACCGGCTGTTACCCGTTATGAACTCTTCCCCGAGCAGGGTACAAAGGTCAGCAAGATCGTGTCCCTGGCTGATGACATCAAGCTGAACCTGGCTGCTGCGGATATCCGTATAGAAGCACCCATTCCGGGCAAGGCAGCCATCGGAATCGAGGTGCCCAACAAGAATATACAGACCGTACATTTCAGAGACCTGATCGACAACCGCCTTTTCCGCAGTCTCAAGTCTGAGCTGTCCTTTGCGGTAGGCAAGGATATAGGTGGAAAGATCGTCATGGCTGACCTGGCCAAGATGCCCCACCTTCTGGTGGCAGGAACGACTGGTTCCGGAAAGTCAGTCTGGGTCAACACTCTGATCATGAGTATCATTTACAGAGCAGAGCCCGAGCAGGTACGGTTTATCATGATCGATCCCAAGATGGTGGAACTGAATGTCTACAACGGCATTCCCCACCTGCTGATTCCTGTTGTGACAGACGCCAAGAAGGCATCCGGCGCCCTTAACTGGGCTGTTTCCGAGATGACTAACAGATACAAGAGATTTGCCGAGACCGGTGTCCGCAACATCAGCGGCTACAACAAGAAAGTGGAAGAACTGACCAAAGCGGGACAGAATGAGTCCGGTGAGATTAAAAAGATGCCTAAGATCGTCATTATCATTGACGAGCTGGCCGATCTTATGATGGTGGCCAAGAGCGAGGTGGAGGACGCCATAGTCCGTCTGTGCCAGCTGGCCAGAGCGGCAGGTATCCATATGGTAATTGCAACCCAGAGACCTTCGGTAGATGTAATTACCGGCCTGATCAAGGCAAATGTACCTTCAAGAATCGCCCTGTCCGTTTCTTCGGGAACTGACAGCCGGACCATTATTGACATGAATGGCGCCGAGAAACTTCTGGGCAATGGAGATATGCTTTTCTACCCGTCAGGCTATCAGAAACCCGCCCGGATTCAGGGAGGCTACATTTCTGACGAGGAGATTGCTGATATTACGGAATTCCTCAAAAAGAATGAGCCTATGGTCACTTATGATTCCAGCGTTTCGGAGAAGATCGAAGGCAAGCTGGCAGCCGGCGTATCCACCCAGGAAAGGGATGAGTACTTTGAGGCGGCAGCCCGCTTCATCATGGAAAAAGACAAGGCTACTATCGGAATGCTTCAGAGAATGTTTAAGATCGGCTTCAACCGGGCGGCCAGAATCATTGACCAGCTGGCCGAGGCAGGCATCGTAGGACCTGAAGAGGGTACAAAGCCCAGAAAGATCCTGATGAGTCCGGAGGAACTGGAAGTTTATCTGGAGGAGATGGCCTGAAAGGGAAAAATTGATTCGAAATAAAGCTTCAGTCTTTACGAAATCTCAATTGTGATGTAATATAGACAAAAATTGAAGTAAGCATTCAGATATGCAGAGCAGGAAGAGGTAGGATATGGCCTTACTGATTGACGGAAAAAGAATATCTCAGGAGATAAAGGATGAACTGAAGGAGAGGACAGCCCGGCTGAAAGAAGAAGGAACCGGGATCTGTCTGGCAGTGATTCAGGTGGGAAACGATCCGGCATCTTCAGTCTATGTCAGAAATAAGAAGAAGGCATGCGCCTACATCGGCATAGACTCCAGATCCTATGAACTGCCTGAAGATACAAGCCAGGAAGAACTGCTTTCCCTGATCCGCGAACTGAATGCGGATGACAGCGTGAACGGCATCCTGGTACAGCTGCCCATCCCCGCCCATCTTAATGAGCGGGAAGTGATCCACGCTATCTCACCTGAAAAGGACGTGGATGGCTTTCATCCCCAGAGTGTGGGCTCTCTCTCGATCGGAGAGCCGGGATTCGTATCCTGCACACCGGCAGGAATCATCCAGCTTCTTAAGAGGAGCGGGATAGAGATCGAAGGCCGGGAGTGTGTTATCGTAGGCCGCAGCAATATCGTAGGAAAGCCAATGGGCATGCTCCTTTTAAGAGAAAACGGGACAGTGACGACATGTCATTCCCGCACCAGGAATCTGGAGGAGGTCTGCAGACGCGCGGATATCCTTGTGTGTGCCATCGGAAAACCGTGCTTTTTTGATGAGAGATATGTGAAAGAAGGGGCCGTCGTCATCGATGTGGGCATACATCGCATGGAAGACGGAAAGCTTTGCGGCGATGTGGCCTTTGACCGGGTGATAGACAAGGTGTCAGCTATCACACCTGTACCCGGCGGAGTAGGGCCCATGACCATAGCCATGCTGATGAATAACTGTGTGGAAGCAGCTGAGAGGAAAAGAGGCTTATGAAAAAGCTCTTACTGATTTCCCTGGGTTGCGACAAGAACCTGGTGGACAGCGAAAAAATGCTGGGTCTTCTCTGTCAGGAAGGCTGGCAGATCGTGGAAGATGAAGCGGAAGCCGATGCCATCGTGATCAACACATGCTGTTTTATTCATGATGCCAAGGAAGAAAGCATTGAAACAATCCTTGAGATGGCAGAGTATAAAAAGACAGGCAGGCTGAAGGCCCTTGTAGTCACCGGCTGCCTGGCCCAGCGCTATGAGGAGGAAATCGGGCGTGAGATCCCGGAAGTAGATGCCGTGATCGGAACAACGGGTTTTGACAAGATCGTTGAGATCCTTGACGGAATCATGGAGGCAGATGAGAAGAGATTTGTCAGCTGCTGTCCTTCGATCGACATCACAACACCTTCCATGCCTGAAAAGCGCATGACTACGGGCGGACCTGTTGCCTATCTGAAAATTGCGGAAGGCTGCGGCAAACGGTGCAGCTACTGCATTATCCCCTATCTGCGGGGCAGGTACCGGAGTTTCCCGGAGAATGACCTTGTGGAAGAGGCTGAAAGACTGGCGGAACAGGGGGCAAAGGAACTGATCCTGGTAGCCCAGGAGACGACCCTTTACGGTGTGGATCTCTACGGGAAGAAAACCCTTCCCCGTCTGCTGACCAGACTCTGCGGCGTGGAAGGGATCGAGTGGATCCGGCTTCTCTACTGCTATCCCGAGGAGATTACAGATGACCTGATCGCAACGATCAGGCAGGAAAAGAAGATCTGCCGCTATCTGGACATACCCATCCAGCACAGCGAAGATCACATTTTAAAAGCGATGGGAAGGAGAACCAGCCGGGAAAGTCTGGTCTCCCTGATCCATAAATTAAGGGAAGAAATTCCCGATATTACCATAAGAACCACATTGATTGCCGGTTTTCCCGGCGAAACCGAAACAGACCACCGGAACATGCTTTCTTTTGTAGAGGAAATGCAGTTTGACAGGCTGGGCGTATTCCCCTATTCCGCGGAAGAGGGCACGCCGGCAGCCTCCATGGATGGTCAGGTTCCGGAAGAAGTCAGGGAAAGCAGGCGTGATGCCATCATGGAGCTGCAGCAGGACATCTCGGCCGCAAAGAATCAGGATCGCATCGGTGGCAGGATGCCGGTACTGATCGAAGGATATCTGTATGAAGAAGATATCTATATAGGCAGAACGCAGATGGATGCCCCGGGCGTGGACGGAAACGTATTTGTTCATTCCGACGGGGAGCTGATGAGCGGGGACATAGTTCCGGTGACAATAACTGCAGCAAGTGAGTATGATTTGATAGGAGATGTTGATTATGCCAATGAATCTGCCCAATAAACTGACGATCTTGCGAGTCGTCCTGATACCGTTTTTTGTATTCTTTATGCTGACAGACTTTGTCCCGGGATCCAAATGGATCGCTGTGACCCTCTTCATCATAGCGAGCCTGACAGATCTTGCCGATGGTAAGATCGCAAGAAAATACGGACTGGTGACCAATTTCGGAAAGTTTATGGATCCCTTGGCAGATAAGCTTCTGACATCTTCCGCTTTTATCTGCCTGGTTGCTATCGGCCGGATTCCCGCATGGATCGTTATCGTGATCATTGCCCGGGAGTTTGCGATCACCGGTTTCAGAACCCTGGCAAGTGATAATGGCGTAGTAATCGCAGCAAGCTACTGGGGAAAATTCAAAACGACTTTCCAGATGCTCGCAATCATCCTTTTAATCGTTAACCTGGGCGGTTCTGCCGTATTCGTGCTTGAACAGATTCTGATCTATGCGGCACTGATTCTTACAATCGTTTCCATGGTTGACTATTTCGCGAAGAATCTGGATGTCCTCAAAGAAGGGGGTTCTGACGACGAATGAGTTCGAGGCCAAGGAAGAATGAGGAACCGGTTGAGAAAAAAATCGTACGGATTCTGAAAGCAGGCGGACTGACCGTCGCGACCGCCGAGTCCTGTACCGGCGGACTGGTGGCAGGCACCCTGGTTAATGCGGACGGTATATCTGCGGTATACAAGGAGGGGTTCATTACCTACTCCAATGAAGCAAAGCAGAAATATCTGGGCGTTAAGAAAGAAACACTCGATACTTATGGAGCTGTCTCAAGAGAGACCGCTTCCGAAATGGCGCAAGGAGCTGCCCTGGCCGCCGACGCGGATGCAGCCATCGTCACTACCGGGATTGCAGGACCTGATGGAGGGACAGAGGAAAAGCCTGTAGGGCTTGTTTACATAGGCTGCTGGCTCAAAGGAAAAACGGTTGTAAAAAGGTGCTTTTTCGGAGGTGACCGCCAGAACATCCGTTATATGGCCGTAAAGGAAGCGCTTGACATCTTATACTGTCAGCTGCTTTCAGACGGTATGGAATTTCCGGTTGGTGATTTTTAATCAGCCGGACCGGCTCAGACAGTATGAACAGGCTGCCGTACTTTTTATCGGTACGGCAGTTTTTTTCTGCATTTTTTCGAATCTGAAAAGAGATATACATTTTACGAATCCTGGTATATGTGATATATTATGTATAGAACACATGGGAGACAGGGTGGTGAAAATATGATCATACAATTGGATTTTGACAGTCCCGAAGCAATCTATATCCAGCTTCGGAACCAGATCGTCATGCTGATAGCTCAGTCGCAGTTAAGAGACGGAGATTCCCTTCCCTCTGTCCGCAACATGGCAGTCCGCCTGGGTGTAAACATGCACACCGTCAACAAGGCCTATGCCATGCTCCGTCAGGAAGGATTTCTCACACTCGACCGGAGAAACGGGGCCGTGATCAGTGTGAGGGCGGAAGACAAGCAGAGGGAGATCGGCAAGATCAATAAAAACATGCAGCTGCTTGTGGCACAGGCCATCTGCAAGGACGTACAAAAAGAGGAAATGCTTCGCCTGATAGAGGAAATGTACGACGCATTTCTGTAATGTGATACCTGTATCTGACAAGGAGGTTTTATGAATCCCGATTATAACGTGTATGCTGTCCGGGCCCTTTCCAGAGCCGCTTCGGACGCCAGAGCATGCCGGCAGAAATATATAGGAACCGAACATATCGTACTGGGTCTTCTGTCCGAGCCCGCATCCCTTGCGGGCAGGGTCCTGACCGAGTGCGGACTGACTTATGAGAATTACCTGGACGCGGTTTTAAAAGACGCAGCTGCCCTGGGGATTCCCCAGAAAACCCACTTTATGGGCTACAGCCCCAAGGCTGCCGCTGTGCTTGCCGACAGCAGGGTCGAGGCGGAAAGATTCGGCTTTCAGACAGTGGGGACAGAGCATCTGCTCCTGGCAATTTTCCGCCAGAGAGACTGTATAGCCCTGCGCCTTTTCCGCATGCTGGAAATCGATCAGAAAAAGATCTTTGTGGACCTGCTGACTGCAGCGGGCGCGGACCCGGCTTCCGCTCAGAAAGAGTATCAGATGCTTAATTCCGGCGGTCCGGGCCAGGACCAGCCAGGTCTGGTCGAGGAGTTCTGTACGGACCTGACCCAGCGTGTAAAAGACGGAAAGATCGACCAGATCATAGGCAGGGAAGAGGAAATCACCCGACTGATCCGGATTCTGGGCCGGCGGACCAAAAACAGCCCCTGTCTTGTAGGAGAGCCGGGTGTAGGAAAAACAGCCATCGTGGAAGGACTTGCCCGCTGGATCGTCAGGGGACAGGTGCCGGAAATGTTTGCCGGAAAGAAAATCATGACCATGGACCTGCCCGGCATGATCGCAGGAGCCAAATACCGTGGCGAATTTGAGGAAAGGCTGAAAGGTCTTCTCTCTGAAGTGATGAGCCGGGGAGATATCCTCCTCTTTGTGGATGAGATCCATACCATGATCGGGGCGGGCGGAGCCGAAGGAGCCATCGACGCTTCCAATATTATGAAACCCTTCCTGGCAAGAGGAGAGATCCAGCTCATTGGCGCCACCACCAGAGACGAGTACAGAAAATACATAGAAAAAGATGCCGCATTTGAGCGGAGATTCCAGCCGGTCTATGTGGAGGAACCCACGGAGGAAGAGACCGTGGAGATCCTGAACGGCTTAAAGGAAGCCTTCGAAAAGCACCACGGCGTCCACTATACACCGGGAGCCATCAAGGCTTCTGTCCACCTGTCCAAAAGGTATGTAGGAGACCGTTTCCTTCCGGATAAGGCCATCGACGTAATGGATGAGGCGGCCGCCAGAAAGAAAGTCGAGAGGGCCTCCATGCCGGAGGAAATCCGTAAACTGGAAGAAGATGTGGAAAGATACGGACAGCGCAAAGAGCAGGCGCTGATTGACGGTAATCTCAGAAAAGCAAGGATGAACAACACCCTCCAGAAGAAGGCACGCACACGCCTGGATGAGATCCGTGCCGGCTGGGAGGAAAAAAATGAAAAGGACAGGACGACGGTCACAGAGCATGATGTGGCATCCGTTGTCGCTTCCTGGACCAGAATTCCTGTGACGAGGCTCAGCCAGTCTGAATCTCAGCGCCTGAATCAGCTGGAAGAAACACTGAAAAAGAGAGTGATCGGTCAGGATGAAGCGGTAGACAGCCTGGCCCGTGCCGTAAAAAGAGGCCGCGTGGGCATGAAAGACCCCAGAAGGCCCATAGGATCCTTCCTCTTCCTTGGGCCCACTGGCGTAGGCAAGACAGAGCTCAGCAAGGCACTTGCGGAAGCCCTGTTCGGGGATGAGAGCAACCTGATCCGCGTGGATATGTCCGAATACATGGAAAAACACAGCGTGTCAAAGATGATCGGATCCCCGCCCGGATATGTGGGATATGAGGAGGGGGGACAGCTTTCCGAGCAGGTCCACAGCCATCCATACTCTGTCATTCTCTTTGATGAGATTGAAAAGGCCCATCCGGACGTATTCAACATCCTCCTGCAGGTGCTGGACGACGGGCAGATCACGGACTCCAACGGCAGAAAGATCGACTTCAAGAATACCGTCATCATCATGACCTCCAACGCAGGAGCCCAGCGTATCATGACTCCGAAAAACCTGGGATTTATCAGCGACAGCAGCCCTCAGAAAGACCATGAGAGGATGCGGGACGGAGTCATGGAGGAAGTCAGAAAGCTTTTCCGTCCGGAATTCCTGAACCGGATCGACGGGATCCTGGTCTTCCACATGCTTGGCAAGCCTGAACAGAAAAAGATCACGGCTCTGCTCATGAATGAGGTCACAGAAAGACTCAGAGAAGAGCCCGGATTCATTCTGGAATACGAGGACAATGTCCTGGATTACATTCTGGAAAAGGGCTATCAGCCCCAGTTTGGCGCAAGACCCTTAAGAAGAGCCATACAGAACGAAGTGGAGAACTTCCTGGCAGACGAATATCTGAAAGGAAATATCAGGACCGGCAGTGTCAGACGCCTTTATGTAAAGGACGGGGAACTCTGCCTGGGCAAGTGACAAATTATAAAAATCTATAAGCTGTCTATAGTCAAATTTCATCTGGTATAGTATAATAAAGGTACCTCAAAAAGAAACAAAACAGGAGGAATGATCATGGCTAATATAAAAGAACTGCTTAAAGCGGGAGAGAACGGAGGCATCAGTTTCGGAGATTGCAGTCTGGAAACGAAGACAAAGCTTTCTGACTTTCAATTTGAAGGAGACGTCTATAAGGTAAAGACCTTCAAAGAGATTACCCGGCTTGAGAAGAACGGCGAGTTCGCATACGAATCGGTACCGGGTTCTGCAGTTCATGATTTCAAGGACAGCGGGCGGGAGATTACTTTTACGGCAGAAGCCCCGGATGATATCCAGATTACACTTGAGGTAGAGCCGCAGGAAGACTACAAAGTTTATGTAGATGATACCAACATTGGAAGAATGAAGTCCAACCTGGGAGGAAAAATCAGTTTCAGTATTGAACTTGATCCCGGCGAGACATCAAAAGTAAGAGTTGTAAGAGTATAGAAGAAAAAGAAATAATGTCAGACAAGGGGGCTGCTGAGCAAGGCAGCCCCTGTCTGATGAAAGGGTTTACATATGGCAAAAGGAAAAGCAAAAACCGTATTCTTCTGCAAAGAATGCGGCTATGAGTCTCCAAGATGGATGGGACAGTGCCCCGGCTGCCGCCAGTGGAACACTCTGGTTGAGGAAAGAGTCACCACCAAAGCGGCTGCCTCCTCCGGCAGGCAGGATGCGCCTCGGGGCAGGCTGACAGGACTCTTTGACATATCGACAGCCGAGGAAGAGCGGATCAGCTCCGGCATCCCGGAACTGGACCGTGTCCTGGGCGGAGGAATCGTCAGAGGGTCTCTGACCCTGGTGGGCGGAGATCCCGGTATCGGCAAATCAACACTGCTTCTGCAGGTATGCCGCTACCTTGCCAATACAGGCAGGTCCGTAGTTTATGTATCGGGAGAGGAATCTCTCCGGCAGATCCGGATGCGGGCCGACAGACTGGGCGGGTTCGAAAAAGAGATATCCCTCCTCTGCGAGACTGACCTGGATGCGGCAGACCAGGCCATCCGGGGAAAGAAACCGGATGTGGCCATCGTGGACTCCGTCCAGACTATGTACCACGAGGACATCTCATCCGCAGCCGGCAGCGTCAGCCAGATCAGGGAGGTAGCCTCCGTCATGATGCAGCTGGCCAAGACCTGCGGAGTGGCAGTCTTCCTTGTGGGACACGTTACCAAAGAAGGCGTGGTAGCCGGACCCAAAACCCTGGAGCACATGGTCGATACAGTCCTCTATTTTGAAGGGGATAAAAACGCGGCATACCGCATCCTGCGAGGTGTAAAGAACCGCTTCGGATCCACCAATGAAATCGGCGTATTTGAAATGAAGCAGGAGGGCCTTATAGAGGTGGACAACCCTTCCCAGGTCATGCTTGACGGAAGACCGGTGGACGCGGCAGGCTCGGCGGTCGTCTGTTCCATGGAGGGCAGCAGGCCGGTCCTGATCGAAATACAGGCCCTGATCAGTCCCACCAGCTTTCAGATTCCAAGACGGACCAGCGTTGGCATAGACTATAACAGAATGAACCTGCTCCTTGCCGTCCTTGAGAAAAGAGCAGGCATGCAGCTGGGCGGCTGTGATGCCTACATCAACCTGGCCGGCGGACTCCGCCTTGGAGAACCCGCCATCGACCTTGGTGTCATCAGTGCCATCGTATCAAGCTACCGGAACCTGCCCATAGCGGACGGAACCCTGATTTTCGGCGAAGTCGGACTCACAGGTGAAGTAAGAGGCGTCGGCTCGGCCCAGCAGCGGATCCAGGAAGGAGTCCGCATGGGATTTACAAGGTGCATCATTCCCCGGACCAATGCGGAAGGACTGCCGCCGGAGCTGACATCCGCCATAGAGATCATAAGCGTATCAAATGTCAGGGAACTGATGGAGTATATATAAAAGAATACAGGCCAGAAGCAGAGCAGATATAAAAGAGCAGGCATATGCAAGAATAGAAATGCATATGCCTGCTTTTTTAAAATATCAGCTGCACAAGCAGCATATATATAATGGTTCCGGCGGCTGTGGAAAGAAGGATATTCCTTTTCCACAGATGGAGTCCCGCCGTGACGGCAATCGCGATCATCTCAGGGATCCCGTGACTTCCCGAGAAAAGGGAGACATTTTTCAGGCAGTAGATGACCAGCATGCCAAAGACGGCACAGGGCAGCGCCTTTCCAAGATAACGGATATAGGCCGGCGTAGGCTTGTCGGAAGAAAAGACAAGGAAAGGCAGGAACCTGGTGATCATGGTAGCGATGACACACACAGCTATGGTAATAATCTGCTGGCTTAAGGTCATAGGGCTCATTCTCCGCTTCCTCCTTCCTCAGACAGATAAACCTTCCCGATGGGCTTTCTCAAAAGTGTCAGGATGACAAGAATCATCAACATGGCAGGAACCATAAAAGCATCCGGTCCGAAAATCATCAGGCAGGCCAGCGCGCAGGCAAGCCCGATCAGGCCGGTGTACTTTTTCTTCTCCTTCATCCACTGTTCCATAAAAATCACCACGAACATGGCGGTCATAACAAAATCCAGTCCCTTTGTATTAAACTTCAGAAAAGAACCGACCAGACCGCCTGCCACGGCGCCGGAAACCCAGTAGGAGTGATTGAGCAGGGTCACGAAAAACATGAACCATCCCCGGTCCACATCCTCCGGAATTTCCGCTGTATAGTTGATGGAAAAAGACTCGTCACACATGCCGAAGATCAGGTAAGGCTTCTTCCAGCCTGTTCCCCTGTAAATATCCAGCATGGTAATCCCGTAAAAAAGATGCCTTGCCTGGACAAGCAGGGCGATGGTAAAAGCCTGGACGGGAGCAAATGCCGACATCAGCATAGTCACCACAAGAAACTCCAGGGATCCCCCGAAAATCAGCAGGCTCATAAACATGGGATACAGGAAAGAAAATCCGTTCACATTCATGAGCACACCGTAAGCCAGGGCCAGAAACCAGAACCCCGCAAAAATAGGGATCGTATATGGAAATGCAGCCTTGAAAGCCTTTCTCCTCATAAAAACCTCCGGGAATAATCAATAAAAGACAGCCGAACAAGGCCTTGTATAAAGAACCTGATTGAGATTCGGCAGGTATAAAACAATAATAAAAGGAGATTCCCTGTTAATTATCACATGCTTTTTAAGAAACCGGCTGTTGCTAACAGTGAATATAATCTGTCGTGGAATCAACAAGCTTGTTCGAGCGTATGCGAGTTTGCGCAGTTGATTCCCTTTAGAGACAGATTATATGAGCGCTTTAGCAACCCGGTATCTTTACATGTATGTGATAAAAACAGGGAATCTTTTATTTTTATTAATTCTGTTTTATCTGCCTGAAACCCTAGAATCCCAGGTTCTCACCCACCAAGATCACATGAATCCTGTCCTCATACCTGCTCTGGCGGATGGTCAGGAACTGGGAACAGATGGACTGTGAACCGAGACAGTCGCCGCAGAAACCTGTAGCCGCGCAGGGTGTCTTCAGATTGAGCCGCATACAGTTGGGCGGGCAGGCCTGGGTCCTGATCCTCTTATAGGCAGCATGGAGATCGCTGGTGATCTTGTTCATGCCGGCAACGATGATGACTTTGTCCGGTCCGAAGCAGAGAGCACCGACCCTGTTGCCGTTGCCGTCGATATTGACCAGCTCACCCTCTTTGGTGATGGCATTGGAACTCATGAGGAAATAGTCTGCCATCATGGTCTTTGCGTGGATTTCCCTTGCCTCCAGGGGCGTCTTTGCCGCTTTCCGGTCGATAAATGTATACTCATCCGGATGTGTCTTCACATAATCCAGAAGGCCGATCTCTGTAAGGGTGGCAGAGCCGCCTGCTGCGACAGAAGAGCCTTTCTCCATCAGTGAGAGGGCAGTTTTCAGAGCTTCTTCCTTATCAGCGGCATAGTAACCGTTGATTCCCCTTTTTTTCATGTTTTTAATAACAGTCTGTGCCTGCAGTTGGTAAGCATTTTTAACAGCTGACATTGAAATATCCCTCCTCCAAAAAAACGTATTTGCTTTATTCTACCATCGGCAGAAGGCAGGGTCAAATTGCTTCTTGCAAGAGAGAAAAGGTCTTATTATAATGGGGAGAGTAAAACGGAGGAAATGCATTTTGAAAAAGCTGATTATCGCTGAGAAGCCGTCTGTCGCCAAAAACATTGCCGATGCGACAGGCAGCGGCCGCAGAAACGGCTTCTTTGAAGGAGAAAACTACATCATCACATGGGCTTTCGGCCATATGCTCCAGCTCTTCGACGCCAGGGATTACGACCCGGCCATGAAGACCTGGAAGATGGAGAACTTTCCCTTTATCCCCGAGGAATTTCACTATAAGCTGAAATCCGACGACAGGAAAAAGGACAAGGCCGACGCCGGTGTAGTCAAACAGATGAATACAATAAAGAAACTGATGGAAAGAGAGGACGTGGCCGGAATCATCTCTGCCACCGATGACGACCGGGAAGGTCAGATCATAGCCGACGAAATCTTTCTCTATCTGAATCCGGGAAAGCCGGTGGAGCGAATCCTTTTAAATGAGTGGACCAGCGAGGAGGTAAACCGGGGCCTTAATGAAACCGTACCCAATTCAGCCATGCAGTCCCTGCAGGATGCCGGTTTCGGCAGACAGATCGCCGACTGGCTGATCGGGATCAATCTGACATCAGTGGCCACCCTGAAATGCAGGAACGGGAAGAAGAGCAACCTGCTCAATATAGGCCGGGTCCTCATGCCTACCCTTAAGATCATCTATGACCGGGACAAGGAAATCGAAGATTTTAAGGTGACAAAGTATTACCGCTTAAAAGGTATCTTCGGGACGGAAAAAGGAGAGAACTTTGAGGGACTCTACCAGATAGAAGGCAATGAGAAGTTTGATCATCCGGAAGAACTGGAAAAGCTTCGGGAACTGATTGAGGGGAAAAAAGCCAGAGTTACATCCAAGACAGTCAAGGAGAAGAAAGAGTATCCGCCTTTCCTCTTTAACCTGTCCGGCCTCCAGGGCCACATCACAGGCAAGTACAAGGGATGGACTTCAGACCGGGTCCTGAAAACGGCCCAGGCTCTTTATGAGAAGAAACTGATCACCTATCCCAGAACGGCCAGCTCCGTCCTGGATGAGAGCCTTAAGGAAAAGGCTGCCAGAGTCCTGGAGATTCATAAGAAGTTCTGCCCCCATGAGGATATGATCCGCTTCCATACATCCAAAAGGGTATTTGACAGTAAAAAGGTGGAGAGCCATTCAGCCATCATCCCCACCTACATGGTGCCAAAGAGCCTGTCGGATGCGGAGAAGATCGTCTATGAGGCGGTAAGGAACCGTTTTCTGGCACAGTTTATGCCGGTATCCCTGGTCCAGGATACAGTCCTTTTACAGAAAATCCTGGGAGAGGACGGGAATTTTCATCCGGATATCAAGGGAGACTTTATTTCCAGAGGAAAGATCCTCCTGGAACCGGGCTGGAAGCTGATCGAGGGGATTGATACCAGGCAGACTCTGCTCCCGCCGGTGGAAAAGGACGACCTGACAGATGTGATTTCTTCAGAAGTCAACGAAGTGGAAAGGAAACCGCCCAAACCCCATACAGAAAAAAGCCTGCTCAAGGTCATGGAGACCTGCGGCAAGAAATATAAAGAAGAAGACACGGAAGAGATGATGATGGCTATCCTTTCAGGTTTCTCTATCGGTACGCCCGCCACCAGGGCAGAGACTATCAAGAAACTGAAGACAGCCGGATACATCACATCAAAAGGAAAGACCCTCAGGTGTACCGACCTGGGAAAAAATCTGGTGGAGACATTTCCCGCCAGGGAGCTTTTTGACCTGGAATACACGGGAAGACTGGAGAAGACCCTCTCCGACATCGAGAGGAAAAAGTACGCAAAAAAGGAATTCCTTGATATGATCGAAGCATTTGTCAGGGAATCGGTAGACAAGATCAAGAATGACACGACATTTGGAAACGCGGCCGCCGGCACGCCTCTCCACACGGAGCCGGCCGGGATCTGCCCCGAATGCGGAAAGCCGGTGGTGGAGACCCCCAAAGCCTTTGGCTGCAGCGGATGGCGGGAAGGATGTCATTTTGCCATATGGAAGAATGACAGACTGATCAATTCCCTGGGGAAAAAGGTCAGTTATGAAATGGTAAAAATCCTGCTGGAGCACGGAAAAGTCGGTTTCCGCAACTGCATCAGTAAAAAAGGAAGTCGATTTGACGCTTATTTTCATTATGAAAAAGACCCGGAGACAGGACGCTATCACTGGCGGCTAGAATTTCTGGATTCCAGGAGGCAGGAGCCAAAACAGCCTGATTGATTCTTTGCCTCTGCTTTGATACAATAAGAAGGGTCTGCTCCGGCGGACCGGCGTATCTTTAAAAACTGCATCCTGATCTGAAAGGAGATTTCATGAAAAGACTGGAGAACAAAGCCCTTTTCGATGACTTTTCAAGGACTATCGCAAAGCCGCTTTTTGAACAATATAAGTACCCCTGGGAGATTCTGGCGCATATTGAGGAGTTTATCCTTGAGACCGGTCCTGCCTTAAGCGAGGAAGGGTATGAGAAGAGGGGAGACAATGTGTGGATCGCAAAGTCCGCCAAAGTAGCTCCGACGGCCTCCATTAACGGCCCCTGTATCATCTGTCCCGACGCAGAGATCCGCCACTGCGCCTTTATCCGGGGAAATGCAATCGTGGGAGCGGGAGCGACCGTGGGAAATTCCACCGAACTTAAAAATGTGATCCTCTTTGCCAAAGTCCAGGTACCCCATTACAACTATGTAGGCGACTCCATCCTGGGCTTTAAGTCCCATATGGGCGCCGGTTCCATTACTTCAAATGTAAAGTCCGACAAGAAGCTGGTCAAAATCCACCTGCCGGAATCCGATGTGGAAACCGGGAGAAAAAAGGTGGGCGCCCTGATCGGAGACAATGTGGAAGTGGGATGCGGATCCATCCTGAACCCGGGCTCGGTGATCGGAAAGAACACCAATATCTATCCCCTGTCCAGTGTCAGAGGCTATGTGGCTGAGGGATCCGTCTACAAGAACCATAACGAAATCGTCCCCAAATACGATGACTGATCTGCCTGATATGAGGTGAACCAAGTGAAAAAGAAAAGAATCCGGAGGACTGCCGGCATCCTGGCCATGGTCATTCTGACAGCCCTGACTCTTTCCGGCTGCAAGCCGTCCAAAAAGAGTGTGGAAAAGTCCTCCTGGTATAAAGAATTAAAAAAAGAGAACAAGTCGCTGAAAAAGAAGCTGGATTCCTACGAGAACCGGATCGAAAAAGAAGATAACCTCTCAGAGGATGAAAGGCGGGCCAGAGACTATCTGGCCAGGATTGCCAGAGACAGGATCAACAAGCTGGAGGTCGGATATGCAGACAACATGGAAGGAGGAGAGTTCCTGACCGACAATCAGGCTGCCTTCTCCATGTCGACAGCCATCGCCGACCGGGCCGACCTGTGCACCCTCTACACGCCCGAAGAAATCGAGAAAATGTACGGGCCGGGCTACGAGTATATCCTCTATGACGAGGACAACGCCGTCTATGAGATCATGGTCTATGAAGGAGACTATGTGGTCTTTACGGACCTTCCCAACCGGGTCTACTACTCATATGACGCTTCGGCACTTGGAGAAGCACTTCTCCATTACAAAAACGGATATCCGGATTCCAACCTTCTCCATCGTCTGGCAGACACGCCCTTTATCACGGATAAAGACGATAACTACTATGACAACCGGACAGCCCGAAAGGTTGCCAACCAGATCTATCACATGGATAAGGAGAAGACCAGCCGCAAAGATGCGGTCAAATACTGGGGCAAGTCCAAAAAGGGAACCAGCTATCAGTTTTACCACCATGGCAACCAGATGAAGATCACAGTCTATGACGAATTCATCAGCATCAGGAACATGGATGACAATGTGACCTGGTATAAGGCATCGGCAGAAGACATTAAGGTGATCAAAGACGCCTTCGCAGACAGTAAAAATCCGGGAAAGACCTCAAAAAAAGGCAGGAAAAGTATCAACTCAGATAAAAACCATTATGAGGAAATGGGTACTGACAGCAGCGAAGGAGATTCCTAAAGGGGGACAAGGATGAAAAGAAATAAAAGAAGACCCGTTGCAGCCCTGCTTGCCTCGCTCTTACTGCTTGTCATACTGACAGGCTGCAGCGTGGCCGGTTTTAATTCAAAAATGGGCGATATAAAGGGAAAGCTGATCGGTAATTCCTTTAAATGCATGTTTTACGACAACCAGGGAAGCAAATACCTGACCATCACCGGAAAGCGGATTAATTTAAGCGGAAATATCGTGGAGGATTCCAAGATCAATTCCTCCGACGGATCCGTCACCACTTCCTACGGTCTGTCCTCCGTGATCACGGTGGATATCGACGGCAAACAGATCCAGAGCTGCGGAGATACGGTAATCTTTGAGGAGAAGGGACTTAAGCCGGATGCCACATTTTCCCTGGAAGACATGGAGAGCACTTCCGGCGGCATCACTCTGATCTCCAACATTATCAATAAATACAGGAACTATTTCGGCAAGTCACAGGTCGTAGTGGTACAGAGCCAGCTGGGCGTACCCATCTGCGCATATTCCGGAAAAGATGTCTACTGGGAAGTCAGTGAAAACCTTCCCAAGACTACCAAGCTGATGATCGACAAAAAAGCCCTCTACCTGCACAGGGCCAACTTCCAGATCATCGACAAAAGGCTGATCAAAGATGAGGATTAGGGGAATCAGAACTGCTTTATTAATCGCGGCCTCCTGCCTCCTGCTGACTGCCTGCGGGGCAAAAAAGCAAAAAGAGCCGCCGAAAACAGAAGAAAAAAGCATCAGCCATTATGAGGAGGCCCTGTCGGACATTGACGGCACCTATGATGGAACAGAAGACAGCGAATGGCTCAAGTCCGTCGTAAAAACCGCCGGGGTAATGGCAGACAACCGCTTCAGCTATGACAGAGGCGGTATAAAGAGCACTCTGGATAAGGCTCTTGACGATAACAGGCATGGGGACTGCGCCCATCTGATCAGCTGGGCCCTCCAGGATTACGGCATTCTGGAAAGCGGAGAGACTTTCTACTCCAATTCCTCCGGAAATCTGTCCTGCAGCAAAGACAGCCCGGTCTATGATCACCTGAAGAAGAGATGCGACATCATTGATGCCGGCGGAATCCGCTGCTCCGACACAGAGAAACTTAAAAGTATCCTTCATCCGGGAGATATCTGCTGCTATAACCTGCATATGAATGTGGTGGCGGGAATCGATGAGAAAGGAAATATTCTCTACTATGATGCCGGACTGGTGCCGACAGAAAAAGAAGGGAAAAAAATCTATTATACGGAAAAACTGACCAGGCCTTTTTCAAGAAAAACACCGGCCTTTAAGAGATACAGGCTCTATACCATCATCCGTATAAAAAAATAGTGCCCTTTTCAGGGCACAAAAAAAGCTGCTGACGAGACTTGAACTCGAGACCTCCGCCTTACCAAGGCGACGCTCTACCGACTGAGCTACAGCAGCTTGCAGATTCCTATCGGAATCAACATTGAAGATAATATCATGGCAGTGTGCATTTGTCAAATGAATTACATGAAATTTTGGTAAAATAGATACAATTTTGTGATAAGAGGAGGGGATATTTGGTATCTCCTCCTGTTGTTTTATCTTTATATTTGTGCTAAAATTGAAAAGTGTGTCATTTTTATTAATAAATCATTAAATATTATAGATGGAGGAACTTATGACAAAGAGAGCATTAATCAAAAGAACAGCAACCCTGATACTGGCCGGTCTGCTGACATTTGGCGCGGCGGCACCCGCACCGGCAAAAGCAGCGACCAAATATGTGACCAAAGAAGCGGATATTCCCCTTTCATCCAATGTGAAAGTGGCAAGTGTGAAGATTAATAACCGCAGAGGGCCTGTGACCTTTAACATATATGCTCAGAAGGGATTCGGCATCAACAAGAAGTCTTTTATCTATAATCACGGCTGTGCGGCTTCCGCTCTGACAACAGTACTGAATGCCTACAGCAAAAAGTATAAGAATTACACACCCACAATGACTTATAAAAATGCAGAGAAATCCGCATTCGGAAAGAAAACCTGGAATAAAAACTACAAAAAGCGCATGTCGGCCCAGAGACCGGTATCGATCTGCGGAATCTCCAAGGTTCTTACCAAATCCGGTATCAGTAATAAATATGTGAGAAAGTTTTCTAACAAGAAAGCCCTGACAGACATTGAGAAACATCTTTACAAAGGAAATATCGTCGTGATCGAGACCAACAACAGGGCACAGGTAAACGGCAGGTATGTAGGTAAGAAAGTAACGAAATGGGCCGGATCAAAGCACACCATGGTCCTTCTGGGTATGACAGACACAGGCAAGGTCATTGTGGCGGACAGTTCACGCCGCCCCTGGGCCGGAAGCATGCAGAGAGTCAAGCTGGGCAATCTGGAAGAAATCGTTAAATACATGATACCCTGCAAGAATAATAAGAAGTATATGTATTATCACAAGCTGGTCGACAGCGGCGGATATATTCTCGTAAACTGATCTGGGAGAGACTAATATGAAGGAAGAGTTAAAAACAAAAGAAGTAAAGGAAACTGCTCCGGCAAATGAAAGCCAGGAAGAAAAAGTCTCCAGGAACTTTATAGAGCAGGCCATTGACCAGGATCTTGCCGAAGGAGTCTATGACCATGTAATGACCCGTTTCCCGCCGGAACCCAACGGCTACCTTCATATCGGCCATGCCAAGTCCATCCTCTTAAACTACGGACTTGCACAGGAATACGGCGGCAAGTTCAACCTCCGCTTTGACGATACCAACCCCACCAAGGAAAAGGTTGAATTCGTGGAGTCCATCAAGAGCGACGTGGAGTGGCTGGGCGCTGATTATGAAGACAGGCTCTTCTTTGCTTCTGATTACTTTGAGAAAATGTATGAAGCGGCAGTCCTTCTTATAAAGAAAGGCAAGGCCTACGTCTGCGATCTGACTCCTGAGGAAATCCGGGCTTACAGAGGCACCCTGACCGAACCGGGTAAGGAAAGTCCCTACAGAAACCGGACCGTGGAGGAGAACCTCGACCTCTTCCGCAGGATGAAAGAGGGAGAATTCCCGGATGGCGGCAGGGTACTGCGGGCCAAGATCGACATGGCAGCAGGCAACATCAACATGCGTGATCCCATCCTCTACCGTGTGGCTCACATGACCCACCACAACACAGGAGACGAATGGTGCATTTATCCCATGTATGATTTCGCCCATCCCCTGGAGGATGCATTTGAAGGCGTGACCCATTCCATCTGTACATTGGAATTTGAAGATCACAGACCCTTATACGACTGGGTGGTCCATGAAGTGGGCATCTTCGAGCAGCCGCCCCGCCAGATTGAATTTGCCAAAATGTACCTGACCAACGTGGTTACAGGTAAAAGATATATTAAGAAACTTGTGGAAGATGGCATCGTGGACGGCTGGGACGATCCCCGCCTGGTAACCATCGCTGCTTTAAGGCGGCGGGGCTTTACACCCGAGTCCATCCGTACATTTATCGAACTGGCCGGCGTATCAAAGGCCCAGAGCTCAGTGGATTACGCCATGCTCGAGTTCTGCATCAGGGACGACTTAAAGCTTAAGAAAGCCCGCATGATGGCAGTCCTTGATCCGGTCAAAGTAGTTATCGACAATTATCCGGAAGGCCAGATCGAGTATCTGGACGCGGAGAATAACAAAGAAAATCCCGAACTCGGCAGCAGAAAGATCGCATTTGGAAGAGAACTCTACATAGAAAGAGAAGACTTCATGATCGATCCGCCGAAGAAGTATTTCCGCCTCTATCCCGGCAACGAAGTGCGGCTTATGAACGCCTACTTTGTCAAATGTACCGGCTACGAGACGGACGACGCGGGAAATATTACGCTGATTCACTGTACCTATGATCCCGAGACAAAGAGCGGCAGCGGATTTACCGGCCGGAAGGTAAAGGGCACCATCCACTGGGTATGCGCTGATGAGTGCGTCAAGGCACAGGTACGGCTATATGAAAATATAGTAGATGAAGAAAAAGGTGTTTATAACGAGGACGGATCGATCAATCTCAATCCGGACTCCCTGACAGTACTGAATAACTGCCGTCTTGAAAAGGCTCTCGCTGATGTGGCACCATACGACAGCTTCCAGTTTGTCAGAAAGGGTTATTTCTGTGTTGACGCAAAGGACAGCACAGAAGATGCGCCGGTATTCAACCGGATCGTCTCCATGAAGAGTTCTTTCAAATTAAAAAAATGATCAGTCATTAAGAATCTGATCAGGAGACAGGAAGCGAGGTATAAAGATGTATAAGATTGTGAAAAAGCAGGTTCTCAACCAGGCCGTGGAGCTGATGGAAGTCCATGCGCCTTTCGTTGCGAGAAAATGCGAACCGGGACAGTTTGTCATCATCCGTGTCGATGAGGACGGTGAACGTGTACCGCTTACCATCGCAGACTATGACCGGGAAAAAGAGACAGTAACCATTATCTATCAGGTTGTTGGATATTCCACGACCCTGCTCTCCCGGAAAAAAGAGGGAGAATATATCCAGGACTTTGTCGGCCCCCTGGGCGTTCCGGCCAAGCTGGATAAAAAAGAGAAAAAAGTCATCGGCGTAGCCGGCGGCGTTGGGGCAGCACCCCTTTATCCCCAGCTCAGAAAGCTGGCGGAGGAAGGAACCCACGTAGAAGTGATCATCGGCGGAAAGAGCAGCGAGTATGTACTCCTGGCTGACCGCTTCAGAGAGTTCTGCGATGCGGTCCATATCGCTACAGACGACGGCTCCGAGGGAACAAAAGGCTTTGTAACGACAGTTCTTGCCGACATCCTTGAGAAGAACCGCGATGACTATGAAGAATGCATTGCCATCGGACCACTGATCATGATGAAAAATGTGGTAAAGGTGACCAGACCCTATGATCTCCACACCATGGTATCCCTCAACCCCATCATGATTGACGGAACCGGCATGTGCGGCGGCTGCCGTGTCACAGTAGGCGGAGAGACAAAGTTTGCCTGTGTTGACGGGCCGGACTTTGACGGATTCGAAGTTGACTTTGATGAATGCATGACCCGTCAGGGACTGTTCAGAGAAGAAGAACATCAGTGCAGAATCGGACTGGAGGGGGCGAAATAATGGCAAAGAAGAACATGAGTCTTACAAAGGTCCCGATGCCTGAGCAGGCACCGGATGTGCGTAATAAGAATTTTAACGAAGTAGCACTGGGATATACTGCAGAGATGGCCATGGAAGAAGCAGGACGCTGCCTTAACTGCAAGCACAGACCCTGCATGGAAGGCTGTCCCGTCAACGTACCCATTCCCGGCTTTATCGAGAAGGTAGCAGAAGGAGACTTCGAGGCTGCCTATGAAATCATCACCAGCGAAAATGCCCTCCCGGCTATCTGCGGCAGAGTCTGCCCCCAGGAGAACCAGTGTGAAGGCAAATGTGTCCGCGGCATCAAGGGTGAACCCGTGGGCATCGGACGTATGGAGCGCTTTGTGGCAGACTACCACATGGCAAATGCCGTACCCGCTGAGGTAAAGATTGAGAAAAACGGTAAGAAGGTCGCAGTAGTAGGATCCGGCCCCGCAGGAATCACCTGCGCAGGTGAGCTGATCAAAAAGGGCTATGACGTGACCGTATTTGAAGCTCTCCACAAACCGGGCGGGGTATTAAGCTACGGAATTCCTGAATTCCGTCTGCCCAAAGACCTGGTGGCAAGAGAGATCAAGACAGTGGAAGACCTTGGCGTAGATATTCAGACCAACGTTATCGTAGGACGTTCCATCACTATTGATGAGCTGATGGAAGAAGGATATGACGCAGTCTTTGTAGGAAGCGGAGCAGGACTCCCCAGATTCCTCAATATCCCCGGAGAGAACCTTCTTGGCGTATATTCCGCCAATGAGTTCCTCACCCGCGTAAACCTCATGAAAGGATATAAATTCCCCGAGGTACCCACACCTGTCAAGCTTGGCAAACGCGTAGCAGTCGTAGGCGCCGGCAACGTAGCCATGGACGCAGCCAGAACAGCAAAGCGTCTGGGCGCTGAAGAAGTCTACATCGTGTACAGAAGAAGCGAAGAAGAAGCACCGGCAAGACTGGAAGAGCTTCATCATGCCAAAGAAGAAGGCATCATCTTCCGCTTTCTCAACAATCCCTGCCGGATCCTGGGCGACGAAAAAGGCTGGGTAAAAGGCATGGAAATTATCAAACAGGAGCTGGGTGAGCCGGACGCATCCGGAAGAAGACGCCCGGTACCCATCGAAGGTTCCAACTACACCATTGATGTTGAAACTGTCATCATCGCCATCGGACAGAGCCCCAACCCCCTGATCCGTCAGACCACACCTGGTCTTGATACACAGCGCTGGGGCGGCATCATCGTCAATGAGGAAACCATGGAATCCTCCAAGGAGAACGTATATGCAGGCGGAGACACCGTAACAGGCGCCGCAACCGTAATCCTGGCCATGGGAGCAGGCAAAAAA
>JAFRFJ010000042.1:0-15124 GCA_017434385.1 Eubacterium sp.
CCCATTCACAAAAGAATGGACAGAACGTTACTTCGACGCTCCCATTTTTGTTATTATATCTTTTTACATCTGCCGTGTTCAGCAGCTTTTAGTATCCCATGTTAGCCTGATTATATGCGTAGCAGATGGAGTTCAGGTTCTTGCACATAAAATTGGTTGCGATAAAGGGTCCGATTCCGCAGATCAGGACACCGAATATCTGCCACATCAGATAGGTTGTTCCGTTCTCCTGGATGTGTAGACCGTACCGGGGACCGTTTTCCGCAATACGGTTGCCAAGAGCATACCACCAGTAAAGACCGTAGATTCCGCAGGTGCAGACTGTCAGCAGAACGTAGGTCAGGAGACCGGCAGTATTCTTTCCGTCTCCTTCACAGGCAACGTTGACATCTTTTACAATGCCGTGAATGAAAAAGAAACTGTAGATTCCGCATGTGATCAGATTCAGAAGAATGTACTTGACAAGGCTGCGGTCTGTGGTAAGCAACACGGGACCGGTCGGTGGTGCGCCTGCAGGTCCTGTGGGCCTTCCGTATACAGGAGGCTGGTAAGGTACCGGTGAACCGTCCGCACGTGTGCCGGGTCCGCCGCCGTAAGGTACGCCGGAAGGAATCTCAGCACCAGTGTTGATTGAACTGTACTTTCCTGAATCCGGTGCGGCGGAACTGCCTGTGCCGGGTGCGGCGGGTCCGCCGTATGAAGCGGGGCCCTTCCCTCCGGTGGGATTACTCACGTTGATAGAGGACGCCATGGCCTTAATGTCTTCGATGGACATGGACAGTGACTGTCCGAAAGGAATACCCTGCCTGAAGGGTGGAATTCCCATCTGCTGAATTATCACGAAAAAGCCGCCGATGGCAATCAGACACGGAATCAGGATCCATAAGGCGGTACGCTGCAGGTAAAAACCGTACTGATAGACCAGGGAGTCGATCAGCAGCATGAAAAGATAGTAGAAAAGAGCCAGTCCGGCTGTCAGTCCGCATGCGGCGGTCACGGCGGTCATGGACGAGGAGGCATATTTTCTGTCAAATTTGAGTACATGCAGGAGGAGCAGCAGTCCGGAAGCCATGGAACTCAATGCCGTAATTATATGGACCAGCCTGAAAATCAGATAGACCAGAATCTGACCGAAGGTACTGTAGGCCAGAGAATATCTGAAATAGTTGAAACTCCAGCTTAAAGCAGTGAATATCTGGCTGATACCTACAAAAAGAAGAATCAGTCCGGTGACACCTGCAAGGATCTTGAGGATAACAGCCATGGTATCGCCGTTTGCCGAAGGGGCAGGATCCTGGTAAGCAGGACCTGTCGGGCCTCCTCCCCACGGCGGGGTACTCTCGGGTCCCGAAGCATAGCTGCCCTGATTTGAAGCTGCACCGCCGGGATTGGGGTCATAAGTCTCTGGATTAGGGTTAAAGCTTTCCGGTGCCGGAGCAGGACTATCCGAAAAGGGATCAGAACTGTCCGGAGTCGGTACAAATTCGTCGGGATCCGGGACATAGGCAGCCGGAACCGGATTAGAGTCAGCCGGAACACCCATATCATCAATGGCAAATGATTCCGCTTTGGTGCCGCAGGCCGGACAGAACTTTGCGCCATCCGGCATTTGTCTTCCGCAATTACTACAAAACATGATTTCTCCTTTTTACGATGGTGCGGTTAAAAATGTATCCGTGACAAAAGCATTCTGCCAAGCATCCAGAGCCGTCCCTGCGTGATGTCGGCAGTTACGATCCGGTCCGAAGGATCAAGCAGACGGATCACATAGACGACCAGGAATATCGTGACGATCATAGCCATAACAGTATTCCAGATACGGGGTCGGATTTTTCTTCTCATCAGAATCCAGACAAGAGTCGGAAGAGGAAGAAGAAAAAGTGGATGATAGGAAAATGCTTCATGAAATTGAAGATGAAAGACCCGGATCCAGGCCCTGGTCATTCCGCATCCCGCACAGGAGATGCCTGTGAAATAGCGGATGGGGCAGGTGATGCCGGCCAGCTGCATCAGTCCATACAGGAAAATGATTATTAATACTGCAGCAAGATCATCCCGATGGAATGGCAGCCGGTATGGTTTTTCTGTCACAATGCCACCTCCGAAACTCCAAAAAAGAGCCTGAAACGGACTTTTCGTTCATAGCAATAATTATAACATAGTGGCATATCCTGTCAACATCAGCGGCCTTCGTCTTTTTGACAGGAAAGCGGAAAAGAGTCATGAGAGAGAAAAGAAAAGTGGGGATTTACATTACATTTTTTCATGGTATAATCATTCGAAGGAAAACATAGGGAATAAGAATTGATTCAGTGTAACGTGAGGTTTAGATTATGATAGCGGATGCTTTCATGGACGCAGTGATTGACACCGTAAAAATAATACCTTTTTTATTTATAACTTATCTTTTGATGGAATACCTGGAGAGCATGACCGAGGACAGGATCCGGACCGGACTGGCTAAGGTGAAAAGGACAGGACCTCTCTGGGGAGCTGTAGTGGGAGTCATACCCCAGTGCGGCTTTTCGGCAGCTGCAGCCAGTCTCTTCGCCGGAGGAATTCTGTCTACCGGTACCTTGCTGGCTGTCTTTCTTTCGACGTCGGATGAGATGCTTCCCGTTTTCATATCGGAGCATGTCCCCCTGACGGTGATCTTCCGTATTCTTTGCTGCAAGGCCCTGCTGGGAATGATCAGCGGATTTGTGGCGGATCTGCTTCCCATGAGAAGAAAGGAATCTGCCGCAGGCGGACATAAGGAGAAGCATATCCATGATCTGTGCGAACATGAACACTGCCACTGTGAGGGAGGATCAGGCGGTATACTGAGACCTGCTTTAAATCATACGGTAAAGGTCTCCGCCTACCTTTTTGTCATTACATTTGTCCTGACCTGCCTGATTGAGCTGGTGGGGGAGGGAGCCATCGCGGGCTTACTGACCGGAATGCCGGTGGCCGGATCCCTGATTGCAGGTCTCATCGGCCTGATTCCCAACTGTGCCGCTTCCGTGATCATTGCCAAACTCTATCTGACCGGCATGATTACTTCAGGACAGATGCTGTCCGGTCTGCTGGTCGGAGCGGGTGTCGGACTCCTGGTCCTTTTCCGGACCAACCGGGACAGACGGGAAAATGTCAGAATCTGCCTGATGCTTTACGGTGTCGGAGTTTTCTGGGGTATTGCGGCTGATCTATTACATATCGTTTTCTGAGGATATACAATACAAAAATCCTGCCTGGTCTTTTACTGACCGGGCAGGATTTTTTTGACTTTTATGACATGTTGGCGAAACGCTCGACTGCTTTTGTAAAGTTTTGTATGGTCTTGTCGGGATCCCCGTGGGCGAGCCCGTCTTTTACACAGTGCTGGATATGGCCTTCCAGTATAATCTGTCCGCATTTGTGCAGGGCAGATTTGGCGGCGTTGATCTGGGAGAGGATGTCCTCACAGGGGATATCCTCGTCGATCATCCGGCTGATTGCCTGGACCTGTCCCTCAATTTTCCTCAGTCTTCTGTGCAGGTTATCCGAGTCCATACATTGAATCATGCGATTTCCTCCTTTTGAAGTTCAATCATAAGTCTTTCTTCTTCATCCGGCATCAGATTCTGCATATTGTTAAGGCAGAGGCCGATGGTAGATGCATTGTGTAAAAGTGCGGCTGTTCCCGGCATGAGCAGGCCTGTGATGCCTCCGATCATGATGGCACCGTTAAAGCCTATGCCGAACCATGCAGTCGTGCTCATACGTCTGAGAAGCTTCTTGCTCAGCTGTCTGAGTTTTACAAGCTTGTCCAGTTCTTTTCCTGAAAGGGTGATATCTGCGATCTCTCTTGCTATATCAGCTCCTTCGCGGATGGCGATGCCCACGTCCGCGGCTGAGAGGGCGGGAGAGTCATTGATGCCGTCGCCGATCATGATGACCTTGCGGCCCTTATCCCGCTCTGCCTGTACATAACCGGCCTTGTCCTCCGGCAGTACTTCCGAGTAATACTCTGTGATGCCGGCCTGCTCGGCGATGGCTGCCGCAGTCCGCTCACTGTCGCCTGTCATCATGACAACGTGCTTGATTCCGCTTTCGCGCAAAGTCCGGATGATTTCCGTACTTTCCGGCCTGATGGGATCTGAAATGCCGATTACCGCTGCCATACGTCCGCCTATGGCCATATAGAGCCTTGAGAACTGTGTTGGCATTGCCAGGACACGGGCACGGTCTTCATCAGATATATAGGCATTTTCATCTTCCAGGACAAAATGGCTGCTGCCGATGACCACACGCTCTCCGTTCAGGGAAGAGACGATACCGTGGGCTACAATATAGTTGGGGCTGGTGTGCAGCTCCTCATGCTCAAGCCCTTTTTCTTTTGCTGCTTTTACGACTGCGTTGGCCAGTGAGTGGGGGAAGTGTTCCTCAAGACATGCCGCCAGGGCAAGCATTTCGTCTTCATCCCTTCCGTCCAGGGCTACCACCTGTTCAACAACGGGTGTGGCGTTGGTCAGGGTTCCTGTCTTATCAAACACGATGGTGTCCGCCTCCCTGATCATCTCCAGATACTTGCCGCCTTTGACGGTCACCTGATGACGGCCTGCTTCCCGCATGCCTGAAAGGACTGCGATGGGCATGGCTACCTCAATAGCGCAGGAGAAGTCAACCATAAGGACTGAAGCGGCTTTGGTCACATTTCCTGTCAGAAGACCTGTCAGGATTGAAGCACCGAAAGTGTAGGGGATCAGACGGCTCACAACCTTTTCCGCCCGGCTCTGGGTTACGGATACCATGCTTTCTGATTCTTCGATCAGCTGCACGATACGGTCGTATCTCGTCTTTCCGGATGTGGCTCTGACCTGGATGATCAGCTCGCCTTCTTCCAGAACGGTACCGGCAAATACAGTACTGTCAAAATGTTTCTCGGCCAGCACTGACTCTCCGGTCAGGGCTGCCTGGTTGACCATGGCTTCTCCGGAAACAACGACACCGTCCAGAGGAATCATGGATCCCATGGCAACACGGATGCAGTCACCGTCATTTACTTCCTGGATGCTGCATTTTACAAATGTACCGTCCGCTTCTTCCTTCCAGACCTGGGTCACATTTAATGCCAGTGACTGTGCCAGGTCGTCTACAGACTTCTTGTAAGTCCATTCCTCCAGCATCTCTCCCATATCCGTCAGGAATATGATAGAGCTTGCCGTACTGATATCACCTGTAAGGAGGGAAGCCAGTATTGCGGAAGCGTGCACGATTTCGGCACTGAAATTCTTTTTGAAGAGGTCGCGCAAACCTTCCCGGATATAGGGAGCCCCACTTATAACGGTCCAGGCTGCGTACAGGGGAAAAGGGAGCAGAAGCTTCCTGCAGACCCGGGCCATGATCTTGCCCGCAGCCTTATTCTTGAATTCCTCGTTGGTAGCCCTTGCTGAAACACCCGGCAGAGCATCGATTGCCTCCTGGCTGTTAAAGTCCAGCTGATCCAGAGCCTTCCGGACTCCGGGAGCGGCACCTTTCTGAAAACGTACGACAGCAGAAGCAGTCCTTGGGAAAACATGGGTGGATATCACATCTGTATGATTAGCCAAACCATAGTAGACCAGGTCCGCTTCCCTTTCTGTCAGACGGCGGAAGGGCAGTTTAATATGAAGCTGCCCCTCGGTCTCATGAATGATCTGATATCTCATAGGCCACCCCTTTTACAGCTGAGGAGCGACTTCAGGAGCTGCGGCTGCGTCAGCACATGCGTCTGCTTCGTCATATTCCGCATCCAGCTTTTCCTGGTAACGGTCAGCTTCAAGTCTTGCGTCAACAGCGATGTCCATTGCGCCTGCCTGGATCTTTTCTACCTGTTCCATGATCGCATCCTTAGCGATAAAAGCACCGGTAGCTGCCTTTGTATAATACTTTACTGCTGTTTCGCTGCCGAAGATGAAGTTGCCGGCCTTTCCGAGTACAAAACCTCCGATTGCAGATAAGATCACTTTCTTAGATATAAACATAATAATACCTCCTTGAAAAAATATAAAGATTAAAAATAAAATCAATTTCATTCATATACCCTACCGGGTATGGTTATATACTATACCCCCCTAGGGTATATTGTCAAGTGTCTTTTTAAAAAAAATTTTTCTTTTTTGACAATGGAAGATAGGGGACGGTGATTGACAGTGTATGGGGGATTTGTTATTCTCATATTGGATAATTAGACATTTATTAAGTAGTGAATAAAAAAAGTACAGAGCTTTCATATCAAAGCTGAGGTGGAATAATGAACAGAAAATGGATTGCGGCGGCAGCAGGAGTCTGTTTGTCGGTATGCATGATGACAGGATGCGGCAGCAAAAAAGAGGAGGCGGCAATCTCCAGGGAAATCCGGGTGGAAACCCAGACTGCCCAGGCAGGGACACTGGAACTGACCAGTGATTATATAGGAACAGTTTCTCCTCATGACCGTGTAAATGTGACACCTATGGTGTCCGGGCTGATCAAGTCAGTCCATGTAAAAGAAGGGGATAAGGTAAAGGCAGGAGATGTACTCTGCCGTTTTGACGATACGGCGGCAGACCTTTCCGTAGAGTCTGCTGAAAATGCGGTAGATTCGGCCAAGGCAGGGAAAAAAGCGGCCAAAGGCCAGCAGAAGGCTGCAAGTGCCCAGTCAAATGCCAGCATCGAATCCATGGAGCAGAGTATCAAAACACTGAAAAGCCAGCTGAAAGAAGCAGAGAAACAGAAAAAGAAGCTGGCTGAAGCCAAAAAGAAAAGCGCGGACGGCCTCAGCGCAGCGCAAAAGGCTTATAATTCCACAAAGAAAATGTACAAAAGTGCAGAGGCGCTATATATCCAGTACCAGGCATTCCTGAAGGCCAATCCGGACTGCCAGACGACAGCCGGCCTGATTGCGGCCGCCAATATGCCTGATGCTTCGACGGCGGTGCCTGTCCTGCCGGATCCTTCATCCGGAACTTCCGCGACTGAAGGAAGTACAGATGTCCTGCCGGCTGCAGACGAAGCGGATGCAGAGAAGAAGGAAACTGCCTCCCGTCTGCTTGAGGCTCTGACGGAAGAAGGCCTAACGGTAGAGTATCTGACGGATGCCGGCCTCAACTCCCTGAAGGAGAATATGACGGAAGCAGAGACGGCCAACAAAGCTGCCCAGTCCGCCGGATCGGAGATCGATACGGGAATAGCCACTCTGGATTCCACGATCAAGCAGCTCAAGGCTCAGATCGAGACAACGGAAAGTTCCCTGAAAGCGGCGAAAAAGGCTGCGGGAGCTGCCGGAGGCGGGGATGATGTCTATAATGCCCAGATTAAATCAGCCGAGACAGGCGTGGATGCGGCAGAGTATCAGAAATCCCTCTATACTGTTACGGCGCCCATTGACGGAGTGGTGACTTCGGTCAATGTCAAAAAGGATGAGATGGCTTCTCAGGCAATGCCGGCCTTTGTGATCTCCGGACAGAATTCCATTCTGGTTACATTTTATGTGACGGAAGAGGTTAAGAACCGGCTGCAGATCGGTCAGCAGGTTACATTTAAAGATGATGATCCCGACAATAAAACCATCGGCCAGATTTCTTCAATAGGAACGGCTGTTGATGATATGAAGGGATTATTTAAGGTAGAGGCGGAATGTGTTGTTTATTCCGACAGATTTTCCTCAGGTACCAGTGTTCCCCTCCAGATCGTCAGCGACAGGGTAGAGGGCAAAATACTGATTCCTTATGACAGTGTTTATTATGAAGATAACCAGGCATATGTATTTGTCGTGGAAGACGGGACAGCCGTCCGGAAAGATATTACGACAGGCCTCTTCAATGACGATACGATAGCGGTAGAAAGCGGACTGAACGCAGGAGATGAAGTAATCACCACCTGGGCTTCCGGACTCAAAGAAGGAGCAAAAATCGCGAAATGAATCTGACGAAATTTGTGCTAAGCAGACCGGTATCCACTGCCCTTGTCATACTGGGAATCATGGTATTCGGCTTTATTTCGATCCTGGGATTTGACATGGAGCTGATCCCCGATATCGAAGTCCCTATGATGGTCGTCTATACCGTCTATCCGGGCGCCTCACCGGGCAGTGTCGAGGAACTGGTAACCAAAAAAGTAGAAGACGCAGGCGATTCCCTGTCCGGCGTGACCAATACACTGACCTATTCTTATGAAAATTACAGTATGGTCATCTTTCAGTATGACTATGATCAGGATATGAATGACTCCTACACTGATCTTTCCGCGGCTCTGGACCAGCTGTCCCTGCCGGATGATGTAAAGGATCCTACCATTATCCTGATGGATATCAATGCCCTGGATACCATTACGATCTCCGCGACAAACAACGGAGCTTCGGACATGCTGTCCTATGTGAATGACACGGTAGTCCCCCAGCTGGAATCAACACCCGGTGTAGCCAGAGTCACTGTGACCGGCGGCCGGGAAAACTATATCCGTGTCAGACTCAATGAGGACAAGATGGACCAGTACGGTCTGAATATATCCGGTGTGGCGGCTATGATCGGAGCGGGGGATTACAATATTCCGGCCGGTTCTGTTACAGCCGGCAGCCAGGATATCAGTCTGTCCACCAGTGACGAATACATTACTCTGCAGGATATCCGCAGCACAGTCATAACCACATCCAGAGGGTCCATGATCACTCTGGATGATATAGCCGATATCAGCTATGCCAGCAAAAAGCCCACCAGCATAAGCCGTTATAACGGGGAAGAAAACATCACGATCAGTGTTGTAAAGAAACAGAGCGCTTCCACGGTGCGGGTTGCAAATAATGCGAAAAGGGTAATCCGCCATCTGGAAGCTGACAGTTCCGATATCAATTATGATATCAGCTACGATGCAGGCCATGAGATTACGGATGCCCTGATGAATGTAGCCAAGACCCTGGCTCTGGGTGTCGTCTTTGCCATGGCAGTCCTCTTCCTCTTCTTCGGAGACTGGAAAGCCAGCCTGATCGTAGGAAGTTCCATGCCGGTTTCGGTTTTTGCCACTCTGGTCCTGATGAACCTTTTCGGCTTTAACCTGAATATTATTACCACCGGGGCTCTTGTTATTGCCATCGGTATGATCGTGGACAGCTCAATCGTAGTCATAGAAAGCTGCTTCCGGAGCGGAGAAAGAAGCGAAACAGCAGAAGAAGCGGCTGTTTCGGGAGCTTCGATCGTAACTATGAGTATCGTGGCCTCCACTATCACCACCATAGTCGTATATTTGCCTCTGAGTCTGATTAAGGGTATGGCGGGCCAGATGTTCTCCCAGCTGGGACTGATCATCGTCTTTGCCATGCTGTGTTCACTGATCAGTGCTCTGTGTATCGTGCCCATTTTATATGTGGCTGTTAAGCCTGCAGAAAAGAAGAACAGTGCCGTCAACCGTTTCCTTGACCGTGTGCGGTCTCTCTATGACAGGATCATTAGAAAAGTCCTGAAAAGAAAGGTCCTGACGCTGGTATTGACTGTACTCTTGCTTATCCTGTCCGGTTACCTGGTATCCCTGCTGGGCGTGGAGCTGATTCCGGCATCCTACGACGGCAGTATCCGTGTTACCACTACTTTCCGTTCCGGTACAAAGCTTGATGTCATGAGCGAGACCATGAAGGACCTGGAAAAGATGGTAGAGGAGGATAAGAACTTTGACAATTACAGCCTGACTATCCAGCAGAACCAGGCTGTTCTCACCGCATTTGCAGGAGAAAAATGTACCAGAAGTTCAGCAGATGCTGTGGAGGAGTATACTAAAAAACTGGATTCCATGACCAACGTGGACATTCTGGTATCACCTTCAGGCGGTGACAGTACCACCATGTCGGGTTATTCCGCCGATACAGTGGATGTCGTTCTCAGCAGCGATGATATTGACTCCCTGCAGAAGGGAAGCCGGCAGGTTCAGAACATGATGTATGAAGTGCCCGGAGTAATCCATGTTTCCTCTGACGGAGCCTCCGCACAGACCAGCGGCCATGTGGTGGTAGACCCCCTCAAAGCGGCCAATGCGGGACTGGCGCCCGCCCAGGTTGCAGCCGAGCTTTACCAGACCATGGCCGGAGTGACGGCGGCTAATATTGAGGTAAAGGGAGACCAGTACGACATTATCCTGGAATACCCTGAGGGTGCCTATGACAATATCAACCAGTTGATGAACAAGACCCTTACAGGGGCAACTGGCAAACAGACCAAACTTTCCGAGATTGCCACTGTGGAATATAAGGAACAGCCCCAGATGCTGCAGAAATCTAACGGAAAATACCAGCAGACCACCTCGGCAACTGTTACGAAAAAGTCAAAGTCCAAGGCCCAGAAAACCATCAATAAGAAGGCGGCGGCCCTGAATTATCCTTCCGGTGTGGCTCTGAGCAGCTCCCTGATTCAGGATGTCCGGTCGGAGAACCTCACAGCCATCTTCCGGGCTATCCTTTCCGGTATCTTTCTGGTATTTCTCGTAATGGCCATGCAATTTGAATCCGTCAGATTCTCCCTGATGGTCATGACCTGTATCCCATTCTCCCTGATCGGATCCTTCCTGCTGCTTTTCCTCACCGGGACCAGCCTGAATATGGTATCCATGATGGGATTCCTGATGCTGATGGGAATTGCGGTCAACAACGGAATCCTTCTGGTAGACACGGTAAACTACCTGAAAGAAGACATGCCTCTGGAAGAGGCCCTGATCGAAGCGGGCAAGATCCGTCTGCGGCCGATCCTGATGACGACTCTGACAACCATCCTGGCTATGGTGCCCATGGCTGTAAGCAGCAACAACGAGATGCTTCACAGCATGTCCTTTGTTATCATAGGCGGACTGGTGGCGTCCACCATCCTCTGCCTCTTTATGATGCCTACCTACTACCTGCTGATAGCCAGGAAGTCAAAAAGCAAAGAGAAGAAAAAAAGAAAAGAAAAATAAAAAGTGCTTGCATTTAAAATCGATGTATGTTATCTTATACAAGTCGATGCGGTCGATTGGTCAAGTGGTTAAGACGCCGCCCTCTCACGGCGGAATCAGGGGTTCGACTCCCCTATCGACTGTTTGGTTATCCCCTCAAGGGCTACTGTTTAAGCGGTTCTTGAGGGCTTTTTATGTTTGCAGGTTATTGGCTGCCGGGATCATTATTACATAGATCCTGCTGCCAATGTTGCGATATGGACATAATGCAGAAAACTAAAGATAAGCCTATTCTTTCAGGAATCACATATAAAGTGGTTCCTGTTTTTTTTGTCCAATTTCACTTTAACCTATAAAAGTAAAAAGATGGGATTAGTTAATCATTAGTAAAGTTATAAATATTCAGCAATTATTTACAATTGGTTGATGATATTAAATCATTGAATATTGTAAACTTGTTTGTTATAATTAGTATACATTTCTTTACGAAATTCTTAATAAATGTAAACATCATTGTCGTACCAGGGAGAGGAATTTATGAAAAAATATGTAAAAAAAATATTGGCGTTTACACTTGCATTTATAATGGTATTTACTTCGGGCATCTCAGGTAAAACTGCCAATCTTTATGCAGGTGTGAACCGGCAGAATGAAGCGGTAAGTACAGAGGAAACAGCAGAAGAGAACGTCTATACAGAAGACAGTCAGGAACCTCCGGATGTCGCGGAGGAAGATGCTTCAGATGAAACTGCAACACAGGAAGAGGTGACACAGGAGACTTCTGAAGAAAATGCCGACCGGAAGGAAGCAGGCAGTGAGCAGACTGCCACCAGGACGGAATATACATTTGAAGATCAGAATGTGAAAGTCACGGCAACTCTGTCCAGGGCCGACGCGGTTCCGGATCAGGCAAAGCTGGCCGTTACAGAGGTCACAAAAAAGACAAAAGGCTATGATTATGAGGCCTATTTAGAAGCACTCGGCAATGCCGATAAGAACCGGAATGCTTCTTACAATGATGAAAATACACTTTTATATGATATTGCATTTATTAGTAATGATAGCAAGGGCAGACGCATTGAGGTGGAGCCCGCTGCAGGTACGGTAAAAGTAGACATCGAATTTAAGGCAGATCAGCTGAAGACAGAACTTGGCGCGAAAAGTCCTGCCCAGGTCAGCGTGCGCCATCTGCCCCTGAAAAAAGAACTCAGGGACAAGTATGCCCTGACCAAGAATGCGACAAGCCTCTCCGCAGAAGATATTGATGTGGAAAATGTTAAAGCGCCGAAGGTAAGACTGGGCGGGGAGGAAAAAGTATCCTTTACGACCGGTGATTTCAGCGTATACGCATTCAGTGTGATTAAGAAGAATATTGCAGTTGCGGAAGAAAAAAAGGAAGCACCTGAGTTTATTTATGAAGATGACAAGATTAAAGTAGAAGCGGTTCCCACCGAAGCGGATGCAGTTCCTGAGAACGCTAAACTTGTAGTCACACCTGTCACAAAGAAAACAGAGGGATATAACTATGAAGCATACATGAAAGCTCTGAATGAAGAGAAGGCCGACGAAGGCGAGAAGTATACTTCAGAGAATACTTTATTATATGATATTGCCTTCATGGCAAACAAAACCGACGACCAGGGTAATGAGATCCCCGGTGCGATGGAAGAAATCCAGCCGCAGAGCGGAAAAGTAAAGATTAAAGTTAACTTTAAGAAAGATCAGCTTTCCGAAAAACTGGGAGCAGATTCCGAAGACGCAGTGCAGCTTATTCACCTTCCTCTCAAGGAAAAAGCTCTGACCGGCTGCGACTCCACAGCAGAAGCGACGAATATCAAAGCATCAGACGTGCAGGTAGAGGACGTGGATGCTTCTGTTTCTGTGGGAAAAACCGAGAGTACTGAATTCGTAGCAGATACATTCTCTGTATGGGCATGGAATAACGGTGCGCAGAGTACCATCACGATTCCTGAGATTGAAGGAACATTCGGACCGGGTGCGCCGCAGTATGAGATCAACGGTACATTTGGCGAACTGGCTAACTTTGGTGTAGTCGGATTTTCTGAGATCGTGCAGAATGACCATCTGCATTCCAATTTTGCCACCAAGAATTATGTCCTTGATTCAGCAGCAGGATTTGGAATGCGTGAGTCGAAGAACGGAGTTACGAATACTCATAAGGAGATTTATTATATTGGTGAATCCATCACAGGTAATCAGGGATCAACCAATATGGAGATCCATGTGCCGAATACACTGCTCGTACTTGGTCATGATCTGGGTCAGAGCGGAGAACTCACCATCAGTGCTAACGATACAGTATATGATATTAGTGTAGGCGGAAAGAATATACACATTACTTCTGGAGCGCCTGCGGCAACCCAGCAGGGCGGCAGTTATGAGGCAACCAGCATTCGCCAGGAGCCGGCAGGTTCTCACTATGTGGATCTGGATGCAATGAAAGAAAAGGCCGAAGCCCTTTCCAAGAAGTTGTCTGACAGGACCGCTTCCCAGGTAACCGTAACACCGGAAGAGAGTAATGTCCTTATTGTTGAGCGCGAAGCAGCAACCCTTGGCTGTATGAATTTTAATGCTTCAGACTTTGAAGGAAAAACACTGAAAATTGATGAGAGCGGTGTTAATGACAGAACTCACCTGCTGATTATTAATATCGATGCTGCAGGAGCTGATTCTATTACCCTTCCTCAGCTTGAGTTAAGTAATGTTGGAGACCAGGTATATAACGGAGAAGTGGTAAAATGGACTGATGGAAATGTCGTCGTTAACGTTATTGATTCCACCGACCCGGATGGACTTTACAAAGGAACAGTCAAAACTGCTGCCGGTTTATTCCAGGCGAGTATTCTTGCTCCGGATGCAGAACTGATTGTGGACGCAAGTGTCAATGGACAGGTGTTTGCAGATAGAGTTGTGCTCAACATGGAACTCCATAGAGATTCGATCACGTTCACAAATGAGATTCCCTCAGTCGGGGGACTCCGGGTTGCAAAAACGATGAATGGATCGAGCAATATAAATGGAAATTATAATTTCAAGCTGGAAGGTCTTAACTATAATGGCCATCAGGCGCCAATGCCGGGTGGATCTACAGATAATACAAAGACCATGCCTGCAGAAGCAGACGGACTGGTTACATTTGGATTCATTGATTTCGATGAGAATGAATTCAATGCCGGTGTAAGAGATTACAGATACAAAGTATCAGAAGTCATTCCCGGAGAGGCGCAGGATATAGGTGATGGCTATAAGCTTTCCGGTGATGTTGCATATGACGCTAATGAATACATCATCGAAGTACATACCAAGAGGTCTTCATCAGGCGGTATCGGTATCAGGGGATACACTGTATACAAAGCAGATGGAACAACAGTAATTGCGGAGATGACCTATGACGAAGGAAAGAGTGGAGTAGTAACCTTTGATAATAAAACTTTGGACAATGAATCAAAAGTGGTACTGAAAGCAAAGAAGGCTTTCAATTCTGACGAATGGCCGGAAAATGGCTTTACATTCAAATTGGAGAAGGTCGGTTATGATAATGGTGACGGCAATATACAGACTGCTGATCATATAATGCCGCCATTCAACTGGCAGATGGATCCTTCAAATCCATATAATTATTATAAGTCAGAACAGACTGTAACCAGCACTAACAAAACAGTTTCATTCCCGGAGCTGACACTTCAGAATGAGGGTACCTATTACTATACAATCCGTGAAATAGTTGACGGTGCCGGACCAAATGACGAAACTTTTGTCAAAGACGGTATTACATATGATGTTTCTAAGCATCAGGTGAAAATTACTGTCAAAACTGTTAATGGAAAGAAGATATCGACCGTTAAATATGACGGGAAAAACAGTCTTACTATCGCGAACTCAGTTAAAGAGCAGACCGGAAAACTGGTGATCACCAAGAGCATAGACGGCTACAATGTCACAGAGGAAGAGCTGAACGGAGGTATCACGTTCATCGTGAAGACACCGGACGGCAAGTATCTGGATGCAGACGGAAATGTAGTCGAGGAAGAGACATCGATCACCCTGGGATCTTTCACCAAGGGAGAGGACGGCCTGTATACCCTGACCTTTGATAAGGTGGCACCGGGCAAATATACGGTCGAGGAGAACAACAGCGAAGTGCCGGGCTACCACCTGACAAACGAGTCCAGCACGAGCGGTGAGACGACGCTTGCCGCAGATGACGAGA
>JAFRFJ010000005.1:0-6075 GCA_017434385.1 Eubacterium sp.
ATCATAATAGAAATACCACCTTTATTTGATACTTCAATTATACTATAAAAAAAGCCAAAAGTCCGCATAAACAAAGGATATTTGAGTGCTTTCAAAGAAAAATCCACGGCGAATGCCGTGGACTTTGTCTACAGTCTGAAAGCCACTATCCATCGGATAGTGGCTTTACTGCGCCCTCAGGGGCTCGAACCCTGGACACGCGGATTAAGAGTCCGCTGCTCTACCAACTGAGCTAAGGGCGCTTATATAATTGGCTGCGTTTTCAACGCAAGAACTATTATATAGTACGGCTCTTAAAAATGCAAGCATTAATTTATTTTTTTTACGACCTGTCAGCCGGCGGCAGTGCCCGGAGCATGCAGATGGGATTTCCTTTGGCTACAAAACGTTCTTCATATTCCGTCATCACATTGCTCTCCACATACTCGCTGTGGTGAAGGTCAAAGGTCAGATCAGTCATGGTCCACTCCGCTTCCTTTACAGATTCCAGGGAGAAATCGAAGAGGTCTCTGTTATCTGTCTTAAATGTAATCCCCCCGCCGGGCGCCAGGATCTTCTCATATCTTTTCAGGAACTGGACTGATGTCAGGCGGCGCTTGGCGTGCCGGTCCTTGGGCCAGGGATCGGAAAAGTTCAGGAATATATGGTCCACTTCTCCGGCTGCGAAGTATTCAGTGATGTATTCCGCGTCCATCCGGAGAAAATGCACATTTTCAAGCGGGTCTTCTTCCATTTTTTCCAGAGCCCGGACCAGGACGCTTGAGTACTTTTCAATGCCTATATACTGATAAGCCGGCTCTTTTACGGCCATCTTCATCAGAAACTTTCCTTTTCCCATCCCGATCTCCAGGCGGATGGGACGGTCTGTGTCCTCAAGGTATTCTTTCCATTTTCCTCTGTACTGCTGTGCATCTTTGATGACCAGCTCATTCTGTGCAATCTGTTCTCTGGATCCTCTGACATTTCTCAGGCGCATCTTTTTTCCGTCCTTTTCATCTTTTACCGGTCATTATATAGGATATCCCCCCTTTTTGCAAATGCACACGCTCCCTGTCCGGCCCCCGGAAAGCGCCTTTTACTCTTTTTTCTTGCTTATAGAGTCAGGATAGGATAAAATATATCAGATAGGGTTCTGACCCGTCCGGCGGGTACTCCGGAATACCGGTGCCTGTCTTACAGACTACGTCATTGAAAGAGGGCTTTGAAAAATGAGAAATCGATTCTTTTTGATACTATCTTTAATTATGGTTCTTTCTCTCAGTGTCAATGCATTTGCAGCTGAGAGCGGGATCATGGATTTTTCCAGAAAAGGCGGCGAAGTCGTGGAGGAAGACCAGACGACCGAAACGACACAGGCTTCCCAGGAAACCGGAACTGCCGCAGATAAGAATGAAAGTACTGCCGCTGACGCCTCCACTAAAGCACAGGCAGAAAACAGCGGAGATGATTCCTATGAGAAGGTCAGCTCCGATTCCGATCCCATCGGAGATAACGGTGCCTATTACGGGCTGGAAGACCTGGGCGGTTCTCCGGACATCGTTGCCGAGTCTTCCGTTGTTATGGATGCTTCCACCGGCCATGTCATCTTTGCAAAGCAGGCGGATGTCAAGCGTTATCCGGCCTCCATCACCAAGGTCATGACTGCCCTGCTTGCCATTGAAAAATGCAGTCCGGACGATGAGGTGGAATACACTCAGGAAATTCTCAACTCTATCGAGGCAGGCAGCAGTTCGGCGGGTATCCCTGCCGGAGCAAAAATCTCCATGGAAGATTCTCTCTACGCCCTGATGCTGATGTCAGCCAATGAATCCGGGGCAGCGATCGCGGTTCATATTGCCGGCTCTGATGAGGAGTTCGCAAAAATGATGACGGCCCGGGCCAAGGAACTTGGCTGTGAGAACACTACTTTTAAAAATCCCCACGGTCTTCCGGACGAAGAGCATGTCACGACGGCACGTGACATGGGCCTGATTGTAAGGGAGGCTATTAAGAGCGATACTTTCCGGACAATATCCGGAACCCATGATCACACGATCGAAGCCAATGGTACGATGGGGAATCCGATCGAGCTTCATAACCATGCCAAGATTCTTTACGAAAACTCTGAGTATTATTATCAGTATGTGCAGGGAGCAAAGACAGGTTTCACCCAGGCGGCCCTCAATACCCTGGTTACCTATGCAAATAAGGATGATCTGGAACTCATTTGTGTCATTTTAAAGGACAGCGGTGCCAACAACAGTTATTACGACACCCGCAACCTCTATGAATGGGCTTATGATTCCGTAAAGCAGATCCGTCCTGCCGCTTCCTTTGATGTAAAGGAGGCCATCAAGAAGGATAAGTCGATCAAAAAGAAAGTCAAAGAGGCCCTGTCACGCGCGGAAATCACATATAATGCAGATTATCCCATCCTGGTCATGAAAGACTTTGATGAATCTACTGTCAGCTGTCGTTTTGTTTATGACCGCAACAAAAAGACCGGCCGTATCGGCTATATCAACATGTATACAGGTGATACTCTGATCGGCGCGGCACCGGTCAAGGCAGATCTGCAGGATGGAACAGAAGCTGCTTCCAAGGGGAAAGGCAAGGGCGGAAGTGACGATCTCGACGCCGCTTCCGTAGATGACAACAAGCTCTCTGTAAAGAAAATCCTTTTTTTCTTTCTTAAGGTCCTGATTGCCATCGCACTGATCATTGTGATCATGCAGTTCATCCGGAGCAAGGATGCGGAACGCCGCAGAAAGAACCGGATCAAGCAGCGCAGGAAGGATCACCTCACGGGCAAAGAGACATCCGGAAAAAGAGGCCGTGGCAGGTCCCGGGGCAAACATTCCAGATAAGAAAAAATAATCCCGCATCTTTTTAAGGATGCGGGAATTTTTTCGCCTTTTTTCAGTGATTCTTTTTATTTTACCGGCACCAGCACTTCTTTGCCGCCCATGTAGGGACGGAGTACTTCCGGAATCTTTACGCTTCCGTCCGCCTGCAGATTGTTTTCCAGGAAGGCGATGAGCATACGGGGCGGCGCCACTACTGTGTTGTTCAGGGTGTGCGCGAAGTATTTACCCTTATCTCCGACGACACGGATCTGCAGTCTTCTTGCCTGGGCATCACCCAGGTTGGAGCAGCTGCCCACCTCGAAGTATTTCTGCTGTCTGGGAGACCATGCCTCAACGTCCACGGACTTAACCTTAAGGTCAGCCAGGTCACCGGAGCAGCATTCCAGTGTTCTCACAGGAATATCCATGGACCGGAAAAGGTCAACTGTGTTCTGCCAGAGCTTGTCGAACCACATGGGGCTGTCCTCGGGCTCGCAGATTACGATCATTTCCTGCTTCTCGAACTGATGGATCCTGTAGACACCTCTCTCCTCAATACCATGGGCACCTTTTTCCTTACGGAAGCAGGGAGAATAGGATGTCAGTGTTCTGGGCAGTGTTTCTGAGGGATTGATTGTATCGATAAACTTTCCGATCATGGAATGCTCGCTGGTTCCGATCAGGTAGAGATCCTCTCCCTCAATCTTGTACATCATGGAGTCCATCTCGGCAAAACTCATAACACCTGTAACCACATTGCTGCGGATCATGAAAGGCGGAACGCAGTAGGTAAATCCTCTGTCGATCATAAAATCTCTTGCGTAAGCAATCACTGCGGAGTGAAGCCTTGCGATGTCTCCCATCAGATAATAGAAACCGTTGCCGGCTACTTTCCTGGCGCTGTCCAGATCGATGCCGTCAAATCGCTCCATGATATCGGTATGATAAGGAACCTCAAAATCCGGCACGACCGGTTCTCCATAGCGTTTCACCTCAACATTTTCGCTGTCATCCTTACCGATCGGTACGCTGGGATCGATAATATTGGGAATCCGCATCATGATGGCACGGACTTTCTCAGCCAGGTCCTTCTCCATCTCTTCCAGTTCAGCCAGGCGCTTTGCCCCTGCCGCAACCTGCTCTTTAACCGCATTGGCCTCTTCTTTCTTTCCCTGACCCATCAGGGCGCCGATCTGCTTGGACAGCTTCTTCCTTCCGGAGCGGAGTGCATCCGCCTCCTGCTGAGCGGCCCTGCGCTTTGCATCAAGGTCAATCACTTCATCTACCATAGGAAGCTTCGCATCCTGGAATTTATTGCGGATGTTCTGCTTTACAATCTCCGGGTTCTCGCGAACAAACTTAATATCTAACATTCTTCTGGTCCTCTCCTCTTTCCGGTTACTCTTTATCTCTATTCCTCTTCCTTTTTAGGAACAAGGAAATTCACTTCTTTGGGGTGCAGGCTGATCTCCAGCGGAAATCCGCCATCCAGATACTCTCCGTCGTAATCTACCGCTATCTCCTGGCCGGACAGATTGGTAATATGAATCTTGTCCGTCTGAAGGTACTCGACCATGGGATGGTTGACATGGTCGCCGGACAAAACAGCAAACAGCAAAGGAAACATCTGGAATAAATCCATCTTTTTAAATATGATCACATCAAACAGTCCGTCCGAAACAGATGCCTGGGGTGCTATGTCCTTAAATCCTCCGACACTGCGGGAGTTGGCCACCATAAAGAGGCGAACTTCTTCATCTACTACAGTATCCGCTGTCACGAACTGCATATGGAATACATTTCCCAGCTGGTTGGGTATGTCCGCAGCTCCCTCCAGATAGTAGGCCATTTTTCCAAATGCCGCCTTCTGTTCTTTGGGAACACGGAAACCAATATCCGACATCATGCCTGCCGCAACAACATTAATGAAATACTTGTCATTGACCTGACCGACATCCACTCCGTGGAGCTCAAAGTCTTTGATCATACGGCAGAAGTCTCGCGTATCCTGGGGCAGATTCAGATAAGAACCGAAATCATTGACAGTACCTGTAGAAAGCAGAGCAATGGGTATTCCGCTGCCGCTCTTCACCACTCCGTTGACCACTTCATTGAGTGTTCCGTCACCGCCTACCGCGACCACAAAATCATACTCTCCTTCTTTGAGTTCTGAAGTCCTCCGGATGGCATCATCTTTCTTCTCCGTATAATAGATATCTATGGTATTACAGATCTGCCTGAGAATCAGTGTTCCGACGATCTCTCTAAGCTTGTCCGTAAAGTTCTGCCGTCCGGATGAAGGGTTAACGATAAATAGGCCTTTTTTCATAACAAGCCTCCTGCATTACGCTTTAAACATCAGGAAATGTAAACGTAATCATTCTATCATAAGGACCGGTAAATGACAAGAAAAGGGCATAGAAAAACGGATGCCGCGCCGTAGACGCGACATCCGTTTCCATAAAAAGGGGACTGTTCTTAGTATCATTATATTTAATTATGGAGGATACTTAACCTTCACCCGAATATACGGGCAGGCTGATTAGTGGATCTCAATAAACTTCTGCTCTTCAATCTTTGGCTTTGCTTCCTCTTTGGGGAATACAATGTTCAAAACGCCGTCCTTGAACTCAGCGGTCATATCTTCCAGCTCTACATGCTTTCCAACATAAAAGCTTCTCTGGTATTTGCCGCTGTAGCGTTCTCTGCGGACGAACTTGCCTTCTTCATCCTTCTCTTCATTGTCAGAAGATTTCTCTGCTGTTACAGTCAGATAACCATCTTTTAACTGTGCCTGGATGTTCTCTTTTCCGAAGCCGGGCAGATCCATCATCAGCTGGTATTTATCTCCCAGATCTTTGACATCTGTCTTCATTGCTGCGCCCTCATCTTTTACCATTGTCCTGCTGTAGGGCCACATATCGTCAAAAATATCTGTCATAAAACGGTCTCCAAAAATACTAGGTCTTAACATATCTATCTCTCCTTTCGAGTGGTTTGTTCTTTGTTATGGCTGTACTATAACACGTTTATTAGCACTCGTCAAGTATGAGTGCTAATAAAATTTGTGAATTTTTTGTGAACACTTTTTTGTTTTCTCTTCTTTCCCTTGTGACAGTTCTGTGACCCTTGCTGTGATAGATTATGGGTGTAAGATTTAAGACACGCCGACAAGGCAAAAGAAATAATAAATAAAGGGAATTTAAAGGAGGAAGAACAATGAGAAAAATTATGATCACAACAGCAATCG